>CAVVDY010000030.1:0-139558 GCA_963747055.1 uncultured Acidobacteriaceae bacterium | reverse complement strand
TTGATTCTAAGGATCTTTTAGTAGCAAAAAAGGTGACGCAATGACCCAGATCAGCAGGTGTCGCTCCTTCCTAAATCCCTACCGCCCCAGCAGGCCTTTCTTCAGATTGGCGTTGGGGGGCTTGGGGCCGAGCCAGATGGACGTGACTAGTTGGCCGAAGGCGGGGCCCGGCGATGGTCAGCCTGTCCTGGCCGTTGATCGACATGGTCGTGCCTGTGCCCGGCACGTAGGTGAAGACCATCTCGCCACCATCCTTGACCGGCTCCAAAGCAGCGAGCAGGCGGTCGATGTCGGGCTTGAGGGTCTTGGCGGCGTCGGGGCTGTTGTCGTCGAACGACTCCTGGAAGGCGTCGCTCATCTGGCTCTTGCTGACCGAGTGCACGAACTTCATGACAATCTGCTTGGGTGCGTCGGCTTTGATGATGGCAGCGGGATCGGAGGACTTCTGCTCCAGATAGAGCCCCGCGATATAAACCTTGACAATAACTTTGGTGCGGATGCCCATGCCGTTGAGGACGAGGGTTTTGCCTCCGACCTGCGCGGTATCGGGCAGGGTGACGCCCGCCAGAGTGCCGGCCTGGAGTTCGAGGGTTGTTGCGAGAATGCATATAAGGACGAGCATAGTTCTGCGCAATGCCATAAGGCCTCCGTGTTCGAGGTAAGCATACGCCGAGCGGGGAGAGAAGTTTCAAGTTTCGAGCCGCGGGTTCCAGGGTGGGTAGCGGCTTCGCGCCGCAGGCGAACCGCAGGTCCCTTCGACAAGCTCAGGGCAAGCTCCGCTCTTCGCCAGGGATGACAGGGTGGCGAGCGGTTTCGAGCTTCAAGTTTCGCGTTTCAGGCACCAGCCTTCAGGCGCGCTTGATGAGGCGGCTGAGTCCGACCAAGATAATCGCGCCGACGAAGGCAACGATGATAGAGCCGATCAATCCGCCGCCAGGCCAGATGCCCAGGAGGCCAAAGATCCAGCCGCCGACAATGCCTCCCAGGATGCCGAGGATGATGTCGACGAGTATGCCGAAGCCTCCGCCCTTCATGACCAGGCCTGCGAGCCAGCCGGCGATCAGGCCCACGATAATCCACCACACGATAAATGCCATGGCCCCTCCTTTTGCGGTTCAAAATGAGCGGGTAAACTGTACACCGCCGTCGAGTGGGGCGCAATGGGTGGGGAAAGTGCCGTTTCTACGGGACCTTGGGGTTGATTTATGCTGCCCACCCTGCACTGGCATGCTGGGCCAGTCTAGATTGGGGCCTCCGCTTCGCGGAGTCGCATTGGCGTCGCGACAGTGGTCTTTCGACCGCGTCTTCGTGGTGTCGGGGATTACATCTGGCTGGGCTGGGGGGAAGAGTCGGGCCAGGACTTCAGCATCTGCTGCATGTCATGCTGGTGCTGCTGCATTTCCTTTTGCAACTCCTGCATCTGCCGGCGCAGTTGCTGCTGGATTTGCGGGGTGATGGCCTGCATCTGCTGCTGAATCTGCGGGGTCAGGTTTTTGAGTGATTGGTTGATTTCCTCCCGCATGTTCGCGAAGTCCTGCTGCTTCAGCAGGGCCATGGACTTCTGAATTTCCTCGGCCTGCTTCTGGATCTCGGGGCGAGCGCGCTCCATCTGCTTACGCGCCGCCTGCACCTGCTTTTCGATCTCGGGCCGCATCTGCTCCATCTGCTTGTGGATCTCGGCCGTTTGCTGCCGGACTTGCGGCTGCACCTGCTTCATCGATTTCTCGATGTCGCGGTGCATCTTTGCCAGGTCGTCGGGGCGCAACATCATGGCTTGCTGGGTTTGGCGGCGAATCTCCGGCCCGAGTTCCTGTAGCTGCTGATTCAGTGCGTCCATGTTCCAGTCGAGGGAGTCCCAGTCGTCACCCAGGCGCAACTCGCCGGCCGGACCGGGCAGGACCATTTCGACGGTCTGCTCATGCCGGTCGCGAATGATGGAGAAGGTGGTCTTGAGGCTGTTGGTGTGCATGCTGCCACGCCAGTCGGCAAGGTCGCGAATAGGCTGTCCGTCGATCTTGATGATGACGTCGCCAGCCTTCAATCCAGCGCTGGCTCCCAGGCTGCCGCGCTGGACATTGCGCACCAGCAGGCCCTGGCCTGCGGGAACTCCGAAGTATTGGGCCAACTGCGGGGTGATGGCTTCGACCACGATGCCACGGCGAGCGGAGGCCGGCGTAACCAGAGGCACGTCGGTATCAGCCGGAAACGATACCGGCGGCAGCGGACCCACAAAGGACTTGACCGCAGAGTTGTTGGGTACAGGGTAGGAGTGTGGGGTCACCCAGTTGTGTCGGCTCGTCAAGGTAACTTTGACGTCTTTCGAGTGGCCATCGCGAACGATGCCAATAACGGCGACGCTGCCTGCTGAGAGGGATTGCATCACGTCCACCATCTGCTGAATGTTGCCGACCTTCGTGCCGTTGACAGACATGATGACGTCATCGGCCTTGATCCCGGCCTTGCAGGCAGGACCGTCGTGATCAATGCTCATCACGATGACGCCGTTGGTATCAGAGAGCTTGTGGTCGGCGGCCTGCTCGGCGGTGAGGTTATTGATGTGAACGCCGAGATAGGCGCCGGAGCTGCTGCCTCCGCCAGGATTGGGTACGGCGAATGCGGCGGGGAGGGCAAACAATACAGCGGCCGCCACGACGGCCCACTGGGTCTTCGATCCGATAATTCCTGATGAGAACATAACCTTCAATCCAGTACTTCTCAATGCTATTGCGTCTTGCGAAAGTCGATGTGGCCCATACCGGTGCGAACGCGAAGCAACGGCCCGCCACCGTTCAACGCGCCCTCGGCCCACATCGACCGCGGTCCAAAGCTGCTGCCTTGCCGGCTGACATGAATGCCGGGAAGATCAGAACGGATTCCGTATCCCTGTGCCATGTCAGACGATGCATGCACCGTCACCGGCAGTTCTTCGGGCAAAAACACCATTACGTCGCCGGAGCCGGTGTGCAACGAGGACTCGGTGAAGGCCCCCGGAACCGCCGTAAACTGCACGGTGATGGAACCCGCGGGAGTATCGACCTTGGCGCCTTGCGCCACTTTGTACAGCTCTACGTTGCCGCCACCGGTGGTGATTTGTGTCCGCCCACCAGCACCCTCCACGCGAACACTTCCCGCGCTGGCATCGACGCGCACGGAGCCGGCCACCTCGCCCACCCGAACGTTGCCGCCACCGGTGCTGGCCTGGAAATTGCCAAAGCAGCGGCCGACCTGGACGCTGCCGGCGCCGTTATCGATCAGCAGAGTGTTGGCCGTTCCAATGGAAACAATACCGCCACCGGTGCTGATCTTAGCCGCGCCGGTGATGCTCTCGATGTGCACGTTGCCGCCGCCGCTCTTGATGACCGCTTCCGAGCCCAGGCTGCCTCCGGTGACGTTGCCGCCGCCGGTGGTGATCGAAACCGGTCCGGCCAGATCATTGAGTACCACGGGGCCAGCGCCTGTCTTGCCGGTTACGGCAGAGGACAGCGAAGTCAACTTCACGGCGCCGCTTGCGGTATTCACCAGAACCTTCCTCAGGTTGTAGGGCACCTGCATGGAAATATCCGCGGTAAAGCGGGTAACGTCACGCTGTAATAACCTGCCCTCGATCACCGCCTGATCGCCGACGCTCGAGGCGGAGATCCTCAGCTTCTGAAACTCCCGCTCTGCCTCCTCTCTGGTGGAGACAGCGGCGCGTTTGCGAACGACGTACATAATGCCGCGCGCCTTTCCATGCACCTCGACGGAGCCGACATCGGTGGTGACACGCAGATCACGGGCCGCCGGAAGCGTGCCGGCGGTTTCCTCAACCCAGCCGTTGCCATCCTGGTAGACACGCACATGCTGCGCCAACAGAGGCAACGACACCGCCAGCGCCAGGCAGACGGCCGTACCGGCAGACCTACGGAAAGCCGTAGAGACTGCACGAAGGCCATGCTCCAGACCCTGAACCTGCTCGTTGCCTTCCGGCGTTGTCGTGCCTGTTGTTGCCCCTGAACCAGGCCCTTTGCTCAACCGACCCTTCCTCCCGCTAGATATTCAGGTCCCGCTGCACCAGGCGGGAAACCGCAGGAGAGCGAAAGCTAATTTTTATCATCCGGGGCTAAAGCCCCTTGGTTAGCGGTCTCGAGCTCGGCACGACTGAAGTCGTGCCCTGACGCGGACCGTGCCCCAACCGAGCGCTTCGGCAGGACAAATTCATACGGGGCCAGCTAGTACATGTTCGGCATGGAGGCCAACAGTTGTTGAGACTCCTGACGAATGTAATCGCTGGGATCTTCCTTAGCCAACTGTTGCAGCGCCATACGCACGCTGCTGTCGGCCTTGACCGCTTCGAGCGCATGCAAGGCACCGCTGCGCACGCCGAGGTTGCTGTCGTTGAGCAGCGCTTCCAGCACGGCGTTGCGCACGCGAATGTCTTCTTTCACCAGCGGGCCCAAGCCCTCCAGCGCCTGGAGGCGCACCCCGGGATTGCTATCGTAGCGCAGCGAATAGGTGAGCGTCTCCCGTACCCGGGGATCATCGGTCTTGCCCTTCAGCGCGTCGACCGAATTCAAGCGCACGCCGGAGTTCTCATTGCTCTTGGCGGCATACAGCAGCAGGTCCTGAATTTTGGGATCGGTCACTGTGCCCTGCATCGACTCAGGCATGACCCTGTCATATTGCACTCTGACCTGATTAGTATTGGGATCGCGCTGGATGGAAGTGATGCCGCTGATGGATGCTTCTGCAGGTGCGGTGGACTGAATCGCCGCTGTGGCCACCTGAGCTCTGCCGCTTGTGGCCTGATACATAGCACCGATACCGCCGCCGAAACCCACGAGGAAAATCACCGAAGCCAGCGCGGGCGAGAAGCGGACCTGCCGCAACCAAGCCGCGGGATCGAAGGCCAGGCGCTGATACCAAACACGGCGCGGCTCGACCTGCTCCAGCGATTCCTGGAGCTTCATGCGGGCCGCCGTCAAGAAGCTGGGCGAAACTTCCTCGACGGGAAGAATGCTCATCGCGGTCTGGAATTGCTGCTGAGCGGTAAGCTCGGCAGCGCACGAGGGACAGCGGGCAATGTGCTGCTCCAGTTCGTGACGCGCGTCGTCGGCCAGCTCGTTGTACAAGTAGAGTGGGACGTTCTGTTGTACCCAATCGCAGTTCATCGCAGACCTCGTGCTCTCGGGTGAATGGTTGCGCAAGTAAAAGAGCGCCAGTTGAGCATTGCAGTTACCTCATATCCTTCAAAGCGGCGCGCAGCTTCTGCGTTCCGCGGAACAGCGTGTTTTTCGCTGTTTCTTCGGTAGTATTCAAAATCTCGCCGATGGTGCGCAGCTTCAGTCCCTGATAGTGCTTCATCTCGAAGACCATGCGTTCACGCGGCGTCAACTTGTCGAGGGCCCGGGCGATGCGTCCGCCCAACTCGCGGCGCATCAGGTCCTTTTCCGGACTGGCGCCGGAGCGCACATCGGCAACCTGGTCGAGCAGGTCATAGGTCTCGCCGGACGAGTCGGAGACGATGGCCGAGTCCTCCTTGCGAACCTGGCGCTTGCGCAGGTAATCGAGGCACAGATTGGTGACGATGCGGTAGATCCAGGTGTAGAAGGAGCACTCAAAGCGGAAATTGTTGATATTGCGATAGGCCTTGAGGAACGCTTCCTGGTAAATGTCCTGCGCGTCCTGCTCGGAACGCGTCATGTGGTAGGCAAGGCGAAGCACCGGGGCGTCATATTGACGCACCAATTCCTCGAAAGCGGCGTGGTTCCCGCGCTGTGCTTCCCGAATCAGCTCCGCATCGTTCATCCGGCTTTGGTCACGCTCTGCTCTGCCTCTGTTATACGAGGTTGTCACAAAACATGTTTCGCCGCCATCCCGTACAGTCACCGGGAGTATCGGGGGAACCGTCAGAGAAACTGCTACCGCATCGGCCGGCATCGTGACCTCAGGTTGTCAGCTGGCAGGCCTCAATGTCATCGCCTGCAAGAAGATAGACGATTTCGCGGGGGAACGGTAAGCGGTTGGCAAAAGAGCGTCCAGGGAAGGCGGGGAAGGGGCACGAAAGTTTTAGATCTGTCGAGACGGTCGCGTGCCCCGAGGATTGGGTCGTGTTCTTTCTGAATGAGACGGCATCAGGAACCAGGCTTATGGCGTGATTTCAAAAACAACACCATAGCCGTTCGCTCCTCCCCTCGATGTAGTTCCATAGAGGTTGCCCTGAGCATCGAGAGCGAGAGCGCTCATGGGCTCCGAGCCGTCCGGGCAGGGATAGCCGGCGGGGCAAAAGTCGTAGAGCACGGTGTGTATCCAGCCGCCGCCCGAGGGCGTCAGCTTGAAAACTGTACCCTCTCCGTAAGCGCCACCGGAGAGGGTTGTGCCATAGAGGTTGCCGGCAGCATCCATGACCAACTTGTCCATGGGACCGCCATCGCCGTCGGTAAAGCTGTGAATTGTGGAGTAGTTCCAACCGTTCGCGGAGGGCGTCAACTCGAAGACAACGCCGCCCGCGGGAAAGGAGCCGCCATAGAGAGTGGTGCCAAAAAGATCGCCGAGATTATCGACGATGAGGCCTCCGATGGGCTCTATTCCATTGTCGCCATTGAAGTCAAAGTGATGGATCGTGTGTTCAATCCAGTCGGAACCGGAGGGCGTCAACTGAAAAGCGGTGCCATTCCCTCCTAAACTGAACTGGAACGTCCCATACAGGTTGCCGGATTTGTCGAAGGTGACGCCGCCGTGGGGTTCGGCGCCGTCCGCGTCATTACGAGCGGAAAAGAGAATGCTATGGGTCCAGACGCCGCCCGAGCGAGCCAGCCTGTAGATGGTGCCCCAGTTAAACTCGCCTCCGTCGACCGTGGTTCCGTAAATGTTTCCCGCATCATCGAAGGTGAGATCGCCCTGGGGATTGGCCCCATCCAGACCGGTGAAGGTGTGAATCACAATTTCCTTCCAGGATGTGCGTGCAGTCTTTGGGATGGTAATTGGCGGTATCAGGCGGAAGACCGTCCCACAACCGAAGCCTACACACATCTGGGAGCCCCCGGCGGAGGTCGTTCCGTACAGCGCTCCGTCAGCGGCGATAGCGATTCTGCCTTGAGGACCCGAACCATCACTTCCCCCTGCAAAACTGTAAAGGGGAGTGAGGCTCCAGTTGGAGCCTATGCGTGTCAGCTTGAATACGACGCCGTGATTGTAAGTGCCTCCGCCAACAGCGGTGCCATAAAGGATTCCGGCACGATCAATGGTTAAACCGGTATACGGGTAGCCTCCGTCGCCGCCTCCAGTGAAATCGTGAACGATGGTGAAGGTCTGGGCCGAGGCAGCCGGCATGGCAGCGATTGCCAATGCCAGTATGACGGCTGACGAGGGGGCAGCAAACCGGCGGGGAATCCAGTTGAGACGCTGAAAACAAGGGCTGTTCATCGCATCCTCCTATGCCAACGAGGCACTCTCAAGAAGGACCCATCGCAAACGTTGCACACTTCGAAGCCCGGTGGCGGACGCAAGCCCACATCGCGGGAAATGGTAAGTGAAAATGCTGAGAACCCCAGTCGTTTGCGCGATTGTAGCCCGAATCCGCAACTGAAATGTTGTATTGGGGATGAATCTCACACATGGGGGACGAATGGGCTGAAGAGTGGGAAAGGCCGCTTGCAATCCTCTGTCTGCTCCCCTGTCCGCCGATCCTTCGCCGGGCCCAGGATGACAATCATTAAGGATGACAATCACTAAGAAGGTGGAGTGAGCGGAAAAGAGCTGGACGGGAAGCGACTTCTAAATTCCGAGCTTCTTGACTTCCTCGTTGTAGTACTTGCGGTAGAGGATGTCCCACTCCTGGGAGCCTTCCAGGATGGTGCGGCGCTGGTTTTCGATCTTCTGGCGGGCAGCGGCATCGATGCGGGCTTCTTCGGTCAGCAGCTTTTCCAGCACGGTGCGGGTCTCGACGCGGATGGTGTTGCGGTCTTCGAGGAACTCGACCTCGTCCATGTTGGCCAGGGTGTCGGCCACGGCATGCGCAAGCTTGTTCATCTTTTCGCGGCTAACCCTCATAGCACCGCCTTCCACCCCACCGAGCGCAAAGACGGCGCTCGACGGGTGCCCCGGTTCAGGATGCCGATGGACTTGACATGAGACGGGCTCATAGCACCGCCTTGTACTTGCGCACCAGCTCGTTTTTGACCTTCTTGAACATCTCCTGGTAGTTGGCCCCGCTGCGGCGCATTTCCTCGGAATAGGTTTCGAGAATGATGCGCACTTCGTCGTTAATGCGGTCTTCCAGGCTGAGTTCTTCGAGCAGGGCGGCGTTGACACGCTCGGTGACTGCGGTCGGGGCGGAGGTCTCGATGAACTCGCCATCAATTAGTTTTTTGGTAACTTCGCGGGCGAGGTAGCCCACATATTCTCGGGATAAGAGCATTGTGGCGTAAGAGCAAGAATAACATGCGATGAGCTTTCTCTGGGTGGACCATCCGGACCGAGCGACAATCCTTCAGCAGGCGAGCAAAAGCAGCTGCTTTGGCCGCCAAAGGGACCTTCGGATGACAGTTGCTAAGTCGGATCCAACTACGAAGTTTTTCCGAACAAAGAGAAGCTCTCATCCTGAGCGCGGATGACGAGGCTGTCGTTAGGCAGGTCGTGCAGCGCCTGGTGACGCTTGGTCCAGGCGGCCATGAGAAAGCCGAAACCGAGGGAAAACAGCGAGAGGAACTTCATGACATGGCGGCCGCTGGCCTGGCCGAATGTCAGTCTGCCACCTGCCGAGTTGACCACCTGCAGACGCATAATGCGCTTGCCCAGGGTGGCGCGGTAGTGGGAGCTTTCGCTGAGGGCAGCGTAGAGCCACCCCCCCACGGCAAGCAGGACAATGAAGGTGAAGCCGGTGACGTAGGCGGCGCTCTCCGGCTCGATACCGGCCGCCCGCCCGAGGAGGCTGAAGCCGGTATCAACCAGTAAGGCAAGCAGCAGGGCGACCAGGATTTCCAGGCTCACGTCGAACAGACCGGCCCAGACCCGACGCCAAAAACCTGCGTATTCGGTGGCTTGCGTTATCGGCACGGCATAGTTGAAGCCGGCGTTCGCAACCAGGTCCGCGATGCGAGGGTCAAGCCTGCCGGAATCGGTGAGAACGTCGCCGCAAAACAGGCAGAACTCTCCGTCCGGCAAGGCATGGCTGCCGCAACTGCCACAGACCTCGGGGGCAACGCCGCTGTGCATTGACCGGGGAATACTACCTCCCCGGTGGCGGGGCTGTAAAGGCAAGGTTGGTGGGTGGGGCGGCGGTTTCCTAAATTGGGCCTGTGGGATGTCTAGGTCGCGAGCGGGGTTGCGGCTTTTTCGCCGCTGCGGGCGAAGTCAACCAGGGTGAGCTGGAGGCCGCCGAAGTCGGGATGGTCGTTGTAATCCAGGGTGAAGGCGATGTTGAGAACGTCGCCGAGGGCGAGTGCCTCCTCGGCCGAGCGCCCTGCCATGCGCCAGCCGACGGCTTCGTGCGCCTTCTGCCAGCGGCCGTTGTTGCTTTCGGGAATGACGCGCAGCTTTATGTGCTTCTCCTTCAGAACCTTGGGCGGCTGCACCAGGCGGGCCTGGCGGCTCACAAAAACCGGCAGGGGATTGCCGACGCCGTAGGGCTCGAGCTTTTGCAGTGATGCCCAAAGCGGCTGGTCGATGGCTTCGAGTGCAAGCTCGTCGTCATATTCGAGGATGGGGACGAAGTCGGCGGGCGTGAGGCGCTGACGGGCAAAGGCATCGAGCCGGGCACGCAGCTGGGGAAGGCGCTCGGCGGGAAGCGAGCAGCCGACGGCGTGGGCGTGTCCGCCGAAACGGGTGAAAAGCTCGGGGCAGGTCTCGAGGGCCTGGAGCAGATGGAAGGCGGCAATGGAGCGGCCGGAGCCGTACGCCTCGCCGTCTTCGCAGGAGAAGACCAGCGCCGGGCGATGGTAGCGCTCGACGACGCGGGTGGCGCAGATGCCGATCACGCCGCGATGCCAGGCGTCGCCATCGATCACCATGCAGTAGGCATCTTGCAGCTCGGCAGACTCAGCCACCTTTTTGTGGATCTCGTCGATGATGCCCTGCTCGCGCTGCTGGCGATCGCCATTAAGCTGATTGAGCTCCATCGCCATCTCGGCTGCCTTCGCAGGGTCGCGCTCGGTGAAGAGGCGAATGACGCGGTCGGCGATGTCCATGCGACCGGCGGCGTTGAGGCGAGGGGCAACGCGGAAGGCGATGTCTCCGGCGCTTAGGGGGCGCGAGCCGTCGAGCTCGCAATTGGAGAGCAAGGCACGCAGTCCGGCATTCACCGGCTGGCGCAGGCCTTCGAGTCCGAGCTTGGCGAAAATACGGTTTTCGCCGGTGAGGGGCACGGCATCGGCGATTGTGGCAATGGCGACCATCTTCAGAAACGACGGGATGAGGCGCTCGCGGCCGGAGGCTTCGAGCAGCGCCTGCGCGATCTTGAAGGCTACGCCGGCACCGCAAAGTTCCTTGCAAGGGTAGTCACAGCCGGGCTGATTGGGATTGACCACGGCCAGCGCCCGGGGCACGCCTTCAGCCTGCGGGAGGTGATGATCGGTGACGATCAGGTCGATGCCACAACGCTCAGCTGCCTCGGCGGCAGCGAAGGCGCGAATGCCGGTATCGACGCTGATGATGAGATGGACACCGCGTGCGGCAGCCTGCTCGATGACCTCGTCGCGCATGCCATAGCCTTCGCGGATGCGATGTGGAACGTGATATTCCGCGGTGCCTCCGCACAGCTCGATGACGGTCTTGAGGATGACGACGGCGGTGGTGCCGTCGACGTCGTAGTCGCCATAGATGAGCACAGTCTCGCCGCGCGCGATGGCTGCTTGCAGGCGCTCGACCGCCTCGCGCAGGCCTTTCATTAAGTAGGGCGAATGGAGATCGGTGAGCGCAGGCGCGAGAAAACGCTGCGCCTGGTCTGGAGAATCGATGCCGCGTGCAACCAGCAATCGGGCAACGGTTGCGGAGAGCTGGGCCTCGCGAGCCAGACGCTCGACCTGTCCAGCATCAGCCTTGCGAAGGAGCCAGCGCACGTCAGCGATCGTCGTCCTGGTCGGTCTCGTCGATGGTCAGGGTGCCGAAGTCTTCGACCAGATCGAGCAGGTGCTGATAGCGCTCGTACCACTCGGTTGAGACCTCGTAGAGAAACATGATGCCCTGGTGAGGCCAGCCAAGCTGAATGAATCCGGTCTTGCCGGTGTAGTTGCGTAGCCAGCGCGCCTCTTCGACATCTTCGTCGCTGGGAAAGTTGGTGTGCTGCAGGCGCTGGATGAGGTAATCGATCTCGTCGCGCTGCAGGACCTCTTCGTCCATGGAGAGGAAGGAGGAGCCGGCTTTCTTGGCGAGCTCGACAAAGTCCTTCCAGCTTTCGGGATTGTCGCGCGGGTCCCACATGACGCTATGAACGTCTTCGGTGACGTAACCCTGGAAGCGGCTCATGCCGTGTCCCAGGATGAAGGCCACCATGTCGTCTTTGAGGGAGGTTAGATCGTCGGCCATTATCGGGATTCCTCGGTGCAAGTCCGGCCACGGCTGGGCCGAACACGTGAGATTAATGATACGCCGGTGAGGGCGGCGCGTGACGTGAGGGGTGGTCGAAATGTCTGTGTGCAAAAGAGGTAAGATCAGAGCATCGATGTTGGAAGCTCTGATCGAGGCCCGCAAGTGGCTGGTGGCTGCCGCGGTTGGCGTAATCGCCATTGTTGCCATCTCGTATTACGTCGCCAGGACGCGGGTGAAACCCACGCTGCACAATATCCCCGAGCAGCTAGGCATCAACATCAAGCAGACCAGCGAAGGGTTTTCGCTGTCGAAGTCCGAGGGCGGGCGCACACTGTACACCATACGCGCGTCCAAGGCGGTGCAGTTCAAAGGGGGCGGACACGCCGAGCTGCGTAACGTACACGTGGTGGTCTATGGCCATCAACACAACCGCTACGACGAGATCTACGGCGAACACTTCAGCTACGATCCGCAATCGGGAGAAATCACCGGCACGGGCGTGGTGAATATCGACCTCCAGGGTTATGCCGAGGGCCCGAGCAAGCCTGACCAGGCGCCGCCGGAGGAGCTGAAGAACCCGATCCATCTCCGCACCCAGAACCTGACATTCAATCAGAAGACGGGCATCGCGCAGACCAGTGAGATGGTCGACTTCCTCAGCGCGCAGGCGACTGGCTCGGCCAAGGGTGCTTATTACGATTCCAAAAGCAGCGAGCTGCAGCTCAAGTCCGACGTGCACATCGTCACCACGGGAGACAAGGCAGCGGTCATCACCGGCGCCAGCGGAACGATTCAGAAAGAGCCGCGACAGGCGGTGTTGCTGGACGCGCGCATCGAGCAGCCCACACGCACTCTGACTGCGGACAAGATCACGATGTTGTTCGAGCCGGACAACACGGTGCAGCATGTGGTGGCCGAGGGCAATGTCCACATCGACAGCCGCGGCCCTACCGCGGTCGACATCTACGGTCCGCACGGTGACGTGAACATGGGGCCGAACAACGCAGTGCAGCAGGCGATCCTGACGGGAGGAGCGAAGTTCGTAACGCGGGGCGACAATCGCAGCAACGGCTCGGCGGACACTTTCATCCTGGATTTTGACAACCAGAGCCAGCCCTTACGCTTCCACATGGTGAACAATGCGCGCCTGCATCAGGAGCCGAACCCGGGCAAATCCGGGGTGGGGCCAGCTAGTGGCCAACCGATGGACATCATGGCCGACGCTCTGGATTTTCAGTTGGCGGATGGCAACGAATTGAAGACGGCAGACACGATAGGCAAAGCGCAGATTGTGATCCTGCCGAGCCCGACCAAGTCCAAGAGCGGCGACAAGAACGCGCAGGAGATGGGCAATTCGACCACGGTGGCGACCGCCGGAAAGTTTCACGCCATCTTTGGCGATGGAAACCAGATGCAGTCACTGCACGGCGAGCCGGATTCGCGCATTGTGTCGACGTCGCCCGGCCAGCCGGAAAAGGTCAGCACCTCCAACAAGCTCGACGTGGCCTTCGGTCCCGACGGCGGGGTGAAGAAGCTGGTGCAGACGGGCAACTTCCAGTATCACGAGCCCTCCGGCAAGCCGGACGTTGGCGGCCGCGCAGCGTTTGCGGAAAAGGCAACCTACACTCCCTCCGATCAATTGCTGGTGCTGAATGGCTCGCCCCGAGTGATCGACGGGGGCATGACAACCACGGCCAATGTGGTGCGCATGAATCGCCAAAGCGGCGATGCTTATGCCGACGAAGATGTGAAGACGACCTACAGCGAGCTGAAGCCGCAGCCCAACGGGGCATTGCTGGCGACCTCGGACCCGATCCACGTGACGGCGGAGCACATGGCATCGCGCCAACAGCCGAGTATCGCGCATTACACCGGCAATGTTCGCCTGTGGCAAGGGTCGAATGTGGTGCGGGCTCCGAAGATCGACTTCGATCAGGACGCGCGCACGGTGACGGCCTTCGGCGACGAGCGTCATCACGTGGTGAGCCTGTTCGTGCAGCAATCAGCGGACGGCAAGCTCACACCGGTGCAGGTCATCGCCGATAAGCTTACGTACGCCGATGCAGAACGGCGGGCGCGCTACACCGGCAACGTGGTGGCCAAGAGCCAGGACAGCACTATCACGGCGCAACAGATTGACGTGTATCTGAAGGAGGCCGGGGAGCAAACCGCGTCCTCCGCCGCATCCAAATCTCCGGCGTCGATCCTTCCTGGCAGCGAGGGACCGAGCAAGATCGATCACATGGTAGCTACGGGAAAGGTTGTAGTGACCGAACCGAACAGGCGTGCGGTCGGCGATCAATTGGTCTATACCGCCGATGACGCCAAATATCACCTGACGGGAAAATCCCCTAGCATTTTCGACGCGACCCGTGGCACAGTATGGGGCGATTCCCTAACTTTTTACAGCCGCGATGACGAGGTCCTGGTGGAGAGCAAGAATTCTTCCTCGACCGTCACGCGGGCGAGAATCACCAAGTAAGAGATGCAAACCTTAACTGCTGACGATATCGGAAAGAGCTATCGCGGGCGCAGGGTGGTCACTGATGTCAGCCTGCAAGTGAAGCAGGGCGAAGTGGTCGGCCTGCTGGGACCGAACGGCGCGGGCAAGACGACCAGCTTCTACATCATTGTCGGGCTGATTCCCACCGACACCGGGCGGGTGATGGTGGACGATCAGGACGTCACGACGGTGCCGATGTATCTGCGAGCGCGCAACTACGGCATCAGTTATCTGCCGCAGGAGCCGTCGATCTTTCGCAAGCTGACGGTGGAGGACAACATTCTGGCGGTGCTGGAGGCGCAGCCGCTGTCGTGGCACGAGCGCCGCGAACGCATGGAGAACCTGATCGAGCGGCTGGGGCTGGGAGTGATCCGCAAGAACCGGGGCTATGCGCTGTCAGGCGGGGAACGGCGCAGAGTAGAAATTGCGCGCTGCCTGTGCATCTCGCCGAGTTTCATTCTGCTGGACGAACCCTTTTCGGGAATCGATCCCATCGCGGTACTCGATCTGCAAAACATCATCGCGGGCCTGCGTGCGAGTGGCATCGGAATTCTGGTAACCGATCATAATGTGAGGGAGACGCTGTCGGTAACCGATCGCGCCTACATCATTAATGAGGGAAGAATTTTCCGCGCGGGCACGCCGGAACAACTGGGACACGATCCGGAAGTGAAGCGAGTTTACTTAGGCGAGAGCTTCTCGTTGGTTTAGAATCAGTTCAGCAAAACAGTTCTCCAATGGTGTTGTTGCAGCCCAAACTGAACCTCAAGGTCTCTCAGAAGCAAATTCTGACGCCCGGGCTCGTGCAGATGGTCAGCGTGCTGGCGCTGAACAAGCTGGAGCTGGCGGACATGATCAACGCCGAGCTCACCGAGAACCCGGTGCTGGAGGAGCTGGAGGACTCCGTTCCCCTGCTGGACGAGGTTTCCGCCAAAGAAGAACAGATGGACCGTGACAGCTCTCCCACAGCCCAGGAAGAGCAGGCGTTGCCTTCGGAAGAGAAGGACCCGTTCGAGGAAATCGATTTTGGTTCGTTCTTCAAGGAATACCTCGATCCCGGTCTGCGCACTTCAGTCGAGATGGAGGAGAGCGAAAAGCCCTCTTTCGAGAACTTTTTGTCGAAGCCTACCACATTGTCAGACCACCTGATGTGGCAGCTCGGTTCATTGCACGTGAAGGACGACGTCTACCGAGCGGCGGAGCTGGTTATCGGCAATCTGAACGAAGAAGGCTACCTGACAGCGACCGAAGACGAGCTCCTCGGGCTGATGGATGAGGACATGGGCCGGGTCGCGCCGGCGGCGAGCGGCAGGCGAGCGTTTGATGCCGGGCAT
Organism: uncultured Acidobacteriaceae bacterium; assembly: GCA_963747055.1. Taxonomy (GTDB): domain Bacteria; phylum Acidobacteriota; class Terriglobia; order Terriglobales; family Acidobacteriaceae; genus CAVVDY01. The sequence continues at coordinate 124,219 of CAVVDY010000030.1, read as the reverse complement.
TGACTTAGCCTCGGCGAGTGCTGCACCTGTCCTGAGCGATATGTTGTCCGCTTCCGAGACAGCCCATAGCGAGGCGGCAGTGGCGACGGAAGTTGCGGTCGCGGAGCCGGAAGAGGAAGCTGCGCCCGTGGCGACTGCTGCACGGGCTATCGGGGCCAATGCGCGTCCTCACCTGGTACCGCCGCGCACTTCGCCGGCACGCGTCCCCTTCAGCCGCGATGCGCTGCTGGAAGCCATCGACCTGGTCAAGCAACTGGATCCGGTGGGCGTGGGCTCGCGTGACCTGCGTGAGTGTCTGCTGGCCCAGCTGCTGAACCTGAAGACCCTGCATCGCAAGAACGGGCACAGCAACCACGTCGCCGAACAGGAAGCGCTGGAAGACGCCATCACGCTGGTGAGCGATCATCTTCCGGCGCTGCAGAACAAGCACTACAAGGAAGTCGCGAAGGCCATCAACCGCCCGCTGGAGGCGGTAACGCGGGCCATGGATTTCATCCGCACCCTCGATCCTCGTCCCGGCCTGCGCTACAACAAGACGGAGACACGGCTGATCGAGCCGGACGTGGCCTTCGTCAAGCAGGGCGATGAATACATCATCGTGATGAACGATGAGGAAGTTCCCCAGTTGCGGCTCAATTCCTCATATCGGCGGCTGCTGAACCGCGACGCTGCCGAGAAGGACGTGCGCAACTACGTCAAAGAGCGTTACAAGTCGGCGATCCAGCTCATCAAGAACATCGAGCAGCGGAAGCAGACGATTTTGCGGGTCTGCCACGCCATCCTCGAACGCCAGCGCGATTTTCTGGACCAAGGCATCGACCAGTTGAAGCCGATGATGATCAAGGAAGTTGCAGAGGAGATCGGGGTGCATCCTTCGACGGTGAGCCGCGCGGTGGCCAACAAGTACGCTCATACTTCGCAAGGCGTCTTCGAACTACGTTACTTCTTCACCGAGAGCGTAAACGGCCCGGAGGGCGGCAGCACGTCGCTGTTGATCCTGAAGCGGCGGGTCAAGAAGCTCATCGAGGAGGAAGATCCCACCCGGCCGTTGACTGACGAGCAGATCACCCGCATCCTACAGTCGCAGGGCATCCAGGTCACTCGCCGCACGGTTGCCAAGTACAGGGAGGACATGCGCATCCCGAGCACCCACCAGCGCAGAGTGAAGAAATAGAGTTGTAACCGGCGTCCACGGGTCCATCCGTGACACGAACACGAGCTTGGCCCGGATTAACGTGACGCCGTAGTGGTGAAAGCCGCCGCGGCCAAAACAAACAGCAACCAATCAGGCAGCGGCAGGAGGGAGCTCAATGAATATAGAGTATTTCGGCAAACAGTACGAGATTACTCCCACAGTACGCAAGGAAGTCGAGTCTGGCCTCAATAAGCTCACCAAGATCCTGGGCGAAAACATCAAGAGCAAGGTAATCCTGTCGGTCGAAAAGCGGCGCAACATCGCTGAAATTACGGTGAAGCGCCGCCGCGGGCAGCTGGTTGGGCTGGCGGAGGCGACGGACATGATCAGCGCGATCGGCCAGGCGCTGGAGCATATCGAGACCCAGGCGGTCCGGCACAATGGCCGCCGCCGTGCCACCCATCGCAAGCCCAAGGACAAGAGCTGGAAAGAGCCGGTTGAGGCGCAGGCGGAAATGCAGATTGCAGTCGGCGCCAATGCCGCGACCGCGGTGCCGGTGCTGGTACACAAGTTTCCGTCCGTGTCGCGCACTACGGAAGCGCACCTGGTGCATGCTACCGATTCCGTTGCGCTGCGGCCAATGACGGTGGAAGAGGCGGTGAAGGAATGCGAGTTTCGCGACCGCGACGTGTTCGTGTTTCGCGATCCCAAGGGCAAGGCAAAGGTGTTGCATCGCCGCAAGGACGGGAAGATCGAGCTGATTGAAGTGCCGTAGAAGGCAGGTCAGGAAAATGGAAACGGGTACGCATTGCGTGCCCGTTTTGATTTGGCTCGGCAGGTCCTAATTGCTCCAGTAGGGGCCGGCAGGATTTGCGATGGCTTCCTTGATCATGGCAAAAGCGTCGTCAAGCTCCTGATATTCGTAAAGTTTCTTGCTAAGACCAAAGCCCAGCGTTCGCGGCGATGCCCCGTGATACAAGACGATCAGCTTTTGGGCGGCCGCCATGCCCAGTTCATTCTCCTGCCAGCTTGTCACCCTGACAGACGGGCCATTCACGACCATCGCCATGGTGGCATAGGTTTCGAAGAACAGGACGTTACGGCACGAGTTCATCGCCTGGAGCAAGTGCTGAGCCAGGGCCTGGTTCGATTGGGGAGATCCCGATTCGGACTGCTGGAACGGGTGCTCGACGTCGATCCATGCACTGAACCCATGTTGCGTTACGATGGCCTTCAGGCCGCGAGCTTGGGGCGCGTACGTCTTCCACTTGTAACTGATAAAGAAGTCGTATTGGCTCATGGGTTCACTCACACGGATTTCGTATTTTCACAGATGATATGCTGCGGGAGTTTACCTTTGTTATGACTATCCTGAATTAACGTCAGATTTCTTTTCCAAAAAGCTTTCCACATTTGACCGGCTTCGGTATTCTCATGCCAGCGGCCCAGGCACTTTCCTGCGGATTATTCTGAACTCTTGCCCGGGGCCCGCGTCCGGAGCACGATATGTGGAAACCAACACGCAAGGAAGATGAGAGCCCTATGCCGATCCAGGAACCGAGCACTGCTTCGCACAATCCTGCCGCGCCGCCTCGCCCGAGCGAGTCTTTGCGCAGCGAACCTGTTCGCAATGTTGACGTGGCAACCATCGGCAAGTCGGTGGTAGTGAAAGGCGAGCTCTCGGGCAGCGAGGATCTGTACGTGGACGGCCAGGTGGATGGCTCGATTGCGCTGCGCGGACAGAGCCTGACGATCGGTCCCAACGGGCGGGTGCGGGCCAATGTCGAGGCGCGCAACGTAATTCTTCACGGCCAGGTGGACGGCAATATTACCGCCAGCGACCGGGTGGAGCTGCGCAAGAGCGCGTCGCTGAAGGGCGATATTACGACTGCGCGCATCGCCATTGACGATGGGGCTTACTTTAAGGGAACCATCGATATCCAGAAGCCGGAAGCGGCGCGGGTCGAAGCCAAGCCCCCGGCGGTGACTACCGCGGCGGGTCCGACGTCCGTGCCCGCATCATCGCAGGCTTCGTTGCTGGAGCCGAAAAAGGCGTAAGCAAACGGCCGGCTACCGTAAGAGATGAGGGGGGCGCGATGCCCTCCTTTTTATTGAGCAGTCCAGTTATTCGAGGAATTCTCGCGGCGCGCCGTCCGCGTGAGTTTGGTCTCTATGCCGACCAGCTACAACCGCATTGCCGGACAGAGCGTGGAACGCCTGGCGGCACTGAGCGACGGGGTCTTTGCTATCGCCATGACGCTGCTGGTGCTGGACCTGCGTGTGCCGGCTGCGGAGGCCATCCATGGAGAGAGCGACCTATGGCGCGCCCTGATCGCGCTGTCGCCCAGGCTGGTGATGTTCGGCATGAGCGTGCTGACGCTGGGCATCTTCTGGGTAGGCCAGCAAACCCAGCTCAATCATCTGCGGCGCTCGGACCGCAGCCTGTCGTGGATCCATATCGCTTTCCTGGGGATGGTTTCGCTGGTGCCGTTTTCGACGGGCTTGCTGGCGGAATATACGCATTACCGCGTTGCGCTGCTGGTGTACTGGGCCAACATCCTGCTGCTGGGAGCCACGTTGTATTGGAGCTGGGTCTGCGCTCTGGGCAGCGGACTGGTGAAGGACGACCTTACGCCCGAGATTTCTCAAGCCGTGAAACGGCGCATCATTGTGGCACAGTCTCTATACGCGTTCGCGGCTGCGCTGTGCATAATCGACACGCGGTGGAGCATCGCGTGTATCGTGCTTTTGCAACTGAACTATGCGCTGGCGCCACGCCTGACCCGCAACTTCTGAGCAATTCTGCGATACCTTCCGGTTTCGGGATAGCCGGATAGGTTACGATTCCAAGGAAGCTCTTTTCTATGAAACGCACTCTTTGCGGTATAGCGGCTCTTTGTCTACTCCTGGTTGCAACCCTCGCTCTGGCCCAGGCCCCCCTTCCCAGTCCCACAACTCCGTCGACACCGGAGAAAGCAGGGCAAGTCGTGCCGGGGGTACAGACGCCGGCGACGCCCGACTATTCACAGCAGGCTTTTGTGGTGGAGCACTCGCGCCAGGTCATGCGCTTTGAGAACGACGGCACCGGCAGCGAGGAGCATGAAGCGGTTATCAAGGTCACCGGCGAGAGCGGAGTGCAGGCGCTGGGACAATTGAAGATTGGCTACAGCGCGCTCAGCGACAAGCTGCAGATCGACTATGTGCGCGTCCGCAAGCCCGATGGAACGGTGGTGACGGCGCAGGAGTCGGCGATCCAGGACCTGACCATTCCGGACGCTCCCGTCTACACCGACTATCACCAGAAGCACATCAGCGTGCCGTCGCTGCGGCCGGGAGACACGCTGGAGTTTCGCTATGTGCGCACCATTGTGAATCCGCTCATCCCGGGACAATTCTGGACCAGTTACACCTTCACCGAGCACGGCATTGTGCTGGATGAGGAGGTGGAGATCAACGTCCCGAAAGACCGAAAGGTCAAGCTGAAGACGCAGCCGGGATTCGATCCCAAGACCACGGAAGAGGGAGACCGGCGCATCTATCGCTGGACGTACTCGCACACCAAGGCCCCGGAATCGCCCATGAAACGGCGAAACCACGCCGAAGAGCCGCCACCCCCGTCGATTCAACTGACCACGTTCGAAAGCTGGGAGCAACTGGGCGACTGGTACCGGTCGCTGGAGAAGGACCGCCGGGTGCCGACGCCGGCCATCAAGGCGAAAGCGGACAGCCTGGTGGAGGGCAAGACGACGGACATGGCGAAGGTGAAGGCGCTGTACGACTACGTGTCGCGGGACTTCCGCTATGTGAGCCTGTCGTTGGGACTGGACCGCTATCAACCGCACGCAGCTGAAGAGGTCATGAACGTTGGCTACGGCGATTGCAAGGACAAGAACACGCTGCTGGCGGCGCTGCTACAGGCCGAAGGCTTCGAGTCGACCTCGGTGCTGATCAACGCCTTGCAAAAGATCGACCCTGACGTACCGTCGCCCTCGCAGTTTAATCACGTGATCACGCGCGTCCCGGTGGACGGGCAGGAGATCTGGCTGGACAGCACGTCAGGCATCGTGCCTTTCCGCATGCTGTCCTTTACCCTGCGCGACAAGCTGGCGCTGGCTGTGCCTCCGGAGGGCAAGCCCAGCCTGGTACGCACCCCGGCGGAGCTTCCCTTCCCGGCCTACGATCGGAACTGGATCAGCGGCTCGCTCAACGACATGGGGAAGCTGTCGGTGCACGTTGCGACTACGGTTCGCGGGGACCCGGAGCTGGCACTGCGATTCGCGCTGCGGCAGATACCGAGGAACCGCTGGAAGGACTTGATGGAGGCGTCACTGCAGAATTCGCCGCTACGGGGAGCAGACATCGACAATCTGCACGTGAGCGATCCCAGCGACACCGACAATCCTTTGCAGATCGACTACGACCTGATGGCTCCCAACTATTTCGACTGGTCGGCCCCCGAGGCGAAGCTGATGCTGCCCTTCAACATCTTGCGCCTGCCGGCGCCTGATGAGGACGAGGACGATAAGGATCAGGATCAGGATAAGGACAAGGACAATTCCATCAAGCTGGGTCCGCCGCAAGAGGTGGAGGCACACGCCTCGATCAACATCCCCATCAAGTACACAGTGCAATTGCCGATTGGGGTGGACGTCAAGCGCGATTATGTGGAGTACCACTCCAGCTACAAAATGAACAACAACACGCTGGTGGCGAGCCGCAGCCTGAAGGTTGCGATCTCGGAAATTCCGACGGACCGGAGCGCCGATTATGCGGCGTTCCGCAGAGTGGTGGACTCGGACCAGTCGCAGGTCATTCGGCTGACGAACAGTAAGCCCGGGATGTCAGGACTCAGTGGCGGAGGAACGCCGAAAGAATGGTTTGAGTCGGGCGTCCAGGCATTGAGCGGCCGGAACTACGATCTGGCGCTGCAGCTTTTCGAACAGGTGCAAAGCGCCGATCCCAGCCATAAGGACATCTGGAAGTACCTGGGACGGGTGTATCTGGCGACCGATCAGGACCAGAAGGCGGTGGAAGCTTTTCAAAAACAGATTGCCGCCAACCCGTATGACGACTCGGCGTACAGCGAGCTGGGGCAGGCCTATGAGCAGCAGCAGAAATACGATGAGGCCATCGCGCAATTCAAGAAACAGTTAGAGATCAATCCGCTGGATGGCGCGGCCCATGCCAGCCTGGGCTACCTCTACCTGACCCTGAAGCGGTTCGACGATGCCGTGCCGGAACTGGAGAAAGCGGTCTCGGTGCAGCCGAACAATCCACTGATTCTGGCCAGCCTGGGGCAGGCATACCTGGGGGCCGGTCAAACCCAGAAAGGCATGGATGCGTTCGACAAGGCGATCGCGATGGCGCCGTCGCCGCTGGTGTGGAACAACGTGGCCTACTCGCTGGCCGAGCAGGATACGGACCTGAAACGGGCCGACGGTTATGCCGATACTGCGATCAGCGCGCTGGAAACACAGTTACGCGATGTCTCGCTGGCCAACTTGCGAATCCAGGACCTGGGCAATACGCAGATGCTGTTCAATGTCTGGGACACGAAGGGCTGGGTGCTGTACAAGAGCGGCGACCTGGACAAGGCCGAGGCGTACATCCTGCCGGCGTGGCAGGGCACGCAGAACGGCGCCATTGCCGAGCACCTGGGCGACATCGCGGACAAACGAGGACAACGCGATCAGGCGATGAAGTGGTACGCGCTGGCGCTGGTGGGCAGCAGCCCAAGCACCACGGCCCGCGACAAGCTGAAGAACCTGGGGGTGAGCGGCCACGCACTGGAGTCGATGATCTCGAAGGCGGACAAGGACCGTGTCGCAGAGCGGACTGAAGACCTGAACGCGGTGCAGAGCGGCAGCGCTGACTTCTTCCTGCTGGCAAGCCCGGGCAAAGTGGAGGACGTGAAGTTCATCAAGGGCGAAGACAGCCTCAAAACCTTTACGGAGATGCTCAAGGGCGTCACAGTGCCGATGCAGTTTCCGCCATCGTCGCAGGTGCATGTGGTCCGCCGGGTGCGTGTGACCTGCGGCAAGTCATCGGCATCGAAGAAGAAAGACGAGGACAAAGGCTCAACGTTGCCGGGCCCGTGTACGGTGGAATGGATTCCCACCAGCGAGGTCCGCGGCCTGGAGTAAATTTCGTAGCACAAACAAAACCGAGGTGTGATGTGACAGACCTGCGATACCCGATTGGGAAGTTCGAGTGGATTGCGCCGGAGGACGAAGAGCAGATGGCGAAGCGGCGGGTGCACTACATCGATGTGCTTGAGAAGCTTCCCGCCAGTTTGAGGACCGCCGTGGAAGGCCTGAACGCTGAGCAACTCGAGACGCCGTACCGCCCGGAGGGCTGGACCGTGCGGCAGGTCGTGCATCATCTTCCCGATAGCCACTTGAACGCCTATATCCGATTCAAGCTGGCATTGACAGAATCCGAACCGGCCATCAAAACCTACCGGGAGGACCTGTGGGCGAAACTGCCGGATTCCCAACAAGCTCCGGTAGAGGCGTCCTTGCGCCTGTTGCAGGGCCTGCATGGGCGATGGGTGACGCTACTGCGCGCCATGACGACGGAAGACTTTGCCAGGACATTGCAGCATCCGGAGTTGGGAGTAGTCTCGCTGGATCGGATGCTTGCCTTGTACGCCTGGCACTCAGCACACCACACAGCGCACATTACCAGCCTTAGGCAACGCATGGGTTGGAATTAGGAATATTCGGAAGCTAAGGAGGTTCTAATGATGTCCGGATCGAAATCCTCAGGGGCTAAAGCGCGGCCTCATTCCAGCCACTTATGGGCGGCCTGAAGACCGTCCCCCTCAAAGCCCGGAGTTGATCAGACCTTCCTTATTTTTCTGACAAACATTCGATTGCCAGCGCGCTCAATTCTTGGGCACAAAACGGATCGCCTATTCTGAAACTGCCGCTAATCATAGGTACGAGCTATCTGTTTTCTTTGACTGCAATTCATCACGAAATTCTGTAGGCTATCCCGCCTGACAAGGGCTGCGCTTAACACTAGTTAACACTTTTTCCGAGCATACAGGGAACTATGCCACTCACCACTTCGTAATATCTATTTGTCCATAGTTCCTGAAACCTTTTTCGCGCATCATAGTCAATATGATAAGAAGCTCTGAAATTTAGATAAAAGCCAAAAACTTTAACGAATCCAAGTGAGGTGTAAATAGCGATGAAGCGAATCTCAACTCTAGTGTGTGGTGCGGCGCTGACTGTGTTGCTGACAGGCGCTGCGTTTGCGGGCACAGTTTCGAAGTCGTTGACCTTCACGGATCCGGTCCAGGTCAACGGCACTACGCTTGAGCCCGGCCAGTACAAAGTGACGTTCAACGACAACGCTCCGACGACCCAGGTGACATTCAAGAAGGGAAAGAAGGATGTCGCCACGGCATCGGCGCAAGTGAAACCACTCGCCACCAAGACCCACGCCACCTCCGTCGAATATAACGGCGAAGGCGCGAACCGGCAGTTGCAGGAAATCCACTTCGGCGGATTGAATCAGGCGCTGGTGCTGGGGGAAGGCGGATCGACCAGTTCGGGCAAGTAAAGCAACAACCGTCAGACATCGAAGGGAGGCCTCGGCCTCCCTTTTTGCTGGCTTTGAGATTTAAAAATTGTCCGGACGGTCAGGCGCCTGCCGCCACCAACCGGGGCGCGTTGCCCTGCATGCGCACGGAGACCAGCTTGGAGACGCCGGGCTCCTGCATGGTGACGCCGTACATGGTGGGCGCTATGCCCATGGTCTTCTTGCTGTGGGTGATGATGATGAACTGGGTCTGCGAACTCATGTCGCGGACCAGTTCGGTGAAGCGCGCAATGTTGGCCTCATCCAGCGGAGCGTCGACCTCATCGAGAATGCAGAACGGGCTGGGCACATACTGGAAGATGCCGACCAGCAGCGCTAGTGCCGTCAGCGCTTTCTCACCGCCGGAGAGCAGCAGGACATTCTGCAGCTTCTTGCCGGGAGGCGAGGCCACCACATCGAGGCCGCTCTCGGCTGAATTTTCCTGATCGGTGAGCCGCATGAAGGCCTGACCGCCACCAAAAAGTTTGCTGAAAGTACGGCTGAAGTTTTCGTTAATGGCGGCAAACGCCTCTTCGAACTTCTGGCGCGAAACGATCTCGATTTCCTTGATGGTGTTCTGCGTGTTCTCGATGGAGTCCAGAAGATCCTTGCGCTGAGTTTCCAGGAACTCATGGCGCTCAGCGGTCTCCTTGTACTCTTCCAGGGCCATCATGTTCACAGGGCCCATGTTCTCGAGACGGGTCCGCATCTCTTTGTAAGCTTCTTCTTCGGCATTCAACTCGTCGCCGGTGATCCGGGGCAGCGATTCATCGCCCATCAGCTCGTCACGCTGCAGGCTCAGCTCCTGCACGCAAGTGTCGGCCAAGTGCTGCATGTCGGAGTGAAGGCGGGCCTGCTCGGCAGCCAGTTCGCCGCGGCGATCGCGAGCCGCGTCCAGCTCGACGCGCGCCGTTTTCAACTCCTCTTCCAGTTGCGCCAGGCGCGCACGGACCTGTTGCAGCTCTTCGGCAATCTCCTGATCACGCCGCTGGGCCGCTTCGCGCTCCATCTCCCAGGCAACGGATTGCTCTGCTAGGCGAACGTTCTCCGACTGGCGCTGCTGCATCTCGGCGGCAGCGGAATCAATCTGCGCTTTGAGCTTTGCCAGGCGGGCGGAAGCCTCAGAGGTCATGGACTCCAAACGCTGCACGCTGGCGATGGCTCCGCGCCGGCGCTCCTCCAGCGTAGCAACTTGTGCACGGGCATCGGTTGCGAGCTGCACCGATTCGTCGCGGCGAACCCGAAGTTCTTCGAAGCTGCTCTGCGCTGCGTGCAGCTCTTCTTCGATCTGGCGTTGCTTTTGCTCCAGGTGCTGAAGCTCTTCTGCCCAGCCCGCGATGAAGGTCTCGCGCTCGGCACGTTCCGCGGACAGCCGCTGCAATTCGCTTTCGTAGGTTGTAAGGCGCTCGCGCACCCGCGTCATCTCGTTGCCGAGCTGGCTAAGGGTGTGCTCGGAGGTCATGGCCTGGCGCTCCGCTTCGCGTCTTTCATCTTCCAGACGCTGCAGCAGTCCGCCAAGGTCAGTGATCTCGCGCGCGATTGTCGCAAGCTGCAGTTCCTTATCACGAATCGACGCTTCCAGTTCGGCCATCTGCCTGAGCACGTCGCGCAGCTCGCGCTTCATGGAGAGCGGGCCTTCGCTGCGCTGCTTGCCACCGGTGACAGTGACGTTGTGGAAGCACTCGCCCGACTGCGATAGGAAGAAGGCGTCGGGATTCTCCAGTGCCAGCTCGCGGCCGACGTTGGGGTCGGGAACGATGTAGCCGTTGCCCAGCTTGGGGAGAATTACTTCCAGCGATTTGCCAAAACCGTTGAGCACGCGAATGCAATTCTTGAGCGGGACGACGCTGTCGTTACGTGTGCCTTCGTATGTGGTTTCACCCTGGATGAACGAGAACTTGGCCTGCGAATCTTCGGGGTGGACGAGGAAGGTGGCGCGGCCATCGACATCGCTGCGCAGCAGGCGCAGGCCTTCGTCGGCGGCGTCCCAGGACTTCACCACGATGTAGTTGAGCTCGTCACGCAGGAAGTCTTCGACGACGTGCTCGTAGCGGTCTTCGACTTCGAGGAAGTCAGCGAGAACGCCGGCGGGAGCGTGGCCGCCATGCAGGGCTCCTGACTTGAACAGGCGGCGAACCGATTCGGTGGAGTAGCCGTGCTCGGCGATAACGGCTTCCAGCGAGCCACGGCGGCCCATAAGTCCGGCGTATTCCGAGCGCACGGAATCGAGATGGCGCTTGCCATCGGTCTCAGCATGGCGAAGTTCGTCGAGCTTCTGGCGTGTTTCGGTAATGCGTGCGTTCAGCTCGGCGACGCGCTGGGTCGCGGATTCAAACTCAAGACCGAGTTGACCACGCTGGCCGCCGAAGGTCTCCAGCTGCTGATTGGCTGCGGCGATCTCAGAGATTAGGCGCTGGGCGTCGCGATCGAGAGCGGCGAGCCGCTCTTCGGCCTGGGTGATGCGGTTGCGGACCGACGAGCTCTGCGAAACCGCCTGCATGATGTCGCTGCGACGCTGCTCCTGCTGATGCTCCAACTGCGTGAGGTTGGCCGAAGCCGCGGAGGCTTCTGCCTGCCGTTGCAACAGCTCGGCTTGCGCGCCTTCGACGTCGGCGTTGGCCGACTCAAGGGTGGTGCGATTGGTTTGCAGCTCGTCGTTGAGTTGCGAGAGCTGCGCTTCGTTGGCGGTGATCTCCGCCTGCGCTCCGGCGGAGCGGGCCTCGAGTTCGGCACAGCGCTCTTCATTGGTCCGCCGACGTGCCGTTGCACGGTCCAACTCCATCGCCAATGTGCTGAGCTGCTCACGATTGGTCTGTGCGTCGTGCTCGAGGGAATATCCGCGCTGGGTCAGATCGCTATGGCCGGCTTCCATCTGCTGAGTGGCATCAAGCTTCACGCGCATTTCCTCGGCAAGCGCGCTGAGTTGCGATTCAACCGCCACCGCTTCGGAATCCAACTGCGCGAACTTGCTGGCGAGAACCACGCGCAGCTTGGCGCGCATTTCATCACGCAGCCGGGCATAGCGCTCGGCCTTGCTGGCCTGGCGCTTCAGCGAGTTCATCTGGCGGGTAACTTCCTCGAAGATGTCGTTGATGCGCGACAGGTTCAGCCTGGCGTCTTCGAGGCGGGCCTCGGCCAGGCGCTTGCGGGCTTTGAACTTGGTGATGCCGGCGGCCTCTTCAATGATGGCGCGGCGGTCAGTGGGCTTGCTGCTGAGGATCTGGCCAATGCGGCCCTGCTCGATGATGGCATACGTCTCGGGCCCAAGGCCGGTACCCATGAACAGATCCTGAATGTCGCGCAGACGGCAGAGCTTGCCATTCAGCAAGTATTCGCTCTCGCCAGTGCGGAAGAGCCTGCGGGTGACGGCAATCTCGCCCGCTTTGAAAGTGCGCTTGAATTTGCGGCGGCGAATCTTGAGCACGACCTGCGGGCCGGCAGTTGCTACCAGTTCGGCAGCGTGTTCAGGCGGGGCAGCCTCGTCTTCGTCGCTCTGGCCTGGACGGACTTCCTCAATGTAGCGCTCGGCTTCGTCCGAGCTGGCAGCGCGCACTGCAGATTCATCCCAGTCCTCGGGCATGTCATCCTGCACATCGACTTCGGGGTCGCCGACGTCGCCGTAGACAGCCGGGTCCACCAAGGTGAGCGTGACCTCGGCCATTCCCGTGGGCTTGCGATCGCGTGTGCCGTTGAAGATGACGTCCTGCATGTGGACGCCGCGCAGGGAGCGCGCCGACTGCTCGCCCAGCACCCAGGAGATGGCGTCCGCGATGTTCGACTTGCCGCAGCCGTTGGGGCCGACGATGGCGGAGATGCCTTCGCCTTCGAAGCGGAGCTCCGTGCGGTCGCAGAAGGACTTGAATCCCAGGATTTGTAGCTTCTTTATTTTGAGCAACTTATACTCCTTGCGCTCGCCGGGCCGCAGGCACTGTCGGCGGATACCCGACCGAGGAGAGTGCCTCTATCTGTAGACGCGTGAATCTGACCAGAAGAGGCAGACGCTAGCCGAATCTCGGTTTCCCTGCACTCGATCAAAAGCCAACTGTAATGGCGTTTGGGGGGAGGGTCAAGATATAAAACCCCACATTTTGTGCCTGCCTTGTGGAAACCACACGATATTGCACCGTACTTGCAACAGATTCCCGAAAATCAGGTGTGAGGATTTTTGAGGAGATCGAGGAGAGCCGGAGAGCTTGCCCTAGTTTAGGTGCGGCGCTGGGAGGAATCAACGGTCAATTCGGGGCGGTATCCAGTCGGTCATCAGGGTTTGATTACAAGACCCCCGCCTGGCGCAGGACGGGAAGTTGTTCCGGACTGCGATCAGAACTCACTTTTTCCTTGACCCTTCGAAAGTGGTGATTTCATATATGTCCTGAATTTAGATATTCGTTTGCGCTCGCTACATCCATTCCCCAACCCTCAACCCTCAACCCAACCGAAAGCAATCAGGAGGAAACATGAGGAGACTTACCCTGTGCGTGTTTGCTCTGCTGTTCTTCGCGGCTGTCGCGAACGCCGACACTCTGTACTTCTACGGCGGCGACATGGACCCCAACGATCCGAATTCTCGCGCTCTGGCGAATGAGACGGACGCCACCGTTACTGGCGATCCCTATGGATCGGCCACCTACCAGAACTTCTACGCCCAATCGAACATCAACGTCACCGGTCTGTTCACCAACAACCTGAGTTCGAATGTACCGACGTCAGGATATTGGGAGATCCGCAGTGGCATGAGTGAGGGCAATGGCGGAACTCTAATCGCCTCGGGAACCGATCCTAACATCACCAACACTCTGACGGGCCGTAGCCGCGCCGGATACGACGAGTACCACAACCAAGTTGCGCTGAACGTGAACCTGGCTGCCGGGCAGTACTGGTTCGCAGTCGTTCCAGTCTGCGACACCTGCGAAGGCCGTTCGTTCAACAGCAACACCTTCGGCTTGAATGCGGTTGGCCAGGCGGATCTGAACCTGGAGTTCGTCAACAGCGGGTACTTCGGCTGGGACTTCACCAATGCGAATAACGCGTCTCCGCCCTACGTGTTTCCGACCTTTTCCAGCGGCGTCTATGTGTCTGACGTCCCTGAGCCGGGAAGCTTGATGCTGTTTGGCTCGGGCATTTTGGGTGGGCTCGGAGTGCTGCGCCGCAAGCTGTTCTAAATCACCAGTGCTTTGCGAAGCCGGGGCGAGATGCTCCGGCTTTTTGTTTGCATTCGGGGAGGAACTGATGCCAGGTGTCGCACGTAGATCGCATGTGGGGTTGATGATGGGTTTGCTGTTTTTACTCTGCTCCCTGGTGCTGAGCTCGGCGATCGATTCGCCTGCATCCGCCGTCAAGTTCGACTTCGACAAGCTGGCAAAAACATGGGACTCCGAAGCCCGCCAGGCCGAAGTGCCCGGATACGCGGTCGCGGTCGTCACGCCGAAGGGCATCCTGTTCCTGCACGATTTCGGACATCGTGACTGCGCCGGGAGGAAGCCCGTTGATGAGGAGACGATGTATTACATCGCATCGTCGACCAAGCCATTGCTGGCGGCTGCAGTGCTGAAGCTTGCCGACGAACATCGCCTCGACCTGAACGCTCCGGTCAAGAAGTATCTGCCGCATTTCACACTGGCCGATCCCGCCGAGGCGGAAACCATCACGATCAGCGACCTGCTGTCGCATAGACGCGGTTTGAACGAGTTCGTGATTACATTTGGCGAAGCGTTCACGGGCGAGATGGACGATGACAAGTTCTATCGCCTGCTCGGGACGGTTAAGACGAAGGGCCGGTTCTCCTATTCGAACCTGGACTATACCCTTCTCGGCCGGGTGATTGAGAGTGTGACGGGAGAGTCGTGGCAGACGTACATTCAGTCCGCGATTTTTGAGCCCCTGGGAATGCAGCACACCACGACCAGCGCTACGCGTTGGCTGGCAAACGCGGACCATGCCTGCCCACTCGAATACTGGAATGGCAGGCTGCAGGAGAGTTCGGTGGTGAAGAGCGATCGTACGATGCATGCAGCAGGTGGCGTAGCTTCGACTGCTTCCGATCTCGCGCGCTTTCTGCAGATGGAAATGTCCGGTGGCATGCTGAATGGCAAGAGACTTCTGTCGGCAGAGCTGGTTCAAGAATCTCAGAAGACGCAGGCTGCGACGGACGCGCATTACTACACGTACCACCGCTCAGGTTATGGATACGGGTGGTACATCGGTGAATACCGCGGCCAAACGTTGCTGCATCACTTCGGCGGATTCGACGGCGCGCATGCACATCTCTCGTGGATGCCGACTGAGCAGATCGGAGTGGTGGTGCTTGAGAATTTTGACGGTCCGGCAACGAACTTTGCGGAGGTGGTGGCGAACTCGGTGTACGACAGCGTGCTACATGTTGACAGCGAACAAGGATGGCGGGAATTCCAATCGCAGGTTGACGAAGCACGCCAGAAGGCCACGAACTATCCGGCGCTGCAGATTGCTCAACTGGGCCAACCGGTTGCCACTGTGGCGGGAAGCTACGTCAACAAGGATTGGGGAACGCTGGTCATTGCACAGGACGGTGATGGCGTGGTGGCGCGGATGGGTGAATACCCGCTGCACCTCTCCCTGGAAGGTGACGGAAGCCCGATCGCTATCATCGAAGGCCGGCCGTTCAAAATGTTGTTCTCCGGCACGGATAAGAAAACCACGCAGGTCGACCTGCGCTCGGGACATATGGATCTAATATTTGAGCGCTAGGCGAATTAGATGATCGCCGCGTCAATGGGCGGTCTTCTGAGTACGGCGTGGCCGGGGCGGCCGCGCCAGCCAGTGCGGAACCATGCGAACCAGCGCCGCGTTGACGAGGATGGTCATCAGCGAGGCGGCGAGCGTGGCGTGGTAGAAGTTCTCGGTCAACAGGCCGCTGTTACGCGCGGCTTGCACCAGGATGAAGGAAAATTCGCCGATCTGGGTGAGACCGGTGCCGACCAGCACGGCGACGGCGGTTGAGTAGCCAAAAGCCTTGGTGATGGCGGCCCAGATCACGCCTTTGCCCAGCACGACCATGGCAATGATGGTCAGCAGTACTCCGAGGTCGGCAAATATGCCACGGGGATTCATCAGCGTGCCCACGGTCACGAAGAAGAGCGCGACGAAGGCATCGCGGAGGGGCATAAGGCGCTGCAAGGCACGGTGCGCGTGTTCGGAACCGCTGATGGTTAGGCCGCCGGCGAAGGCCCCAATGGCGAGGGAAAGACCGACGGCTTGCGTCACCGCCGCAGCCCCAAGGCAAATGGCAAGCGCGACCAGGAGAAACACCTCGTCGCTGCCGATTCTGGCAACGACTGCAAGGAAGCGCGGCACCAGAAACTTGGCGACGATCGCGAGCGGCAAGAGGACCAGGAACGCCAGAGCCAACTCCTTGCCGAGCGCCAGGAGGTGCGCAGGCGCGAAGTTTGCCAACAGGGGCAAAAGGATGATGAGCACCACGGTGGCGAGGTCCTCGACCAGGGTGATGCCAATCATGACGCGACCGTGTTCGGATTGCAGCTCTCCGCGGTCAATGAGCAGGCGCGACAAGACCATGGTGCTGGCAACCGAGATGATCAAGCCGAGAGCGAATCCCGGCAAGAGTCCCCAACCGCAGAGCCAGCCGACAACCAGCCCGAGCAGGCCGCAGGCAACGATGCCCAGAGGCGCGCCGACAAGGGCAATCCCTTTGACCTTGAGCAGCTCCTCGATGGAGAACTCGATCCCGATGGTGAACATGAGGAAGATGACGCCGACCTCCGCCAGCCGCTCGAAGGTGCGGAACTCATGAATCGCAGGTCCGGGCGTGAAGGGGCTGATGAGGATGCCGGCGAAGACATATCCGAGAATCAGGGGCTGACGCAGGCGCCAGGCGACAATCGCGCCGAAAACGGCAGCGATGAAGACGTAGGACAATTCCTTGAAGATGTCGGAATGCGGCATGGCGTCAGTTGGGACAGAGTACTACAGCCCCAAAGCCGGAAGCTGTCTAGAAGCGGTAGGTGTAGCCGGTAGAGAACTGCAGATTGCCCTGGTTCACCCAGTATTGGTCGGAGATGTTGCCGCCGATCTCGGTGAACCGGGTATCGGTGCGGTCGGTAAGGTAGCGCACCATTGTGGTGCCGACATCGATCCGAATTGTACCGTTGCGATGGGTATAGAACTCGGCGACACCGCCGAAGTCCCAAGCGAAGCGGGAGATGCTTGCCGGAGCCTTCGCGCCACCGCCGGGCCATGCTTCGCTGTAGTAGATGAAGCCGGGGCGCACTTTGGCGAAGATACCCCAATTCTTCCAGCGCTCACCCAACTTCACGCCGAACAGGCCCTGCATCATGCCCTGTGTACCACCCTGTCCGGGGAGGAAGTTCAACGCACTATCGAAGGCGAAGTTGCGGGTAAAGTTGTAGTCGAAGCTAAAGCCTCCACCGGAGAGATTGGCACGGCAGGTCGTGGGGCAGCCGGGGGTAATTACCGGCAGGCTGATATTGGTGTACTGCGTGCCAAGCGAGTAGTGCTGCAGGGGCTGTTCATTCGGGTCTTTTACTTTCAGAGGCTTAGAACGCTGATGCACGACGAAGTTTTCCTCGGGCGCGGGGAGCATCCAGGGAAATTTTCCGGCGAACAGGGCGGCAAAGGAGCGGGTAGGTTCAAGTGCGCTGCGCAGAACGCGTCCGCCGAGGATGCGGTGCTCGCGGGCAATTGGAGTAACGATATAGCGGTCGATCGTGTCCTCGGCGAGAATCCAGCCGAAACCCACCGTGGGCGTGATGATGAAGTCGGTCCAGCCGGTATTGTTGGTAACGCCACCCAAGCCGGTGTATTTATTCGCGCCCTGGGAATAGGGCGGCGTGGTCAAACAGGCCTTGTTGGTACCACATCCGATGCTGTAGTAGTAGCCGCCCTGGTTGCCGATGGAGGTCTCGCTTAGCGGTCCGACCTCGAACTGGGTGGACCACGCGAACATCCAGGGGAGCGTCCAAAGACGTGAGCTCCAGTAGCCGTTGTGCCTGCCAATCTGCACAAAACTCTTGGGATCGTTCTGCAGGAAGAGGCGCCCGTAGACGGCCCCTTCCATGGGATGGCCGACATCGTTCACCACAAAATCATCGCCATCGCTCCAGTGATTCATGTTGTAGCCGGTGAGAGAGGTCCCGTAATCGTGCCAGAAGGGCTTGTGGGCGATCAGATACCGGAGCCCGGGGTCCCATGCCGCCCGCCAAACGTCCTGGAAGACGGTGAACTCGATCGCCTGCACCACCATCGGCTTCCACTTGATCTTGTCCGAGGGCGGATTGAGCGAATCGGGCGTTGGCGTTATGGGAAGCAGGTGCTGCCCGCCGGAAGATTCCCCAGGTCTGCTGGAAGACTCCCCGGAGGCAGTGGCGGAGGCTAGCGTCGCACTGGGTGCGTCAGGCAGAGGCGCGGCGTCAGCAAGCGTAGCGGTGGGCTCCTGCTCGCGCTGTGCCGCCAGCGACAGGGGCACGAGCATGCAGCTCGCTAGAATGCAGAAAAATAATGGCTTCAGTCGTGCAACTACACGGCAAAACACCGACACTAAGGCGCACCTCTACCGAATCGCATAGCCTGGGGGGGCGCTAAAGGCCAAGGAGATAATAGCCGAATTGCGGAGGAGAGTTCTAACGAAAACTCTCCTCCCCGGAAAAATCCTGGCCGCTCCCGGCACTACGCGCCGAGTTTCTGGAAGAAGCGAATGAGCGATTCGATCCCACGGTAAAAGTTCGGGATGTGGAACTTCTCATTCGGGGCATGGAGGTTGTCGTCGGGAAGGCCCATGCCCATCATGATGCTGGGAATCTTCAGGTCCTTCTCGAACTGGGTGACGATGGGAATGGAGCCGCCGGAGCGAATGTAGACGGTGTCCTTGCCGAAGACCTCGTGCATGGCCTCGACCGACGCCTTGGCGTACTTGTTATCGGTGCTCACCACGCACGCCGGGCCCTTGCTGAGGACTTTGATCTTGGTCTCAATGCCCTTGGGCGTGAGCTTCTTCACGAAATCGGTGTACTTCTTCAGGATGTCGTCGGGATCCTGATTGGGCACCATACGCATCGAGACCTTGGCCGTGGCCTTGGCCGGGATGACGGTTTTGGCGCCGGCGCCGACAAAACCGCCGACGATGCCGTGGACTTCCAGCGTGGGCCGGGCCCACGTGCGATAAAGCACGGAGTAGCCGGGCTCGCCGGTGAGAACGCTGGAGCCGACTTCGTTCTTGCGATATTCCTCTTCGTCGAAGGGCAGGTGCTCCCAGGCTTTCAGTTCGGCGTCAGTTGGCTTCTGAACGTCGTCGTAGAAGCCGGGAATCAGGACTTTACCGTTGGCGTCCTTAAGCTTGCTGATGATCTCGATGAGGCCGAAAATCGAGTTCGGGGCAGCGCCGCCGTACATGCCGGAGTGCAGGTCGGTCTTGGAACCCTGGGCTTCGATTTCGGTGTAGACCAGCCCGCGCAGGCCCACGCAGAGAGTGGGAAGATCGGGCGCGAATAACTCGGTATCGGTGACCAGCGCGAAGTCGGCCTTAAGCTTGGGTGAGGTGGCATTCTGCTTGACGAAGGCTTCGATGCTCTCGCCGCCGACCTCTTCTTCGCCCTCAAGCAGCACGCGGACATTGAGGGGCAGCTTGCCGTTGCCGCCCTTGAAGAGCGACTCGAAGGCCTTCATCTGCATCCAGAGCTGGCCTTTGTCGTCGACGGCGCCACGAGCATAGATGTTCTGATTGCGCTCGGGAGACAATGTCCAGTTTTGCTTCGATTGTGCCTCCTCGGCCTTGACGGGATAAGCATCTTTGCCCACGAACGGGGGCGACTTCCATTCGTCCAGCGGCTCGGCGGGCTGAACGTCATAGTGCGCATAGCACAATGCGGTCGGCTTGCCGGCGGCGTGCAGCCAGTCGGCGTACACCAGCGGGTGGCCTTGGGTCTTGATGATTTCGACATTTTCAAAACCAATGCGCTTGAGTTCGTCGGCGCACATCTGGGCGGCCTTTTGAATGTCGCCCTTGTGTTCGTCCAGGGTGCTGATGCTGGGGATGCTGAGAAGATCTTTGAGTTCGTTTAGGAATCGGCCCTGATTTTCGCGGGCAAAAGAAAGGGCTGAGGAAGACATGATGAGGTTTCTCCTTCCAATAGAACGCCTTACAGCGTTCGAATAAAGCAGATGGGCAAACTACTAAGTATATCGCACCGGTGACCGGTCAAAGACCGGTGAATCTGGCGCGGCTTCCACCAGGGCGGAAATGGTGGTAGCTTCAAAACGCGGACTGCCGGCGACACGACGCTTCGAGAGCTGCTGTCACGAACGGTCCCACGCCCCTTCTATGGAGCCCACAAACAACAGCACTTATGACCTGGTGGTCATCGGCAGCGGTCCCGCCGGGCAGAAGGCGGCGATCTGCGCCGCCAAACTGCGCAAAAACGTCGCTGTGGTCGAGCGTAAGCGCAGCATCGGCGGCGTTTGCGTCAACACCGGCACCATTCCCAGCAAGACGCTGCGGGAAGCGATTCTGTACCTGAGCGGGCTGCGGCAGAGGACGTTCTATGGCCGAGGTTACGCGCTGAAGGACAACATCACGATGCAGGACCTGGTGTTTCGTGCCGACGCGGTGATGGCGCGCGAAATCGAGGTGATCAAGTCGCAGCTGCGGCGCAACCGGGTAGCGGTTTATGAGGGCAATGCGAGGTTTATCGACGACCACACGGTTGAGGTTGCCAGCGATAGCGGCTACACCTTGCTGCGGGGAGAAAACTTCGTCATTGCCTGTGGAACGCGCCCGGCGCATGATGCCTCGATTCCCATTGACGGCAAGCGCATCTTCGATTCCGATCAGGTACACGAACTGGAGGAACTGCCACGAGAGCTCATCGTGGTGGGCGCCGGGATCATTGGTCTGGAATATGCGTCGATGTTTGCGGCACTGGGGGTGAAGGTCACGCTGCTGGATCAGCGGCCGGTGCTGCTGGAGTTTGCCGATCGCGAGATCATTGAGAGCCTTTGTTTCCAGCTTCGCCAGCTTGGAACGGTGTTCCGGTTGGGGGAAAAGGTGGTTGAGGTAGGCTTCAACCAAGACCGGGACCGGGTCTTCGCTAAGCTGGAGAGCGGCAAGACGGTACACGGCCAGGGGCTGCTGTACGCGGTGGGACGGCGGGCGAATAGCGATCAGTTGAATATCGAAGCGATAGGCCTAACGGCGGATGCTAGAGGTAAGCTGGCGGTCGACGAGAATTTCCAGACGGCGGTACCGCACGTTTATGCGGCCGGCGATGTGATCGGGTTTCCGGCGCTGGCCAGTACCTCGATGGAGCAGGGCAGGCTGGCGAGCTGCCACATCTTCGGCGTGCCGGGCAACGTTCCTGCCAACCTGATTCCGTATGGGATCTACACCATTCCTGAAATCTCCATGGTGGGGCCGACGGAAGAACAGCTTACGCGGGAGAAGATTCCGTATGAGGTAGGCACCGCGCGCTACGCTGAACTCGCCAAGGGGCAGATGCTGGGTGACGATGACGGCTTCCTGAAGCTGATCTTCGACCCTGCAACGCTGAAGCTCATCAGCGTACACATTATCGGCGAGCGCGCGACGGAGATCGTACACATTGGACAGGCAGTGCTGAGCATGGGCGGTACGATCGAGTACTTCCGCGACACGGTGTTCAACTATCCCACATTGGCGGAGGCCTTCAAGGTCGCAGCGCTGGACGGGCTGAACAAGCTGTAAGCTGCTGCCGCCTAGTCGCGGACTGAGGCTTCTACCGCCATCGGTGTAGGCGCGGCATTCGCGAAATACAACCGCTGGAAATAGAAGGCCACGTTGACCAGCGCGATCATTACCGGCACTTCCACCAGCGGGCCGATCACTGCGGCAAATGCCGCTCCCGAGTTAATGCCGAAGACTGAAACCGCAACGGCGATGGCCAGCTCGAAGTTGTTCGAGGCAGCGGTGAATGCGAGGGTTGTGGTTTTCGAGTAATCGGCGCCCAGCTTGCGTCCCATGTAAAACGACACCAGGAACATGATCACGAAGTAGGCCAGCAGGGGCACAGCAATGCGCAGTACATCGAAGGGAAGCTGCACGATGTACTGGCCCTTCAGCGAGAACATGACAACGATGGTGAACAGCAATGCGATCAGCGTCAGCGGGCTTACGCGGGGCACGAAGCGGTGGTCATACCACTCGCGCCCTTTCGCCCGCAGCAGCAGCGTACGCGTCAAGTAGCCTGCGAGGAACGGAATGCCGAGATAGATGAAAACGCTCTTGGCGATCTCCCCGATCGAAACCGAAACCACGGCCCCTTTTAGTCCCAGGTGCGCGGGCAGTA
Organism: uncultured Acidobacteriaceae bacterium; assembly: GCA_963747055.1. Classification (GTDB taxonomy): domain Bacteria; phylum Acidobacteriota; class Terriglobia; order Terriglobales; family Acidobacteriaceae; genus CAVVDY01. The sequence continues at coordinate 102,163 of CAVVDY010000030.1, read as the reverse complement.
CGGTAATGAAAATCCAGGCGTACAGCGAATAAAAGAACACCTGGAAGAGCGAGTTGAACGCCACCAGTCCGGCGGCGTAGTCGGTGTCACCTTTCGCCAGTTCGTTCCACACGATCACCATGGCGATACAGCGTGCCAGCCCGATCATGATCAGCCCAGCCATGTACTCGGGATAGCCGCGCAGGAACACTATCGCCAGCACGAACATGAGAATCGGCCCCACGACCCAGTTCTGCAGCAGGGAGAGGCCGAGGATCTTCTTGTTGCGAAAGACCTCCGGTAGCTCCTCATACCGCACCTTGGTGAAGGGCGGATACATCATGACGATCAAGCCGACGGCGATGGGAATCGAAGTGGTTCCGAAGCTGAACCGGTTGAGAAAGGGGACGACGGTGGGTACGAGCCAGCCCAGCGCCACGCCGACGGCCATGGCGGCGAAGATCCAAACCGTGAGATAGCGATCGAGAAAGCTGAGCCGTCGTCCCTGATTCATGTGTCCGCCTGCACTAAACGGTCTGCCCAGTTGCAGCCGATACCTGTCCTATGTCGTTCAGTTCGTTTTTCAGCGCGAGCCGATCCAGACTGGCCAAGGGCAAGCTGAGTAGCAAGCTGATTCTGCGTTCGAGCAGGAAGAAGGCTTCGCGAAATGCGCGCTCGACGTCGGAGCGCACTGCCAGTGACGGCTGGGGGATCGGGCACTCCCCAGTGGGCGGAGATGGGCTGGCCCGGCCACACCGGGCAAACCTCTTTCGCCGCGTTGTCGCAGACGGTGATGACGAAGTCGAGCTTGGGCGCTCCTGGGGCGGAGAATTCCTCCCAGGACTTGCTGCGCAGATCCTGCGCCGGGATGTGCGCCGCCTCAAGTTGCCGCAGCGCTTCCGGGCGTACGGCCCCGCTGGGATGGCTGCCCGCGCTGTAGGCCGTGAAGATCGGCTTGCCTTTGAAATTCAGGATGGCCTCGGCCATGATCGAGCGCGCCGAATTGCCGGTACACAGGAACAGTACGTTGTAATGTGCTTCCACTTTCCCTCTCCCGGCGTTAGTTGCAGCAGGTTGGGCCACAACAGGACTTGGCTTCGCCGGCGGGCTTCACGGCACGTACAAAAGCGCTCATGAGCTTGCCGTCCACCTCGGCGGCAATGGCATCGACGTCGACGCCTTCGGCGGAGAGGATGGCCCGGGCTTCTTCGGTCTTGTGAATACGGGTCGGCTCGATGTCGATCTGCTCGAAGCCGGCAGCCGCAAGCTTGCCACGGTATTCGGATTCGTCGAGCGCCCCTGCCACACAGCCAACCCACAGCAGAATGCTTTGCCGAATCTGCGGGTTGATTTCACCGCGCGTGACTACGTCGGAGACAGCAAAGCGGCCACCGGGCTTGAGCACGCGGAAGGCTTCGCGCAGAACCTTGTCCTTGTCGGCCGAGAGATTGATGACACAGTTGGAGATGATGACGTCAACAGTATTGTCAGGCAGCGGAATGTTCTCGATTTCGCCCTTCAGAAACTCAACGTTCTCCATGCCGGACTTGCGCTTGTTCTCGTTGGCCAGTGCAAGCATCTCGTCGGTCATATCGAGACCGTAAGCCTTTCCCGTCGGGCCAACGCGACGCGCCGAGAGCAGGACATCAATACCGCCGCCAGAGCCGAGGTCGAGCACCACTTCGCCGGGACTGAGCTGCGCCAGAGCCGTGGGGTTGCCGCATCCTAAGCGAGGCCAGGAGGGCTTCCTCGGGGATTTGCTGAATCTGCGAGACGTCGTAGAGATTGCCGGTGATGGGGTCGCAGCAGTCGCTTGCCGCGGTCGCTCCGCAGCAGCCACTTCCGCCGCTGGTTACGCGCAATGCCGCCTGTCCGTACTTCTCTTTCACAATCTGCTTGATATCGGTCGTACTCATGGTTGCCTCCTACTTACAAAGTTGAATGATGGCCTGCGGTTGGACAGCCTTACTCCGGGTGCAACATTCGGCGTAGAGGAACTGAAGCAGCTCCTCCAGCGCCTGGGTGTTCGCGGTGTAGCGAAGAAATGTGCTCTCACGTTGGACGTTGACCAGACCTTCGTTCTTGAGCTTGTCGAGGTGATGGGACAAGGTGGAGTTGGGGATCTCCAGCTCCTCCTGAATCTCACCCACAACCATCCCGTCAGGATGCGCCGACAGCAACAACTGCACGATTCGCAAACGGGCTTCGGTGCCCATGGCGGAAAACATGTCGGCGTATCTGGTGATCACTTCCTGGTCTTTGCTGGACTGAACCTGCGGCATATTTCTATATTAGTAGAAATATAGAATCGTGGCAACGATTTTTTTTGTAGCTGTGGATTCGCATCGGGAAGATCGCAGATCAGAGATCAATGGTTCGTTGCAGGGCACGCTTGCAGTGGCCCGGTTCACCCTCAGCCGGATCGTGGTATGAAAGCAAACAATTGTGGACGAGCGCCGGGCAGGAAAATGTGTTACCGTCGCACTTCTATCTCATGCACTGGAGGTGAGTTTCACGATGCAGGCAAACTCCAAACTACTTGTCGCGGCGATGGCAGGACTGGCACTCGGTTTCAGCACCCCAGCGGTGATGCATGCTGACGAGCCGGCGCCAGTGAAATGTTGGGGCATCAATTCTTGCGGTCAGCACGCCAGTTGCGCTGTCAAGCCAGATGACATTGCGGCGGTGGAACAACTGCTGGGTAAGACAGATTTTCAAGCCCGCTTCGGCAAGACAACAACCCATGGCTGCGGCCATCATGCCACTTGCGGCGCAGCGTCCGGAATCCTCAACTGGACACAGACCAGCGAGTCGGAGTGCCACCAAGCCAACGGCATCGTCATCGAGACCAAGGACGGGCAGAAGGTCGCGCGGAAGCTGTAATCATAGCCAGGGCACTCAAGCTCCACTGACAAAGACTGCGGACCGGGGAAGGGTCCGCTTGCGCGAACAGCAGGTCCATCGCCTGGATAGGAATGATGATCGCAGAGGTTTGCCTCCGCGGAACGGGCTAATGAAGGCCGCTACCCAGCGGCAACGCCCCTGGGCTTCACGTTGGCGCGAATGAAGTCGATGATGGAGTCCATGGGCGTACCCGGCTGGAAGACAGCGGCGACACCGGCGGTCTTCAGGCCCTCGACATCCTGATCGGGAATGATGCCGCCGAGGACGACCAGCACGTCGTCCATCTGGTTCTGTTTCAGCAGCTCCATAACGCGGGGCACGATGGCGTTGTGGGCTCCAGAGAGAATGCTGAGGCCGATCACGTCCACGTCTTCTTGCAGCGAGGCGTTGACGATCATCTCGGGCGTCTGACGCAGCCCAGTGTAGATAACTTCCATTCCGGCATCACGCAGCGCGCGGGCAATTACTTTCGCGCCACGGTCGTGGCCGTCCAGGCCAGGCTTGGCAACCAGCACGCGGATTTTGGGGTCAGGCATAAGGGCCTCAGTAGAAGGCAGATTCGATCACGAAAACACGCAACATTGCATGATACCGCTCGGCTTGAGTTTGGTCACGGACAAGGAAGGGCCGACGAATCCCCGTAAGGGAAATACGGCAGTGATGCCCAGGACACAGTTGGGGTGGCCCGGAAGGCAGCAAGAGAAATGCCGGGCGGGCGGAGTGATCTCAAAACCGACGGCTTGTTAAAAGCCGCGCAACACGCCCCGCGCGAGCGCCATCTTAAGGAGAAATCGAATCCCGAGTTGGAGGACGACACGATGGCGCTTTTCACCATGAAACTGGAAAACCTTGAGCAGCTCTTTTTGCAGGAGTTGCGCGACCTGTACGATGCGGAGGAGCAAATCACCGAAGCGCTGCCGAAAATGATCGAGACAGCAAACCACAACGAACTCAAGAACGCTCTGCAACAGCACCTGGAAGTCACCCGGCAGCAGATACAACGGCTGGAGAGCATCTTCAGTACTCTCGGCGAGGATCCCTCCGGCCAAACCTGCAAGGGCATGAAGGGCGTCATCAAGGAAGGCGACGATATTGTCTCCCAGGGCGGCGATCAGGCCACGGTCGATGCCGGCATTATCAGTGCCGCACAGCGCGTGGAACACTACGAGATGGCCGGCTACGGAACCGTCCGCACATACGCGGAGTTGCTGGGTCAGAAGCAGATCGCAAGCTTGCTGCAACAGACTCTGGACGAGGAGAGAGAGGCCGACGAGAAGCTGACTCAAATCGCGCGCAGCGTCAACCTCGAGGCCAAAGCCGCCTAGGCAGCGGTCCATCCCAGCAAACCACAAGGCCTCGCCGCTAGCGAGGCCTTTGCACGCACGCCAGGTCTAGAACGGACTGGCTCCGGTTGCAGGAACGAATTTGGGGTGGAAATTTTCCTTGATCTTCTCCGCGCTCCAGGTCACTGGCGGGCAAGTGGTTTCGCGCACAAACTTGGGGACCTGGTCGTCGTTGGTCTCGAAGATGAACGCACGAATCTTCAGGCAGATGCGATTTGGGTTCGAGTTTGCCTGGATGGGATTGAGAGCGCCAAGGCCCTCGGGCATTCCGGCGTAGGAACTGTTCGCGTTCGCCGATGGGGCGCCAGCGGGAATAGCTGCTTCGGTATTACCGGCCACTTCACCGAAGGCGACCACAGCAAACACCAGCAAGGAGAGGAGTAGTGCAGACTTCATGGAATCCTCCCAGTTGCGATAAATCTTAGCACTGGTTCGACAGGAGCGGCGGATATTTGGGACTAACAGCTAAGCGGCCGAGTTTCGTTTTGGCTTTGCTCGCTCGCGGCGCAAGAGTTCCCTTTTACGCTCGATGCCCCAGCGATAGCCGGCGAGGTCTCCGCTTTCGCGGATGACGCGATGGCACGGAATGACGAGCGCAACAGGGTTGGTAGCGCAGGCACGGGCGACGGCGCGCGTAGCTGACCGGCCGCCGATGGAACGGGCGATATCGGAGTATGACCGCGTCTCGCCCGGGGGAATCTGGCGCAACGCATTCCAGACTTTTTGCTGGAAGGCGGTGGCCCGAATGTCGAGCGGGAGATCAAGGAACGTCTTCTGCCCGGCCAGAGCCTCGTGGATGGAAGCTACAAACGCGCGCAGTGCGGCATCGTCGCGCTGCACCTCGGCAGCATGGAACTCCTGACGCAATTCGCGCTCCAGAAGACGAGCGTCATTCTCCGAACCTGACGGCGCACAGGCCGCGCCGGGTGGCGGCCACCAGCATCTTGCCAAGAGGCGAGTCAGCGATGGCGAATGTGATGTGTTCCCCAGCGCCGCCCTTGCCGTAAGTCGCAGGAGTCATTCCGAACTGTCGGCCAGCACTCTCGTACAAACGGCTTGGAGAGCCGTAGCCGGCGTCGTAGAGCGAAGTCGTCACGTCGACGCCATCGCGCAAGCGGGCCTTCACCTGCTGGGTCCGGCGAGCTGCCTGATATTCGCGGGGGCTCAGCCCAGTAGCCCGCTTGAAGAGCCGTTGCAGATGAAATGCACTCACCCCGACGCGGCGACTCAACTCCTGCAGGGTCAAGACGCTATCCGAACTGTCCAGCAATTGACGTGCGTGCAGTACATACTGCGCCTGCTCGGAAACTTGCGTCGGCTTGCAACGCAGGCAGGCACGATAGCCGGCGCGCTCGGCAGCTTGCGGCGAGGCGAAGAATTCCACCGAGTCGCGGCGGGGCCTGCGGCTGGGACACGACGGCCGGCAATACACGCCTGTGGTGCGGACCGCGAAGACAAAGCGACCATCCTGACGTGCGTCACGCGAGAGGACCTGTTGCCACTGTGATTCGTTGTGCATGATGCAAATCTAGCGCCGGCGTCTGCCGAGCATCTATCCGGGGCTTGCGGGCAAAGCAAAATCGGGCGCGCCGGGTCCCATCCGCTTCGGTCGTGCCGGGGGCGGTTGCCGTGACCTCCCGGCGATTACTATAATCCGCCCACAGCCGCGAAATCAGGAGATTGCCGTTGCCAATCGGAACCGCGCTTCACCAGAGGACCTTTCCACTTTGCCAGAGCCTGAACTATCGGGAATGGTCTGGCTACTACGCGGTCAGCGTTTACGAGACGCATCACGAACACGAATACAATGCGATTCGCAATGCTGCCGCGCTGATCGACGTTACTCCACTCTTCAAATATATGATCAGCGGCCCTGACGCGACCCGCTTCGTGAACCGGGTCATCGCGCGCGACATCAACAAGGTCGCAGTCGACCAGGTGATCTACTGCTGCTGGTGCGATGAAGAAGGCAACGTCATTGACGACGGCACGATCACCCGGCTTGGAGGAGAACCGCTATCGCTGGACCGCCGCCGATCCCAATCTGCGCTGGTTTCGACAGAACGCGATCGGCTTTGATGTTGAGATTAGCGACATCACCGAACAGGTTGCCGCACTGGCGCTTCAGGGGCCAACCTCGGGCGGTCTGTTGAAGAGCATTGCCGAAGCGGACATTGCGAATCTCAAATACTTTCGCAAGACATCCGGCAAGATTGGCGGCGTGGCGGTTGATATTTCCCGCACCGGCTACACCGGCGATCTAGGGTACGAGATCTGGATGGCATGGAACGATGCCGTGACGGTGTGGGATGCGCTGATGCGTGCCGGCGACAGGTTTGATATTCATCCGACAGGCATGCTTGCCTTGGATGTGGCCCGTATCGAAGCTGGGCTGATTCTGGCCGATGTCGATTACGTCAGTAGCAAGAAGGCGCTCATTCCCTCGCAGAAGTACTCGCCTTTTGAAGTCGGATTAGGCAAGCTGGTGCACTTTGAAAAAGAGAACTTCATCGGTCGCGAAGCTTTGCTTAAGGAATCCAAGCAGGGTTCGAAGCGGCAACTTGTGGGGTTGGAGCTCGATTGGAATGAAATGGAGGCGCTGTTCGATGAAGTAGGTCTGGCGCCGCAAACGCCTGGCATTGCCTCGCGGGTACACGTCCCGGTCTACAAAGGTGCAAGACAGGTGGGCAAGGCGACCTCGACGACGTGGTCTCCCCTGCTGAAGCAGCTCATCGCGCTGGCCAGCGTGGAGCGGCAGCACGCAAAACCGGGAACCCAGCTTCAGATCGAGGCGACGGTGGAAGCCGTGCGCAAGAAGGTGAGGGCTGTAGCGCGTACACTGCCGTTCTTCAATCCTTCGCGAAAGACAAAGACGCCGGTTTAAGCTGTTTTCTTATGGCCGGAAAGCTGGACGGGAAACGGTGAAGCGGCCGACTTATTTGTGAGCCGCAACTCGGTGGTGCTCCCGGCGATCGAGGAGCTGAGCCACAGTCTTATCCATGGTGTCGAGCAGGCTTTCCGAAGGGATCTTGGCCCGGGCTTCGGCCAGGGCATCGTTCCAATCTTTTGGCCGTTCATCGGACGCGGTTTCTCCTGCCAGCAGAGTCTTAGGATACGCGACGTAGGCCAGCCAGATGATACATGCGATCACATAGGCGCCGCTATTAATGGACGCCAGTGTGGTGCGATGCAAAACTGTCTGATGCGCCACCGCGGTCGCCACCAGCATGTGAATCGCGGAGATGAAACCAAACCCAACGGCTACCCCGAACAGAACGTGGCGTCGCGAGATTCCAAGATACTCGCTGAACATCAGCAGGAAGAACACCAGCCCGCACAGCATAACGCGCACGTTGCGGTCCACCAGCAGGATCGTGCTGGTAATGTTATCGGGCTGATTTTGGTTCAAGGCGGAGATTGCCGACATGCCGGCGACCAGTAACAGCACCAGAGCGGCCCATCGGAAGAGAATTATGCTGAGATCGCGCAATGCCTCGAAGGGGCGGAAGGCATCGCGAAAAACTTCCTGCAACACAAAGAACGAAAGCACCACGCTAACGCAGATGGTTCCCCAATACCCGTAGTAATACAAATAAGGCCATCGACCTTGCGCCAAAGTTAAGAATGGATCGGAGACGACCTGTACGACGATGTAGTAAAAAAATGCCGGATAGTAGTTCTGGATTCTTCGCCGATACATGCACACTAGTACTGCGAGTTGCAGGGCTTGGGCACTGAACCACAGCGTAGTCTGGGACAATAGAAGATTCATTACTGCCCTTAAGAATATCCTCGTGGGGCAGCCTTAGACAAGCGAGAAATCTATTGTCGCACGAAGGTGCCCGCTTGGACAGGCACACTACGGCCTTTCATACTCCCAAAGGTGCCTAGCTGCGTGCCATCGCAGGCTCGGCCATGCGCGCATGGGCGATCATCTGTTGCTGGTCACCGGGACCACAGTCTTTGCCCGGATAGCAGGTCGGCATCGGCGCCCCTTCACCCGCGATCATCTGCTGCTGGTCGCCAGGACCACAGTCTTTGCCCGGGTAGCAGGTCGGCATCGGCGCCCCTTCACCCGCGATCATCTGCTGCTGGCTGCCCGCGCCGCAGTTTTTACCCGGGTAGCAGGTCGGCATCGGTGCCCCTTCGCCCGCGATCATCTGCTGCTGGCTGCCCGCGCCGCAGTTTTTGCCCGGATAGCAAGTCGGCATCGGCGCCCCTTCACCCGCAATCATCTGCTGCTGGCTGCCCGCGCCGCAGTTTTTGCCCGGGTAGCAGGTCGGCATCGGCGCCCCTTCGCCCGCGATCATCTGCTGCTGGCTGCCCGCGCCGCAGTTTTTGCCCGGATAGCAAGTCGGCATCGGCGCCCCTTCACCCGCGATCATCTGCTGCTGGCTGCCCGCGCCGCAGTTTTTGCCCGGATAGCAAGTCGGCATCGGCGCCCCTTCACCCGCGATCATCTGCTGCTGGCTGCCCGCGCCGCAGTTTTTGCCCGGGTAGCAGGTCGGCATCGGCGCCCCTTCACCCGCGATCATCTGCTGCTGGCTGCCTGCGCCGCAGTTTTTGCCCGGGTAGCAGGTCGGCATCGGCGCCCCTTCACCCGCGATCATCTGCTGCTGGCTGCCCGCGCCGCAGTTTTTGCCCGGATAGCAGGTCGGCATCGGCGCCCCTTCACCCGCGATCATCTGCTGCTGGCTGCCTGCGCCGCAGTTTTTGCCCGGATAGCAGGTCGGCATCGGCGCCCCTTCACCCGCGATCACCTGTTGCTGGTCACCGGCGCCGCAGTTCTTTCCCGGATAACATGTCGGCATCGGTGCGCCTTCGCCCGGAATGACATCGACGGAAGCCTGCAAGGATTGTGACGGATGTACTATGTGAACACTCAGAGCAGTCGCGGGAGCCGGGGAGTGGGCCGCAACCGCAGCAGCAACCATTGCGAACGAAATGACACTAACCAGAACCAGAGCACACAGGGATACTTTCTTCATGACATGTCTCCTGGTCGCGGGGGACGACCTCTGCTGATAAAGCGTTAACTTTCTTAGTGCGACAATGAGTCGCCGTACGAAGTGACAAAGGGTGCGCTGATCAGCACCGGTGACGAGCCCTCATCAAGCGTAAAGATTGCCGCAGGAGTAAGGTGAAAAACAGGCTCGCTGACGCCGGCGAGAATGCCGGCCAACATCAAACTCGCAAGTGCAGCAGTGAGGGTTCGTTTCATTGTTTCGAATCTCCTATACTCAATTGTGGGTGCTCAGGAAACGGTCCTTGCCGTTCCTGAAATGGGGTTGTAAAGCTTCCTCGGAGCCTACTCTGACTACTCGCATTATATGAACGTTCAGCACAAAAGCCAGCATCAAAACGGTGTATTCAAGCTGCCGAACCGTGGGAGATAAATTGCACCTTCCGTTTCTTTCCCGTCGGGCCAATTGAACAACTTTGCATGCTGCGATTCAATCCCACGTTCAAGCCACGCAGATTAGAAAAATACTTGCAATCGTTATACGTCCTCTGACTCGGGTTCGTTTAGCAAACCCTAGATCACTTTGTCGCAAATAGCAAACCCTAGATCACTTTGTCGCAAATCTGCAGATATCACAAGGCCCACAGGTGGGAGCACCGAGTTACGAAAGGGCTATTACGACTTTCCGAATGTGTAAACCGTCCTCAAATTGACTGCGGGATGCGGCACGCCTTCACTCGCTTCGTGTACCTTGGAGCAAAGCGACTTTTCTGAGGAGGTCTTTGAAAATGCAGCGTACAGCAACGGCGCATTGGTCCGGTGGCCTGAAAGATGGCAAGGGAACCATATCGAGCCAGAGCGCAGTTTTGAGCAACACACAATATTCGTTCAGCACGCGTTTCGAATCGGGAATCGGAACGAATCCCGAAGAACTCATTGCCGCTGCCCATGCCGGGTGCTTCACCATGGCACTGTCGTCAGAGCTGGGCAAACTCGGAATGACTGCCGAAAGTCTCGACACGAAAGCCACTCTTACTCTTGAATTCATCGACGACAAGCCGACCATCACCACCTCGCATCTGGAGGTGACTGCGCGAATTCCAGGAGCCGATCGCGATAAGTTTCAGGAGGCTGCGCACAATGCTGAAGTGGGCTGCCCGGTTTCGCGTGTTCTCAACGCGAAAGTGAGCATGACCGCCACTCTCAATTCCTAGAACTCGAACCCGTACGACGGAACACTCAAGGCGCTGGCTGCTCACAATCCTGGGCAGCCAACGCTTTTGTTGCTGCGTTCTTGGAGAAATTTCCAAGCCAAGGCTGACGTCGAGGCTTGAACTGGGGGCGCCTAACTCAGCGAACGGAGTATGTCGCGGATCTCCCGGTTGATTCGGGCGGCATCCTGGGTGGCCTGGTCGATCAAGTCCAGCCACTTCTTGTTGGGCTCTTCCAACTTCGCCTGGGCCAGAAGATAAGAAGCCTGCATTACGGTTTCAATGGAATTGCTGAGATCATGCGCGAGGCTGCGCAGTCTGGTTACGGTGTCACTCTGTAATTTGGCAGAGTTTCCCATCGTGGTATGAGGCACCTTTCTCCTCGGACATCTGGCGTTCCTCCAGATTCTAATTAGACGCGGCTCATGCGGTTGGCGTTGCATTTCCGCCGTCGTAGCTCACCGCCGCAGTTCAACGTACCACAACCCAGCGGTAACGGAGGAAAGTCTGCGCTCAGCTAGGTGGGGGCACCCATCGCTGATTTTCGACATGTTGCAACTCCAAAAACTCAGCCGCTGACCTCCAGGGCAGAAGAAAGCTCTTCCCATTCCTCCATTCGCTGAGCAAGACGGGCGCGCTGCTGGGCCAGCAGGTCGGTTTGTTTTTGTGTCTCTTCAACACTAATGAAAGACTGCAACTCAAGCTCGCAGTGTGCGATTCCCTGCTCGAGGCGGGTAATTTCTTCTTCGATCTGCTGCTGGCGGTCCTGTAATTGTTTCAGCTTGATGGGATTGATGCGCTTCCTGGCGCCATTCGAATTGACATTGGAGGATTCGGCGGAAAGTCGCTGGGGAGCGCCGGCGTGGTCGTACTTCTGCACATATCCCGGAACGTCAGACAATGTGGGATAGTCGCCGGGCGCACCATCCGCCGCCTCTTCGCCGCCGGTCGCGCGCTGCTTACGCCAGAGATAATCCTCATAGTTGCCGGGAAAGACTTCCACGCGCCCGTCACCCACCTCGAAAATTCGCGTGGCCAGCTTGTCGATGAAGTAGCGATCGTGCGACACAAAGACGACGGTGCCGTTATAGCTCTGCAGCGCCTCCAGCAAAACGTCCTTGGCGCGCATGTCGAGGTGGTTCGTAGGCTCGTCCAGCAGCAGGAAATTTGACGGATGCAGCAACATGCGGGCCAGCGCATAACGATTGCGCTCGCCGCCGGACAACACGCCAATCGGCTTGAAGGCGTCGTCTTCCGAGAACAGGAAGCAACCCAGCAGGCCGCGCAGCTCCGATGTGGTTTTCTGCGAAGAGACGTCCGACAAATCGTCGAGCATGCGGCGATCGGGATCCAGCTCCTTGTACTGGTCCTGAGCGAAATAATCCGGTTCCACGTTGTGCCCGAGTTGCAGTGTGCCGTCGCTTAGCGGCTCAATTCCGGCCAGCAGCTTGATGAGCGTCGATTTGCCCGCGCCATTGACGCCGACCAGAGCAATGCGATCGCCACGCTGGAGGGTGAAGCTGACATCGCGAAAGACTTCCTTGGGCCCGTAGCTCTTGGCTACAGCGGAGGTTTCGACCACCGTCCGCCCGCTGGGCTTGGGCTGGGGAAAGCTAAAGTGGATGGTCTTCTCGTCGGGAGGAACCTCGATACGCTCGATTTTGTCGAGCTCCTTGATGCGGCTCTGCACCTGCTTGGCTTTGGTGGCCTGATAGCGAAAGCGGTTGATGAAGGCCTCAAGCTGCTCGATGCGCTCGCGCTGGTTCTTGTAGGCGGCGACCAGCGAATCGCGGCGCTCCTGCTTCTGCTGCAGGTACTTCTCGTAGTTGCCGCTGTAAAAGTGAACGCCCTTGTTCCAGATCTCAATGATGCGATCCACCGTGACATCGAGGAAGTAGCGGTCGTGCGAGATCAACACGTACGCGTATGGATATTGCAGCAGATATCCTTCCAGCCAGTTGCGGGTTTCGAGATCGAGGTGATTGGTCGGCTCGTCGAGCAGCAGCAGATTGGGCTTCGACAGCAGCAGCTTGCCCAGGGCAATGCGCATCTGCCAGCCGCCGGAGAATTCATCGGTCTGGCGCGTCCAGTCTTCTTTGCGAAAGCCGAGGCCGTCGAGGACAGTGCCAACCTGCGCCTCCAACGCGTAGCCGTCGCGCACGTGGAACTCGCCGGAGATGCGCTGGTAACGGTCGGCCACCTGCTGGTATTCGGCCGAGGTATGATCGAGCTCCGCCATCTTGTGCGTGAGCTCCTCCATTTCCCGTTCCATGTCGTGAAGATCGGAAAACACCGACATGCACTCAGCAAACACCGTGCGCCCGGAAAGGCGTAGGCCGTCCTGTGGCAGATAGCCGAATGTTGCGTTCTTGGCAGGCGTGATGCTGCCGTAGTCGAGCGACTCCAGCCCGCCGAGAATTTTCAGCAGGGTGGACTTGCCGGTGCCGTTAGCGCCGACCAACCCGACGCGGTCATGCGAGGTGATGAGCCAGTCGAGGTTTTCGAACAGCAGCTTGGGGCCGAATCGTTTTCCGGCGGCGGAGAGCTGGATCATTTCGTAAGGCTAGTATTCACCACCGAGGCACGGAGGACACAGAGAAAATCTGGTTCGCATTGTTCGCTGATGGCACCAAGCTCCAACCGATCAAAACGGCGGCCAGCCCCACCTAGTTGCTCTTCTTCTGCCCCCTGGGGATGCGGTCGTCGATTGGCTTGCGGCTGGCGAAGCCACCCGTGGTGCTGTGGTAATGGGTGATTCCCTTTTCCCCCAACTTCCAGCAGAGCAGCACAATCTCACTTTCGACCAGGCAGGGGAAATCAAGCAGGCCGATGTCGAGGTCCTTCACCTGAACGCCGGCAGCGTCGATTTCGGCGACGGCGTCCTTGGCCTGCTGGACGGCCTTGTCCCGTTCGGCTTTGCGCTGAGCGAGTTTGGCTACGTCGACCAGGGTGCCGCCATTCAGGAACACGCGGCTGCGCACGGCTTCGAACTCAGCTTCGATTTCTTCGATCTGGGACTTGGCCTGCATGGCCGAGCGCAACAACGACTCCAACACCGGCAACAGGGTCTCGGCTTCGGAAAGAGTAAACGTGCGTGGCATATCAGTCTCAGCCTCGCTTGCTTCGAGCAATCGCAGGGCCGCCATGTGGCGGCCGTTAATACGGCGCCGGTGCTCCCGCAGATCGAGCAGGAAGCGCGGGACGCGCCGCAGGTACTTCTCACGGGGACGTTTGCGTATGCGGATGATCACTGTATCTCTAACATCTTATCAAGCGCGACGCGTGCCCACCGCTTTACATCTTGTTTAACTTTTATGGGGTTCACTACATTGCCATCTACCAGGTTCTCCAGCGCCCAGCAAAGATGCTGGGGGGAGATGCGGAACATGGTCGTGCACAGGCAGCCGGAATCGTCGAGGGTGATGATGTGCTTGTCGGGAAACTGCTTTGCCAAACGGTTGATCAGGTGAATTTCCGTACCGATGGCAAATGAGGTCCCCGGTGTCGCCTGCTTTACCGTCTTGATGATTTGGTCGGTGGAGCCGATGCCGTCGGCCTTCTGGCAGACCTCCCAGCGGCACTCGGGATGAACGACGACCTGGATGCCGGGATACCTGGCGCGCACTTTGTCGACGTGTTCCGGCAAAAAGCGCTGGTGCACCGAGCAGTGTCCCTTCCACAGAATGACCTTGGCCCGGCGCAAGCGTTCGGCGGTTTGGCCTCCCTGCAGCATGTAGGGGTCCCAAACCACCATTTCGTCCAGCGGAATGCCACGGGCAAATCCGGTGTTGCGGCCCAGGTGCTGGTCGGGCAGGAAGAAGATTTTTTCGTTGCGCGCGAAGGCCCAGGAGAAGGCCGACTTGGCATTGGACGAGGTGCACACCAGCCCTCCGCGCTCGCCGCAAAACGCTTTGATCGCGGCGGTTGAGTTCATATAAGTGATGGGCGTGATTCCGTTGCCTTCGTCGTCGGTCAGGCCCAGGGCGACAAACTGCTCCCAGGCATCCTCAACCTGTCCGATCTCCGCCATGTCGGCCATGGAGCAGCCGGCGTTGAGATCGGGAAGAATCACCGATTGCGACGGCCGCGCCAGTATGTCCGCGCTTTCTGCCATGAAATGCACGCCACAGAAGACGATGTACTTCCCTTCTGCCTGCGCGGCCATCTGCGAAAGACGGTAGGAGTCGCCGGTGTAATCGGCGAAGCGCACGACTTCGTCGCGCTGGTAATGGTGTCCGAGGATGACGCACTCCCGTCCCAATTCAGCGCGGGCCGCAGCGATGCGAGCATCCATCGAGTTGTCGGGAAGGACGAGATAGTTTTCGAGCGAGCAGGATGACGGTTCTGTTACAGGTGCCGTAGCCACGTTTGTATGTCTCTGCCTTCAGTCCCGGCGGCGTCTTCCGTTGTGATCGGAAATAGCACCCCGGAACGGGGATGTTGAAAGCTGGCCCGCGGCTCCAGTAGATCCACTGCCCGTCTTTGGCGGGCCCGACCTACGGGGATGTTGAAGCTGCAAGCTGACGCTTTTACTACTCAGCCTATTGGATGCCCCGCCACCGCCTGCGTTACAAAACCTTAACTTGCCCAGGGTCTCGGGCCGGTTAGGTCACACGGCGATGTGACAGGAGCTTCCGAAGGGTATTGTTACGCGGAGGTGAAGATTAAGCAAGGGGGGTAGATCAGTTGGCAGTTGGCCGTTGTCAGTAGGATCACATGCGTTACGATGGGGCATGAAAGAGCGAAACGTGAGGAAGAAAAAGAAGGAGACGCCCAAACGCCCGAAGTCCACCTTGCAAGCACTGGTGGCGCGGATCACGCCAGCGAACCGGCATCTGAAGTGGACTGGGGCAAGCCGCGAGGCAGAGAGATTTGGTAGAGCTTCACCGACGGACAACTGACAACCGACCACCGGCAGCTGACTAGCCGCCGATGTGGACCATTGTCCGCGAAGCCGGCACAAATCCGGGCTCGCCGATGTGGTGGCGCTCTTCTTTCTGATCGACCACGCGATAAATGAACTCAATGAGTTCCTGATCGGACGCGCCCGCCGCCATGCGCGTTGCCAGATCGTGCTCGCGGACGGAGAACAGGCAGGTTCGAATCTTGCCGTCAGAAGTTATGCGGACGCGGCTGCAATGGCCGCAGAAGGGATGGGAGACGGGCGCGATGATGCCAATCTCGCCGATACCGTCCTCGAAAGCATAGCGGCGCGCCGTTTCACTGTTGGCATGACCGATTTCGCGCAGCGGCATGAACTCTGCCATGCGCGCCAGAATCTCTTCCAGCGGCACCACGATCTCGGGCGACCAGACGCGGTCCTCCTCCAGCGGCATGAACTCGATGAAGCGCACGATGACCCCTTCGTCGCGGGCGAACTTGCCGAAGGCGGCGATCTGGTCGTCGTTGAAGCCGCGTAGCAAAACGCAGTTGACCTTCACCGGACTCAGGCCGGCACGCTGGGCGGCGCGCACTCCGGCAAGCACTTGCTCGTAGCCATCCGGCACGCGGGTAATGCGGGCGAAGCGAGCTGAGTCGACTGCATCCATCGAAACCGTCACGCGGGAAAGTCCGGCGCCGGCCAGCGGCTGCACCATCTCGGCCAGCAGGTGTCCATTGGTGGTGATCGCGATATCGAGCGGATCGCCTTCGAGTGTTCGCATCCGGCCCAGTTCGCGAACCATGTCGATGAGACCGCGACGCAACAGCGGTTCTCCGCCGGTCAGGCGGACCTTGGTGATCCCCAGCGAGACAAAGAGCTGGGCCATGCGCAGGTAGTCGGAGACAGGCAGCTCGGCAAACTGTGCGCCATTGTTGCCGGAGCGGCAGTAGACGCACTTGTAGTTGCAGCGATCGGTGATGGAGATTCGCAGATCGGTGATGCGCCTTCCGAATTTGTCGGTGAGAAACATCCGCTGTTCGCTCTTGGCTCGTCGCGCTTCGCCAGACCGCCTGGGCCAAGATCAGCTCTCTCCGAAATCTGGCCAAAAGCGAAAGGCGAACAGCGAAGAACGTGGTTTCGATTGTGCGCTGGGAATGAGGAGAGGACCGCAGGGCGAGAAACGCCCACGCTTTGCGTCTGCTTCCTTTCCAAGCACGGGAGGCGTGGACGTTTCCCTCCACACCCTCGGTCCCAATCTTCCGGGACACCGCCTTCGCAGCCATCGGTATGCCGTTAGGCTGCGGAGGTCGGAAACAATTCTGAATTATAGATGCAGTACCGACCTACAAGAGAGCGAAGCTTTTTCGGGCTCAGTGCGAGCCCGGCCCAGCCGCTGATTTGAACACCTGCCCGCCCTTCATGACGAACTGCACCTTGCCCAGCGCATCGATATTGGTCAGTGGATCGCCTTCGACGGCAATGATGTCAGCGTAAGAACCCGGAGCGATCACTCCGATCTGCCCTTCCATACCCAGCATTTCAGCCGGCCGGATCGTCGCCGAGCGCAGCGCCTCCAGTGGTGACATGCCGAACTTCACCATATAGGGGAAGTCCTGGGCGATAGGCTGGTCCCAGGAGAATCCTCCCACGTCGGTGCCGTAGACGATCTTCAGCCCCGCTTGTAATGCCTTTTTGAACGACACCTCATGGTCGGCGGCTCGCGCGCGATCGCGCTTGCCATCCGGCGTGTTCTCGGGAGCCCATTCTTTGTAATAGATGGCCAGCGTCGGACAATACCAAGTGCCCTGGCGCTTCATCTGCGCAATCTGTGCATCACTGATCAGCAACCCATGTTCAATTGAATCGCAGCCGCCGTCGAGCGCGCGTTGCAAACCCTCGCCACTGTAGGCATGGCAGGCGACATTGTGTCCCCAACCGTGCGCTTCGTCCGTGATGGCCTTGATTTCTTCCAGCGTCAGCGTGGGTTGCGAGATCAGGTTGCCGTTTTTGTCGACCCACGAGCGATGCGTCATGTAGACCTTGATCCAATCGGCACCGTGGTCCAGCTGCTCACGCGCCGCCTTGCGCGCCTCCACCGGCCCGTCGATGATCTGCACCCCCTTGGGTACCGTGATCTCCGGCGCATAGCCTTCAAGCGGGTAGCCGCCGGTGGTCGAAATGGCGCGGGTCGTGGTAAACATGCGCGGTCCCGGGATGCGTCCTTCATTGATGGCCATCTTGATGCCGACATCACCGTAACCGGCACCCTCGGTTTCCATGTCGCGGATGGTGGTGAAGCCCTGCTCCAGCGCACGGCGAGCCGACACTGTTGCGCGAGCAGCGCGATAGGCCAGAGGAAACTTCAGCAACTGAATGTCATATCCGCCGAGCGCCGGGTCCTCACCCTGCAAAAAGATGTGAGTATGCGACTCGATCAGGCCCGGCAAGACGGTCAGATTTGAGAGATCGATGACCGTTGCTCCCGCCGGAATCGCGGAGCTGGCGTCGCCAGTGCTTTCGACTCGGTCGCCGCGAATAACGATCAACTGATTGTGCTTCGTCTCGCCGGAGCTCGGGTCGATAAGCGTGCCGGCGCGAATCACCGTCACCGCTGGGGCCGAAGGCGAAGTTGTCTCGCTCTGTGCCCACGCGAGGAAGCAAGCAGCCAAACAAAAGGAGAAGACAAAGAGCCTGCGTTTCATAAATCACGCTTCCCGTCGCACACAAGTGCGGCAATGTTCAAGATCGACCCAGCCCGAATCCTGCCCTATTTTTTCCGGCTGCGCCTGGCGGGGGCATGTCTGGCACCTTTCTCGGCGATATCGCTAAGGCGGATCACGGCCGCGGCAGCCGAGTACTGTACTTCTTCTTTCTCGTCCGTTAATCCGTCTTCAGGAGCCTTGATGAGCTTGGGATCGCCTCGTTTGGCGAGCGCGTTCAAGGCGGCTGCCCGCACAATCCAGCTCTTGTTGCCTTCCGCAGCATCGACCAGTGCCTGTCCGCTCTTGGGGTCAGGATCGTTCGCCAGAGTCAGAGCCGAGGCCGCCAGGATCGGCGAGACGTCGTCCTTGCGGAGCGTCTTGAACGCCGTCCAGCCAACACCCGCAAAGGGAATAAATCCTATGCCGGTTTCAAAGCCAAACTGCGCCAATTTCTGAGGATCTTTGAGCATTTTCTTCTGCTGGTCGAGCAGTCCCTGGCCAGTTTTGGTCTCGCCGGTGAGGATAGCGTAGTAGACGTTATAGCCGTCCTTGTCGCCCAGGTCGAGCAAGGCACGCGCCGCGGCCAGGATCACGGTGACATCTTTGTCCTCAAACATCTTGTGCAAGTCGGGAATGGCACTCTTGGCGCCCATGTTTCCCAGCGCGGCAGCGGCGGCAGCACGGACCTCAGGACGCTCGTCAGCCAGTGCTTTGATGGCCATGCTCTCGGCCTCCTTGTCGTCCTTAAGCAGCCCGAGCACTTGCACGGCTTTGGAACGCTTTTCGTAGCTGGAATTGGCGACCCCGTTGTCCAGAATCGTCCACGCCTGGACCTTGGGACTCAGGTTGGAATTAGGATTGGCCGTTTGCTGCGCGAATGCTGGGACACCCATCGTCAAAAATAGCCCCATTGTAACCAGTAATCGATTCACGATTTCTCCCTGTAATCAAACGGTGAAAAAGACTGAGTGGATCAGTTTAGGATTGCCGCTGCGGATTCGCCAGCAAATTTGCCGTTAGGAACCGCGCGACGCAGTTCGAGCACGCCCGATAGCCGACATCCGATTCATCCATGGCGGGCGCGAAACTTAGCGCGCACACGCTGTTGCCGCGGCATTTGAACCTATGATCAAAACACCGATTAATGACCTGATTAACCTTGACATAGGGAACATTCGAGAATAGCCTTCAGCATTGCCAAAGCTGGGGTCATGATTCCGCGTGCAAGCGGTTGCACGCGAGCAAGAGTATCTTGGCAGCCATCGTCAAAGCTGCTATTGACGATACCAGCGAAGTAAGGCCGAAAGACTCACTCTTGCTACTTTCTACGGCGCCCCGGTTACGCGCCTAACGCGCTTCGCCCGCCCACGTGGAAAGCGTCTCACCTAAGTGAGACTAGCGAAGCTTTGCCTATCGCCACAAAGCCTTTCTCCCCCAGTAAGTCGCCAAGCCCCTTCGACTAACCCACTTTCCGTCCGCCGGCAACCTACCGGGGGTGGCGAACCAGCAATTCGGGCCGAATGAACGAATACCGAGGTAACAACATGTCCGCCAAGAAGAGTCTGGCTCGGAACATAACCGAGGCGCGAATTATTGAGGCCGCGGTGCAGCTGTTTGCGCAACATGGGTTCAAGGGCACCAGCACGCGCGACATAGCTAACCTGGCGAACGTCAACGAGGCCACCTTATTTCGTCACTTTCCCAGGAAGACCGATTTGTTTTGGGCGGCGGCGGACTCACGGCTCAATGGCGTCAAGCTGAATCGTGAGTTGCAGCACGGGCTTTCCTCCGACGCCGATCCGCAAACCGTCATTCCCATGATTGTTGCCTTCATCACCGAAAATATGTTCCGGCCGCCGGAGTTGATGCGCCTGCTGTATGTGGCGAGCTTCGAGCTGGCCGGAGCCGAGCGGTTATTGGGGGAACACCTGGGCCCGATTTTTGACGCCATCAATTCGTACTTCCGGCGTTGTGCCTCGAAGGGATTGATTGAAGACTTCGATCCCGTAGTCGCGACGTTGGGACTGGCCGGAGCGGTGGGGGCACACTACACCCTGCAGCCTTTCTTCTCTGAAGTTCAGGGCCAGAAAGCTCCCGAGTACACGCGCTTTCTGTTGAATGCGCTCCAGAAACAGCAAGCCCCGGGCAGACGTGCTGTCTAATCCTCGACAAGCTGATACTTCCATGCACATGCTTCTTCCGCGTATCCAAAGACACTGTTCGCTGTTCCTCGCGTGCCTGCTGTTCTGTATGCAGGCCATACCGGCTGTGGCGCAGTCCAACAATCCCACAGTCAACGCCAGCGATTCGATCCAGACCTCCTTTACTGAGCTCAGAACGTATTTGTCTGAGCATCCCGAAGTCGCCTCGGAGTTGAAATCGCTCTTGGCGGACAAGCTGGGAGAGCAAGGCAGTGCTATTACGGCGCAGTCCATCAGCGATGAGGTTCTCATCGGGCGTCTGCAATCCGATCCGGCATTCCGCGCTGAATCCATTCGCTTGATGGTGAACCGGGGCTTTATCACCGAGGCGCAGGCACAACGGTGGTCACAAGCCTTGACCAGCGCCCAAGGCCGGCTGTCCGAAAGCGGAGGCATGCCGCCGACAACCGGACAACCGTATCCGGCGGGGAGGTATCCTGAGGCGCAGTATCCCCAAGCACAATATCCGCCGCCGCAGAATCCCCAGGCGCAGTATCCCCAGGGACAGTATCCGCCGCCGCAATATCCCGGGGCGCAGTATCCTCAGGGACAGTATCCGCCGCCACAGTATCCTGGGGCGCAATATCCTCAGCCGCCCGGCTACGGAGTGCCGCAACCCGGAGCAGGAACAGCCGAAGGAACCAATGGTGAGCAGGGCACACAGGCCGGATCGGTTTCGCCCGAGACGACAACCCCGGGATATCCAGGCCAGATAGGGCGGCCGACGACACAATCCACGGTCGGCGAGCCCGTTCCGCTATTTCCAAAGACCATCCCTCAACAGAATCCCTATCCGGGGCTTCCCTCCACCGCCGATCTGTATCGGCGCTATGAGGTTCAAGGCCAACCCCTCAAGCGATTCGGCGCCGATATCTTCCGGCCCGATGTCGTTGGCCTAGACAAGTTCCCCAT
The DNA here is from genome assembly GCA_963747055.1 of uncultured Acidobacteriaceae bacterium. Taxonomy (GTDB): domain Bacteria; phylum Acidobacteriota; class Terriglobia; order Terriglobales; family Acidobacteriaceae; genus CAVVDY01. Next base: position 81,066 of record CAVVDY010000030.1, on the reverse strand, counting down.
GGATCTGCCGGCCGGTCCGGACTACGTACTGGGAACCGGCGACACCCTGGTGGTTGATATCTGGGGAGGCATATCGCAGCAGTTGATTCGAGTGGTGGACCGCGCAGGCCGCATCTCGCTGCCCGACGTCGGCCCCATCACCGTGGCCGGATTCACCCTGGAGGATGCACAAAAGCGGGTGCAAGCCCAAATGCAGCCGCAATTCCGCAATGCGAAGATCGCTCTCTCGGTGGCCCGTCTGAGAACGGTTCGAGTGTATGTAGTGGGCTACGTACAGCGACCGGGAGCCTACGACATCAGTTCGCTGTCAACGCCGTTAAACGCCCTGTATGCGGCAGGGGGGCCTACTGCGGCCGGCTCGATGCGCGTGGTGAAGCACTATCGCGGCACCACTCTAATCAGTCAGCAGGATTTGTACGACCTTCTGATTTTTGGAGTGAGGAAGGCTATCGAGCATCTGGAGCCCGGCGACACGATTATGGTCCCTGCCGCCGGCCCTCAGGTTGGAGTCTCGGGAACCGTTCGGCGTCCGGCCGTCTACGAACTGAAGGACAAGACGGACCAACTTTCAGACGTGATTGATATGGCCGGTGGCGTCACCGTCTCCGCTTCGCTGACAGAGGCCAGAGTAGAGCGCATCGAGCCACATGAGCAACGCGTGAGTCTGAAGATTCCGCTTCATATATCGAAATCAGGTACTGCGGTCGCGGACGAAGCGTCTCCCTTCATGGTGCAGGACGGAGACCGCATCTATGTGGGAGCCATCGATCCCTATAAGAACCAGACGGTCTACCTTCAGGGTCACGTTTACCGGCCCGGTCCTTATCCCTTCCAGCCGGGAATGAAAATATCTGACCTGGTGAAGAGCTACCAGGACGTGCTTCCGGAGCCTGCGTCACATGCCGAAATCGTTCGCCTGTTACCGCCGGACTATCGGCCTGTCACCGTGGAATTCAATCTGACCGATGTGCTTGCCGGCAGTGAGAGCATCCCCCTGAAAGCATTTGACACGGTTCGTATCTTCGGACGTTATGAAGTAGACGCACCCAAGGTAGCTATCTACGGCCAGGTGCTGCGGCCCGGACAATATCCCATGAGCGCCGGCCTGACCGCTGCCGGCCTGGTACGAATGGCAGGCGGATTCAATCGCAGCGCCTATGTGGACTCGGCGACCTTGGCGAGCTACGTGGTGGAGAGCGGACAACGCGTGGTGACCGACCAACAGACGGTGCGCATCGGCGCCGCAGTCACTGGAGACACGGCGGCGGACGCTCACCTCAAGCCGGGTGACGTTCTGACCATCCTGCAAATTCCGGGTTGGAACGATATAGGGCGCTCCGTCACCATCAAGGGCGAGGTGCTCTATCCCGGCAACTACGGCATTAATGAAGGCGAAAAGCTGAGTACATTCCTGAAGCGAGTGGGAGGTTTCCGTTCAGCCGCCTATCCCCCCGGCATCGTGCTGGAACGCGAGGACGTCCGCAAACTGGAGGAAAGAGGCCGCGAGGAACTGATCAACCGCCTTGAGACTACGAATCCAAGCGTGCGCATCTCTCCCAATACCACAGGACAAGATCAGGCGGCAGTTTTGCAAGCGGTACAGAGCCAGCGTCAGCAGGCCATCGCCGGCCTTCGCAGCCAACCGGTGCCGGGACGACTGGTCATCAACCTCACGTCGAACGTTGCAGACTGGGAGAATACGCCGGCAGATATCAGCTTGCGCGCAGGAGATGTCATCACTGTGCCCAAGAAACCGAACTTCGTGCTGTCGTATGGGCAGGTCTATAACGCCAACGCAATAAGCTACAGGCCGGGAAAGACCGCTTCCTGGTATCTAAGACAAGCCGGAGGCCCTACTCAGTTGGCGAATAAGAAGGGCATCTATATTATTCGCGCAAACGGCTCGGTAGTTTCGTCAGGCGGGTCCGAAGGCTGGTTCTCCGGCGGAGTACTCGCCACTAAGATGCAGCCCGGGGACGTGCTGGTGGTGCCCGAGAAGTTCATCACCGGTTCCTCCACATGGAAAACTACGCTGGAAACGGCTCAGTTCCTGGCTTCTCTTGCAATCGCAGCCGCCGCCGTAGCTCAGTTGTAATTCGGTACCCATGTCGTCGAAACTTTGCATTCCCTCTCGGAGCTTTCTGGCTTGAGTTGTAGTGTGGTTGTGCGATGGACCAGAAAGTCTCTGGCGTTGGCTCTGATTTGGATGAGCACGCTGCCCGGGGTGCAGGGTCAAGCTCAATCTGGATCGAGTGTTGTGCATAGTACACCTGCGGAAACCCAGGCCATCGTCGCTTCAAAAACAGAGAGCGAACGGCTAACCAGGCTGTTGCGGGACCACCCCGAGTTAGTTCCTGTGGTGAAGGGCTACCTGGAACAACGCATGAAGAGTGAGGGAGCGCAGATCGACCGGCAATCGATCACCGATGCCATGCTCTTTGCCCGCATAGAGTCTGATCCCGCGTTTGCTAAAGATGCATCACAGTGGTTGATGTCGTTGGCGCAAACTACGGCTGATGAATTGAGGCAGCCACTTGCCGCACAGCCCGCCGGGACAATGGCGGAAACCACCAGCGGCAACCAAACCTTGCCGCCCGATGAAGAAGCAAAGGCGACAAATCAGTCGCCTGGCTCACGAGAAGCAGTTCCTCCGCTTCCTGAGACCAGCACAGAGGCGAGTGCTTCTCCTATTCCCGCAACCCTCAATCCCGCACCAAAGGTTGCCAGCGCACCGGCCCCGGCATACCAGGAGACATCGACCTTAAAGGTCAGTTCGCTACCAAAGTATCTTCTGGAGGATCAGAAGGCATTCTGGACGCTGCCGGGCCGAGCCAGGGTACCGAGCCTTTACTTCTATGTTCCAGCAACCATCGGTACGGCGCTGCTAGTAGGAAGTGACACGGCTATCGAGGGCCATTTGCCAACCTCGCCGAATACCATCAAGCTGGCGTCGCGCGGATCTACGGCCGCAGCGCTGGGCCTGGTGGGAGTCGGCGGAGGCCTGTTTTTGCTGGGTCAGGCCAACAAGAACGAACATCAGCGTGAGACCGGCTTTCTTGTCGGCGAGGCTGCGATCGATTCCTACGCTATTTCGACCGCTTTTCAATACATGACGCAGCGCGAGCGTCCCTTTACCGGCGATAACAAAGGCAAGTTTTTCGACGGAGGGAACTCATTTCCCTCCAATACCGCCGCAGTGGCCTGGTCGGCGGCGAGCGTCATCGCCCACGAGTATCCCGGATTCCTGACAAAACTTCTGGCCTATGGCGTCGCCGGCGGAGTGAGCGCGGGAAGAATAATCGGGCAGAAGCACTGGACCTCCGACGCCATAATTGGCAGTGCCCTGGGTTGGTACCTGGGATGGCAAATCTATCGCGCAAGAACAAGTGGTGCCGAGATTTCTGCCTCCAACTGGGGCACGTTCGAGAAATCACCCGACGACAAAGTACGCGATCCCGCATATATGGGTACGACCTATGTCCCGCTTGATAGCTGGGTCTACCCGGCGTTCCAACGGCTTACAGCGTTGGGCTATCTACCCACCGAGATTTCGGCCATCCGCCCCTGGCCTCGACTGGAGTGCGCCAGGTTGGTGCTTGAGGCGGAGGATAGAGCGGGAGGACCGGAGGAGGATCCGGGAGTGGCTGCGCTCCTTCATGATTTGCGGCGGGAATTTGCGATCGAGCTGGCGAATTTGGAAGGTGCGCCCAACCTTGGCGTGGAGCTCGACTCGGCCTATGCCCGCATAACGGCCATCGGCGGCAGGCCCCTGCGCGATAGCTTCAACTTCGCGCAAACGCTTTACGACGACTATGGCCGTCCTTATGGCGAGGGCTTCAACACGGTGGATGGCGGGTCCGTGCGGGCCGAGGCTGGCCCATTTGCCTTCTATTTCCGCGGAGAATTTCAGCACTCTACTTCCCTTCCAAACTACACACAGGAACAAGCTCAGCAGATCGTTGAGACAAATGGCGTGCCTCTTCTGCCGTTGTCCTCGGTCCCGACATTCAATGCGACTAACCAGTTCAGCCCGATTGAGGCCTATGTAGCTTTGAATGTCGCCAACTGGGAAATTTCCTTCGGTTATCAAAGCTACTGGTGGGGACCGGACAACGGCTCGTCTCTGATGTTTTCCAACAATGCGGTCGCCGAACCCATGCTGAGATTCGGCCGGGTATCACCCTTTCAGCTTCCCGGGCCCCTTGCCTGGGTGGGAAAGATTCGCAATACTGCGTTTGTTGGCGCACTGCCAGGCTATCACTGGCTGCGTGGGCCCTATCCTGAGTTTCCGGTCTATGGAAACCCCTACCAGACCATTAACCCCTTGCCTTATACCTGGGGGGATAAAGTGGCGGTGAAAGTAACGCCGAACCTGGAGCTCGGCGGCTCCTTGTCCGTCATATGGGCAGGCCAGGGGCGTCCCGCAACTCTCGCAACTTGGCTTCACACATTCAATTCCAACGGCAATTTTCAGAAAAATGACCCCGGCAAGCGCCTTACCGGGTTTAATTTGTCCTACCGGATACCAAAATTGCGGGATTGGGTAACCTTTTATGTCGATGGCATGGCAAACGACCAGCCCAACCCAATCAATTCAGAACGACAGTCGGCTTGGGACTCTGGCCTCTATTTTCCCAAGCTGCCCCATCTTCCGAAACTAGATCTTCGTGTTGAGGGAGTCTATACAAACCTGATCAACTATCGTGGCATCGGAGAATATTACAAGAACGAGCGCTATGCCCAGGGCTATACCCTTTACAACCAGATCATTGGCAGCTGGGTCGGGCGCCAGGGGGATGGCATCCAGGCGTGGAGCACTTATTGGTTTTCACCCCGCAATAAGATACAGCTTGGGTATCGCCGCCAGTGGGTGGACAAGGTGCTTCTGGAAGGCGGCGGACTGAACGACTTCTCGGGCTCGGTGGATTGGCTTTTCAAACACAATATCCAGGTTTCTTCTACGGTTCAATACGAACGCTGGAACTTCCCGTTTTTGAGCTCGTCTCCCATGAACAATGTAACGACGCAGATACAAATCATGTATGCACCATGGAACGGAAGAAGAATGTTGGGAGCGCGCCCGCAATAGGACACATTGCGTACGTAGCCATCATCGAGAGTTCCCTTTATGACTGACAATTTAGACTCGATTGTGCCCGTCTCTGGAAAGGTGGCCAAGGTGGAAATGACCCCTGACCGGCCTTCCAATGCACACTGGGCCTTCCTATTCCTGCGCGACAGTTGGAGGCCCTTGCTCCGCTACACGGGTATAGGTGCGCTGGCATTCATTCTCCTCGCCTTTCTCATCCCTGCCCGCTATCAGGCAATAGCGCGGCTGATGCCTCCCGACCAGTCGGGATCGAGTAGCGCTCTGATGAGCGCCCTCATGGCAAGCAGTGGCGATTTGCTGGCTACTCTCGGCGGAGGAGCACTAGGTATGCATACTTCGGGAGCAACCGTAGTAGGGGTGCTCAATAGCCGGACCGTCCAGGACGACATCATCAGCCAATTCGATCTAAGAGCGGTCTATGGGGAGAAGCGCACCGAGGACGCACGAAAGGTTTTGCAGAATCGTACTTCTATTGGAGAAGACAGACGAAGCGGCATCATCACTATAGCCGTGCAGGACAGAAGTCCTGAGCGGGCAGCGAAGTTGGCGCAGGCCTATGTCAACGAGGTGAATACCCGGGTTGCGAACCTGACTACTTCTGCCGCACATCGTGAACGGGTCTTTCTGGAGGGGCGCCTGGGTAAAGTCAAACAACAATTGGACGACGCCACCCTGAAGCTAAGTCAATTCTCCAGCAAGAATAAAACTCTCGATCCTCAGATTCAGGGCAAGGCTATGCTGGACGCCGCTTCGGCCTTACAAGGCCAGCTTATCGCTGCCGAAACCGAGCTTAGCGGATTACGACAAATTTATGGTTCTGACAATTACAGGGTGAAAGCGGCATCGGCCAGAGTAGGTGAGTTGCGCACAAAGCTGAAAACCATGAGCGGAGCTCAAGGTAGTGATTCTTCTGCCGCAGGTGGACAGTTTTACCCCTCCCTGGAGCAATTGCCCCTACTCGGAAACACCTACTATGATCTCGCCCGCCAGGCAAAGATCGAGGAAGCTTTGTACGAAGTACTCATCAAGCAATATGAGTTGGCCAAGGTAGAAGAAGCTAAAGAGCTGCCGTCCATCAAGGTTCTCGATCAGCCGGTAGTTCCCGAGCGGCGCTCCTTCCCTCCTAGAGTTCTCATCATCGTGGGCGGGACAATTCTTGCCTTTTGTTGTGCGGCGGCCTGGTTGTTTGCCCGCCAGGTCTGGATGAAGCTCGATGACAATGATCCCGTAAAGGCCGGCGTGCGCGAGCTGCTTGCGTCGTTTTCGAGCCGGCCGAGACATCCAGCTCCAGGAGCCCGTTCTTGATCCAGCGTCTTCTGGCTCTGGCGGACAAGTTCCGCAAGCATCTGGGAATGGACCGCGCGATAGCGTACGTGTTCGCTGCGCGCGTATGCACGATCGTGGGCAGCACGGGGACCGTACTGCTCATCGTCCACTTCCTCAGCAAGGTTCAGCAGGGCTATTACTACACATTGCTAAGCTTGGTGAATCTGCAAGTAATATTCGAGCTTGGATTCTCTTTCGTAGTTCTTCAACTAGCGGCCCATGAAGCCGTCCACCTTCGTTTCCATCCCGATGGCCACGTCGAAGGTGAGCCTGCCAGACGTGCTCGGCTGGTAGCTATATTTCGCAAGACACTAGGTTGGTATTGTGTCGCCGGGCTGGTGATGGGCATCACATTGTTTCCCGCCGGCATGCTGTTCTTCAATCGCACCGCCCCCGGGACCAGCGCAACCTGGTTTTGGCCCTGGACGTTCGCTGCCTTGGCGACAGTAGCGCTGTTTGTATTGAATCCATTTTGCTCATTCGTCGAGGGATGCGGCCAGGTGCGCCAGGTGGCCGGTATGCGCTTCGCCCAGGCTATCGTTTCCGTCTTCGCCGCATGGACATGCATGCTTCTGGGCAAGGGACTCTACTCGCCTGCATTTGTAATGGTGGCCTATGTTGCGGTCGCAAGTACTTTCCTCTGGAGCCGCCGGGGCCTGTTCAGCGGCCTGCTTCGCGCAAAGTATGATCGCACCGCTCTCTCCTGGAGGGCCGAGGTGTGGTCGTTTCAGTGGAAGATCGCCATTACCTGGCTCTGCTCCTACTTCACGGTTCAGGTGTTGACGCCTGTGCTATTTGCTTCGCGAGGAGCGGTGGAGGCCGGCCGCATGGGCATGTCGATCTCTATCGCCGGTTACCTATGGAACCTGGTGTTCGCCTGGATGTCTACCAAAGCTGCGCCCTTCGGCCAACTGATCGCCAGAAGAGAATACGCCCGTTTGGATCATCTCTTCTTCCGAACCTTATGGCAATCATTGTCCTTGCTGGGTGTCCTGGTTGTAATGTGCATGGTCGCGGTCCTCGCTATGCAAAAGCTCTTTCCTGGCTTCGCAGCGCGTATGGTTTCGCCCGGAGTTTTTGCTTTGCTGCTGCTGACGGCGGTCAGCACCTTGATTGTCCAGAGCGAGGCCATCTACTTGCGATCCCACAAAGAAGACCCGCTCATGTGGCAGGCACTTGCAGTCGCAGCGCTCACCAGCGCCGGAGCATACGTTACCGCTCCCCGGTGGGGAGTCACTGGGACTTCAATCGTCTATTTTGTCTGCACAGGCATTATCGGACTCGTCGCAGCGACGGCTATCTTTCGCACAAAACGCCGGTCTCGTCAGCGAACTCAGGATGCCATAGCTCCATTTCGAGTAGAGGCCATCTTGTGAACTGGCACGCTCCCGAGAAGGTGTTGATCACGGGAGGACATGAGACGGGAGGCGTGGCTAGCTTCGCGGAAGGCTTGGAGAGCGGTTTCGCCCAACTAGGTATGCCATGCGAAATTATCCGTCCTTCGCGGATACTATCTCGCTGGAGTGAACTCCGCGACCGGCGTGTGCTAAAGATTCTGAGTACAACTGCCGTTTTGGCAGTCCCGATAGCGAGGCGGGCAATTTGCGTCGCGCATGGAGTACCCCAGGTGCCAGGGCAGGGTTGGGCGAAGGTGGCGGGGTTCGTGGCGTCATACAAGATGGCCAATGCGACCTCTGGAGCCCGGCTGGTTTGCGTGTCGCACTATCTCGCGGCCCACTTGCGGGCCTTCTATAATGTCAAAGTCGATGCAGTGGTTCACAATCCAGTGAAGTCTTTGTACCTGGAGCATTTGCCGGCCATCGAGAATGACCGCATCTATATCACCTACGTTGGGCGGCTGGTTCCTGCCAAAAACCTGGACTGCCTCTTACCACCCATTCGTGACCTTCTCGACGATTACCCCCATTTACGAGCTCTTATAGTCGGCGACGGACCAGTGTTGGGGATCCTCTCCGCCATGACAGGTGACGATCCACGCGTAGAGTTCAGGACCGGCCTCAGTAGTCTCGAAGTGAGGGACTATCTTCGTCATAGCAAGGTTTTTGTATCAGGGAATCCCACCGAGGGCTTCGGGATTACCTATGTAGAAGCTTTAAGCCAGGGCTGCACGGTCGCGATGCCGGCCTCGGGAGGCGGAATCGAAATCGCGTTATCTCGAGTCGGTGACGCTATCCATCTTTTCCCGATATCGCTGGAGAGAGGAGAAGTCTTGGAAGTGCTTCGTCGCGCGGTGAACTCAAAACCATTGTCTCCAGTACCCGTCGATATGTACAGCGCCAAAGCCATCGCTCTGGGCTATCTCGATGTTGATCGTGGATTCCCTGCAGCAACAACAGAGACTGTCGCGCAAACCGTGCACACATAATCGGTGGCTTTTGAGAAATTCTCTCGAACAACGACGCCCTAGTCCTCTTGCCTGGCTGTTTCTGGTCACGTACGTCTTCTCATGCGTACTTTTCTGGTGGCTGCAGAGCATTTTGCTGAAGTTCTGGCTGGGGCTGGATAGCCCCATCGAGGCCAAATTCCTGTGGATTAGTATCGCTGCACTTGTGCTTTTCGCAATTGGATATCTCATACCAGTTCCCAGGATATCGAGCCTCGGCAGCTCACAAGAAGTTCTGGATCGGTGCGAGGTTTTCTCCTATCGCGCTGTCGTATTTCTGGCAATTCCGGCATTCGCCGTTGCGATACAGTTCAGTGCTTATCGCTTCACGGTAAACTACAATGAGGGGCATGGAATCTCTCTATTCCAGCAGGCGGTACTTTATACCCATCTATTCTTCGGCCTTTTGTATATAGGATGCGCGAAGGATGCCTTAGTTGAGAAGCGAAAGCTGCTTTGGGTTGTTGTTCTTACGATTGCTCCGCGCTTGCTCATTTCGCTCCGGTGGGGCCGTTTCTTTGCCGCTCAAGCCATCGTACCGATATTGTTCATCGCCATAGCGCGCGGATGGACCACGGTTAGCTTTAAGAGGTTGGTTCAGATTGCTCTGATCGGGGCCTTCATCCTGATTGTGCCGGCAATGACTCGTGGAGATACCATGTTTGGAGAAGATGAGCAGGGACGCCCCCAAATCGTAGATTATTTTGGCTATATGAATACGATGGGCTTTTTTCAGGATAATACCGATATAACTTATCCCTGTCAGCCGCTCCTGGTTTCCTTGACTGCCAAGCTTATTCCCTATAGCGCGCTAGGCATGTGTACGACCGATGTGGGCGAGGATAAGAACCTCCCTGCTACCCTGGATCGGCTGCTGACAAAGCAGTATAGCGATGACCTGATGGCAGGTACCGGTGGCAACTATCTGTTGGAACTTTACTTGCTTGGTGGGATCACAGCCATCATGATCGGCTCCGCGATATTCGGGTTTACGTGCCATTGGTTTGTGCAACTGCTAAGCCATCGGTCGCTATATGCTGGAATATGGGCGGAATGCTTAAGCCGGGCGCTTTTCGCTCCACGTGGGAACCTGGGATACGTCTACGAGCGCATACCCAGCCTGGTCCTTGCCACGCTCGCTGTCGTTGCATTTTCCTGGGCGCTCGGAAAAATCGGGGAATCCCGTGTTGTCGCGGTACGAGCATCCCAAGGTTAGTACCCGGTTATAGTTGTGTTCCTCCAGCGTTGCAGGAAATATATCGATACCTACGCACCGTCCGCCGGCCGGCTTTATCGCGAGCTGCGAGATTTACTCGTCGGTCACCAGTTAAGAGACACGCCGTACGGATTTAAGTTGGCCGGGGACCCGCGGATGACTCAACCCGAATGGGAAAGCCATGAAATAGAAGCGTTTCTGAATCTTTTGTCCACGCACCATGTCGTCTTGGACATCGGTGCAAATATCGGTTTGTACTCCTGCCTGGCTTCATTACATCGAAAACACGTTCTTGCATTCGAACCCTCACCCAGGAATCTGCAATTCCTGTATCAAAATTTGTGGCAGAACGGGTATAACAATGTCGAAGTCTTCCCGATGGGCCTGGGGAGTCAATGCGGCCTGGGTTTGATCCACGGATTTGGAGGCATAGCTTCGTTTGTCAAAGGCTGGGCACAGAGCGACGGCAGACACGCCCAAGTCGTGCCGCTAACTACCCTGGATACAGTACTTTGCGACAGATTTCACGGCGAAAGAATCGTGGTCAAGATCGACGTCGAAGGTTTCGAACTCGAAGTGCTAAAAGGAGCAGCCAGCCTGCTCCAAAGACATCCTCAGCCCACATGGCTGGTGGAGATCCTGCTGAAAGACAAGGTCATTCCAACCGGCATAAATCAGAACTTCAGAGACACGTTCCATCTTTTTGAGAAGTTTGGATACGAGTGTAGAACATTAGATGGGATGTTCGATCTGGTTACAGGCGAGAGAATCGAGCGCTGGATGAATGCAGGTCGGGTTAGCGATCGACTCCATAACTTTCTCTTCCGCAGCGTTGAGTCTTTGTAGGAACTTCGCTCGATGTCTATCGCAGTATTGATGTCCACATATCGCGGGGAGTCTCCCGAGCACCTCAGGCAGTCCCTTGACAGTCTGGTTGCCCAGACCTTGCAGCCCGATGAAGTCATTGTCGTTAAGGATGGACCCCTTACGCGCGAATTGGACGATGTGCTGGCACAGTACATTGTGAAACTCCCGCTGGTTGTTATTCCACTACAGCAGAACGTGCCAGTGGGAACAGCTTTGGCGGAGGGTCTGCGACATTGTCGATCAGACTTTGTCGCCCGCATGGACTCCGACGATGTCTGCCCCTCCACCAGGCTAGAGATGCAGTTCAACTTCATGAAGCAGCATCCCGACTGCAGCGTCTTGAGTGCATGGGCAGCGGAGTTCTCCGGTGATCCTCGCGGGCCCTATGCCATACGGTCCGGGCCTGACGTCGTGAAACTGGGACCCTATGCCCGTTTCCGGAATCCGATTGGTCACTCTTCCGCCGTGCTCTTCCGCCGAGCCGATGTAATTGCCTCCGGTGGCTACCAGGCATGCCCTTTCTTTGAAGATTACGACTTGTGGGCACGCATGATGATACTCGGCTACCGGCTCTACAACATGCCGGAGGTTCTGGTATTTGCTCGTGCGGGCAGCGAAATGCTCCGGCGTCGCAGGGGGATAGCCTATATTCGGAACGAGGTCAACTTCCTGCGAAAGATGCACAAGATAGGCTTCCTATCAACACCTTACTTTCTGGCAAACCTTCTGCTTCGTATTCCCTGCAGGCTCCTTCCGGAGACTCTGCTTAGACGCTTTTACCGTACATTTCTGAGAGAACCCATCCTTCAGCCATCTAAGTTAGCCTGAACCCGGCGGACGGCAAGATGCTAGCTGAGTTTAGAATCCACCGGTGCGAGTAGCTATCAATGCTGCCTTTATCGGAAACAAATATAGCGGGATTACAACCTACGTTTGTGGCCTGATCGAGTGTCTTGCGACTCTCGGCCATCGGATTGTGGTCTATGGCAGTTCCCAGCATATCCAGAATAGGCCGGAACTACAGACTGCCCATACCTTTCCGGGACTAGCCGCTGAGAATGGGTCGCTTGCCAGCGTGGTGCGGCTAGCGTGGACAAATGCTCTACTGCCACTCCACCTGAGATCCGGCCAGATCGATCTGTCGATTTCGCCCAGCGTTGAAGGCCCGTTATGGTGCCCGGTACCACAGATTGTCGTTGTACACGACTTAATTCCGCTTTTTTATCCTCAAGAGGCTCCGAGGCTTCGGATCTATTACAGGAAGATTCTGCCGCACCTTTTGAGGCGAGCGTCTGCGGTCATCGCGGTATCGAATCATACCCGTGCGGATCTCATTCGGGAATTTGGCGTGGAGCCGAACAAAGTTGCGGTCGTCCATAACGGCTTGCGTTCCGACTTGGCCGACGACTCCAACGACCGCAGACCTCCTGGATTACACGATGGGCGGTATTTCTTGTTTGTCGGCACCTTCGCCCCGCGCAAGAACTTGCGCACTGTTATTGAGGCTATGGCCAAGGTGCGTCGGGACATTCCCGAGTTCCTGGTAATCGTCGCCTACCCTGATCGGTGGAAGCCAGAGACCATTCGGCTGATCAAGGAAGTCGGATTGTCCGATAGGGTCGTGATACTCAGTGGTCTTCATGATTTTGAGATGAGCTACCTCTACCGCCACGCGATGGCGCTGTTTCTTCTCAGCGAATATGAGGGATTTGGATATCCGCCGTTGGAGGCAATGCTTACCGGCACGCCGGCAGTCGTGAGCGACTCGACCTCGCTAGCGGAGGTTGTGGCGGATGCTGCCCTCAAAATCAAAGTTCATGATGTGGACGCGGCCTGCGCAGCGATGGTCCGCCTCTCGCAGGATCAGGACTACCGCTGCAAGCTGCAGCAATCAGGCGTCGAGCGGGCCCGCACGTTTACGTGGCTCGAGGCAGGCAGTGCCCTGAGTAACGTTCTATCCCAGGTATTGCACTCACAGCCGGGGAATCCTGAAAAGTAGCGCCGGGCGAATTGGCGCCTCTTCATTTTGTTTGTGATGTCTGGTTGGCGGCCGCGTGCGAATCGCCCTACTCACAGAGCTATTCTCCCCGAACATAGGTGGACAGGAAATTCGCTATGCCGAGATGGCAGAGGCATTGGCCCGCCGTGGACACTTCGTCGAGATTTTCTGCAGCCGGAATGTGCCCGGAAGTGAAATCGCAGAAGTTCATGGCAATCTAACCATCCACCGTTATCCCACGGCATATGATTACCAGCGGCCTATGCTCAAATGGCTCCGCCGGCGGCCTTATCCCCTGCTTCGCTATGCGGCATGGTGCCGGCATATCGACTCCGAGGCATTCGACTTCTTTGTTTTCAATCAGTGGCCTCTTGCGCACATAGCTTTGGCTCCGCGCGCGATACGATGCAAAGCCGCAATCGATTGGTGCGAGTTTCGCAAAGATATATTATTTGCTGTCTTGCAAAGATATTTTCCACGCCTGGTCTTCATAAATATTGCCAACAGCACCGCTCTGAAGGAGCAAATGGAGCTACTGTCGGGCCGCTCATTCGAATACCTACCCAGCGGCATCTATCCTCAGCAATACCGCTGTGCCCCGGCAACAGAGCGCGATGGCCTGCTCTACGTGGGGCGCTTGGCCAAACACAAGAATCTGCCACTCACGCTAGCATCCTATGAACATCTGCTCAAGAAAGGGTTCAAGGGAAGGTTGCGTATAGTAGGAACTGGTCCGGCCATGGACGAATTACCCCTCCTTGCAAGACGTCTGAATATCGCGGGTAAAGTTGATTTTCTCGGACAGGTGACCGAGGAAGAGAAGATCAAACTTTTGTCAAGCTCGCAGGTCTTGCTTCTGACTAGCCGGCGGGAAGGTTTCCCACGAGTCATCGCTGAAGCCATGGCAAGCGGACTTCCGGTAGTTACCACCGATTATCCTGAAAATGGTGCCAAGGATGTGGTGAAGCAGTACGGAATCGGAGGCGTTACGGAGCCTTCGGCCGACGGAGTTAGTGATGGAGTTCTGCAACTATTGCAGGCCTGGAACCTATATTCTCAGGCCGGCCTGCAGGCAAGCAAGTCCTTGGATTGGGATGTCTTGATTGACAAGTTATTGCAGATGCCCGTCGTCGAATCGAGATCAATGTGAACAAATTATCCAAGATTATCGTAACCGGTGGCGCAGGCTTTATCGGCGGCCATCTGGTTTCGGAATTAATCTCGCGTAAGCACGAAGTACTGGTGATCGACAACCTCTACTCGGGCCGTCGAGAGCACGTCCCGAGAAGCGTACAATTCCTGGATCTCGATCTCGCTCTTGCCGACGAAGTGACTGTATTTGAAGTTATTCGCGGCTTTCGTCCTGACGCCGTCATCCACCTGGCAGCGATACATTACATCCCGCACTGCATGGCCAATCCCGCAGAAACGTTCCTCGCCAATGTGCGCTCAACCGATGTCATAGCACGCGCTTTGCGCGGCCTTCCCACGCGCAAGCTGATAGCGGCATCTACGGCAGACGTATATCCGCTGCTTGACCAAGTACACAAGGAGACGGAGACACCTGCCCCCAGCAATCCTTACGGCTTGTCGAAGTTCCTGCTCGAGGAGATTATTGCAGGCGCCGCCAGAACGAATCCTGCTCTGTCATGCGTCGCGCTTCGCATCTTCAATGTCTATGGACCACGCGATACGAATCCGCATGTGATTCCAAGAATCATCGACCTACTGCATGGCCCTTCGCCAGAGATTCGCATGGGTGCGATAGAAACAACCCGAGACTTCATTCATGTGGAAGATGTAGTCAAGGCGATCTATGCGGCCCTCACTCACCAATTCGAGAGATATGAGGTTTTTAACGTTGGCACTGGCCGGGCAACTTCCATCCGGGATGTATTGAAGATTCTTTTGGGGACTGCGGGGGACAAGCGACCGGTCATCCAGGACAAGGACCTGTTTCGCACCTACGATCGCGCGTCACTCACCTCAGATATCAGCAAGATCACGCAGACCCTGAACTGGCGTCCGATGGTCGGTCTCGAAGAGGGTCTCGCCCATCTGCTTCGGCAAACGGTTTCGCTGCCGCCACGGAGCATTCCATCCCGCCCGCTCGCGGAATTCTAGCGCGGAGCGCGGCCTCAATCGCCACCAGATCACAGCAATCACAGCATTCCGCCGGTCTTTGTAGTCAAGATGCTGAGGGCCATCTCCAGGCGCTCGATCGCGACCTCCAGGTCAGGATGCGCGTCGAGTTGCTGGCGAAGCAAGCCCAGCCGGCGGCGCGCCTCGGCCACATGTTCGATTGCGTCGGAACTCGCGTTTTGGGTTGAATCGTTTGCGTCGTTCGTCATGGCTACATCTTAGCCCAGCGCCCGGCCTCCACTTCCTCAAACCTCCACTCACCGTAAGCGGACTCTCGCTTCACTCCGGCTCCAGCGGTGTAGTCGAGCCTTGCTGGACAACCACCAGCCGCCCCACAGACCGTTCCTCCTTGCGGTACTTTAGCGGCGAACCACTCCGCCCCACGTGCTAAAATTTCTTCATCTCTCGGGAGAGAAGTGTCTTTAATTGATTCAGCTGGCGCCTTCCATTTTATCGGCTGATTTTGCCCGCTTGGCCGAGGATGCTCATGCGGCAATCCGAGGCGGCGGCACAGTGTTGCATGTCGATGTGATGGATGGTCACTTTGTGCCCAACATCACCATCGGTCCACCTGTGGTCGCGTCGCTGCGCAAAGCGGTGGATGTCCCGCTCGACTGCCACCTGATGATCGAAAATCCTGACGAATACATCCCGGCATTTGCGGATGCCGGAGCAAACTGGATTTCGGTGCACCAGGAGGCAACTCGCCACCTGAATCGATCCTTGGAGCTGATTCGCAGTTGCGGCGCGCGGGTCGGGGTGGTCATTAATCCGGCGACGCCGGTGCAGACCCTGGGCGAGGTGCTGGATATCGTTGACTACGTGTTGGTCATGTCGGTGAACCCGGGCTTTGGAGGGCAGAGATTCATCCCCGGCGCGTTGGAGAAGGTCCGTAAGCTGACCACCATGCGCGCTGCGAAGGGCGTGGATTTCCGCATCGAGATTGACGGCGGCATTGACCTTGAGACGGTGGGGCCGGCGGTGCGGGCCGGCGCCGAAATACTGGTTGCAGGCAGCCACGTGTTCGGGCACGGCAATCCGGCCGAGAACGCCGAGGCGCTGCTGCGCGCGGCACAGGATGCCTTGCTGCTGCAAGCATAATTTGTAAGGGAACCGTACCTGAGGTGGTTTAGATGTTTCGTCGCATAATCGTGGCCCTGCTGCTGGGCGCCATGCTCCTGGCAGCCGGCTGCACCAACAAGAGAGTTAAGAACCCCATCGCCAATATCGACTCTAAGCAGCCGGACAAGGTGCTGTATGACCGCGCGATGGATGCGATGAAGCACAACAAGTACGACGTTGCGCGCCTCAGCCTTCAGACCCTGATCAACACCTATCCTGACTCCGAATACGTGGCCCGCGCCAAGCTGGCCATCGGCGACTCCTGGTACGCGGAAGGTGGTTCTGCTGCCTGGACCCAGGCGGAGAGCGAGTACAAGGACTTCCAGACCTTCTTCCCCAACATGCCTGAGGCCGCCGAAGCTCAGATGAAGATCGCGAACATCCATTACAAAGAAATGGAGAAGCCGGATCGCGATTTCACCCACGCCAAGCGCGCGGAGGACGAATACCGCCAACTGATCCTGCAGTATCCCGACAGCAAGCTGGTGCCGGAAGCCAAAGAGCGCCTGCTGCAGGTACAGGAAGTACTGGCAGAGCGCGAATATCTCATCGGCCACTTCTACTACATGCGGGAGGCCTGGCCGGCGGCCATCGCCCGTTTCAAGTCACTGGTCGACACCTACCCGCTCTACAGCGGCGCCGACGAGGCCCTCTATGAGTTGGGCGAGAGCTATCAGAAAGAAATCGACGTCTTGCGGGCTTCGAAACTGACCGAGCAGCAAAAGGGCGGCCTGATCAAGCAGTACACGCAACAGGCTACGGATGCTTATTCGCGCATCATTACCCGCTATCCCCTTGAGACGCGCGTGGCCGATGCGAAGAAAGAGCTGGAGGCCATGCATCAGCCGGTTCCGACTCCGACTCCTGAAGCCATCGCGCAGAACAAGAAGGAGCAGGAGAGCCGAGGCCATCAAGGCATGTACGGCAAACTGATGGAAAACTTCAAGCATTCTCCGGACGTGACTGAGGCCGCCACCGTGGGAGAGCCGACCCTGGTCGATCCCAAGCAAGCGAGCGCCCCTGATTTCGTGCGCGCGGCCGCCGCTACCTTGATGACTGGGGTTGTCGGGGCCGGGAACGTCCACCCAGCGACGGAAGCCACCGGCGCTGGCGCAGCTCCTGCGGCTGGGGGAGCAGCTTCGTCCGCGGGCAATTCTGCTGGCGCCGAGATCTTGACACCTTCTTCCGGCAGCGGCACTGGCGCGGCTCCGGCGGCTGGCCAGCCTTCACCGATCGCCGCGGGATCGCCCGACGGCACACCCGCAGCCAAAGACGCGAATAGTCCTGCGACTGACTTGGGCAACGATCTGGCGCCGGCATCGGCGAATTCGCCAGCCTCCGGCACGGGTACAGCGCCGACCGCCTCCGCGGGGGAAGCTTCGACTCCCGGCTCACCTTCAACCGCTCCAGCAGCGACCACTAGCAAAACGAGCTCCGGGGCGACGGCCGCGTCACAGACCGAGGCTCCGCCGCTCGACAAAGCAACCGAGAGCACATCCAAGAAGAAGAAAAAGCATCTCTGGCCGTTCTAGCCCGTTGCACAATTAGACCCGGAACCAGACGCGGCAACCATACAGCCGATTCGGCATGAGAGAAGTTACAGTTTCTGAATTGGTCCGGGGTATTGAGCAACGACTGGGTCGGTGGTCAGTAATGTGATCCCCTCGACCATCGCCTGTGCCACTAGCAAGCGATCGAAAGGGTCTTTGTGAATCTGCGGCAGACTCTCGATGGCCACAACGTGGTCGCTCATGATCGGGAGCTCCATGTACCCGTTGTCCAATAGGCCGCGGCGCAAGATACGGGCATCGACGACGAAGTCTTTCCGGCCCAGTCCGCTCTTGATGGCCACTTCCCACAGACTGGCAGCACTGAAAAGCGGCTGGTTGTTCGTGCCGCTGATTAACCGGCGGCCCTTAGCTGGCAGGCGCCGGGGGTCCCCCGCGGCCCAGAGCAGAAGGTGGGTGTCGAGCAGCAGTTTCATTGTTCTCCTGCAAAGAACCGCTCGATCTTTTCTCTGCCCATCTGGTCGAAGTCGTCAGGCACGGCGATCTGTCCCTTCAGGAATCCCAGGCGACGAACTCGCCGGCCTACGGGGGCTTGCAGAGCGATTACTTTCGCAACCGGCTTGCCCGCCTTGGCAATGATGAAGGGCTCGCCTTTGCTCGCCTCGTCAACCAGCCTGGAAAGCTGTGTTTTGGCTTGATGAATATTAATCGTTTTCATGAGTAAACTAAGTCCGCTTAGTCTAGTTCATTCTTTGGACTGGATGCAACAGCTGAATCTGCCGCAGAAATCCTAAACCTGTGTTTCACCCGCCAGTTTACGGTCCGCCCCGGTTTGACCCCGCTTTTCCTGCCGCTTAATATCGAACTTTATCTTCCACCGAACGGATTGCATGCCTCACGATCTTCCTAAAGCTTATGAGCCCGGATCTATCGAGCCGCGTTGGGCAGAGTACTGGGTCGAGCACAAGCTGTTTCATGTCGAAACGCCCTGCGCCCGGATCGAAGCAGCCAACCTTCACGCTGACCCTGCCCCCACCCAACGTCACCGGCCACCTTCACATGGGCCACATGCTCGAGCACACCGAGATCGACATCGTCATTCGCTGGAAGCGGATGTCGGGCATGCCTACGCTGTGGCTTCCCGGCACCGATCATGCCGGCATCGCCACCCAGCTTATGGTGGAACGCCAGCTCGCCGGCGAGGGCAAGAGCCGCCGTGAGCTTGGCCGTGAAGCTTTCGTCGAGCGCGTATGGGATTGGAAGCGGCATTATGGCGGCGTCATCCTGCAGCAGATGAAGCGGCTCGGAACGTCGGTCGACTGGTCGCGTGAATACTTCACCATGGATGAGCGTATGTCGCGCGCCGTGCGCGAGGCATTTGTCCGCCTTTACGAAGAAGGACTCATCTATCGCGGCAAGTACATCGTCAACTGGTGTCCGCGCTGCATCACCGCGGTGTCTGATCTCGAGGTGGTCCACGAAGAGACGCCGGGCAAGCTCTATCGAGATTCGCTATCCGGTGGTCGGCAGCCCGAATGAATTCATTGTCGTTGCCACAACACGTCCCGAGACCATGCTCGGCGATACTGCGATCGCCGTGAACTCCGAGGACAAGCGCTACCAGCATCTTCACGGCAAGCATGTGCTGCTGCCGTTGATGAATCGCGAGATCCCGATCGTCACCGATGACATTCTGGCCAATCCCGAGTTCGGCACGGGCGCGGTGAAGGTCACGCCTTCGCACGATCCCAACGACTTCGAAGCCGGCTTGCGCAACAACCTGCCGCAAGTTGAGGTCATGAACGAAGTCGCGCAGATGAATGAGAACGCTGGCCGCTACTCTGGGCTCGACCGCTTCGAGGCGCGGCAACGCGTGCTCGAGGACTTGGAGAAGGGCGGATACCTTGTCGGCAAAAAGGACTACGTCGTCCCGCTGGGAACCTGCAGCCGTTGCAAGACGATCATTGAGCCCCGGCTTTCGACACAGTGGTTTGTGAAGATTCAGCCCTTGGCCGATCGCGCCATCGAGGCGGTGGAGCAGGGCGAGATCAAGTTTGTCCCCGAGAACTACAGCAAGACCTACTTCGAATGGATGCGCAACATCCACGACTGGTGTATTTCGCGGCAACTCTGGTGGGGGCATCGCATTCCGGCGTGGCATTGCAAAGATTGCGGCGAGGTCATCGTCTCTCGTCAGACGCCGTCCAATTGCGGAAGTGCGCAGGCAGTAGTCTCGAGCAGGACAGCGATGTTCTCGACACCTGGTTTTCTTCCGGGCTGCTGCCCTGTTCCGGTCTCGGCTGGCCGGACAAGACTCCTGAGCTCGACGCGTTCTATCCCACAACGCTGCTCATTACCGGATTCGACATATCTGTTCTTCTGGGTAGCACGCATGATCATGATGAATTGCCATTTCATGCGCGGTCACGAGCACGGTGACGTCCCCTTTCGTACCGTCTACATCCATGCCCTGGTACGTGATGCCGAGCGGCAGAAGATGTCCAAGACCAAAGGCAACGTGGTCGATCCCATCGCCATCACCGAGAAGTACGGCACCGACGCGGTGCGCTTCACCCTGGCCATCATGGCCGCTCCCGGCACGGACATTGCCTTTTCCGAGAACCGCATCGAAAGCTACCGCGCTTTCGCCAACAAGATCTGGAACGCCGCGCGCTTCCTGTTCATGAATGTCGATCGAGCGCAGGAAGCGGGTGTGTGGTCGCTGGCAGAAATCGCGCACACGGCTGCCGATCTTGCCAACCCCAGGGCTATCGAATTTCACCGTCGTCAGCCTTGAAGACCGCTGGATTCTCTCGCGCTTTAACCGCGTGGCGCAGGAGATCAACGAAGCGCTGGAGACCTATCGTTTCCACGAAGCCGCTCATGTGGTCTACCACTTCTTCTGGGGCGAATATTGCGACTGGTACATTGAGCTGATGAAGCCACGTCTGGCCGCAGCCGATCGTGAGCAGGCACGCGCGGCGTTCGCCAATGTGGTCAGCATCTTCGAGGGTGCCCTGCGGCTGCTTTCACCTTTCATGCCCTTTATTACCGAGGAACTATGGCACGCGGTTTACGATGGAAATCCCCCGCTGCAATCCATAGCCTTGGCCGCGTATCCCAAGCCTGATCCATTGCAGGTGGATACCGCCGCCGAAACCGAGATGGCGGTCCTTCAAGACTTGATCGCTGCCGTACGCAACCTCCGCACCGAACTGAAGGTCGATCGCAAGCAGAAGCTTCCTGTCGAAGTCTTCGCGGATGCTGAGGTTCGTTCGTGGATCGAGCGCGACCGAAATGCAATTGGGTTGCTGGCGGACGTGGAAGAGATAAGATTCGCGGACACTTCGCTGGCAAAGGTTCCGGGGGCGCGCAGCACGGCGCGCTTCGACGTGCGCGTCATCTATGAGCGCAAGGTTGATGTTGCCGCCGAGTGCGACCGCCTTAACAAAGAGTTGACGAAGCTGTCGGGCGAACTGGGCCGCGCAACGGCACAGCTTTCCAACGATGCGTTCCTGTCCAAGGCGCCCTCCAGCGTTGTGTATGGACTGAAGAAACGGAAAGGCGAAGTTGAGGTCCTTCTCGAAAAAGCGAAGGCCGCCCTGCAGGAATTAGGCTGCTAGAAGCGAATTGTGCTTCCGGAGAGTACAGGTGGATTGGACAGGCCGCAGAATTACCGCACTCCTTGAAAACGCCCTGAAGGAAGACTACGCAACTCAGGACGCAACCAGCCAGGCATGCATTGATCCCATGCAACGCGCCTCGGCCACCATCATCGCCAAGCAGGATTGCGTTCTCTCCGGGCTCGGTTGCATCCAGCCGATTCTCGACATCTACGCGCAGCTCGACGGCAAGGTCACATCGCACCCGGATGTCCGCAGCAGTCCCGAAATCTTCGACGGTGTCCGCCTGCGCAAGGGCCAGACGGTCGCTGTCATCCGCCACAATGCACGCGTGATCCTCTCCTGCGAGCGGCTCATACTCAACATCATGCAGCGCATGAGCGGCATCGCCACGGCCACACGGCACTATGTCGATGCCGTCGCCGGAACCAAGTCCGTAATCCTCGATACTCGCAAGACGGTTCCCGGCCTGCGCCTGCTCGACAAGTGGGCAGTGCGCTGCGGCGGTGGAACCAATCACCGGCTTGACCTGAGCGACGGAATCCTGATCAAGAACAATCACATTGCCCTGGCCGGGGGAGCAGTCCCCGCCTTGGAGACTGCACTGCGAAATCGGCACAACAATATGCCGGTCGAAATCGAAGTTCGTTCTCTCGATGAATTCGAACAGGCCCTGCAACATGGAGCCGAAGCCATTCTGCTCGACAACATGACGCCGGAGCAGGTTCGCGAAGCTGTCGAGCGCGTCGCCGGGCTTGATCGCAAAGTCCCGCTTGAGGCCTCGGGCGGCATCAACCTGTCCAACATCCGCGCCTATGCCGAAGCTGGTGTGGACTTCATCTCCATCGGCGCGCTCACGCACTCCGTGCCGGCGGTTGACATGAGCATGCGCTTGCAGCCCGCATAGAGCCTATATTCGGAGCATCCGAATCCAGTGAAAGCTCCAGCGCCACTGAAATCGCTCCATCCGGATTCTTCCCTTAACCCGGGCAAACTAGCCGTCTTCGAACGGCTGACAATCGAAATACTTGTGCAGTCTCTTGTGCCAGGCCGGAGAGACTGCCTGAAGGCCCGCCCGGACGGGACTATACTCGATGGACACCATCGCATCTACGTACTTCGGAGCCGTGGGATAGATGTCGACAAGCTGCCCCGTGAGGTAGTCAGGAAAGAAGAATTCTGAGAATGGCAACCAAGCTCTACTGGATTGATGGCACGTGGCGAGGCAAGTTGGCGATTTCCGCTCGCCCTCGCGGCGGTGAATGGCTGCAGGATGAGATGAAGAATTGGAGGTCCTCGGGTATTGGTATCGTGCTCTCCTTACTGACTCCGAACGAAGAACAAGAGCTTGACCTTCAGCAGGAACGGCGAGAGGCACACAGCAGTGGCATGAGGTTTATTTCGCTTTCAGTTCCTGACCTTCAGGTTCCCTCGTCTCCGTCAGAAGTTGTCCCGGTGCTTGACGACATTGATGCTTCGCTGTCATCCGGAGAGGGCGTGGTGATTCATTGCCGGCAGGGAGTTGGAAGGTCCGGGCTGATGGCGGCTTGTTTGCTGACCTTGAAGGGAATAAGCCCTGACTCGGCGGTCCGGGCAGTGGAACGCGCCCGCGGTGTCCCCATCCCGGAAACGCCTGAACAACGGCGGTGGATTGATTTGTTCGTTGCCAGCTTGACGCACAAGCCTTAGAGATTCCGGCGCGCTTCTACTGTTCAACTTGTCGTCGGCAGCAGATAATTCTGCTATCGCAACCCTCAACCCAAAACGAGACCCATCGCCCGACCAATAGCTCGACCGATTCGCGGCTCGACCGCATCGTGCGCCTGTTGAGCGATAATGCCACTATCGTCATTAGCGGAACGCGCATTGCCGAGGAACTCTCGACCAGCCGTTCTGAGGTGTGGCGAGCGGTGCAACAGCTGCGCGAGCTGGGTGTGCAGATCACCGGACACCCCGCAACCGGCTACCAACTAAACTCTATGCCTGACTTACTCTTGCCAGAAATACTCGCTCCCATGCTGCCGGGGAACACGCTCGGTGCTCGCATCCACCATTACTTCAGCATCGCCTCGACCAACACCGAGGCCATGAACGCGGCCGCCGCGGGTGAGCCGGAGGGCACCGTGTTCCTGGCCGAGGAGCAGACCGCCGGACGCGGTCGCGGCGGGCATACCTGGGATTCGGGGCCTTCAGTCGGCATCTATTGTTCGGTAATCCTGCGGCCCCAGCTTGCTCCCGTCGACGCTCTGCTGTTGTCTCTGATGACGGGCCTCGCCGTGGTGGAAGCAGTCCAACAAACCACAGGGTTACATCCCGATCTGCGCTGGCCAAACGATGTTCTGCTGAACGACAAGAAGTTCTGCGGCATCCTGACCGAGATGAATGCCGAGGCGACGCGCGTTCGCTATATCGTTCTGGGCATCGGCATCAATGTGAACCATACTTCGTTCCCCGCCGACCTGGAGCCCATCGCTACTTCGCTGCGGCTGGAGACCGGGCGCGAATGGTCGCGCGTCGAGCTAACGGCTGCCTTGTTAAAATCGCTCGACGCCGCCTATCGCGAATTGCTTGAAAATGCCGGGCAAGCACGAGCAGCAATTTTCCGCCGCTTCGAAGAACACTCTTCCTTCACCCGCGAACGCTACGTCCACGTTGACGAAGACGGTGGATACGAGGGTGTCACGCAAGGCCTCGACGAGCGCGGCTTCCTGCTGGTGCGCACGGCCAGCGGGATCAAGACAGTGCTTTCGGGTACGGTGCGGGCAATCGACGGGAAAAAGTAAATGCTGCTGGTCCTGGATGTAGGCAATACCAACACGGTCCTGGGAGTATTCGAGCCGAAATCATCGGAGGCCTCCCATCGCCGCCTTATAGCAAATTGGCGGGTCACGACCGTCAAGTCGCAGACCGTTGACGAGTATGGTGTTCTGTTTCGCCACCTTTTTGCCATGCATGGCCTGGAGGTGTCTTCCGTGCGCGGAACTGTCATCTCCTCGGTCGTGCCACCGCTCGACTCCACCTTGCGCGAGGTTTGCGAGCGCTATTTCCACATCAAGCCGCTCTTCATCGAGCCGGGCGTCAAGACGGGCATGCCAGTGCATTATGACAACCCTGCGGAAGTTGGCGCCGACCGTATCGTCAACAGCGTTGCTGCCTTCGAAAAATTTGGCGGACCCTGTATTGTTGTGGACTTCGGCACTGCGACAACTTTCGACGTGGTATCGCAGAAGGGCGAGTACCTGGGCGGAGTGATCACGCCGGGAATCGGTATTTCCGCCGACGCCCTGTTCTCGCGCACCGCGCGGCTGCCCCGTGTCGACATTCGCAAGCCCACACGTGTGCTCGCCACCAACACCGTAAGCAGCGTGCAATCCGGCCTGTACTACGGCTACCTGGGATTGATCGACGGCATCCTCGAGCGGCTGATCGCCGAGATCGGCGGCGAAGTAAAGGTTGTCGCCACCGGCGGTATGGCTTCCCTGATGAGCGAAGGCTCCAAGTACATACCTGAAGTCGACGAATTTCTTACCCTCGAAGGACTCAGGATCATCTACGAACGCAATCAGCCACCCGCCCGCCGTCATGTTGCCGGCCCCAAGCATGAGGCGGCTCGGACTGATGATGCCGACAGTGTGACGCCGAAGCACACTTGAATTCCCATTTAGCCTGCCTCCTCGGCATCGTCCGATTCACGGATCGCCGGACGAAAACCTCCGCTCCGTGTTCATCCTGAGCAATCCGTGGTTCAATTTGTTTTGGGCGTGGAC
The DNA here is from genome assembly GCA_963747055.1 of uncultured Acidobacteriaceae bacterium. GTDB lineage: Bacteria > Acidobacteriota > Terriglobia > Terriglobales > Acidobacteriaceae > CAVVDY01. The sequence continues at coordinate 55,982 of CAVVDY010000030.1, read as the reverse complement.
AACTACTTCAATTACTTCACCGAGATCGAAGAACACTTCCAGAAGCGGCGCGGCACGCTGATCATCCTTTCTCCGCTCGACTGGGCGCTAATGGAGACATGGAAAGACGCCGGCATTCCGCTGGAGGCAGTCCTTCGCGGTATTGACGCCAGTTTCGACAAATGGGAGAAGCGTCCCCGTCGTACTCGCAAGGTCAACAGCGTGGCCTACTGCGCGCAGGAGGTGCTCGCCTCGGCCGAGGAGCTGAAGGACGCAGCAGTGGGCAGCGCTCCGGCCAAGTCGGCTGCCGCTTTGGAGCTTCCCGAAGTCGTCGCCTTTCTTCGGCGGAACGCAGACGCCCTGGAACATACCAACTTGCCGGCGTCCGCCACCGCTGTTGCGCATGAAACTGTTGCCACACTGCGCAGTCTGGCCGACGCGATCGAACGGGGCTCAGCGCCGCCGATGGAAGATTTGGAACGCCGTCTGACGGTGGGCGAAGAAAAGTTGATTGCGGCGCTGCTGGCGTCAGCCCCCGAGGAAACGCTCTTCAGCATTCGCAGTGAAGCTGACCGCGATCTTGCCCCCTACCGCAGCAAGATGACCGCCCCGCAAATCGATCAGTTGCACAAACAGTACGTGCAAAAGCGATTGCTGGAACAACATCGCCTGCCGAGGTTGAGCTTGTTCTATATGTGACGTTCTGGGTGCGTGCTTAGTACTTAGGCACCTTTGGGTCCACGCGGTCCGCCCACGCGGTGATGCCGCCGGCCAGGTTATGCACCTTGGCGAAGCCGGATTGGCGCAGGTAGTCCACTGCTCTCGCACTCCGGCCGCCCATCTTGCAATGGACGACAATCTCGCGGCTGGAATCGAGTTCGCTCACGCGCTTGGGCAAATCGTTCAGTGGAATGAGGTGCCCGCCAATATTGCAGATCTGATATTCATGCGGCTCGCGGACATCGAGCACGAAAATGTTTTCGCCGGCATCCAGGCGGCGCTTTAATTCCTCAACGGTCATTTCGGCCATTGTTACTGCTGCTCCTGTGTCTTCTTTTTTACTGACCCCACAGAACTGATTGTAGTCGATCAGATGCGTCACCGTAGGATGCGTGCCGCACGCCGGGCACTCCGGATTCTTGCGCAGCTTCAGCTCGCGAAAGCGCATCGTTGCCGCATCGATCATCAACAAGCGCCCGGCCAGCGACTCTCCCAGGCCGAGGATCAGCTTGATTGCCTCCGTCGCCTGAATCACTCCGATCAGCCCCGGCAAAATGCCGAGCACGCCGCCTTCGGCGCACGATGGCACTGCTCCCGGCGGAGGCGGCTCCGGATAAAGACAGCGGTAACATGGTCCATCCTTCGTCGCAAAAACGCTGGCCTGCCCTTCAAAGCGAAAGATTGAGCCGTACACGTTGGGCTTGCCGGTAAGCACACACGCATCGTTTACCAGATACCGCGTCGGAAAGTTGTCCGTCCCGTCCGCGATGATGTCGAACTCCTGAAAGATCTCCAGTGCGTTGGCGCTCGTGAGTCGAGCGTCGAATTTACGGACCTCGACATTGGGATTGATCCCGGTGATTCTCTCCGCTGCCGAGTCCAGCTTCTTCCGCCCCACATCTGCTGTGCGGTGAATGATTTGCCGCTGGAGGTTGGTGACATCCACCACGTCGAAATCCACCAGCCCTAGCGTTCCCACGCCCGCAGCGGCCAGATAAAGCGCCAGCGGCGAGCCCAGCCCCCCTGCGCCGACGCAAAGCACCTTCGCCCGCTTCAGCTTGAGCTGTCCTTCCATGCCCACTTCGGGCAGGATGACATGGCGCGAGTAACGAAGGATTTCCTCGTTGGTCAGCGCCGCCCTCTCTCGCGCGGTAATCTCCATTCGTTTAAATTATCCCATCTGGCGCTGCCACAAGGCCCACCCCGGCAACGCGCTGCACATCCTACAGATGCAGGGCAGCGGCGATCGCACCACCGGCGTCTCACTTACCGTCACACCAACGTGTGATGCCCATCACACCCCCGCGTAACGTCATCGGTGTACAAAAATTGAGCTGGATTGCTGTGGGAGCGTCCGCGTCTTGGAACCTTTGAACTCACAAACTAATGCCGGCGTCGGCTTGCTCGACGAACTGGAGACCATCGGACACCCTGTCTCGTTCGATCCCGGAGAGCGCGTCATAGCCGAGGGAGAGCAGGGCAAAGGTATTTACATTCTGCGCTCAGGGTCTGCGCGGGTTTCCATGACCTCCCATGATGGAAAGTCCATCGCTTTGCGCGAGCTGGCGCCCGGCTCGTATATCGGACTGTCGTCGAGCTTGAGCTGCGATCACTCCTGCTACACGGTGGAGGCCGCCGGAGCTGCTCGGTTCACCTTCGTGTCATCAGGGAAGGCCGAAGAGCTATTACGCTCCCGCCCGGAACTGTGTATGCAGGTGATTGAGTTGCTCGGCAAGGAGATGTCCTCGCTGTGCAACGAGCGTGCCTTGCTCAACGCTGAAGCCAGGCCGGTTCAGATCCGGACCTGATGGTCCAGGGCGATACGACAGAAGTGGTAGCACTCTACAGCAGAAGGGGGATTCGCAGGAGCATAAGGCCGATGTCACAATCTTCACGTGATCGCGTGACATCGTCTGTGGCAGAGCAGGGTTGCGTGATTGCCTGTCTCCTCCTTTGAAAGTGTCCTGATTTTTACGGGCTGGCGGAATTCTCGGACCTACACGGTCTTTCGGATGTGCAACTGGGCGCTGCGCTTCCGTTCGGAATTCCGCCTTTCTCTTCTGATTTTCTAGCTTCTGTTGGAAATCCCGAACCGGCTCAGCTTGTTGTAAAGCGAGCTACGCGGAATACCCAGCCGTTTCGCTGCCTTCTGGATGGACCCGAACTCCTGAGCAAGTACGGTCTCGATGTGGACCCGCTCCGCCTGCTGCAAGGTCAAGTCGGCAGCGAAGGGCGAGGGCAGTGCAAGGCCTTCGCACCGGAACGCGAAGAATTGCAGTTCACGACGAGTGATGACGTGGCTTTCGGCTATAAGTACAGCCCGCTGCAACACGTTGCGTAGTTCCCTGACGTTTCCTGGCCATGAGTACTTTTGCAGGGCGTCAAGGGCTGAGCGATCTAGCTCCATCGCGGTTTTCTGATGGTTTGGTGCTATCGAATCCAGCAGGTTTGCCGCCAGACATGAAATGTCCTCGGGACGGTTGCGCAGAGCTGGAGCTTCGAGCAGGATGATGTTGATCCGGTAGAAGAGATCAGGGCGGAATCGTCCCTCCTGCACCTCTCGCCCCAAATCGCGATGCGTAGCCGAAATCAGCCGCACATCTGCAAAGCGGTCGCGGACTTCTCCCAGCCTCCGATACAGGCCGCTCTCCAGCACTTTCAGGAGCTTGGGTTGGACCTGCAAGTCAACATCGCCGATCTCGTCCAAAAATACCGTTCCGTGGTTGGCCACCTCCAGGAGTCCCGGTTTGGCGGCGATGGCACCGGTGAAGGCCCCTTTCTCATGCCCGAATAGCTCTGTCTCCAGAAACTCGCGATCCAGTCCGGCGCAATTCAGGTCGAGGAATTTTTCCTGCCGGCGACTGCTATTCGCGTGCATCCAGTTGGCCAGCACCCCTTTCCCCGATCCGGTTTCGCCCAGTATGAGAACCGGGCTGTCGCTGGCCGCTACCTTGTATGCCAGCTCGCGCAGGCGTTGAATCACCCGGCTCGAACCCAGGAAGGGATCGAGTACTTCTTCCCCATGTTGTGAGGTAGCAATGCCGGGCCCATGCTGTGAGGTAGTAATGCCGGGCGTCGCCGCATTGGCCACTGCGAGGTTAGATCCGGCAAACATCCAATTCTCACCAAAGTGGTGATATGGGGAATAGCTGCCGACAGGAGACGAAGACAAGGGATCCGATGACTTCCGGTTCTGGGAGCGATGCACAGTGATGCTCCTCGACAGCAAGGTGTCCTACACGGGTTCCAACCCCAGCGGATCGACTCGGCCGAGGGCAATTGAGATAGCTGCTGGCCCGGGTAAGCGGTTCGACACTAAACCGACGCCGGAGTCGAGGGTCGAACCTCCAAATCGTCGCGGCTTGTCAATGGACAGCGCCCGAAACCTGCGTCGCCCTTGAGTTACAACCGGGGAAAGGGCCACTATCCCACGTAAAGCTTGAATATTCAGTGACCATAGTCACACGAACCTTGGTCATTATGTTACGAAAGGGCATATGGCATATGTACTATCGGACATGTCCTACCCTGTCAGAGCCCGCAGCTTGAAATCTTCCGCCATTATGTCAACGACCTCACGGCCGATCTCCAAAGAAGCTGTAGCAGCCGGTGAGGGCACGTTGCAGACGTGAATCATCCCCGGAGCGCGCACAAAGTAGAAATCATCGAGCAGATTGCCTTGCCGGTCCACCGCTTGCGCACGCACTCCTGAACCTCCCGCAGCCAGATCATCTTCTGCCAGCTCCGGAATCATCTTTCTCAGCGCGTTGGTGAATGCGCTCTTTACCAGCGAGCGGTATTGTTCGGCAGCGCCCATGCGCCAATACTTGCGTGCCATCTTCCAGAAGCCGTCGTAAAGCAGAATCTCTGTGGCCTCGCTCAGGTCGGCACTCGTACCGCTGTAGCCTTCGCGCCGAAGCGCCAGCAGCGCGTTGGGGCCCGCTTCGACACTACCGTTGACCCTGCGCGTGAAGTGCACGCCCAAAAATGGGAATCGCGGATCGGGCACCGGATAGATCAGGTTTTTGACCAGATACCGCCGCTCGGGCCGGATCTCGTAGTATTCGCCCCGAAAGGGGATGATTTGCAGGTCGATCTCGGCTCCCGCCAACTTGGCAATGTGGTCGCTGTAGAGTCCCGCGCAGTTGATGACATACGCGGCGCGAAAGGCGCTGGCCGTGGACTCCACAACGTTCTCCTGCCCATCGCGGCGGAACCCGGTGACCTCCGCCTTGCACACGATCTCTCCTCCCGAGCGCTTAATCAGCTCGGCATATTTTTGCGCTACCGCCACATAGTCCACAATCCCGGTTGAGGGGACCTGCAGCGCCTTCACCCCGTCGCAATGGGGTTCGACCTCGCGAAACTCGTCGCGATCGAGCATCCGCAACCCTGGCACACCGTTCGCTATGCCACGCTGATGCAGTTGCTCCAGCCGCGGAACCTCCTCCGCACTGGTTGCGACCACCAGCTTGCCGCATTCCTCGTAGGTGATTCCCTGCTCACCGCAAAAGCGTTTCATCGATGCCGCTCCGGCAACGCAGTTCTTCGCCTTCAGAGATCCGGTGCGGTAGTAAATGCCGGAATGGATCACCCCGCTGTTGTGGCCGGTTTGGTGGGCTGCAACCTGGGCCTCTTTCTCCAGGACGATCACGTGAGTTCCGGGAAAGCGGGTGGCGGCGTTAAGCGCGGTTGCCAATCCGACGATGCCGCCGCCGATAATCAGCAGGTCTGCGGAATGATCAGGCATGGAAGTCTCGTTTCGTGGGCGACGGAAGATTATAGAATCGGATCTTGCTTCTCAGACTATCCTGAAGCAGGACTCCTCAAACCGGTCTATTCGGAACCGGCACGGGCTAGCTAACCTATGCGAGTACTTGTCACCGGCGGCGCTGGCTTTCTAGGCTCCCATTTGTGCGATGCCCTGCTCGCCGAAGGTCACAGGGTCACCTGCGTAGACAACTTCCTAACCGGCCGTAAGAACAATATTACTCACCTGGCGCGCGAGCCGAAGTTCGATCTTATCGAGCAGGACGTGTGCACGCCTTTCGACCCCGGACATGTGGACTATGTTTTTCATTTCGCTTCGCCCGCCAGTCCGATTGACTACATGCAACATGGTATCGAGACGCTTCAGGCAGGGTCCCTCGGTACCATGCATTGTCTCGAAGTCGCCCATCGCTACCACGCCGGGTTTCTCCTGGCATCCACCTCGGAATGCTACGGCGACCCGCTTGAGCATCCCCAGAAGGAGACCTACTGGGGCCATGTGAATCCAATCGGCCTGCGCTCGGTTTACGACGAGTCGAAGCGGTTTGCCGAAGCCCTTACCATGGCGTATCACCGCTACAAGAAGGTCGATACACGCATCGTTCGCATCTTCAATACCTACGGGCCTCGCCTTCAAATCGACGACGGCCGGGTGATCTCGAACTTCATGAAGCAGGCACTTCGCGGCGACGACCTCACGGTCTACGGTGACGGGCTCCAGACTCGCAGCTTCTGCTATGTGAGTGACGAGGTTGCCGGCATTCTGGCACTTTCAAAATCGAAGGAGCACGGACCCGTCAACATTGGCAACCCAGTCGAGTTCACGATCTTGCAATGCGCCAAGCTGGTGCTTGACCTCACCGGCTCAAACAGCCAACTCCGATTCGAGCCGCTTCCCCAGGACGATCCTCTGCAACGGCGGCCAGACATCACCAAAGCCAGGCAATTACTCGGTTGGGAGCCCACGATCGACCTTCGTACCGGGCTGATGATGTCGCTGGACTATTTCCGCTCGGCGGTTGGAACCGCTTTGGCGGCAAAACCCGGTTATTGATCCTCAAGTACAGTTTCGCCCGTCGGGCCAGCCGCAGGGCTTACAATGGCTGCGGAAGGCCAGAACGCATTCATGGATGCTCAACGCGAGTTTGCTCTCTTTGAGCAGGAGATGGCGTCGTGGTGGTACGTTGCGCGTCGCAACCTGATGCGCGAGTTTGTAAGCCAGTCGCTGGCTGGAAAACCTGAGGCCCGAATCCTCGACCTAGGCGGTACCGCCGAACTGGAATTCGACTGGCCATCCCCGTTCCGGGTTGTCAATCAACACAGTACGCTCGCTGCTTCCGCCTTTCAAAAAATGCACGGCGGCAGAAATCTCGTCTGCTCCTCCATCGACGAGCTCGCCTTTGCCAGCAACTGCTTCGACCTGGTGATCGCCGGGGATTTCCTGCAATCGGCGCCGGATGATCGCATCGCCCTGCGTGAGATCCTCAGAGTCCTGAAGGATGGCGGTCTTTTGTGCCTGACGGTTCCGGCTTACTCCTTCTTATGGGATGAGGATGACGAGCGTCGTGGACATTGCCGCCGTTACGGGGTGAGCGAGGTGCGCCGCAAGCTGACGACCTCCGGCTTCGAAGTCCAGCGCGCTTCCTACTTTGTCGCCACCGCCTTTCTACCCCGCCTCATCACGCGCATAGCCAACAGCATCGTCCGCACCTCGACGGACAGCAAAACCCTCCCCACGCAGCACAGCCGGACGGCAAACGCGGCGATCGTGTCCCTTCTCGATCTTGAGCGGCAAATCCTGCACTACATCAATCTGCCCTTCGGCACCCGTGTGGTCTGCTGGGCCCGAAAGCCAGCACTGGTCGCCGTGACCGTGCCGGCGTGGGACCGGCACTGGGTTTCTTCTCCGCGCCTCACCTGGTCCGGCTCATGAAAGTTCCTCGCTCCGAGCAGTCCCCTGTCCGCTTCCGGACGAAACCCGCGTATCTGCGACAACGTGGGACCAACCCGACACCTGCAATCAGTTGAAAATGCGCCATGTCCAGGTGGCCCGCAGCTTGCACACCGTAATTCCGGGTCTGTGTCGGCCTTGCCCAGCTAAAGTGTGAGGAGGTTTCCATGATCGAAGACCTGCGTTTTGCCATACGGCAGTTCAGGAAATCCCCACTGTTCACCGTCATCACGGTTGCCACCCTGGCCCTGGGCATCGGAGCCAACACTGCCATCTTCAGCGTGGTGAAGGGAGTCCTGCTGGATCAGTTGCCGTATCGCGAACCGTCGCGGCTGCTCAAAATTGCCGAGGCTGATCCGGACACGCCTATCCCTGAAACCATAGACTTCACCACCGCCCACGACCTGCGTGAGCGCAGTCATTCCTTCGAACACATGTCGCTGTTTCGCGACGGCGGAGGTGCCATTGTCCAGAACGGCGAAGCTGAGCTTCTCACCGGCATGCGCGTCAGTTACGACTACTTCGACACCCTCGGGGTGAAGATGAAGCTCGGCCGAAACTTCACGGCAGAGGAAGACACGCCGCAAACGCGCTACGAGGCCATTCTCAGTCACGGACTGTGGTTGCGCCGCTTTGGTGGCGATCCGTCGATCATCGGGCGAGCTGTAACCCTCAGCAACCGCAACTTTGTGGTCGTGGGTGTTCTGCCCGAACGGTTTTATCCGTTTGTCCGCTCAGGGCGGGACAACACGCCCGAGATTTACACGCCACTGGGCTATGACCTGAAACTCCCGGAGGCGTGCCGCGGCTGTCAGCATCTGCAAATGATTGGGCGGCTCAAGCCAGGTGTCTCGGTCGAAAGAGCGAACGCCGAGCTCAACAGCATCATGAACGACATCAAGCATGAGCACCCGAAGGATTATTCCGAGCAAACCGTGGTCCGGGTGATGCCTCTGCGGGATTACGTTGTTGGACGCGTGAGCACCGCGCTCTGGATCCTGCTGGGTGCGGTTGGGCTGGTGTTGCTGATCGCCTGCGCCAACGTCGCCCACCTCTCCATGGCGCGGGCCAGCAGCCGGGTGCCGGAGATCGCGGTGCGCGCCGCGCTGGGGGCGCAACGCTCTCGGCTGGCGCGTCAGCTGCTGGTGGAGAATCTGCTGCTCGGACTCGCGGGAGGGGCCGCCGGCGTTTTGCTGGCATTCTGGAGCGTCGGGGCCCTTGCCGGCCTTGGGCCGGCTGAGCTTCCGCGCGCGCAAGACGTTCGCATCGATATGCCCGTGCTGCTCTTCGCACTTGCCATCAGCGTGCTGACCGGGGTCCTCTTCGGGATGGCTCCAGCTCTGCGCTCGGCGCGAGTCGATCCGGCCGAAGCACTTAAGGGAACGTCACGATCAACCGATTCGTACTCGCGTCAGACCTACCGAAGCGCGCTGATTGCGCTGGAAATCGCGCTCGCCTTCGCCTTGGTGATGGGAGCAAGTCTCCTGGGCAAGAGCCTATTCCAATTGCTCAATGTCGACCCCGGCTACGATCCCCATCATGTCCTGACGGCCGGCGTCTACGTATATGGCTCCCACTACAAACAGCCCGAGGCCGAGCTTGCTTTCTACGATCAGGCTATGCAGCGGCTGCGCACCATGCCGGGCGTGGAAGGCACGGCTATGGTAAGCACGCTTCCGCTAGCTAGCGTCGATCGCCGTGGGTTGCACATCCAGGACCGCCCCTTGGCCAACGAATCGGAAGCACCTTCCCCTGACACATACTCCGTCTCGCCCGACTACTTCTCCGTCATGCGGATTCCTCTGAAGCGTGGCCGCCTCTTCACCGATGCCGACCGGAAGGGCGCGCCAGGTGTGGCCCTGATTAGCGAGTCTTGTGCCAAGGCGGTATTTCCCGGTGAAGATCCCATCGGAAAGCACATTCAACTGGGCGGGCGCGACGACAAGAAGGAATGGCTCACCATCGTCGGCATCGTGGGTGACGTGCGCCAGTACGGCCTCGACCGCCCATCGTCGATGGAGGCCTACGTGGCCCAGGCCCAGAACATGAACTTCGGCTTCAACCTGGTGGTACGCACCGCCGGCGATCCGCGGCAGATGGAAGAGGCTGTGCGCAAGGCGTTTCTCTCCGTCGATGCGACCCAGCCCCTGAATCAGATTCGCCCGCTGGAAGACTACGTTGCCGAGAGCCTGGCTACGCGCCGCTATACCTTGCTGTTGCTGAGTATGTTCGGCGGCCTGGCGATTCTGCTCGCAGCCATTGGCATCTATGGCGTCGTCTCCTACGCTGTCAGTTTGCGCACGCGCGAGGTAGGGATTCGAATGGCCCTCGGCGCTGCCCGCAGTGATGTACTTCGCATGGTGCTGCGCCAGGGAATCAGGGTCGTTGCCGCGGGCTTGCTCTTCGGATTTGCGCTCTCGTTCCTACTGGGGCGCTTTCTCTCTTCCCTGCTCGTTCCAGGTTCGACCACATGATGTCGGAGTGACCCTGCTTGTGGCCGCCGCTCTCTCGCTCGCGGCGTTGCTGGCAAACTACATACCAGCGCGGCGCGCCTCCCGCGTCGATCCTATGGTCGCGCTGCGGTACGAATGAAGCCAAGCTAAGGACTCGGCGCTTCTATCCAAAGTACCGGAAGTGCTTCCAGAACTCTGGCCAGCCAACTTTGGGCGGACCGCAAACGAAGATATCGGGATGGTCTCCCGTCTCTTCGTTGATCACTCCATAGGGATTTGGCGTGTGCCCGGCGACTCGGCACGAGGTAAAGCGTCTATCGACATACTCCTGGCTTAGGCCCAATATAATAACCGTCTGCGGCTCCGGATTGCCGTACCCGCGCACCCAGAATGAGTTCACGCCACTGATCGCCTGCGGCAATCCGTACTGTGGCCCATACAGGTTAATCGCTCCCGCCTCGCCATAATTTGTTCCCAGGATCGCCAAATGCTCTCGCTGCTGCGGGGTCAGCGAATCACGAATCCTGGCGACCTCCTGCACCAGCTCCGGCCAACCCAGCTCCTCTTTGTAGTCGCCCTGCACCGAAGCAGCGGCTTTCCACCACTTGCTTCCCAGCGGCGCAAGCGGCATGAAGAACGCACTCGTCACCGCGATGTCAAACGCCAGCGCTGCCCAGGCGAGGGTCCGCACGGTGATCGCCTTGCCCCGCGCCATGGTCGCCAGCCAACCCTCACCCCAGACAGCGCCCGCCGCGTACAGCATGGGATAGGCCGGGCCCATGTAATACCAGCGTCCGCGCAGGATGACGAACAGTGCCAGCGTGATCACATACATCCAGCCGATCATGCGAAAGCGTTTGCCGGCCGACGCCAGAAAGCAAAAGTAAAGTCCCGCCACAGCCAGCACGGTGCGAAGCCCGGTTAGCATTAGTTGCTGCGGCAGAAAATGTGCTGTCCTTCCCTCCCGGATGTCGCGAACGTGGATGTGCTTCAGCATGTCGAGCGACACGAAGTGGTTTTGCGCCTGCCAGACGATGTTAGGCAGGAAGATTAGGATCGAAAGCCCAACCCCAATCCAAAGCCATTTGCTCTTCAAGTAGCGCCGGGCATCGGTAAGCAGCACACCGCCGACGATGCCCAGGGTAAAGAAGCCCATCGTCCATTTGGTGAGCATCCCCAGACCCAGTGCAGCGCCGATGCCAATCCACCAGCGCGCATCTCCGCTCTTCAGCAGCCGCACAACAAAGTAGGCAGTCAGGACCCAGGCGAGTGCGTCGAAGGCTACGTACTGCATCAACGCGCCCGCGCCCAGGCAATAGGGCACCACCGCTACGGCCGCGATCACTTGCGCTCCGCGCCGTCCGCCCATCTCGCGTGTCATCAGCCCGGTCAGGACCACGACAATCGCCATCGCGACATTGGCAAAGAAACGGAAGCCCCGAATCGACGTGCCAAACAGGATCAGCGACAGCCGCCCGAAAAACGGTGTCACCGGCGGATAGGCGACATATCCCCACGCCAAATGACGAGCGTCGTCCAGCGTGGCCAGCTCATCGCGATGGATCCCATAGCGATTGCCAAAGATCAGATGCACAATCACGGTCGCCAGCGCAATGGCAATCAAGATTGCCAGATCACCTCGCAACGATGTTCCGGTGTGGGGACGGTTAACGGTAATGCGTGTCGTTGTGGTCGATCCAGCCATGATTTGTCCTGAAAGGAAAGTTGGCGGCCCTCAGCGATACAGTGTACGTTCTGAGAGGCTCGCCGGTTCCGAATGCCAAATTGGGAGTATCGTTGATGAACAATATCGACAACGGCCTCATTCATCTGCCCAGCCATCACTCGGTCGACGACACCGTTCACCGCCTGCAGGCGCTTCTCCAGGAAAAGAACATCACGATCTTTACGACGGTCGATCACAGCGGTGAAGCTGCAAAAGTCGGCCTGCAAATGCGCCCAACCAAGCTTGTCATCTTCGGCAATCCGAAAGGCGGAACCCCGCTCATGCAGGCTGCACCCACAGTCGCGATCGACCTTCCGCTCAAGGCTCTGGTGTGGGAAGACGCCGAAGGAAAGGTCTGGCTGAGCTACAACGACCCGGCCTCCCTGCAACATCGGCACGGGTTTTCCGAGGCCCTCACCACCAATTTGTCGGCGGTCAACGGACTGCTTGCCAAGGCGGCGGAATAGCCGTTCCTCGATTCGCTCTACCGGCCCGATTCCCGGCGGGTGTCCCGCAGTGCGCAACATCCAGTAGCGCGCCGGCTCATAGTGATTTTCGGCCGTGTACGGCTCGCAAAAATGCCCTCCGCAAAGGTCGGCGCGCACAAAGAACGCATTGACGCCCGCAAAGCAGCACCCAACCAGGTGATATCCCTTGCGCTCGGCGAGCAGTTCCAGCGCCTTCAGGCTGGCGCCGAAATACGTGTTCGCCTTCCACTGGAACCGCTCCTGATAAGCAATGGCCAGCGACATAGGAGGAAACCAGGACGCGTTGTACTCCACCACTACGACCCGCGGCGAAATCGATCGCACGGCCTGCCATACGTGATAGTCGTTGCCATCCACGTCGATGCTCAGCAGATCGGGCTCGGCATCAGGTGCACTCTTCTGCAGCAGCGCATCGACATTCTCGCGCGTAATCAATGCTTGCTCGATGCGAAGCTGGCCTGACGAAACATAAGTCCCGAAATTTCTTCGCGCTCGCCCGGCCTTCGTCTCGTCGCTCTCGACCCACAGCCCGCGCCATCCCTGCAATAACAATGCAAGGGTATTGTTTTCCAGTCCCGCGCCGGTTCCGATCTCGATGAAGGTTCTGCTCGAAGTCCCAATGCGGCGAAAGATCTCCGCGATTATTCCGTCCTCGTCGTTCTGCGAATACGCCTTCGCGCCATGGCGCAGCAGACGCTTGGGATCGGCATAGCGTGCAGTAGCCATGGTCTGCTCCCAGTAGCTTTGCTGTTGAAGTGCACGCCAGTTGGTTAGAAACAGCCAGCTCCGCTTGATCCAATAAGTGAAGGCTTTCATCACACGGCTTTGAGCAGCAGGCAGGTGACGTCGTCGTGTTGCGGCGCAGCGCCTACGAAGTTGTCGATGTCACCCATGATTCGCTGCAGCAGCATGGCTGGCGACTGCGTTGCGCCGGCGTGAATGTTGTAGTTCAGGCGCTCCTCGCCGTATTCTTCGTTGCGCGCATTCTCTGCTTCCACCACCCCATCGCTGAACATGACCACCCAGTCGCCAGGTTGCAAAGTAACGGTCGCCGACGAGTAAGGCGGATTGTCCAGGATCCCCAGCGGAATGCCGCCGCACTCCAGCCGCTCCATCGCGCCGGACGAACGCCGCAGAATTGGCGGATTATGCCCGGCATTGACGTATGTGAAGGTATGCGCCTGCGGATCGAACTCCGCCACCACCGCCGTGGTGAAGCGCCGTCCATCCTGGCTGTTGGTGCAGGCATACTGGTTCATCCTGCCAACCAGCTCGCTCACACTGGACGGCGTCGGCGCAAGCGTCTTCAGGCTGGCCTGCACGGTGGCCATCAGCAAAGCTGCCGGAATGCTCTTGCCGGCAACGTCCGCCACCGCTATGAGAAACTTCTGCGAAGAACCATCGCCCGTTGCCCGGGGAAACACGTCATAGTAATCGCCCGCAACGGTGTTCGCCGGACGCGTCGCAAACGCAACCTCCAATCCCGGAACCGACGGCGGTCTCGAAGGCAGCAGCCAGTTCTGGATTTCCTTGGCGATCTGCAGATCGCGTTTCATCACCACACGGTCTGAAACTTCCAGCACCAGCAGCAACAGCAGCAGCGCCGCTCCCCAAAAATGCCCGTCGAAGCGCAGAAAGACGGTGCTGTTCCCGCTTTCCCAACTCGCCTGCACCGGTGCAAACATGAAGACCAGCGCCACCAGCAGCAACACACGTCGCGCCGGCGACAGCTTCTCCATCACGGCCCAGAAGAACTTCGCCACCAGACGAAAGTAATGTTTCCACTTCGGAACCCCTGCTTCCGGAGTCACATCGACATCGGCCGAGTACAACCTGTAGCTGGCTCGCGCATCGGTCTGGAACTGCTTCCAGAGCTGGTCCAGCTTCAGCCCGTCGCTCACCCGCAGCCAGAAGCGCTCGATGCGCGACATCACGGGCTCGACCTTCGCGGTCAGCGGGTCTGGCGGACGATGCGGAGCTTGAGTATTTGCCTTCGTAGACATTACAGATCGTTACGATTATAGGCTGGGGGCATCTGCTTGGAGTGGCGCGCCGATGCTAGGGTCTCTCTTCCTCGATGCGACGTATGTTATTCAGTATCCAGACGAACGGCTCAAATCCGGTGCTCAGTTGGCCGGTGAACGGGCTGTCGAGCGAGAAGATCAAATAGAACGAAAGCCCCACGATGAGCGAGAAGCCCAGCAGCAGACCTGCCCAAACGCCCCATACGTGCGTCACGAACATTCCGTGAAAAGCAAACAGCACGAATGCCCCCGCAATCAGCAGGCCCCACAGCGCCTTAGCCGTATTGCCCCTGGCGCTGCGCAGCCGGTCGCGACGCGCATCGAGCCAGATCGCGGTTAGTCGCAGGGCCTGGGCATAAAGCAGCTCCTCGCGGCTGTCTTCAGGACGGACATCGAGGATGGCTTTGAGCAGTGCCGACGAAGTGTCCCGCGTGATCTCTTCTACCGGCGTGTTCACCATCGTCGCGCTGGCCAGCGCATCCCAGCGATCAATTACGCTCTCCACATATTCCTTGGCCAACCGCTGAATCTTGCTATGCTTCTCCTCCGGCAGGTGGCTGACGATGAACATCACGTCAGCAAGCGCATTCGCTTCCGAACTCACGGCCGAACCGGCATCGCTGAAGCTTTGCCACACCCCTGACACCACAAAAGCAATCAGCACCGCATAGATCGTCCCCAGCGCTCCGTACACCGCGCTTGTCAGTCCCATGTCAAGCTCAAGGTGCGGCGTATTGAACACAGCCCGCACCAGCAACGAAACTGTGAAGGCGGCGATCACCGTCGAACCGATGATCAGGACGGGCTGCAACGGACCGGGCAGCGACAGAATGTAGGAGCGCATGGATTTCTATGACTTGGCCGCTTTTCCCAACCCGGCGATGTCAATCTTCTTCATGCCCATCAATGCTTGCATGGCCAGAGGATCGGACAAGAGCTGAGCAATACGGCCCGGCACGACCTGCCACGACAGCCCGAACTTGTCTTTGAGCCAGCCGCATTGACTTTCGCTGCCGCCCGCAGCCGTCAGCTTTGACCAGTAATAGTCAATCTCATCCTGCGAATCGCAGCGGATGACAAACGACACCGACTCGTTGAACTGGAACATCGGCCCACCATTCAGCGCGGTAAACTTCTGGCCATCCAGCTCAAAGGAAAGTGTAAGCACTTTGCCTTTCTGTCCCTCGCTTTCGGCAGGCATGCGCATCTCGTCGAGGCGTCGCGAGTTCTTGAACACGCTGAGGTAGAAGTCGACCGCCTCTTCAGCATTCGAATCGAACCAGAGAAACGGCGTAATCCGGGGGAAGTTCCCAAGGGCGCTCATGGTCATAACACCTTCGCTGGTCGACACGCTTCTCGTCAAGCCGAAACGCGCCATATTTCGCTGTTTCTCATTCGGGGAAAGAGACTTGCGGCAGGCTTCTCACTCGGGAATCAAAGGGCAGGAGATTGCGAAGTGCTCGCCTGCGGGACGCGCTTAGCAAACAGTAGTTCGTCATACAGGCGCTCAATTCGCCCGACCGATTTCGCTATGGAGAACTCTTGTGCCGCCCGGTCTGCCGCCGCGCGTGCCAATCGAAGTCGCAGTTCCACGTCATCGACCGCCAGGCCGATCTGACGGACGAACCCGTCCAGGTCTGCCGGGCTCGCCAGCAGCCCGGTCTGGCCATCGAGAACCACCTCCGGAATCCCGCCGACCCTCGAAGCAACAATGCAGCATCCGCTAGCCATCGCCTCCAGCAAGGCATTCGGCAGGCTCTCTCCCTCGGAGGAGATTACGAAGACGTCGATCTTCCGCATCCAAGGGGGCACGTCGCTCTGCGAAGGCACGAATTCGCACACCTCCGCGATACCGAGCTGATCGCGCAAAGCTTTTAGCTCGCCTTCCATAGGCCCGCTGCCCACCATCAACAACCGCACCCCACCGCCTCGTTGCTCACGCACGGCGGCGAACGCCTTCAGAAGAATGTCGAGGCGCTTCTCCGGCCGCAGGGCGCACACCGCCCCCACCACCACTTCAGGGTTGGCCGTGCGCTGCTCCGGGTTGAAGATCCGGGTATCGACCCCGTTGTGCGACACATAGGTACGCTCCGCCGGGATCCCCGACCAGCGCAGAAAGTCCTGACGGGTGGCTTCCGAGTTAACCAGCACTTTGTGTGCCAGGTGGTTATCGATCCTGACTATAGGTGCGAAGCGGTTGGGAACGGATTCGCGGAGCCAGAGGTAGCTTTTGATGATGGCTGGCACACGCGAGAACCAACTCACCGGAACAGCCAGCAGTTCCGTCGGAATGTCCCAGCTATGAACCAACGCAATGTGATGCTCTTTAAGATACGATCGCAGATTTCGCATGTGGGTCAGGATTGAGGGCTTGCGAAACGACGTGACAGGAAACTCCGCTATTGGAATGCCCGCCTCGGTGATCTGTGGATAGCGCAAGCCGCGTGCAGCGAAACATCCCACGTGAGGACTGAACCTGTCGCGGTCCAGGTTAAGAACCATGTTGGCGACGTCCCGTTCGCACCCCCCTATGCCCAGCTCCGAGACCAGGAGCATGATCGGTATTCTCGCCACGGTAACCTCAGCATAGCAGACGAGACTTCCATGCGGCTTGCATCAGGTTACCCGCCGGTTGTGCCGGTGTGCTTCTATTCCACCTCGGCGCGCAACCCTGGACTGCACAGGAGCGTTCATCAAAAAGCTATAGGTCCTGCTCCATCCAATGTCGCCCGAAACAGTGATTGCTGCCTCGATTGGAATTGGAAGGTCAGGCGAATACAAATGCGAACGGCCTCCGGTCGAACCGGAGGCCGCGTTTGGTTGCAAATGAAAACGAGGCTGAAAGCCTCGTCGCTGAACTACTTCTTCTTTTTCTTCGGGGCAGCCTTCTTGGCAGCCTTTTTCTTAGCCGGCATACGTAATGCCTCCTTGTTGGATACCTTCTCCCTTGAAGGTCGGGCTTGCGCCCATGGTCGCCATAGCCGCCCCATTACTTGGATATTGGCTATGTCTAGCCCTATATATTGCGGTGACTTTCCAGGAATGTCAATACTTTTTTCTAAAAAATTTCTTGCGCGGCGGCCCAAGTTGTGAAAGCCGATGTTCGCTCTTGGCTCTTCGCTCTTCGCCTTCGCTCAAGCAAGCCGTCAGCTTCCCACCACTAGGCTCCGGTCGAAACCTCGCAGTTCCCCTTTCAACTTGCGTCCGCTAAGTTGCCCATGTATAGCCGAGCAAGGGTTTTCTGGCTGGTGGCTGGTGGCTCGTAGCTGGCATCTGGTAGGTCTTCGAGCCAAGAGCGAAGAGCGGCCGTCAAGCGAACAGATACCGCGCCAGCATGCGCTTCATCTCAGCGAGGATGCGGTCGCGTTCCTGGCGCGTACCTCGCTCGTAGGCGTAGGCGATCAGCCGCTCGCCGGCTTCGCTCACCACTCGCAGGCGCAGGTCGAGTTCGGACGAGTCGCTCATGCCCAGCCAGCGCAGGATGAACTTCTTCAGCAGTCCGGGCAGGCCGACCTGGGGCGAGGTCTCGCGCTCCCTGGTCGCCGGGGAGATGTGGCGGCCAAATGAAATGGTGCGAAAGTCGGGATGCGCGTCCAGGTACACGACGTAGGCGTCGATGACCGCGTCGAGCAGGACCGCGGGATCGATCTTCCGCAGACTCGCCGCCTCGCGCACGATGAGCTTCATCAGCTTGGGCTCGACCTCGGCCTTGAAGCACTCGACGTGGCGCACCGCGATGGCGTCGATGATGGTCTGCTTGTCGGGGAAAAAGCGATACAGCGCGCCAATCGACAGACCGGCTTCCTCGGCAATGCGCGTGGTCGTGATCTCGTCCAGTGAAACACGTTGCAGCAGTGCGCTCGCGGCATCGAGCACGCGCTGCACCGTCTGCTGGCTGCGCAACTGCACCGGCGCACGGCGAGGAGATACCGTCTCGGTCTCAACGTGCGGGTTGGGAGTGACGGGTTCTTCGTTCATTATCCTAAAGACTGCGGGAATCACAGCCCTCAGGTAGTGTACTGAATTGAAATGGTGGCCGTCATAACCGGCCCAGGACCAATCCTTCCGCTTCAGTCCGCAGGCCGCGATACCAAGCGGACTTTCGCAACCGACTTCAAAGAATGGGATAATCCTTACGAGGTTAGCTGCGAGTATGAAAGGAAGCGGCACCTATATAGATGGAATCACGCTCCAACTGAAGGAGCGCATAGAATTGGCACACCTGCAGGCGCTTCGGGACGAGGAAATCGGAGTTCGCCATCGCATTTTGCAGTTCTACCTCCCTCTATTTCTGAGTCATGCCCGCTCGATTGGCAAGCCACCCGAGTCGATGCGAGTCCTGGACTGCGGCTGTGGAAATGGGGCGAGTGTGGAATACCTCGCATCCTCAGGATTTGAAGCGTATGGAATTGACATTGCTCCGTTCAGGGTGGAGCAATGGCAGGAGCGAACTAAGCTGCCGCGCGTGCACTTGCTCAGAGCGGATGCAGCATCTCTGCCTTTTCCAGACAGCTACTTTGACATCGTGTTTAGCTGCGGCATGCTTGAACACATCGGCGTGGCTGAGGAATGCACTCCCGGCTACCGAGTGGCGCCACTTCCCCGCCAGGCGGAGCTCCGGCAATCTTTTCTGGCAGAATCCATGCGGGTCCTAAAGCCGCACGGGACCATTTATATTGATCATCCGAATGGAAGCTTTCCTATAGATTTTTGGCACAACGACTATCGTTCGTTACCGCGTTTTCATCTTCCAAGCGAGAAGTTCTTACCCAGCTTTCGAGAGGTCTCCAGAATGGCTAGGATGGTTGCACCCGGTTGCTCAGTCGAGGCAATCAGCCCCGCCGGAAGATTCACCCTTGAGCGATCGCGCCGGCGCTGGTATGGAAGGCTGTTTTCGTCTGGGCTCGGGCTATATTTAGAACTGATGAAACGCCGACCATTCGTGGCGCTTGCGGCATCTCCGCTCAACTCCTATCTAGTCATCCGAATCACTAGCTAAATTAGTGCCGGACTGCCGGATTAGCGGCAGCACCTATCACTACTCCAAGGACAGTAACCATGCTCCTCGAAGCTCAAGATTTCTACGGCTAAATGTTTACAAGATGCTGCCAAACGCTTATGTCGATTCCACGCGGGGTCAGTTTAATGACCGTACGAGGCCAGCAACGCGATACAAAACCATGGCTTAGCGCTGGAGGGGTCACCTGGATACGTGAAACCACCAGAGAATCAGCAGGGCACTCCGTAGCCATGTTCATTTCCCTCTACCTGCCGAGGGTTGTCCACCCAAGCTGATTTCGTTTGAGTGGAAATTTCCATGCTAAAAAAACTTTGGGCGGCCACTCGGGCCGCCCGTTTACATTTGGAAAGCACTTCAGCGGCACGGCTTCAAGCCGTGCCCTTTCAAAGCTACGCCTGTGCCGGATGCTCTCCCGGACTGATGTTCGGCTGCGACTGGCCCGGAGCCGGCTTCAGCACCTGCTGCACTTCATCCTTGGTCGCCGGAGCGTTCGGGTTGACCCGCGCCGGAAGGTCTTTGTTTTCGATGATCAGTTGCATCTCGTTGGCATCCAGTACCTCGCGCTCCAGCAATGCCATCGCGATCCGCTCCAGCTTGTCGCGATGGTTCGACAGGATGTCCACTGCCGACTGGTAGCCTTCGTCCACGAAGCGCCGTACTTCGGCGTCGATCTTCAGCGCGGTATCTTCGCTGAAGTCGCGATGCTGACTGATCTCGCGGCCCAGGAAGATTTGCTCTTCCTTCTTGCCGTAGGTAATCGGCCCCAGCGACGACATGCCGAACTCGCAGACCATCTTGCGGGCCAGGTCGGAGGCTTGCTCGATATCGTTGCCCGCGCCCGTGGTCATGGTCTTCAAGAACAGCTCCTCGGCCACGCGCCCGCCCATCATGATGGCCAGCCGCGTCTCCAGGTAGTCGCGCGTGTAAGTATGCTTGTCGTCGATCGGCAGCTGCATGGTCACGCCCAGCGCCATACCGCGCGGGATGATCGTCACCTTGTGCAGCGGATCGGCGTGCTCGCGCATGGCCGCAACCAGCGCATGCCCGGCCTCGTGATACGCCGTGACCTTCTTCTCTTCGTCCGAGAGCAGCATCGACTTGCGTTCGGCGCCCATCAGGACCTTGTCCTTGGCCTGCTCGAAGTCGAACATCAGCACCGTCTTGCGGTTCTGACGCGCGGCGCACAGCGCAGCCTCGTTCACCATGTTGGCCAGGTCGGCGCCGGAGAAGCCCGGTGTGCCGCGGGCCAGCACAGGAAGGTCCACATCGTCGCTGAGAGGGATCTTGCGGGTATGCACGCGCAGGATCTCTTCCCGTCCGCGAACGTCAGGACGCGACACC
Source organism: uncultured Acidobacteriaceae bacterium (assembly GCA_963747055.1). Classification (GTDB taxonomy): domain Bacteria; phylum Acidobacteriota; class Terriglobia; order Terriglobales; family Acidobacteriaceae; genus CAVVDY01. The sequence continues at coordinate 35,510 of CAVVDY010000030.1, read as the reverse complement.
ACCACCCGGCGATCGAAACGTCCCGGGCGCAGCAGCGCCGGATCGAGCACGTCAGGCCGGTTGGTCGCAGCGATCAGGATGACGCCTTCGTTCGACTCGAAGCCGTCCATCTCGACCAGCAACTGGTTCAAGGTCTGCTCGCGCTCGTCGTGTCCCCCGCCCAGGCCGGCACCACGATGGCGGCCCACCGCGTCGATTTCATCGATGAAGATGATGCACGGTGCGTTCTTCTTGCCCTGCTCGAACAGGTCGCGCACCCGGCTTGCACCCACGCCGACGAACATTTCGACAAAGTCTGAGCCCGAGATGCTGAAGAACGGAACGTTCGCCTCGCCGGCGACAGCGCGCGCCAGCAAAGTCTTGCCGGTTCCCGGAGGCCCGACCAGCAGTACGCCTTTGGGGATGCGCCCGCCCAGCTTCTGGAACTTCTGCGCCTCGCGCAGGAATTCGATGATCTCCTTCAGCTCTTCCTTGGCCTCATCCACGCCGGCGACATCTTTGAATGTCACCTTTTTCTGCTGCATGGAGAGCAAACGCGCTCGACTCTTGCCGAACGACAGTGCCTTGTTCCCGCCAGTTTGCATCTGGCGGATCATGATGAACCAGAGCGCACCCAGCAAGACAAACGGTGCCAGGTTCAGTATCCAGCTAGGCCAGCTTCCACTGGAGACATCCTTGACCGTGATGTTGACGCCATGGTCCTGCAGGACCTTGTACATGTCCGGGTAGTTGGTGGGTACAGTGACATGGAATCCCGCCTTGTCATTCTTCAACTTGCCCTGGACTTCGGAGCTAGTGATGGTCACCTCGGTGACATTATTCTGGTCGACCTGGGACATGAACTCCGAAAAATTGATTGAGCGTTCTTTCGGCCCGGAATTGCCTACTTTCACCACCTGCCACAGCAGGACGCCGGAAAGCACAATTACCAGCCAGAACACGACCGTTTTGACCGTCGAATTCACTCGCTACTCCTATGGAACCAAGCCGCCAACACCGCTGGCCCAACAAACGTTAGATGCCGGCTTTTGCCGCCGGATTTAACTAAATGCGGCTCACCCGATTGTAACTCTTTCGCTAAGCGATGCCGCACCAGAGACTTAAGAAAAAGCTCGTGGAAAAAGCCCGCAACACCACTCGGGAGTCGTCGGCTCGGAGGGGGATGCCTGCGGCCTTCGCGGGCTCTCCCACTCATTAGACACCGCTTCGGCCCCCGGGGTAGCACGCTACCGGACGGTTCACGGACAGGACATGCATTCAATCCGTAGTGCGCCGCCGCTGCCGGGACGCCAGCAATACGAATTGGCGACTGCCATCCGGCGTACCCAGACGATCTCGTCGCTGTTCAAAACCACCGGCCAGCAGGCACGCTCTTCGGCCGGAATCTTTTGCTCAGTGAACAGCCGCTTGAGCTTCTGCTCGGTGCCGCTGTATGCCGGCTGATAGCGGTCGCCCGCTTCCCAATTGCGAACTCGCAATTCCGGCCCGACGCGGTCCGCCGCCAGCAAAGTTCCGGGATCCGCCTCGGCGGCAACGCCGGCGTGCACAGGCACAACTCGAAGGATGCAGCCGATCTCGGGGACCGCAATCTCCCCTGGCACCGGCAATAAATATCGGTATGGCCGGGTGCGGGAGTCCTGCTCACGCTGCTTCAGCATCAGACTGCCGCCTGCCCGCGAGGCGTACCATCCCTCGGTCAAGTCAACCTGTTGCGAATCTCCAAGAGCGCAGCCCCGGAGCCTCTCTATATGCTGAAAATCCGCTGCGATCCCGCGCCGATCCAACCATTGCTTCAGTAGCCGCCGTTGCACCGCGAGTCGAATGCGGGAGAAGCCGTCAAGGCGCAACCGCTGGTCTTCAGTGAGCAGTTGATCGAGCAGCCCACCGGCGGCAGCCGTCCAATATTCTTCCTCGGCGCGATTCATCTCCGCGAGTTCACTCAGCGCCTGCCGGATGTTCGGGTTGTACTCACGCTCCAGCAGCGGCAACAGTTCATGACGTACCCGGTTGCGCCGGAAACGATGATCGAGGTTGCTTTCGTCCTCGCGCCACGCCTGGTCAATCGACGCTAGATAGGCTTCGACTTCAGCTCGAGTAGTGCTCAGCAAAGGGCGAACAAAGCGGACCGCTTTGTCATCCCCTCGCCGAATTTCCGGATAGATTCCCGCCAGCCCCTTGCTCCCGGCGCCACGCAGGAACTTCATCAACACTGTCTCAGCCTGATCGTCGAGGGTGTGGGCGGTAGCGACGCAGTCGAATCGCTGGCCGGCGGCGATCTTTGCCAGCCACTCATAGCGAAGCTCGCGGCCGGTCGCCTCCAGACTCGCTCCGCTCCGCTGCTGCGCGCTCGGCGACCTGGCCATGCTCCACCCAAAAATCCAGCCCAAGCTTGCGCGCCAGCTCAACCACGAACCGCTCGTCGGCATCCGATTCATTGCCTCTCAGCCGGTGATTGAAGTGTGCCACCGCTACCACAATCCCGAGGTCCCCTCGCAGCTCCAGCAGCACCCGCAGCAGTGCCACCGAGTCCGCTCCGCCCGAGACCGCCACCAGTACACGGTCGCCCGCCTTCATCAACCCGGAGTGGTGAATGTAGCTGAGCACCCGTTCGCGCATGAACTGATGTTACAGCCGCAGGGCGTGCACTCTGAGCCGGAACACACCGCGAAGAATCCGGACCAGCTTCGGGAAGATTCCCCTGATGGACTCTTCCTGATTCTTGGCCGCTCGGGAGCCGCGAGCCGAGCTCCTGCGGCCACCTAGGGGGGCAGTTCACCAGTCGCTGGCTCCTGCTAGAACTTATGGCAGAGCCACCCCAAGCTATTGCAAAATAATGCCTTAGACACATGCATGGAGGCTCTGAGGTTATACTTGACAATAATCAGCTCATATTTTATGCTTCTTTCATGCTAATCTAGCATCCAAGGTAGCAAAGGCCGATTACAGTGCCTAACAAGTTTTGATTTCATCAGTTTGGAGGTTGATACGACTATGACAGTTTTAACCCGTTGGGATCCTTTCCGTGAACTTCAGACCCTGCAGAGCCGCATGAGCCGTCTGTTTGAAGATCAGTACGGCGGCCGTGAAGAGGCCTTGATGACCTCTGGCGCCTTCGTCCCCCCGGTGGACATTTACGAGGACCAGCATGGGATTCAGCTCAAGCTGGAAGTCCCCGGCATCGAGCAGAAGGACCTGGACATCAAGGTTGAGAACAATGTGCTCACCGTCAGCGGCGAGCGCAAGTTCGAGCAGGAGCAGAAGGAAGAGAACTTCCATCGCATCGAGCGGCGCTATGGCAGCTTCACCCGTTCCTTCACGCTGCCCAACGCAGTTGACACCGAGAAGATCACTGCCGACTACAACAACGGCGTGCTGAACATCCACCTGGTTAAGCGCGAAGAGGCCAAGCCGAAGCAGATCAAGGTCGGTATCGGCCAGCCCTCCATCGAAGGCAAGAAGGATGCAGTGAGTTCCGGCAAGTCAACCGGACAGGCAGCCTGAGAGCAATTGTCCAGTTTGTGGAGCGGCGGGCGCCCTCGCCAGTCCAATCATGCGGGGCCGGGGCTTTGCTTCGGCCCCCGTTGTTAGGTGACAATGCAGTGGGGCACATCACGTGAAGGCAACGCTCCAACTCATCAACCAGATGCAGGCCGATGGCGTGATTGAAAGCTACGCCATTGGTGGCGCTGTTGGAGCGACATTCTACCTGGCGCCCGCAGCCACCGTTGATTTGGACTTGTTCGTCACCTTGCCTCGAGCCAGCGGGCCACTGGTCAGCCTTTCATCGATCTACGAATATCTGAAATCGCGAGGCGGAACCGAGCAAGATGAGTACATCGTGGTCGAGGATTGGCCGGTTCAGTTTCTTACGCCCGCTAACGCGCTCCAGGAAGAAGCCGTGAACAAGGCCATCTCGACGAGCGTAGAGGGCGTCCTGACGCGGGTGATCTCAGCGGAACACCTGGTTGCGATTGCTCTCGAAACAGGGCGCGCCAAGGATTACACCCGGATTCTGCAATTTGTCGAGCAGGACGCCGTTGATCCTGGAAAGCTTAAAGACATTGTGGAACGACACGGACTGTCAAAAAAGTGGAGTCAGTTCGAGCAGAGATTTCTGAAAGAAACGCGATGAGCAAACCAAAGTTTCAGGCTCGCCTGGCGGCGCTAAGTTTCTCGGAGAAGGTCAAAATCCTGGAGAAGCTGCGCGACCGCGAGAAAGCGATCGCGGCAGCGGGGTTGAGGCGGAGGAGTAACAAAGTTACGCCCGAGACTGATCTGGAATCCTTCTGTCGAACTGTTCCGAGATAGGTCAAGCGCGAACACAATCGAGGTTTCATGGCAATTCGTTGGGACAAATTAACCGTCAAGGCACAGGAGGCCGTGCAGAAGGCGAACGACATCGCCTCGGAATACGGCAATCCTGAACTGCAACCGGTACACATACTGGCAGCCCTGCTGCAAGACCAGGAAGGCATCATTCCGCCGCTGCTGGAGCGCGTTGGCCTGCCGCCGCAATCGGCACTGGCCGAAGCCACGCGCGAGATCGACAAGCTCCCGAAAGTGTCGGGCAGCGGCGCCACGCAGGCGCATCTTTCCGATGCCGCAAATCAAGCTCTGGAGAACGCCTTCAAAGAGGCGGCCAATTTCAAGGATGACTTCGTCTCCACCGAACACTTGTTGCTTGGCATCACCCGGCTGAAGCGCGACGCGGCACAGCAAATCCTGACTCGCGGCGGCGCGACCTATGACAACGTTCTCGAAGGCGCTTACTGCGGTGCGCGGCAATCAGAAGGTCACCGACCAGAATCCCGAAGCGAAGTATCAGGCGCTGGAGCGCTACGCTCGCGACCTGACTGAACTCGCACGCCGCGGCAAGCTCGATCCCGTCATCGGCCGCGACGAAGAAGTTCGCCGCGTGATTCAGGTCCTCTCGCGCCGCACTAAGAACAATCCCGTGCTCATCGGCGAACCCGGCGTCGGCAAGACGGCCATCGTCGAAGGCCTGGCGCAGCGCATCGTTTCCGGCGATGTGCCCGAGCAGCTACGCAACAAGCGCGTGGTCTCCCTCGATCTGGGCGCGATGCTGGCCGGCGCGAAGTATCGCGGCGAGTTCGAAGACCGCCTCAAGGCCGTGCTTAAGGAGATCGAGGAGTCCGAAGGCCGCGTCATCCTTTTCATCGATGAGCTGCACACGCTGGTCGGAGCCGGCGCTGCCGAAGGCGCCATCGATGCCAGCAACATGCTGAAGCCCGCATTGGCTCGCGGCGAACTGCGCGCTATCGGCGCAACCACACTTAATGAGTATCGCAAGTACATCGAGAAGGACGCCGCGCTCGAGCGCCGCTTCCAGATCGTCTTTGTCGGCGAGCCGAACGTCGAGGACACCATTGCCATTCTGCGCGGGCTGCGCGAGAAGTATGAGGTGCATCACGGTGTCCGCATCAAGGACTCGGCCATCGTCGCCGCGGCTACGCTGTCGCATCGCTACATCAGCGACCGCTTCCTGCCCGACAAGGCCATCGACCTCATCGACGAAGCCGCCGCCTCGCTGCGCATCCAGATCGACTCCATGCCCACCGAGATCGATCAGCTTGAGCGCCGCGCCACGCAGCTCGAAATCGAGCGCCAGGCGCTGAAGCGCGAAGACGATCCCAACTCCAAAGAGCGTCTGGCCGCAGTCGAGAAGGAGCTGGCGCACATCAAGGAAAATTCCAACGCGCTCAAGGCCCGCTGGAAGCAAGAGAAAGAGAGCATCGCCAAGGTGCGCGAGCTGAAGGAGCGTATCGAGCAGCTCAAGCTCGAAGAGCAGGAAGCCACCCGCAAAGGTGACTACAACCGCGCGGCTCAGATCCAATACGGCGATCTGCCGCAGCTCGAATCTGAAGTCAAGAAGCTCTCGGCGCAAATGGATAACAAGCAGTCTCGCATGTTGAAGGAAGAGGTCGACGAAGAAGACGTCGCGCGCATCGTCAGCAAATGGACCGGTATTCCAATCTCCAAGATGCTGGAAGGCGAGGTGCAGAAGCTGGTCACCATGGAAGAGCGCCTCCGCCACCGCGTGATCGGGCAAGACGAAGCGCTCTCGCGCGTGGCCAACGCCATCCGGCGTTCGCGTGCGGGGCTCAGCGATCCGCGGCGGCCGATCGGCTCATTCATCTTCCTCGGGCCCACAGGTGTCGGCAAAACCGAGCTGGCGCGTGCTCTGGCTGAGTTCCTCTTCGATGACGAGCACGCCATGGTGCGCATCGACATGTCCGAGTACATGGAGAAGCATTCCGTCTCCCGGCTCATCGGCGCGCCTCCGGGATACGTGGGCTACGACGAGGGCGGCCAGCTTACGGAAGCCGTGCGCCGGCGTCCGTACGCCGTCGTCTTGTTCGACGAGATCGAGAAGGCGCACCCCGATGTGTTCAACATCTTCCTGCAGATCATGGACGATGGCCGTCTGACCGACGGCAAGGGCCGCAATGTCGACTTCAAGAACACCATCATCATCATGACGTCGAACATCGGCTCCAGCTACCTGCAGGAGGCGGGCGCAGGGCTCGACCAGGTGAACGACGAAGTGCGGACCGAGCGCATGAGCGACGCGCACAAGCGAGTCTTGGAGGCGCTGCAGGCGCACTTCAAGCCCGAGTTTCTCAACCGCGTGGATGACATCATCTTCTTCAACCCGCTGGGCAAGCAGCAACTGATCAAGATCGTCGACCTGCGGTTGGAAGACCTGCGGCGCCTGCTGGCCGATCGCAAGATCACCCTTGATCTGACGGCGGCGGCAAAGGAGTTGATCTTCACCGAAGGCTACGACGCGCAGTATGGAGCGCGTCCTCTGAAGCGCTCGATTCAGCGCCTTGTGCAGGACCCGCTGGCGCTGAAGATCCTCGACGGCGAGGTGCTGCATGGCGACAAGGTCGTGGTCGATGTCGACCGCGCCGGTAAAGGCGCGGGAGGGTCGGCCGGGAAGCTGACCTTCAAGGTCGCTTCCCGCGCGCAGCGTCCGGAGGCGGTGGTAAACGCCTAAGAATCTTCCCCTAAGGGGTTAGCCCTCAGGCCGGCTATTCATGTGTGCTTTTCAGTGTGGCGCGGCTTTTGAGTCGCGCTAGACGGGCCTTGAGTTTGTGATCCAAAACGCAGTCGAAGGGCCTGCCTTTTCTGTTGTCCTGCCGTCCGATTCCGTCGCCCGAAGGCGAAGGATCCCGGCGTTGAAGTCTGTACCGTTCTCTAGGACTCGCGAAATCGAAGGTCGCCACCCAGCACACCGCTGGGCCGTGCTGAGCTGTCGCTGTGAAGTTTCAGCAGGTTGTTACCTGGTCGATTGTCCATTCGACGCCAAGTGGAGAAGCTTCCCTGTGCAACTTCTGTCCGGGTTTTCCATCCAATAACTACAGCTGGATTTGGGGCGGAGCGAGCGGCCGAACTTGGCCGCTACTTCGTTGTAAAGGCGGCTTTTTCGCGGTATAGTAGCTAAGGACTGTTGTGTTTTGAGGTTCCCCTCGGGCGGGACCCCCGAGCGTTTGGCGAAGCACATCGGTGGGCGCGAGCCCACTTTTTATTTCCACCTGCAATTCGCTGGAATTGGCGAGTACAGGCGGTTCCAGAAGCCTGACACTCGGGTTGCGTAAACCCAGGCTAGCAAAAAAGGCAAACCTGGGCACGGACGCAGGGACACGTGTGGAAACGAAATGTCAGCGGGTTTGGAAAAGGTCCGGGAGATCGCGCAGCGCGTGGCTGAGTCCAGCGGCCTGGAGCTGGTGGATGTCGACCTGCGCGGTGGTGGCAAGGCGCGCATGCTGCGCATCTTTATCGACAAGCCCGGCGGAGTGACGCACGACGATTGCTCCAACTTCAGCCGCGAAGCGGGAACCATCTTTGACGTCGAGGACGCGGTTCCGGGCGGGTCGTACACGCTGGAAGTTTCATCGCCGGGGCTGGATCGGAAGCTGCTGAAGGCCAGCGACTATGAGCGCTTCACCGGCAGCCTGATCAAGCTGACGACGCGCGATCCGGTCGCCGGCAATCGGCACTTTGAAGGGCGGCTGAAGTCGTTCGACAATGGCCGCCTGGAGCTGGAGCTGCTGGCGGCGAAAAAGAAAAAGCAGCAGTTGGCGGTCGAGGCGGGAACCAAGGTTGAAATCGAGTTGGCCAACGTGGAGAAGGCGAACCTCGTTCCTGAATTCTAGAGAATTCCTGGGTGCGAGCTGCAGGGACTGAGGTGGCAAAGAATTATGGCAAGTGAACTCTATAACGTGATCGACGCGCTGAGCCGGGAAAAAGGTATCGACCCCAGCATTGTGGTCAGCGCGGTGGAAGACGCCATTGTTGTCGCCACGCGCAAGGCCTACAAGACCCAGGAAACACTGCGCGCCGAGCTCGATAAAGAGACCGGCGAGATTCGCGCCTATGCGGTGAAGAGCATTGTCGAAACGCAGGAGCAGGTCGAGGACCCCAATCTTCAGATTTCTTTGGAGAATGCACGTCGCGTTGATCCCAGCGCGGAGGTCGGCGGCGAGCTGCGCACCTACAAGCCCACCGACGTACTGGGACGTATCGCGGCCCAATTGGCCAAGCAGGTCATCTTTCAGAAGGTCCGCGAAGCAGAGCGTGACACGGTCTACAACGAGTACATTGGCCGCGTCGGAGAAATCCTCAACGCCACGGTCAAGCGGCAGGAAGGCCAGGATGTCATTATCGACATCGGCAAATCCGAAGGGCGCATGCCCAAGAAAGAGCAGTCGCGGCTGGAGTCGTTTGCCCCCGGCGAGCGCGTTCGGGTGGTGATTGTGCGGGTTGAGAAGGCATCCAAGGGCCCGCAGGTCGTGGTCTCGCGCGCGGTACCGGAGCTGGTCACGCACTTGTTCCAGACCGAAGTGCCCGAGATCTATGACAACACGGTGGTGATCCGCGCCATCGCCCGCGAAGCCGGCGAGCGCACCAAGATCGCTGTCATGTCGAAGGACAAGGACGTCGATCCTGTCGGCGCCTGTGTCGGCATGAAGGGAATGCGGGTGCAGTCGATCATCCGCGAGCTGCGTGGCGAGAAGATCGATATCATCGAGTATCAGGAAGATCCGGTGGCTTTCGCCGAGCGTGCACTGCAGCCGGCCAAAGTCAGCCGCGTCAGCGTCCTCGAAGGCCAGGAGAAGCACCTGGAAGTCATCGTGGATGACAGCCAGCTTTCGCTCGCCATCGGCAAAAAGGGACAGAACGTTCGCCTGGCCGCCAAGCTTTTGGGTTGGAAGATCGACATCAAGAGCGAGGAAGAGAAGCGCCAGGAAGTCGAACAGGCGATGTCCGGGCTGATGACCCAGCAGGTTACGCCGCTGGAAAATGTCCCCGAGCTGGAGCCAGGCATCGTCGAGAAGTTGCATGCGGCCGGAGTGACCAGTGTGGAAGCACTGGCCGACATGACGCCCGAGCAGCTGGAAGAAGTTCCCGGCATCGGTCCGAAGACGGTGGAGAAGATCAGTATCGCGGTGAACGGCTACTTCTTGTCGCTTGAAGCGGCGGCCGCCCAGGCGAGCACCGAGGGCGAAGTCCTGGCCGGCGCTGAAGCTGAGGCCGTCCCCGTCCTACCGGATGAGGCTATCCCGGGCGAAGGCTTGGCCGGCAGCGATGAGACTCCGTTGCCCGAGGATGCCATGCTGGAAGGCGGCGGCGAGGAGAGCGCTCAAGGTTCGGAGTCCGCCGGCCAGTCGGGTGATACCGAAGGTCTGTCGGATGAGGCCGAGGCCGGCGACGAAAGCGTGGAAGAGCTGGTCGAGGACGGGCAGTACTTCGAAGCCGAGGTGGTCGATGGCATCGAGAATGCTCCCCTGGCGGACGAAGGCGAAGTGGTCGTACACGATCGTCCGGAGACACCGCAGGACCGCGAGGATGTCCCTGACGAAGAGTTACCCGGGCCGCAAAAGACCGGGCTTCGAGAGGAAGAATAAAGAGGGCCGGCTGGTGGTTCCCGCCACCGGCCGAATGAGACATCAAGGTGAGGACGCTATGACGGCTTAACGGGACGGCACAATACGGAGGAAAACAGGGCGGAATGCATCAGCAGAAGATCAGAATCAATGACCTGGCACGGGAGCTTGAGGTGAAAAGCAAAGTTATCCTCGACCTTCTCGTCAAGGTTGGAGTTACGGAAAAGAAGACGCACTCAAGCTCAATCGAAGTGGATGAGGCCGAGCGCGTCAAGCGGTACTACCGTGAGCACGGTGAGCCCGGGTCTACGCGTTCTTCGCGCGCCACGGCTCCGGTTGACGAGTTCAAGCCCAAGATCGATCTGTCCCACATCTCCAAGCCCGGAGACGTGTTGAAGGCGATCACGCAGAAGGCCCAGCAGCCGGCGCCCCCGCGACCGGTTGCAGCGGCGACGCCATCACCGGCACGGCAAGCCGTCACTCCACCGTCCACCGTTACTCCGAAGGCGCCCGCGGCAGCCGCGTCAAGTGCGGCTCCAGCCGCTCCTGCCGAGCCCAAGCCGGCTCCGCGTTTCATCACGCCCCAGTCGGTGGCTCGTCCTCCGGCGGCCATCATCGTTCCGCCGAAAGCAACGCCCCCGGCCGTGGCAACTCCGCCGGCGGTAAAGCCATCCGAGCCGGTTATCGAAGACCAGATCGCCGCCACCGAACCCGAGATCGTAGAAGTTACTAAGCCGGAAGCTGCCCCGCCGGTTGGCGGAGCGACGACGCCTGAGCCTCCTGCGGCAGCAGCATCCGCGCCCAGTGTTCCGCCTCCGGCTCATGTTCCGCCGCCGACGGTACGTCCGGGCTCTCCTTTGTCGCCCAACCAGGTTACGCCGCGTCCTTCTCCCCCGCCCGCGGTGCGGCCGGGCCAGCCGATCGGTGGTCCGCAGCGTCGGCTGATCGTTCCCCAGACGGGACCTCGACCGGTGTATACGGCGCCCCCGCAGGCGCCCACGCCTCCACGGCCGGCTGCGAGCTCGGGAGCTGGTGCTCCTCCTCGCGGTGCCATGCCGGAGCGTGGCAAACCAATTTTCCAGCGTCCCCGTCCCGGTGCTCCGGGGCAGGGCGCCCCCACGGGCCGCCCGCCGATGCGGCCGGGCGAGCGTCGTGGCCCGCATCCTACGCGCACAGGCGCTCCCGGAATGCGTCCCCCATTTGGGGCGGGTCCGGGAGGTCCGCCGCCGCCAACCGGTCAGCGTCCGCAGGGCCGTCCCGCGCGGCCGGGACAGCGTTATGTTCCACGTGGCGTGAAGGAAGGCCCGATGAAGGGCTTCGTTCCGCCGCCGCGCCTTTCGTTGTCCAGCGAGCCGCTGCCCATCACGCGGGCCATCACGATCCCTGAAGGCATCAGCGTGAAGGACCTGGCGGAGAAGCTCGGTATCCGCGCCAAGGATCTGATTGCCCGTCTGCTGGCGCGTGGCGTCTTCGCTACCGTCAACCAGACGCTCGATGCCGACCTGGCGAGCGAGGTGGCACGTCATTTCGGCGCGACCACCGACGTCATCACCTTCGAAGAGCAGCTGGCCAAGGACAGCGTGCCGGCTGACAGTGGCAACGAAGAGGGAGCCACGCAAGCGGTGCCGCGCCCGCCGGTAGTCACCATCATGGGCCACGTCGATCACGGCAAGACCAGCTTGCTCGACGCGATTCGCTCCACCAATGTTGCCGAGGGCGAAGCCGGTGGAATCACCCAGCATATCGGTGCATACAAAGTGTCGATTACTGACACCAACTCACCGGCCTATGGTCGCGAGATCGTCTTCCTCGATACCCCTGGCCACGAGGCGTTTACCCGCATGCGTGCCCGCGGATCGAAGGTGACCGACATCGTCGTGCTGGTGGTGGCTGCCGATGACGGCGTGATGCCGCAAACCGTCGAGGCCATCGACCACGCCACGGCTGCCAAAGTGCCCATCATCGTGGCCGTCAACAAGATTGACAAGCCTGACGCAATGCCCGAACGGGTCAAGAAGCAGCTCGCCGATCGCGGCCTGATGCCGGAAGACTGGGGCGGCACCACGGTGTTCGTTGATGTTTCGGCGAAGCAGAAAACCAACCTCAACCTGCTGATGGAAATGGTCTGTCTGGTCGCCGACCTGCAGGACCTGAAGGCAACGCCGGATCGGCCGGCAACCGGAACCGTTCTGGAAGCCAAGCTCGACCGTGGCCGCGGACCGGTGGCGACCGTGCTGGTGCAGAACGGCACATTGCACACCAGCGACAACTTTGTCTTAGGCAACGTGTTCGGCAAAGTGCGCGCCATGTTCGACGATCGCGGCGCAGCCCTGGATGCCGCGCCTCCTTCCACGCCGGTGGAGATCCTCGGCCTCGAAGGCTTGCCCCAGGCGGGCGACCAGCTCGTGGCTGTGGCTGACCGGGAAAAGGCGCGGGACATCTCCGAATACCGCGAGCAGAAAGCCCGCGAAGCTCAATTAGCCAAGAGTTCCCGGGTCTCGCTGGAAGGCTTGGCGGAGCAGTTGAAGTCTGCCGGCGTCAAGGAACTGCCCATCATCCTGAAGGGCGATGTTGGCGGTTCCATCGAAGTGCTGAGCGATCTGTTGACCAGGATGTCGAACGAGAAGGTCAAGATCAATATCATGCGCGCCAGCGTAGGCGCCATCACCGAAAGCGACGTGCTGCTGGCTTCCGCTTCCAACGCCATTATCATCGGCTTCAACGTGCGGCCGGAGCGGAAGGCGCAGGAAATGGCGGAGCAGGAAAACGTCGATATCCGCCTGCACTCCATCATTTACGAGCTACAGGACGAGATCAAGCGCGCCATGACCGGCATGCTTGAGCCGGTGATCAAGGAGACCCACCTGGGCCGTGCCGAGGTGCGCGATACCTTCCGTATCCCGAAAGTGGGCACGGTGGCGGGCTGCTACATTTCCGACGGGACCATCAAGCGCGACTCGGAAGTTCGCCTGCTGCGCGATGGCGTGGTGGTTTTCAAAGGCAAGGTCGCCTCGCTGCGTCGCTTCAAGGAAGATGCCAACGAAGTGCGCAACGGTATGGAGTGCGGCATCTCGATCGCAAATTACGGCGACATCAAGGTGGGGGATGTCATCGAGGCCTTTGTCACCGAACGAGTCGCAGCCGAAGCGCTGGTGTAGACCACAACAGTGCCTGGGTGGAGCACGCATTCGTGCGTGCAGATAGACGGGCATAGAAGCAAAATCGGCTTCAGCCGCTGAGGTGAGTTCTGTGAGCTTACCCCGGGAGCTAAAGCCGAGCTTCATTTATCGGCATAGGTTGCCATGATCGCGTATCTCACACTGGAGATTCGCATTGAAGCGGCGCATTCGCTGAAAGACAAGCGGCAAGTCGTGCGCAGCGTCAAGGATGGCCTGCGGGCGCACTTCAACGTCGCCGTGGCCGAGGTGGATCCTAGCGACGCCTGGCAGCGGGCCACGCTGGGAGTCGTGAGCATCTCCGCCTCGCGCTCCTATCTGGAAGGCCTGATGCGCACCGTAGAGCGGCACGCCCTTCGCATTGCCAACAACAGTGGCGGTGAGGTGGTCGATTCGTTTCTTGACTTCCTCAGCGAGGCCGAGTTTGGCGAACGGATGAACGAAGTACCGTGATGGTTATCACCGAATTGCAGGCGGATAGGCGTATGCTCTAACGTTCGCCTGTTGCCGGAGCAGTCAATGGAAAACAGGGGACTGAGACATCATAGGGAGCGCCGCGGCGAGGCACTGCGGGAAGAGATTGCCACGCTGGTGGAGGGCGAGCTCGAAGACCCGCGCATCGGGCTGGTCACCGTAAACGAAGTCCAGCTCGCGCCGGATGGCAAAGTTGCCCGCGTGTACGTCAACGTGGACGGCGACGAGGCCGAGGTTGTCCAGAGCATGGCTGGCCTGGAGGCCTCCATTGGTTACATCAAGCATCAGCTCGTAACCAACCTGGGATTGCGCCACTCTCCCGAACTGGTGTTCATGCTCGATCGTTCGCAGCAGTACAGCAGTCGTATTGATGAGTTGTTGACCAGGATCAAAAAAAGGAAGCGCTAGCACGCTAGCTGGGCTCATTATCCGGGATGCTGGACGAAGTCCTAAATCAAATCGGTAGACATAACCGCTTTCTCCTTACATCGCACGCGCGGCCCGATGGCGACGCGGTTGGCTCGACCCTTGCCTGCGCCCAAATTCTTCGCAGTATGGGAAAGGAGGCCTCCGTCGTGTTGAGCGACGGTGTCCCGGTTATCTACCGCCCCCTGCCCTTCAGCGACTCCGTGTTGCAGAGCACGGAAGAGGCCCCTGAGGCCGAGGCCGCTATCATTCTGGAATGTGATGGTGTAGCCCGCACCAAGCTCACCGGCCTGGAGCGCCATTACCTCATCAATATCGACCATCATGCGACGGCGCGGCCCTTTGCCGACGTCAACTGGATTGACACCAGCGCCTGTGCCACCGCGGAGATGATCTTTCTGCTGGCCCAGCATGCGGGAGTGAAGATTTCGCCGGAAGTAGCAACCTGTCTCTACACTGCGGTGCTTACCGACACGGGCTCCTTTTGCTTCCCCGGTACCACCTCCAGGTCCTTTGCCCTGGCGGAGGAACTCGTGCGTTGCGGCGCCGACCCGGTACACATTGCCCACAACGTCTACTTCTGCAAGGCCCTCTCCAAGATGCGCCTGCTGGGACACGCCCTCACCACCTTGAATCGTCAGGGCAACCTGGTGTGGATGAACGTCACGCAGGAGATGATGGAGCGCTGCGACGCGACTGAGGAAGACTGCGAAGGCCTGGTTAATTACGCGCTGTCCATCGGCGGCATCGAGGTCGCGTTGTTTTTCCGCGAGCTGCCCGGTGGAAATTTCCGTGTGAGCCTGCGCAGCAAAGGCAAGGTCAACGTTGCGGCGGTGGCCGAATCGTTCGGAGGCGGCGGACATGAATGCGCCAGCGGCTGCGCAGTCAAGGGCCCGCTGGCTAACGCTCTCGAACAGATACTCGGCCAGTTTCGCGTTCGCGGTTACGACTCGAAGGTGCAATAGCCATCGCTATTCTTCGCAAGAAGCCGACACCTGCCGCCGGCGATCGGCTTCGCCGCTCGACTGACATCCTCACCCTCATCGTGGTCTGCGCTTTTCTTTACCTTGCCGGCGTGCAAAGCATCGGCTTGGTCGGCGCCGACGAGCCTCGTTACGCCCAGGTCGCGCGCGAGATGCTGCAACGTCACGACTGGGTGACTCCCACACTGTGGGGCACGCCCTGGCTGGAAAAGCCGCCGCTCTACTACTGGCTGGCCGATGCGGCGTACAAGGTGGCCGGCGGAGTGCACGACTGGGCGGCGCGCCTGCCCTCCATCGTGCTGGCCACGCTGATGATTTTCTTCATATACTTCTGGGCGCGGCGATTCTATCGCGGTATGCAGCTCGACGCTGCCCTGATCACGGCCGCCTCCGCGATGGTGATCGGCTTCTCCCGCGGCGCCAGCATGGACATGCCGCTCACCGCGACCTTCACCATGGCGATGCTCTCCTGGTTCGCATGGTACAAAGAGCGAAATCGGCTCTGGCTGCTGGCCTTCTACTTCCTGCTGGCGCTCGGAACGCTGGCCAAAGGACCGGTCGCAGTATTTCTCGCTGTGGTCATCATTGCAATCTTCATCGCCTTGCGGCGCGACTGGAAGGTTCTGCTTCGTACCCTGTGGCCTGCCGGAATATTGCTGTTCCTGATTGTGGCCCTGCCCTGGTACATCGCAGTACAGCGCGCCAATCCGGAGTTTTTCCGCGTCTTCATTCTGCAGCAGAACCTGGCGCGCTACACTTCAGACCTCTATCGCCATTCGCAGCCCTTCTGGTTCTATCTGCCTGTGGTGTTGCTGGGACTGGTGCCGTGGGTCGTGTTCGTCTTGGCCGCCGTGGTCGACGCCCTTCGCGATTGGCGCTACTCAATCGAGCAGCCGGCCGGGGAAGAAGACCTGCGGACCTTCCTCGTAATCTGGTTCCTGTTCCCGGTGCTGTTCTTCTCCCTCTCACAATCCAAGCTGCCGGGATACATTCTGCCTTCGATTCCTGCGGGAACCATCCTGCTGGCAGACTTCATTCGCCGCCGTGAGCTGGATGGCGACAAGCCGTCGCTGTGGATGATCCTGCTTCATGCATTTGTCTCGGCTGCTCTGTTGATCGTAGCCTTTGTTGTGCCCTTCAAGCTGCTGCACCTGAAGCTGCCGGTGAATGTCCTCATCGTCGCTGCGCTGCTGGCAATCTGCACCCTGGCGTTCTTCACTTCCATGCTGATCAGCCGCGGCTATCGCGTCCTGCGCTTCGCTACCCTGGTGCCGGTGGTGATCGCTTTCGCCATGGTGCTTCGCGGGACCGCCCCCATCATCGACGCTATGCAGTCCGCGCGCACCACTCAGGCAGAGCTGCAAATGACCGCCCTGGGCCAGCTACCGGATCTTGCCGTCTATGATGTGCCCCGCGGCATCGAATACGGCTTGGGCTTCTATCGCAATCACTTCATTGACAACTACAGTAGGAATGAGATTCCCGACAAGACCCACGTGGTGGTCGCCGCCGCCGGTTCCGAAAAGGAGCTGGAATACCGTCTCCCGCATCGCCGGATAACGCGCATTGGAGGCTGGGCCCCGCAGCACCTCGATTTCTATCTGGTTGCCGCGAAGCCCGCGGAGCCATAGCCGTGGAAATCATCGACCTCAGGCATTTCGCATCTGCCGACCTGCGTCCGTTGCTCGACGAGGAAGTCGAAGCCTGGGGTGGTCTGCTCTGCTGGGATTACCGCGGCTCGGCGGACATGGTCCTGCGCTACATTGATGCCAAGATCCTGCCGGGATACGCGGCCATCGAGCGGGGTAGCATCATCGGCTATTCCTTCTTCGTCTACGAAGGGAGCAAGGGTGTCATCGGAGATTTGTTCGTTTCGCCTTCCCGTCCTGACACTCGCGAGATTGAAGTTCGAATGCTCGAGCATGTCCTTGAGACGCTGCAGGAATCACCGGGCGTGCATCGCGTCGAAGCCCAACTCCTGACCCACTCCACAGGAGAGCTTGCAGCACCGTTTCTCTCCAAAGGGTTTCAGCGTTATCGAAGACTGTTTCTGTCGTTGCAGCTCACCGGCGCCAGTGCTCCTCCGCTGCCCGCCGGCGCGCCCCCTGAAAGACATTCAGATTCGGCACTGGGCCGAGCAGGATTATCAGCCGACCGCAAGCGTGATCACCGCGGCATACCGGGCGCACATCGACTCGGAAATCAATGACCAGTACCGCACCAATGCCGGATCCATGCGCTTCCTGAACAACATCGTGCGCTTTCCGGGATGCGGCGTCTTTGATGGCGACTCCTCCTTTGTCGCCATACATAAGCCGTCGCGCGCCCTGATCGGCGTGATCCTCTGCTCGCGAATTCGGCACGATGTCGGTCACGTCACCCAGGTCTGCCTGTTGCCCGAGTATCGCGGAATGGGCATCGGGGAAAGCCTCATCGCTGCCAGCCACAGCGCTCTGCGCTCACGCAATCTCTCCCAACTCTCGCTCACCGTCACCGAAGCTAATCACAATGCTGTCGAGCTCTACCGGCGCATTGGCTTTGAAGAACGCCGAATCTTCGATGCCTTCGTCTGGGAGGGCTAAAGCTGATCCCTGGAAATGGCTGATTGATATAACCATTATCCATAAGGTGATAACTTCTTGGCCCAAAAGTGGATATTGTCAGAATCTGGCCGGAATACAGTCGTTGTACTTCAATCTCGCTTTGACTGGAAAGTTGAGGTAATCGGTCACCCTTGAAAAAGGGCTCTGTTCGCGCGTGCGGATTCAAGGAGGAAACGAGTGAAACGACTCGCGATTCTGTTTGTCGCGTTGGCCTTTTTGCTGTCTACGGCGGCCTTCGCAGACACCCTGTTTCTCACACCACCCACTGGTCACCAACTAGGTTATGGTGCCGGCGGTACTCGCGGCGACTACGTCACCATGACCGGTGATTTCACCCTGACCTCCATTGGCATTCAGGGCCAGATCGATTTCGGCGCTACAGAAACCTTCAACGCCTACGTGTACACCGGTGACGGACTGACCCAGTTGGCAGTCGGCCAGGACATGGTCTTCACTGGTGACGGGACCGAGCAGTTCTACAACCTGCCAATCAATTACACATTGCTGAATGGGCAGAGCTATGACATCGGTATCGATTTCCATAGCTTTAACGACCCGCACTGGCAGGTCGACTACTACTTCTTCGACGCGGGCAGCAATCAGCCCTTCAACGTCGGCCCATTCACGGTCACCGACGGTGAAGAAAGCCATTGCGGCTCCTGCAACATCTTCGCTCCCAACCTTGAAGTCCAGGGCGCGGGCGTTCCCGAACCAGGCACGCTGGTAATGCTGGGCACGGGAGTTCTTGGCTTGGCCGGCACTCTGCGCCGCAAGCTGCTCTAGTTCGCAACCTGATTGTGTGGAAACAAGGCCGACAGAGATGCCGGCCTTGTTTTTGCGTAGTTACCCAGCGAAGGCCTGTGAAGCCGTCGTGAATTGGCCCCTTCCGAAAAATCTGTGTCGCAGGCGACCCAACGGATTCCGCCGGATTCTGCAACAGAAAGAGATAAGGCACGGCTTTCACCGTGCCTTTCGTCGGTTGCGAGAGAGTTGTATTTACAGCAGGCGACGACGGATCGCGCCGACAACGCCGACCAGGCCGGTGCCCATCATGAGCAGAGTGCCCGGCTCAGGAACCGCGGTCTCAAAACCAGTTACCAGACCATATCCCTGACCGTTGCCGCAAACGCCGCACCAACGGGAGAACGGGCCGCCGCTCGTCGCGTCAAAGCCCGTGAAGACTCCGCTGTTCGGGTCACTGCCGCCGGACGTCTCCAGGATCAGCTCAAGGTTACCGTTGACGGGATCGTAAAGGTACGGTGCCCCGGCGAAGCTCAGGACGCTGTTGAAGGCAAAGAGACCGCCGTTGAGAGAATAGTTGCCAAACAGAACGGCGTCGTTCGGGATGGTGCCATCCGGAACCGACTGCGCGGTGGTGGCCAGGTAAAGCGAGAAATTCAAGTTCGCGACTCCCTGGTTGGGGCCATTGTCAAAAACGGTGTCGTAGAAGCTGATGGACCCAATGTTAATGGATCCATTGAAGGCTGTGCTGTTGTAGATCTGTTCGTAGTTACCGTTGTCAATGGATCGGCAACTAAATGGAATGCAGTTGTTACTGTTCGGCGGGTTGCCGATGATGATGTCGGCCATCGCAGGCATCGCAAGGGCAAACACAAGACAAAGCGTGAGACCGACAAGAATTTTCTTCATCGCTTCCTCCTAAATCCTCAACTGAACACACAAAATCACACACCGCGCTGCCCGGCGATATGGAAACTGCAATAGTTGCTTGCGTGGCTAGGCGCGCAATCGTAGAGGAGCTAAGTGTGAACTGTGGAAGCTCGCTTGGCAAGCAAAAAGTTCGAATCTCAAAGCGTCCTACAGGGCGCTGTGTAACTGATAGTTTCCCGGCGGCATCTTACGGGAGCCCCGATACGTTTGGTCATTAGTCTCGCCTGTCCCTTTCCGACTCACGCTTTTAGACACGCGCTGTTGGTTGGGGGCGAGCGCTCGGCCTTTGGCTGCTAGCCCGCTTACAATCCCGCCCCCGCTACCGGAGCCATGTTGCTGCTCTGCAGAGCGCGATTCAGCGTCGGCAGATCATCCTTCACCAGCTTCTGATACTGCTCGTGTACTTTGGCGTATTCACCTTCATACTCCTTCAGCAGCGCCAGTTGATTGTCCGTCGGCGCGAAGTCCGCGCCCCCGGCAACGTCGCCTCCTCCGGTGCCGACCGCCCCATTGAGCCAGATCAGATTCAGATAGAGCTGATACGGCTCCACGAAGTACTTGTCGTCGCTGTTGGTCTGCTCCCTGGCAGTCAGTTGGTACTCGATCGCCTTCAGTTTCTTGTCCATGGCCTCGACCTCTTTCAGGAGCTCGGCCTTCTGCGCGGCCGTAGCCTTGTCCGAGCTGGGTGAGGCAACCGGAGGCTCTCCGTCGTATTCGTCATCTTCCTCATCAGACGCTTGGGCCGTCGACTCCTTCTTCTTTTCCGGGCGCAGCATGGTCTCGAGCACCTCCAGTTGCTTACGCAGCCATTCAATCCGGTTGATCGAGTCTGAGACCTGGCTGATCAAGCTGGTGATGCGCAGCAGCGTTTGCACCGATTGCTGAATGTCGGCATTGGAGCCGGGTGAATGGGGATCGGGCACTACCGTGAGCGGCTGGCTGTAGGTCTGTCCATCGACCTTCAGACGCACCGTGTATTTGCCCGGAGCAACGATTGGCCCAACCTCGGCGTGGCTTAGTACCCCAGTGAGTTATCGGGCGTGAATCGGCGCCGCGAAAACGCGGTTCCTCCCAGATATGAGGATTGTCCGGGGCTACGGTTCGCAGGGCTACCAGGCGCGGCGGCTCGTAGCGCATGTCCCACTTCACGCGGTTAATACCGGGCTGTCCCTTCGCCTGCAGCTTGCGTACCAGCTTGCCTTGCGAATCCAGAATTTCCAGCTCGACCTCGCCCTTCGGTTTCTCCTTGAGCGAGAAGTTCAGCATGGCCTGACCACCATGGGTGAAGCGGAAGGTCGGCCGCGGTTCGAACAACACCACTGCCGCCTCCGAGTGGCTCTTCGCCATCTGCTCCAGAGGCGTGATGTCGTCAAGAATGTAGAGTCCGCGCCCGTAGGTGGAAACCACCAGGTCGTGAAACTCCTTCTGCACCACCGCCCAGCTCACAGGCGAATGAGGCAGTCCCTTCTCCAGCGGAGTCCACTTCCCGCCGTCGTCCAGCGAGTAGTACAGGCCATCTCCAGTGCCGGCAAACAGCAGACCTTTTTGATTCGGATCTTCGGCAATGATGCGTACGTAGGACAATTCGCCCTTCGGCAGGTTGCCCATGATCGGTGTCCAGGTCTTGCCGAAGTCCGTGGTCTTGTAGATGTAGGGATCGCGATTGTCCACCAGGTGAAAATCGACGCTGATGTATGCCGTGCCCGCCTCAATGGCCGAAGGCGCGATGCTGGTGATCGTTCCCAGCGGCGGCAACCCGGAGATGTTCTTGGTGACATTCGTCCAGTTTCCGCCACCGTCTTTGGTGTACCAGACCTGGCCATCGTTGGTGCCCGCCCAGATCAGTCCCTTCTGGGCTTTCGAGGGCGCGAGAGCGAAGATCACCTCTCCATAGAACTGCCCAAGGTTGTCGCCGACGATGCCTCCCGATGGAATGATGTGCGCCGGATCCTGCGTGGAAAGATCGGGACTGATCACCGACCAGCTTTGTCCGGCATTCGTAGTTTTGAAGACCACCTGGCAGCCGTAATAGACAGTGTTGTGGTCGAAGGGATCGATCGCCAGCGGCGATGTCCAGTGGCAGCGGTATTTGACGTCATTGGGCGGCGAGTCGAGCGTGATCTGCCACGGGCTCACCGAGCGCGCCTTCTTATAGCGAGCGTCCCAGCGTGTGACCTTGTTCCCGTAGCAGGTGGCCCACACCACGTTCGGATCAACAGGGTCGGGAACCGTGAAGCCCGACTCGCAGCCGCCCATGTGACGGTCCCACCCGACCTCGCCATAGCCTTGGGGTACGCTCGGCCCGCGCATGTTTCCGTCGTCCTGCATGTTGCTGTAGAAGTCGTACGGGACCTGGTTGTCGACATCGACGTGGTACATCTGCCCGATGGGCAGTTGCACGCGATGGAAGCCACGGCCGTGCACCGTCGTGATGTTCAAGCCCCCGTCATCGGTGATCACGAAGCGATCAGGATTCTTGGGATCGATCCAGATATCGTGCGTGTCTCCGCCCCAGTGCTTCTCGTCGAAGTTCAACCCTCCGTCAAGCGATTGGAAGAACGAGCTGCTGGCCACCAGCACTTCGTTTTCATTGGTTGGGGAGACGGCGAGGCGGATGTAGTATCCCGCGCGTCCAATCAGCGGACGCTGATAGTTGACTGCCTTCCAGTTTTCGCCGCCATCATCGGAGCGCCACACCGAGCCCTGGTCGGCCGTCTGTATCAACGCATATACGCGATTGGAATTTGTCGGCGCAACCGCTACGTCGATCTTGCCCAGTGGGGAATGCGGCAACCCATGCCCTTCAATACGCTTCCACGTCGTGCCGCCGTCGTGCGAAACCCAGATGCCGCTGCCCGGACCGCCGCTTAACTCCGCCCAGGTGTGCATCTCAACTTGCCACATGCCCGCGAACAGCGTGTGCGGATCCTGCGGGTCCATCGACAGACCGGAACAGCCGGTCTTCTCATCGGCGAACAGCACGCGGTCCCAGTGCTGTCCGCCGTCGGTCGTGCGATACACTCCCCGCTCCTGTTGCGGACCGGTGGTGCGGCCGAGCACGCAGGCGAAGACGATGTCCGGGTTGCTCGGATGCACGATGATGCGCCCAATGCGTCCCGACTGCGGCAGCCCCATGTTCTTCCACGTCTTGCCTGCGTCGGTCGACTTGTAGATTCCGTCGCCCATCACATCGACATCGCGAATCGTCCATGCCTCACCGGTTCCTGCCCACACGGTCGAGGGCTGCGAGGGTGCAACCGCCAGCGCACCAATCGCGGCAGCGGGCTCTTTGTCGAAGATCGGTTCCCAGTGGTTGCCGCCGTCGGTAGATTTCCAGACGCCCCCGGAAGCCGCGCCCGCGTAGTACGTACTCGGATCTCCTGGGATGCCGGCAATCGAAGCAACACGATTGCCGACTCTGGGCCCGACGAAGCGGAACCCAAATTGATTTTCATTTTTGTCAGTATTCGGTTGTTGTGCCGTGGCAGAGATAACAGTGCAGATGCAGACGATCAAAACGCTCAGTCTTCTGACGAGCATTGCTTGCGACCTCCGGGGGGAAGCTGTTCTTGAATCCGCTAACGTGCGGTTCAATTGTTACGAAACGATTGCGCGAAGGGAGCAGTGTACCACCGCAAGTCCCGAGCCGATCTCTCAGGAGCTTTTCAGAAATAGCGTTTTGTATTTGGGCACGACTCGTGGACAGGCTGGAGAACGTACCTTGCGACGTACCTGCCAATTGCTAATCGGTAGCCGCTCGTCACTAATTGCTGGTTGCTTCTTCCCCTTCCAGCATGAACTCCAGCACCTCCTGCGGCGCCGACGATGTCCACACCGGAGCGAAGGACAGCCGATGCAAGGGTGTGGGCCCTTTCTCGCGCAAAACTTTCAGGTGTCTCGGAGTGCTGTAGCCCTTGTTCGATGCAAGGCCATACTCGGGGTACACCGGGTCCCAGGAGCTGACCATCGCATCCCGCGCGACTTTGGCAATGATCGACGCTGCAGCAATCGACGCCGACAGTGCATCGCCGTGAATGATCGGCGTTTGCGCGCAATCGCAGTTAATGCGCAGTGCGTCGATCAGCAGATGATCCGGGACGCAGCATCAGTTTTGCGACCGCCTCTTCCATGGCGCGCTTTGAAGCCCAGTAGATGTTGATTTGATCGATGGTCGAGACATCGACGGCGGCGATCGCCCACGCCAGCGAATGCTCCCGAATTCTTGGCGCCAGCGTCTCGCGCTGCTCGCGATCCAGCAGCTTGGAGTCGCGCAGCCCCCGAATGCGGTAGGCTGGATCGAGAATAACTGCCGCCGCGACGACTGGACCGAAAAGAGAACCCCGTCCGACTTCATCGACGCCGGCAACCAGCTTGGCGCCCGTGTCCCAAGCTAGCTTCTCGTACTTCAGGGTGCATTTCAGACGCTTAAGCAACCGCAGCTTGAGCGTGGCCTTCGAGACTTGCTTTTCAGGATCGCCTGCGGCTTTCTTCGACTTGGCGGAACTTCGAGGCACGGGAGAGTGCTTCGATTCTAGCGCAGACCGTGTTCAGTCTTTGTGCTCGTACCAATCGGAATGCAACGAAATCCTGCCGCACGCAATGCACTGAGTCTCTTTCCATTGATACATGCACGCGGGGCAGACACCTCCGGTGTCGAAGGTGTTCCACTGGTGGCCACAGGTGCAGAACCAGCGATCGTGCGCGCGAGGCTGCCAGCCGCACAGTGGACAGCGAATGCGCGGGCCGCCCGATCCGCCGCCCTTGCCGGTCTCGGTTGAAACGGTCGGCTCAAGCGTTGTTGACGAGCCACTCATACGCTACTTTGGCAGCTCGGCGGCCATTATCTCATCGACGTAGCACCAAACCCAGGTCTCGCCCGGCTCAATGGAGCGTGCCAGCGGATGCGACTCGTGTTTGGCGTGCTTGGTCGCGTGCCGGTTCTTGGAAGAGTCGCAGCATCCGACGTAACCGCAGTCGGTACACATGCGCAGGTGGACCCAGCTATCCCCCAGCTTCACACAATCCTCACAGACGTGTTTGGTAGGCCGGGTTAAGTGTATGTGGTCAAGGTGTTTGCAGGGCGAAGCGTTAGTCAAGGAATAACTCCTGGTGAGGTATGCACCGCGTCAGATGCCAAAAGCGCATCGAACGATTCAAGCGGCAGGCGAGGGTCTCGCAGCGGTCATTTTCCAGTCCATCCGCTCTGCATCAAAATATAGGAGATATGCATAAGTTCATGTCGCAATTCGCCGGTTGCCTGGCGGCTTTCCTGCTTGCTTCTTTTGGCTTCGCGTATGCGGATGCTGCTTTTGATTTAGCCGGGCCCAAAATCGAGGTGCGGGTACAGCGCAACGATAAGGAACTGCCTATCGGGCAGGTCCCCAACCTGCAGCCCGGGGATCGTCTGTGGATCCATCCCGATCTCCCAGAGAACCAATCGGCGCATTATCTGATGGTGGTCGGCTTTCTGCGGGGTGCCACCAATCCGCCGCCCGAGAACTTATTTACAAAGTTCGAGACCTGGTCGAAGTCGGTTCGGCAGGAAGGTGTGATGGTCAAGGTTCCCAAGGAGGCACAGCAGGCGCTGATCTTTCTTGCCCCAGAAACCGGCGGCGGCTTCAGCACCTTGCGGTCTACCGTACGTGGCAAACCGGGAGCCTTTGTTCGCGCGGCGCAAGATTTGCAGCAGGCCAGCCTCGACCGCGCGCGCCTGGAAATGTATCTTGCCGAGTTGCGCAAGGCGTCGCAGGAGGACGCCTCCGACCTGCAAGCGCGCACCAACCTGCTGGCTCGAAGCCTGAGCATCAAGGTCGATCAGGCGTGTTTTGAGAAGCCCGCTGCGCAGCAGTTACAGTGCCTGACCCAGAATAGTGATCAGCTCGTCCTGGAAGATGCGCATACCCAGAGCATGGTTGCGATGCTGACCTCGGGAACTTCCATCGACTTGCTGACCCAGATCAGCAATGCCCCGCACATCGGTGGAGCTGCCTATAGTCCATACGTCGGCGCGGTCGTGGACGTCGTGCGCATTCTGGGCAGCGCGCATACGGCGAAGTATCAGTACATCCCGGCCCTTGCCATCCCGCACGGCGATTCTCTCAACCTGAAACTCAATAACCCGCCATCGTTTCACGATCCCAAGTCGGTCATCGTAATCGGGCTGCCACCGATTGAGAAGGTACAGCCGCCACCGTTGCGGGCGGTTGACCCGAAGCAGCTCCAGTGTGCAGAAAAGCCGGACCTGGTGCTTCCGGCCGATGGCGCGCCGCTGATCTTCGGTGCCGGCCTGGGTCATGACTTCACGCTCAACATTTCGGATAATGCCGGCAAGGCAATCCAGCTTCCGGCCAAGCCTGACGCTGCCCTCGGAGGCTTTGTCATTGACACCCGTCAGCTACACGATCTGACGCTGCCGCAAAGCTTCACTGCCACCGTACACGGCGTCTGGGGATTCGACAGCTTTCAGGGCCCTTCGTACCACTTCCGCAGCTCGCAGCCCGCAACCTGGAACGCAACCTCATCCGATCCCGGCGCGCTGATCGTCGGCCGTCAGGATACGATCCATCTTCATTCTCCCGAGGCAGTCTGCGTTGAGAATCTGACCGCGCAGGACCACGGCAAGGACCTGCAAACCGACTGGAAGATGACCGCGCCAGATATCTTGGAGGTGAAGGTCGCGCTTCAGGAGGCAGCTCCCGGACCGCTTCAGATTCACATCAAGAAATACGGCGCGACCCAGCCCGACGTTGTAACTCTGCAAAGCTACTCGGAAGCGGCCACGCTCGACTCTTTCGAAGTGCACGCTGGCGATACCGCTGGGACGTTGAGCGGCACGCGGCTCGACGAAGTCGCAGGTCTGCAACTGAATGGCATGCACTTCAAGCCCGGCGATCTTTCCCGCAGCAATCAGCAGGATGAACTGAAGATGGTGGCGGGCTCCGCAGCAGCGCTGCAAACGCTGACGCCCGCGCCACAATCGACTGCCAACGTCACGCTGAAAGACGGCCGCTCCCTCTCCGTAAAAGCTTCCATCGAGCCGCCCCGGCCGCAGGTCGCTCTGCTCAGCAAAACGCACGCATCCGTCTCACCAACGGAGAGCGGCGACAAGATTCAACTTGCGGGTTCTGCTGAGATGGCGCAGGACCAGGTGCTGCGCTTCTCGCTGAAGAGCGTTGTCCCGCAGAGGTTCGCGCCGGCAGAGAAGATAGAAGTCGCCACCTCCGACGAATCTTTCCACACCGAACTGAGCACAGCCAAGGGCTCGCTCACCTTGCAGGATCCGCAAACCGTGCTGGCAGTCCTTAACCCGCTGCAGGACCTCGGCCCATCCGCCTTTGGCCCGCTGAAGTTCCGCGCCATTGATGCCGGCGGCTCAGCAGGCGATTGGCAGCCTCTGGTTACGTTGGTCCGCGTTCCCACCCTGTCGGAAGTGCAATGCGCCGAAGCCCCAGACCCGCAATGCAAGCTCTTGGGGCAAAAACTCTTCTTGATCGATTCCGTCAGTACCGACTCGCAGTTCATCGATGCGGTGCAAGTCCCCGAAGGCTTCTTTGAAGACGCGCTCACCATTCCGCCGCCTTCTGACAAAGTTCTGTACCTGAAGCTGCGTGACGACCCATCTGTGATCAACACCGCCACCGTGCCCATGGTGACCAGACCATGAGCGCCCGTGGGCCCATTGAATCATTTTGTTCACGCCGCGTAATTTTGTGAATGCGGCTCGGCCTTGTATATAGTTTTCTTCAGACTACTGATTGAGTTGCGAGGCTAGAGTGTCCCGAACTCTTCGAATATCTTCTATTCTCGCGATCCTGATCTTCCTGCCAGGCGGGCTGTTGTCGCAGACGCCGCCACCGAATCAGGCAACGGCTACTTCAACCGGCAGCACAGTCTCATTGACCTTGGCGGATGCGCTCGCCCGCGCCAAAGCCAACAGCCCGCAATTCCAGGCCGCGGTGACCGAACTTGGAATGGCCCGCGAGAACCGGGCGCAAGCCCGCGCTGGGCTGTTGCCTGAAGTGAACTATAGCAACAGCTTTCTCTACACTCAGGGGAACGGAGTGTATTCGCCGGACGGCAGCAGCACCGGCGTGTTTATCGCCAACAACGGCGTGCACGAATACTTGAGTCAGGGCGTTGCGCACGAAGGCATAAGCCCGGCACAAATCGCCGACTATCATCGAACCAGCGCCGCTCTGGCGCTGGCGCAGGCACGCAACGAGATCGCCGCTCGCGGACTGGTGGTGACGGTGGTGCAGGACTTTTACGGCTATCTCGCCACGCAGGGCCGGGCCGTGACCGCACAGAACGTGCTTGATGAAGCACAGCATTTTCTCAGCATTACGCAAAAACTGGAGCAGGGCGGCGAGATCGCGCACTCCGACGTAATCAAGGCCCAGATTCAGGCCAACGACCTGCTGCGCGCACGCGACCAGGCCACGCTGGCGGAACAGAATGCCAAGCTTGCGCTGGCCGTGCTGCTATTTCCCAACTTCTTTCAGGACTTCACTCTGGTCAGCGACCTTTCCAACATTCCCCTTCTGCCGCCCATGCCGGATGTGCAGCAGATGGCGGAGAAGAACAACCCGGAGCTGAAAGCCGCGTACGCGGCGCTCGACGTTGCCAACAAGGAGGTCTCTGTCGCCTGGGCCGGATACTTGCCCTCTCTGACCATCGACATGTACTACGGCATCGATGCCAACCAGTTCGCCGTCTACAACCGCGAAGACGCACGCAACCTGGGCTATGCCGGCGCGGCAACCCTCAATATCCCCGTGTGGAACTGGGGAGCAACGCAGAGCAAGGTCCGCCAGGCGCAGCTGCAACGCAATCTGGCAAAAGTGGAGCTGAGCGCCGCCCAGCGTACTGCCATTGCCAACCTGCAATCCTTCTACAGCGAGGCGGAAACTGCGCGTGCCCACCTGGACCTGCTCCAGCGCACCGCGGCGCTCGCCGCCGACAGCCTGCGTCTCACCACTCTTCGTTACCAGTCAGGGGAGGCGACCGCGCTGGAAGTGGTCGACGCTCAGAACACTCTGGCCGCAGCCCGCAATAACCTTGATGACGGTCAGGTACGATATCGAGTCGCACTGGCAAATCTGCAAACCCTGACGGGACCTTTCTAATGACGACGAGCCTCAATCGCAGGGCTGGACTGCTGTCTCTCACTACTACATTGGTAGTGGCGCTCACTTTGACTGGCTGCTCGAAGAACGAAGAGGCTCCCCAGCCCGTCGTCAACGTGCAAGTGGCCAAGGCCGAGCGCGGCGAGATACAGCAGATCGTCGAGTCCGAGGCCATCCTGTTTCCAAAGAACCAGTCGGCCATCACTCCCAAGGTCTCCGCCCCGGTGAAAGAGTTCTACGTCAATCGTGGCAGCAAGGTGCACAAGGGCCAGCTTCTCGCGGTGCTGGAAAATCGTGACTTGGCTGGCGCCGCCGCCGACAACAAGGGCGCCTACGAACAGGCGCAGGCAAACTATGGGCTGGCGACATCCTCGTCCCTTCCCGAGGAATGGCAGAAGGCGGAAGCCGACCTGAAGACCACCAAAGAAGCCTATGAAGCTCAGCAGAAGGTCTATGACAGCCGGAAGTCTCTCTATGAGGAGGGGGCCATGGCGCGCAAAGAGTTGGACGCCTCAGCCGTCGCTCTCTCGCAGGCCAGGGCTCAATACCAGCTCGCGCAACAGCATCTAGCGGCGCTTCAGAAGTCCGGCAAGAAGGATCAGCTCCAGGCGGCGAAGGGACAATTGGTTTCTGCCCAAGGCAAGTACGAAAATGCCGCAGCCCAGTTGTCGTATACGGAGATTCGCAGTCCCATCGACGGCGTTGTCACCGACCGGCCCCTGTACGCCGGTGAGACGGCCGCCCCGGGCACGCCCCTGCTGACGGTCATGGATACCTCTTCGGTGATTGCTAAGGCGCACATCCCGCAGGAGCAGGCTGCCGCCTTGAAAGTAGGCGATCAGGCCACGATTCTCGCGCCCGGCGATATCAAAGCCGGGGGGAAGGTCACGCTGATCAGCCCCGCGCTCGATCCCAACAGCACGACCGTCGAGATTTGGATTGAAGCGCCCAATCCCGATGGCCGGTTGCGTCCTGGAACAACGGTTCGCATACAGGCCGTTGCGCAAACGGTGAAGGATGCGATTGTGGTGCCCGCCTCCGCCATCCTGAAAACTCCCGAAGGCGCCACCACGGTCATGGTAGTTCGCGACAACAACGCACATCAGGCGCCCGTGGAGGTCGGCGTTCGTGAGGGCGACCGCGTGCAAATCGCGAAGGGGCTGAACGGCGGCGAGACCGTCATCGTCTCGGGAGGCTACGCTTTGCCTGACAATACCAAGGTAAAGATCGTTGAAGCCGCCAACCCCGAAGCTCAAACCGCCGGGGCAAAGGACTGAGCCGCGCATGAGCGTGCATTCCATTCTCGAACGCGTGCGCTCGCATGTGCCCGTTAACGACAACTTCTGGTTCACGCGCTATGCGAAGTCGCTGATCTTCCTCATCCTGATCCTGTCCATCGCCGGAATCTACCTCGCTTCCACCATTCCAATCTCTGTTTTCCCGGCAACCAACTTTCCGCGTGTAGTGATCGGCGTCGACAACGGTGTGATGCCCATCGACCAGATGATGGTGACCATCACCCGTCCCATCGAGGAGTCGGTCAACAGCGTCCCCGGATTGCAGCAGGTGCGCTCGATCACCAGTCGTGGCTCCGCCGAGATCGACCTCTTTTTCGACTGGCATGTGGACATGGTGACCACGCTGCAACTGGTCGACTCCGCGCTGTCGCAGATCAGGAACTCACTGCCCTCGTCGGCCGTGATTCAAACCAACCGGCTGACCTTCGCCAGCTTTCCCATCATCGGCTACAGCCTCACCTCCGACACCGTGCCGCAGACCCAGCTCTGGACTATGGCAACCTACGACCTCAAGCCGCGGCTCAATCGGCTGGATGGTGTCGCCACAGTGCTGGTGCAAGGCGGTCAGGAGCCGGAGTTCCACATCACGCCCGATCCCGCCAAGCTGCTCGCGGCCAACGTCACCGTCTCGGACATCCTCGACGCGGTGCGCCGCACCAATCTCATCGACTCGCCCGGGCTGCTGCCGCAAAATCATCAGCTCTATCTTGGCCTGGTCGATGCCCAGGTGCGTGACCCCCAGCAGATCGGAAACATTGTCGTAAAGTCCACACCTGCCGGTGTGCCGATTCACATTCGGGATATCGCGTCGGTCGAGCCGGGAGTAAAGCCGGTCTATACCATCGTCACCGCCAACCAGAAGCCGGCGGTGTTGCTCAACGTTTCGCGCCAACCTGATAGCAACACGGTCGAAGTCGCCAACGAAGTGCACGCTGAGGTTGAGCGCATCCGGCAGACCCTTCCGCCCGGCATAAAGCTTGAGCCTTTCTACGATCAATCGCAGATCGTCACCGAGTCGATCAAGAGCGTACGGGATGCCATTCTGATCGGCCTTATTCTCGCTTCGCTCATCATGGTGCTCTTCCTGCGCGACTGGGGAACCTCGCTGGTGGCCGCGCTGGTCATCCCCGTAACCATCTTTGTGACCTTCATCGCGCTGAAGATGTTGCACCAGACCTTCAATCTGATGACGCTCGGCGGACTCGCCGCCGCTGTCGGCCTGGTAATCGACGACGCCATCGTGGTGGTCGAGAACGTCGCCCTGCACCGCGACGCCGGGGAGGGCCGCCTGGAAGCGATCCAGAGCGCGTTGCGCGAGATCACGGCTCCATTGATCGGCTCGACCATCACCCCGATCGTCGTCTTTCTCCCTCTGATCGCGACCACCGGCGTTACTGGCGTCTTCTTTCGCGCGCTGGCAATCACGGTGGCGGCCGCTCTGATCACATCATTCGGTCTGGCCCTCACCTGGACGCCCACCCTCAGCCAATATTTCATTCGCAAGGCGCCGGCCCACTCCAATGACGAGGAGCACCTGCAAGGCTCCAGCCAACAGGAGCGGCTGCTTGCCGCGGAAGAAGCTTCCCTCGGCCCTCTCTTCCGCAAAATCGTTGACTTCTACGAGCGTGCGCTGCGCTTCGCGCTGGAACGTCCCAGCTGGATGGCAGTCTTCGCCGTGGTCCTGATCGCCGCCTCTTTCGTGTGCTTTCGCGCTCTAGGCACCGACCTGCTGCCCGCGATGGACGAAGGCGGCTTCATCATCGACTACATCACCCCTGCCGGCACTTCGCTGGAAGAGACCAATCGCATGGTGCTCGACATCGAGCGCATGCTGTCGAACACGCCGGAGGTGCAGAGCTTCTCGCGCCGCACTGGCTTACAACTCGGTCTCGCCGCAGTCACCGAAGCCAATACCGGTGACATCGCGGTGAAACTCAAGAGCAAGCGCAAGCGCAGCGTGGATGAGGTTACGTCCGAGTTGCGTGCGGAAATCGCTAAGCGTGAGCCCGGCATCGACGTCGAATTCATCCAGGTCTTGCAGGACATGATCGGCGACCTGTCGAATGCTCCCGAGCCTGTGCAGATC
Source organism: uncultured Acidobacteriaceae bacterium (assembly GCA_963747055.1). Classification (GTDB taxonomy): domain Bacteria; phylum Acidobacteriota; class Terriglobia; order Terriglobales; family Acidobacteriaceae; genus CAVVDY01. Next base: position 3,757 of record CAVVDY010000030.1, on the reverse strand, counting down.
AAGTTGTTCTCTCCTGACGCCGCGCTATTGCAGGAATGGGCGCCGAAGGTGGCCGACGCCATCGGCAAGGTCAACGGCGTGGTCGACATCCTCAACGGCGTCGACAACACCATCAGCAATCCCGCGACGGTGTTTAACGTCGATCCCGTCGTCGCCGCGCGCGCTGGATTCACCCCCGAAGAGGTCGCCATCGACGCCAGCGCCATTCTCGAAGGCGAGCCCGCGGCCACACCAGTCATCGCGCAGGACAAAGCCTTCACCATTCGCGTGCGCTATCCCGAAGCTAACCGCAGCTCGCTTGCTGCCATGAGCGACACGCTGCTCAACAGCGCCACCGGCCACACCGCAACTCTCGGCACCCTGGCCAACATCACCGAGCTTCCCGGTCAGCCGGAAATCCGCCGCGAGAACCTGCTGCGTGACGTAACCGTCACCGCGCGCCTCGAAGGCCGCGACCTGGGCAGCGCCATCAAGGCCGTGAAGAAGGCGGTCGACGATCTGCACCTCCCGCCTTCCATCCGCGTCATCTATGGCGGAACTTACGAAGAGCAGCAACAGTCCTTCCACGATCTTCTTCTTGTTCTGGTCCTGGCTACGCTGCTCGTCTTCCTGGTGCTGCTCTTCGAATTTCGGACCCTGGCCGCTCCCTTGGCGATTCTCGCCTCCGCGCTGCTGTCGAGCTCCGGGGTCTTTCTCGCTCTGCTCATCACCGGCACAGCGTTCAACATCGCGTCGTTCATGGGCCTGATCATGGTCATTGGCATCGTGGCCAAGAACGGCATTCTGCTGCTCGATGCCGACCAGCGCTTCCGCGCCCAGGGGATGCCTGCCGAAGACGCAATGATCCAGGCCGGCCGCCGCCGCCTGCGGCCCATCATGATGACCGCCCTCGCCGCCGTCGCCGGAATGTTGCCCCTGGCGTTCGCCTTGGGAGCGGGCTCGCAAATGCTCCAGCCGCTGGCCATCGCCGTCATCGGCGGCATCACCATCTCAATGGTGTTGTCGCTGATCATCACGCCGGCGGTGCATTACTATTTAAACCACGAAAGCCTCAGGCAGTAGGACGGACTTTGACCCAGACAATATGCAGGTGAAGATCATGGGTGGTGACAAACGGCACGGGAAGCTTTTTTGGAGTGGCGGTAATCAGGTGGTGCGGATTCCGCGTGAATTCGAATTGCCCGGCAAAGAGGTGATTATCTCTAAAGAAGGAGAGCGGCTGGTTATTGAAATTGCGCCTACCAAGTCTCTCCTGGCCGTCTTATCGACGCTTTCGCCGCTGCCGGAGGACTTTGCGTCGATTCCAGATCGGCCTCCTGATCCCGCTGATCTGTGATGCGCAAATCTTCGCTGCGTAAACTGGCTCCGTTGAAGGAAGGGAGATTTACTTATGAAACGCTTTCTCATGTTGTTGCTTGCAGTCAGCATCCTGCTCTCACTACCTGCCTTCGCCAAGAAGCAATACAAACTGGCCGACACCATCAAGCTCGGAGGCGAAGGTTTCTGGGACTACCTCACCTACGAGCCGGGTGCGAACCGTCTGTTCATCACCCGCGGCACGCACGTCATGGTCGTTGACACCAACACGCTCAAGCAGGTCGCCGACATTCCCGATCTGTCGGGCATTCACGGCGTCGCCCTCGTCCCCGACATGAACAAGGGCTTCGTCAGCAACGGAGGCGATGACAGCGTTACCGTCTTCGACCTCAAGACGCTGAAGGTCACCGACAAGATCAAGGTCGGCACCCGTCCCGACGCCATCATTTACGATCCTTACTCCAAGCATGTGCTGACATTCAATGCCAGAGTCAGGATTCCACCGTCGTCGACGCCGTGTCAGGCAAGGTCGTGGCGACCGTCCCTCTCGGCGGCAAACCCGAGTTCGCCGTCAGCGACGGCAAGGGTAAGGTCTTCGTCAACATCGAGGACAAAAGCGAGCTGGCGACGATCGACGTCAAGACCAACACCGCCACCGCGCACTGGCCGCTGAAGGGTTGTGACGAACCCAGCGCTCTGGCCTTCGACGCCGCCCACGGCCGCCTCTTCTCCGGATGCCACAACAAGGTCATGGCCGTGACCGACGCGGCCTCAGGCAAAGTCATCACTCTGGTTCCCATCGGCGGAGGCGTCGACGCCGGCCGCTTCAATCCCAAAACCCATGAAGTCTTCATGTCCTGCGGCGACGGCACGCTGATCGTGATTCACGAAGACTCGCCCGACAAGTATTCGGTGAAGCAAAAAGTGGAGACGGCGCGCGGCGCACGCACCATGGCCCTCGACGCCGACAGCAACACTATCTATCTGGTCACCGCGCAATTCGGCGAGAAGGGCCCCAACGATCGCCGCCCGCCCATGGTCCCAGGCAGCTTCGAGTTACTGGTCGTCAAGCCGGAGTAAAGCTTCCATCGACAACTTGAAACTGAAAACTCGAAACTGAAAACTTCCACGGTGCGATCACTCATAATGTCTGCATGAACGCCTGGTTCAAGCGGCACATCCGCCGCCTGATCAACTACTGGCCGCCGTTTCTGGGAGCGGGCATCCGCATCACTCGCTGGGACGCCGACTGGCGCGCCATCGACGTCGAGCTGCGCCTGCGCCGCTGGAATGCCAACTTTGTCGGCACCCACTACGGCGGCTCGCTCTACTCCCTCGCCGATCCCTTCTACATGCTCATGCTCATCGAAAACCTCGGGCCCGCCTACGTGGTCTGGGACAAGTCGGCCGGCATCCGCTTCCGCCGACCGGGCCGGGGCACGGTGCGCGCCCACTTCCGCCTCACCCAGCAGCAGCTCGACGATATCCGCCACGCACTCACTACCCAGGAGAAGATCGAGCCGACATTTACCGTCGAGATCAAGGACGACTCCGGCACCCTCATCGCCGAGGTGCAGAAGGTCGTGCACATCAAGAAGCGGGAGGGAGCGTAGAACGGGACTCGGGAGGTCAATAGGGAATCTAATCGATGTTCTGGCTGGTGGCCCAGGTATCAGAATTACACTGGGTGCCCCAGGTTCGGCCATCGGTTGGCCTAACCTGGGGATCACTGACACGGCGACCGGATATGGTGTAGGTTGAAGTTTATGCCACGCGGTCTGCGGCGGTATCACGACTCCGGTCATTCACACTTCGTCACCTTCAGTTGTTATCGGCGGCAACCCAACTTCAGCAGCGGAGAGATCTACGACCTGTTTCCGGAGTGCCTGGAGCGCATGCGCCGCCGCTTTGACATGTGCGTCTTTGGATACGTCGTCATGCCCGAGCACGTGCATCTGCTATTGAGCGAACCTGAGAGGGGCACACTGGCCGACGCAATTCACTACCTGAAACTATCGTTTGCGAAACGGGTGAAGTTACTGTCTCAGGTTAGCGTCCAAAGGAAAGACGTGAAGACGGGGCACAGCCAGCCCTTTTGGCAGAAGCGCTATTACGATCGCAATGTGCGAAACTGGCAGGAGTTTACGGTGAAGCTGCGGTATTTGCATCGTAATCCCGTCAAACGAGGACTGGTGAAGGAGGCCGCAGAGTGGAAGTGGAGCAGCTTCCGGCATTATGCTTTCCGCGAAGTCGGTGTGGTGGAGATTGAATCGGAATGGACGGCGCGCGATCGGGAAGTGAAAGCCCTGGGGTCGCCGCCCCGAGTTTTCTTATGCCCAAGGTAACTGGCGCCCAGGTAAGCTTCGCCCAGGTTAGGCCAACCGATGGCCGAACCTGGGGCACGCTCACTTTTAAGATTCTGTTACATGGGCCACCAGCC
>CAVVDY010000029.1:0-43373 GCA_963747055.1 uncultured Acidobacteriaceae bacterium | reverse complement strand
CTGAAGCGGGCGTGCCCTCGCGTTTTCTGGAAGAGATTCCCCGCGAACTGGTGCAGGACCTGGGCTCGCCGCGGCGGTCGGCGCATCGCGATACAGCAGACTACGAAACTTCATCGCATTATGCCTACGAGGACGAAGACCAGCGCCCTCACTATGAGCGGCGCGAGTCGCCAAAACGCAGCTCCTACAGCGGCCCGGCCTACAACTCCATCGACAACATCGCCGAGTTCTTTGCCTCCCGGGGAAAGAAGTTTACGCGGCCGAAGATCGAGGTCTCAACCCCGGCCGGCCACACCGGATTTCGTCCGGGGCAGCGCGTGCGCCATCCGAAATATGGCGAAGGCACCGTCTACCGGCGCGAGGGCGATGGGGACAGCGCGAAGATTACGGTACAATTTCCAAGGTACGGCTTGAAAAAGCTGGTCGAGAAGTACGCACAGCTCGAGAAGGCCTAGCCGCCCGCGCAGCCTGCGCCAGATGGACGCGGCGCGATCGGCCTTCCAGAATTCAGCAAAACTAAGGACACAAGATTTCATGGCAAACACCAAAGCGACTACCGATAAGTTGGAACGCAAGAAGCTGAAGCGCACCGCCCGCAAGAAAGCCGCCCCCAAGGCCAAGCGCACCTATGCCCGCGGTTCAGAGAAGCGCAAAGTGAAGAAGATGGCGCGCGGACAGTCCAAGCGCTAGGAACCAGAAATCGTTGTCAGGCTCCGGTTTGCTTCGGCAGGCCGGAGCCTTTTTGTTCAGGGATGAGGCGTGCTTGGCTGTGCGCCGGCTTGAGGCAACGTAGCATTTTCCGGCTGCTCGTCGAGATTGACCAGTTGCGACCCGGGCGGCTGCTCCAGCGCGAACTGCTCGTCCTTCAATGGCTCGTTCAGCGTGAGCTTCGTGATCGCCAGCGTAATGTCGTACTCTTCCTGGGGCCGCTTGATCAGAATGACGGTAGGAAAGCGGATGTTGTTGAAATACCGAAACGCCTGATATTCCACCTTGGTTGCCACGTTCCCTTGCCGGTCGTAGAAGACCTGGTGATCGGGTATCAGATCAACCCGATCAAAGATCACTTTGCGCCGCAGGTAATATTTGCCGTCGCTGTCTTTGGTGATGACATCCACGACATAGGTGGACCCCTCCGTCACCCGTTTGGTTTTTTCATCGACGCTGATTGGGTTGTCAGCTTCCAGTACGACAATGTCCTTGTCAGGATCGATGTGCTGAAACACCAGCGCATCATAAATGGCTTGCGGACGCAGATTCTCCAGCGTGCTGCCTCCCGGCTTCACAACATCGTTGCGTCCCACATAGAACTTGTTCTTCACCGGAATCCAGAGCTTGAACTCGCTGCCGTCGCTGACCATGTCAAACGCCTTGTTGCGCACCAGCGGAAACAGCCCGATCATGCGGATCATGCTGGGGCGGCGCAGCAGGACGTATCCGCTGATTTCCTGGTAGTCGGTAACCGTTCCTTTCTTCGCCCCGCCGACGGAGGTGTCGATATTTACGGTCGCGTCGAGCGTCTGCACCTTCGCCGCCTCGGAGTTGATCTTGTCGACTAATTGGCTCAGAGTCGCGTTTAGCGACGGGCCGGTGCTGAGGACTTGCACTTTACGCGTGCGGAAGAGACAGCCGGGTGTAGACACCAGCAGCGCAGCGATGAGGCAGATCAGAAAAGGCCGAACAGATTTCATGGGCGCAAAGGGGCACACAGAATTTCTAAGTATAGCGTGATTAGGCCCCAAGGCAGACACCCTCAGATCATTTCGCAGGAAGGCCCTCATGGCGTCTTTGCCACCGCACGCCGATAGGCGGCGACATTGCGCTCATGCTCTGCCGCGGTTCGCGAGAAGCGGTGATGTCCGTTGTTGTCGCTGACGAAGTAGAAGTAGTCGGTCTGTGCGGGGTGCATGGCTGCTTCCAGCGAGGCGATTCCGGGATTGGCGATTGGCCCTGGCGGCAGGCCGGCGTATTTGTAGGTGTTGTATGGCGAGTCGTACTGCAGGTCCGACTGATAGATGGTTCCGCGATAACGGCCTGCCAGCAGTGCAGCATACACCACCGTAGGGTCAGCGGCCAGCAGCATGTTTTTGTCCAGCCGGTTGTAGTAGACGCTGGCAACGATGGGCCGCTCCTCTGGAACGGCGGTCTCCTTCTCCACGATGGAGGCGATGGTCACGATGCGGTGTACGTCATCCTCGCGCTGCAGCCCGATCTTCTGCGCCTCCTGACGGAAGCGGTGCACCATGGCTGCCACCATGTCGCGTGGCGTATCGATGCGCGTGAAGTGATAGGTGTCGGGGAACAAGTAGCCTTCCAGGGAGGCTGCGTTGGGGTCAAGGTCCGTAATCAAAGAGACGTCGCCCTTTGCCTCGGCGATGAAGTCGGCGGCAGGACCAAGTCCAGCCTGCTCGACCACGTCGGCAATATCGTAGATGTTGTAGCCCTCGGGGACCGTGACGGTATGGAAGTAAACATCACCACGCAGGAGTCGCCGCCGTACCTCCAGTGCGTTTGCCGGTGCTTCGAACTTGTATTCGCCGGCCTTGAGACTACCCTTGCCTTCAACGTAGTGCAGCGCCAGGAAGGCATTCGCGCTGCGGATAATACCGTCGTGTTGCAGTTCGTAGGCAATGTGCCGTGCCGTCCAGCCGGGCCGTAGGAGAACAAACGTTGGTTGCGGGGGAGAGACCGGCAGCAGGGCCGCCCAGACAAACCATCCTGCAAAGCCCAGGACCGCCAGGAGAACGACAAGGAAGAAAGTGCGCATCAAAGTTGCAGTTTATTAGATGAAGCAGGGAGGGTGCTTGGCCTTAGGTCCCGGCTCGCGACTTTCGCGCCTCCAGGAACGCTTGCAGAATCAGGACGGCCGCCAGTTGGTCGACGACTTCGGCGCGGCGGCGAATGCTCATCTCCGATTCCCGCAGCACGCGGTTGGCTTCCACCGAGGTCAAGCGCTCGTCGAAAAGGTGGACCGGCAGCTTGAACTTTTTGCGCAGCTCCTCGGCGAAAGCCTCGGCTTTGTCCGACTGGATACCCGTGTCCCCGCTCAGGCGTAATGGCAAGCCGACGACGATCTCTCCCACTTCATACTGCCGGATGAGCCGCCGCAAATGATCAAGATCGTTGCGTTTATTGCTGCGGCGGAGGGTAGGCAGTCCCTGCGCCGTGAGGCCAAGCTCATCGGTGACGGCCAGTCCAATGGTCTTCGAGCCCAGGTCCAGGGCCAGAATGCGGGATTGCGCAGGTGGATGCCGGGTCGCAGAAGTATTTTCCATATCGACACAGCAAACGTATCATGGTCAGAATCCTATGTTGTAAGGATGCCCGGGGTGGCGATGCGCGAAGACGTGGTCGACAAAATCAATGCACCGCCACCGGACGATGCGGACGTCGAGCAGAACGCCGCCGGTGGACCGCAAACCATTCCCCAGGTTTCGATTAATCGCTCAACCGTCGCGGAACTTGACCGGCGACGCATGCTGCACTTGCAGACCGCCTCCCTGGTCATTCTCGCGGTTGCGGCCATCCTCTCGCTGATCTACGTCGCCAAGCTGATTCTGATCGTGCTTCTAGTCTCAGTGCTGCTTTCCTTCGTGCTGGCGCCGGTGGTCGACTTCATGGTGGTGCATCAGTTGTCGCGCGGGGCCGCGTCGTTCATCGCGGTGTTCGTGCTGGTGTGCCTGTGTCTGGGCGCCACCTATCTTTCCTACAGCCGGGCGTTGGACTTCGCCCATGCCCTGCCGCAATATCGATCGCACATTCGGGAGATTGTCGAGAACATCCGCAATCAGGCGGAGGAGCTGGAGAAGACGACCGAAGCTGTGGTCCCATCTGAAGGCAACCAGCACGCCGTGCCCGTCACTCTCCAACGGAGCAATAGCTGGACCGACCTGCTGACTAACAATGCGGGCACCGTGACCGACCTGGTGCTGGCGATATCCTTCGTTCCGTTCCTGGTTTATTTCATGCTGAGCTGGAAGGACCACGTGCGCACTGCGTCGGTCATGCTGTTCAGCATGGAGAACCGCAACACTGCCTACGTGATGCTGGGACTCATCTCGGGCATGATCCGCTCCTTCATCGTGGGCAACTTCATCATCGGAGTGTTTATCAGCGCTTGCAGCATGCTGGCCTTCGGGTTGCTGGGCATCCCCTACTTTTATTTCATCGGAGTCATCAGCGGGTTTCTCAGCCTGATCCCCTATCTCGGGGTGATGCTGGCGGTGGTGCCACCCCTGTTCGTCGATCTGGGGCACATCACAGCGACGAGCATTCTGGTGGTCTTCGGCATCGTCATAGGGCTGCACCTTTTCGCCATGAACGTGCTCTATCCCAAAATCCTGGGCAGGCGGCTGCGCTTGAACCCGCTGGCCCTGAGCATCTCGCTGCTGTTCTGGGGATGGATGTGGGGCGCCAGCGGCCTGATCCTCGCCGTGCCGATCACCGGCGCCGCAAAAATCATCTTCGACCACGTCGAGCGGCTGCGGCCCTTCGGGACCTGGCTGGGCGAATAGGCAACACTAGGTCCACACCCGGTACAATCGAAGTTTGACCAATTTCAGCCGGAGGATTGTGCATGGCGCACATGGTGAAATGCATCAAGTTTGGCCGCGAGATGGAAGGCCTTGAGACTCCGCCTTTTGATGGACCGCTCGGCCAGAAGATTTACGAAAACGTTTCCAAGCTGGCGTGGGAGCAGTGGCAGGAGCACATGAAGATGCTGCTCAACGAGTATCGCCTGCAGCCCTGGAAGAAAGAACATCAGGAATTTATCGTGCAACAGATGGAAGCATACTTCTTCGGCGAAGGGGCGGAGAAGCCGAAAGAGTACGTGCCGCCGACTCAGTAGTCACCACTGCGCAGGGCAGAGCACCTATTCATACCGCAAGGCGGTCACCGGATCGATCCGTGTGGCGCGCCGCGCGGGGATGTAACCGGCAAACAACGCTACCGCGCTGATGGCCACTGCCGCAGCGATATAGGTAGGCAGGTCAATCGGCCGGACGCCGTAGAGGAAGCTGGACATCATACGCGTCAGCGCTACCGCCCCCACGAGCCCGCACAGCGAACCAAACAGGGCCAAGGTCATCGCTTCGCGCACCACCAGCCATACCACATCGTTTTGAGCGGCCCCCAGCGCCATACGAACGCCGAGCTCATGCGTGCGTCGCGAGACGGAGTAGCTCATTACTCCATAAATTCCCAGTGCAGCCAAAAGTACCGCCAGTCCGGCGAAGATTCCCAGGAGCCACAGTTCGAAGCGCGGCTGCGCGTTCAGGTCAGAGACCGCTTCGTCCATGGTCTCAACCTCGGAGACCGGGACGTTCTTGTCCAGGCCAGCAACCGCAGCTTTTATGTCGGCGGCCACGGTTGCCGGGTTTCCCGTGGTGCGCACGACCAACGTGATGTACTGAAAGTGGCTGGAGTTCCCCTCCAGGTAATTCTTGTTCTGCAACAACGGCAGATACATTTCGGGACGCGGCGGAGCGGTCCAGTTGTCCTGTTTGGCGTCGCGCGCAATACCGATTACGGTCAGCCAATCCGCATTCTTACGGGAATCGTCCAGCGTGATGCGCTTGCCGATGGGGTCTTCGCCCGGCCAGTATGTCTTGGCCAGACGCTCATTGATGATCACCACACCGGGAGCGGACAGGTTGTCAGCGTCGCTGATGTCGCGTCCGCGCAGCAGCGGAATGCCCATCGTCCGGAAATACCCCGGCGCAATGACGCGGTACAGTCCGCTCGGCGACTCTCCCGGGCGTGAGGCTGGCCGCCCCTGGATGGAAAAGGGGAATCCCCAAGTGTCTCCCACGAGGGGAGCATGGTTGATAGCGCTCACCGATTCGACCCCAGGCAGAGCAGACACGCGTTGCAGTACCTGCTGATAGAAGGTCAGCCGTTTCTGGGGCTGCGCTTCTTCCGAGCCTGCGACCGACACTGCCGCGCTTAACACATGATGGGGCTGGAATCCCGGATCGACGGCGCGCAGCGCGAAGAAGGTGCGGAGCATCAATCCGGCGCCAATCATCAGCAGAAACGCCAGAGCAAATTCGGAAGCGAGCAGCACGTTGCGCAGACGATTGTGGCGCCGGCTTTCTCCACCTCCCCGGCCGGTTTCCTGTAGTGCATCACGCAGGTTGACATCGCTGGCCCGTAACGCGGGCACAATGCCGAAAATGATTCCGGTAAGAACAGAGACTCCCGCTGTAAACAGCAACACATGCGCGTCAAGCGTGATGGATTCGGCACGAGGCAGCGACGCCGGAACCAGGGCGAGGAGGGCGCGAATGCCCCACCCGGCCAGAAGCAGCCCAGCAGCCCCGCCGAGCAGGGCGAGCAACAGGCTTTCGGTGAGGAACTGACGAGCGATCCGCCAGGGCTTGGCTCCCAGCGCAGCCCGGACTGCAATCTCGCGCTGCCGCGCAGCGCCGCGAGCCATCAGCAGGTGTGCGACATTGGCGCAGGCGATGAGCAATACGAAGCCCACGGCTGCTAATAGCACAAGGAGAGCGGGGCGAACGTCGCCGACGACTTTGTCCTTCAGAAACTGCACGGTGACGTTGCGATTGGTTCCCGGGAATTGCTGCTCCAACCGGGCGGTGATGGTCGCCATCTCGGAGCGCGCCTGCTCCAGGCTGACGCCGGGCTTGAGCCGGGCGAAGGCGCGCAGACTTTGAGATTCCCGGCTGGCAGCCCGCTCGCCCAGAGCAAGTGGCACCCATAGCTGGGACTTCGTAGCCCAGAAGGGGGCGAACTGAAAGCCGGCGGGCATTACTCCCACAACCGTGTAAGGCTGACCTTGGAGTGTGATCGTCTGTCCCACAATATGGGAGTCGCCGCCGAAGCGCCGCTGCCATAGGCCATAGCTCAGCAGGACCACATGCTCGTTGCCGGTCTTGTCCTCGTCCGCTTGAGAAGAACCTGCCATGACATGGGCGGCACGCCGAGCATAGGAAACAGGTTCGGGCTGACCCGCAAAGCGTCCACGGATTCAGCCTGACCGCTGCTGCTGAGATTGGCCGACCACGACTCGGCCGAGCCAATGTCTTCGAAAACGTGGTTCTGGGTGCGCCAATCGGCGACGTTTCCGGGGGCGACGGGACCATCGTAGTTAAGAAGAATGGTCACCAGGCGGTCCGGGTCGTGATACGGCAGAGGGCGCAGCAAGACCGCGTTCACCACGCTGAAGATCGCAGTGTTGGCCCCGATGCCCAGGGCAATCGCAAGAACTGCGACGATGGTGAACGTGGGAGACTTGAGCAACTGCCGCGCGGCGTATGAGAGGTCCTGGAACATATGTTTTGTGCCAGCCGAGTTATGGCGGAACAACGTCAGGAAGGTTCCTGCAACAGGCAAGCCAATATAGGCTGAATCGAATCAAGAGCTTAGGCGGAGAAGAGTTCACTCAACGTCCAGCCTGAGCTAAAAGCGTCCGTTGATGGACGGGGAAAAGAGTACGCCACCGGCGCGGCTATGAGGCTTGCTTGGACTTGCTGACTGACCTGGCGCTTTTCGACTGCCTCTTCGGCGCTGGGCGGCGAGGTTTTTGGCTTTCCATGGCTGCCCGCAGGATAAGGTTGATACGAGTCTGATACCCCCGGCCGTTGCTCTTCAGCCATCTCAGGATGTCCTCATCAAGGCGGATGGTGAGCTGCTGCTTCGGCGGCGGCCAGATCTGCCTGGCCCGGGCGAAGAACTCATCATCCAATTCAGGAATGTCAGAGTAATCAATGTCTTCGTCCCGCATACGGTCAAGGCGTTCCGCTTGGGCTGGGGTGAGTGTTGGTGGATTATTCGGATCGAGTCGATAATTTTTCATAGCGTCTTTGTTCGCGCGAGCTCGCCTTTCGCGCCGAAATGAGCCGGGTCTTTTCGTGGAGAAATGTATACGTCACCACGTGCATATTGGTCGCCGTTCAATTGGCATATTTTTCCATCGACTTGTTGATCGCGGGGAGAACGTGGTCGCGCCATTGGAAGAATGGTCCACAATAGGTCGTCTGACTTGCCCATCGCGGAGAAGTCGCCCCTTTAGGTTGACGGTAATATCCGACTCTCAACCACGGCTCCGCGGCGCCTTCGAATTCGATGATGTCAATGACGATGCAATACGAAGCACCCGTGTGACCAGTGCCCGACCAAGCTATCTCGCGGGATTTCAAAATTCCCTGATGCGTTCCCTCCGGCGTGGGATACGTATTCTTTACCCTCTTCCCAACCGCCTTCATGATCTTCGATCTGTCGATAGACATGCGCCCCTTCCTTCACTGCTATGCTGGATAATTTCGTCCTTCGCAAACTGCAACGCTACCGGAATTCACGTTCCCGGAGTGCCTACAGTATCTTCTTCCCAAACGCCGACAGTGCCAGCTCCACCGCCAGCTCGGCGGTCTGGTTACGCTCGTCGAGCACCGGATTCACCTCGACGATCTCGAAGCTCAGCATGCGGCCATGGTCGGCGATGATCTCCATGGCCAGGTGGCCTTCGCGGTAGGTGGCGCCACCCCACACTGGCGTGCCGACGCCGGGAGCGTCTTCAGGATCGATCCAGTCCATGTCGAGCGAGACGTGATAGCCGACGGTGTTGCGGCCGGCCAGGCGAAGCGCTTCTTCCATCACCGCGCGCATGCCGCGCTCGTCGATGTCGCGCATGGTGAAAACGTGAACGCCGGCACGGCGGATGTTCTCGCGCTCGACGTTGTCGACGTCGCGAATACCGACCAGGACGCAGTTATCGGGCTTCACCTTGGGGGAGAAACCGAACATATCGGTGAGAGGCCCTGGGAACAGGCCCATGATGGCGCCGAGCGGCATGCCGTGAACGTTGCCGCTGGGCGAGCTGTCGGGGGTGTTGATGTCGCTGTGGGCATCGACCCACAGCAAGCCGATGCGCTGCTTCGCCCGGCGATAGAACTCGGCGACTCCAGAGACGGTACCCACTGCAATCGAGTGGTCTCCACCAAGCACCAACGGGATCTTGTGGGCCTCGAGCGTCTGAATGACCAGCTCGGCTTCCTTGGTGCAGGTCTCGGCGATTTCCTTCAGATATTTGGCGTTGGGATCGCCTGACGATTCGGTTTCAGCCAGCGCGACGTGAACGTTACCTTTGTCCTCGACGCCATAGCCGAGTGCCTCCAGCTTGCTCTCCAGCCCGGCGACACGCACGGCGGAGGGGCCCATATCGACTCCACGGCGTGACTGGCCCAGGTCGAGCGGCACGCCGATAAGGCGGATCTGCTTGGATTCAACGTTCCCCAGCGGTTTGGTGATGGGACTGGCGGCCATGGCTGTTCAATAAAGCGCGCGTTCAACATCAACTGCTCGTCAAGCTATCCCCAAGAAACTGTGCTCAGATATCCAAGTACAACCTGGTCATTTTCGTCGGACAGGAGCAGCTGGTTTTGATGACCATCTAATGGCTGCGTAGAGTGGAAAGATACCTCAAACCAGCAACCGAGGCATCCGCTCAAGCCAACTGCTGGGTATGAATATGCTTTTCTCCTGTTGACGTACTCAGAGAACGCTATCACTCCGCAAGTCAACGGCTTCCAACCCCCTCCACCGCACCGACGAGACAAGTTCGTCGCACGCGCTCCAATCCTCACATCGAAAGCAGGCCCCTCACCGGCTGCGGCGCCGCTTCGGCATCCTCGAGGCGGGCTCCAGGGCACCGTCCGATAGGCCGCCACTTTGTCGCACGGCACGCGTGGTATGCAGAATGCCGCGCAACGCTTGGTTCACAGCGTCTTCGCTGGGAAATGCTGCCGCGACATCCGGCTCGAGCAGGACAACGTTGCTGTCTTTACGGTACTGCTCGTAATATTTGCCACGAACGCCGCCCTGCATAGAAGCAAAATCGTACTCCTTCCGCATGTCCTCGCGGCTTCGCCGTTCAATGGGTTTCTTCATAAAACTGTCTTTCCGACCTGGTGGCCGGTCGCGCGCTGATTATTCGTATGGTTCGCTCCCTTTCCGTGTGCACTACAACCAGGAGGTGTCCCCTTGCTGACAGTCCAATGGTCAGAAACCGCGCTTCGGAGACGGAATGGTGCGGGTCCGGAAAAGTCGTCGCCAACGAATCGCCGAACACAGTTGCTGCTTCCCGGAATCCGACGCCATGCTTGCGGTGGTTCGTTACGTCTTTGCGCGGGTCCCATTCAAACTGCATTCGAATTCAGTATACCCGCGCTTTCCGATTGCTACGGATACAGCCGGTACAGCATACGTGGAAATGGAATGGTCTCGCGTACGTGCTCCAGGCCGCAGATCCAGGCCACAGCGCGCTCGATGCCCATGCCAAAGCCGGCGTGCGGCACCCCGCCGTACTTGCGCAGGTCGAGATACCACTTGAACGCTTCTTCCGGCAGATTGTGTTCGTGGATGCGCTGGAGCAGAAGCTCGTGCGAGGCCATGCGCTGTGAGCCGCCGATGATCTCGCCATAGCCTTCGGGCGCCAGCACATCAACGCACAGCGCCAGCTCCGGCCGCTCAGGATCGGGCTCCATGTAGAAGGCCTTCACCTTGGCAGGATACCGGTGGATCATTACCGGGCGGTCAAACTGCGACGAGATGTAGGTTTCGTCGGGGGAGCCCAGGTCGCCGCCCCACTCGAATTTGGTATCGAGCAGGCCTTTCTCGTGGGCTTCCTGCAGCATCTTGACCGCTTCATCGTAGGTGACGCGGGGGAACGGCGTGGCCACGGCCTCCAGCTTGGAGACATCGCGGCCAATGGTTTCCAGCTCCGGCCGGCGGCGCTCCAGCACGCGCTTGACGATGTGGGTGATGAACTCTTCGGCGAGCTGCATCAGGTCGTCAAGCGTGGCGTAGGCGACTTCCGGCTCGACCATCCAGAACTCGGTCAGGTGGCGGCGAGTCTTCGACTTTTCGGCGCGGAAGGTTGGGCCGAAGCTGTAGACCTTGCCCAGCGCCATCGCCGTTGCTTCCACATACAACTGGCCGGACTGGGTGAGGAATGCCTGCTCCTCGAAGTAATCGACCGGGAACAGCGTGGTCGTGCCCTCGCACGCCGCCGGCGTCAGGATGGGCGGATCGGTCAGCGTAAATCCGCGGTCATCGAAGAAGTCGCGCGCCGCCTTGATGATCTCTGCCCGGACGCGCAGCACCGCAGCCTGGCGGGGCGAGCGCAGCCACAGGTGGCGGTGTTCCATGAGGAAGTCGACGCCGTGCTCCTTCAGCGAGATGGGGTAGGGGTCGTCTTCCTTCACGCGCTGGATGACCTGCGCATCGGTGACGTCGAGTTCGTAGCCGCCGTGAGCGCGTTTGTCGGCGCGCACTTTGCCGGTGACGATCACGCTCGACTCCTGGGTCAGGCCCTTGATGCTTTCGAACAGGTCGGGCGAGACCGCGTTCTTGGCGATGACGCCCTGGATGATGCCGCTGCCGTCGCGAAACTGCGGGAACAGCAGCTTGCCGCTCTCGCGCAGGTTGTAGAGCCAGCCGCGAATGGTGACCGTCTGGCCCTCGTGCCGGCCGATTTCCCGGATGGTTGTGACAGGTGCGTCCGTCTGTGTCGCTGAAGATTCCATGAGTTCAGTTTCCCTGAAGTGCAGAGTTAGGGGCAAGCGGGTGCCGTGAAGCGCTAAAGGCTAGTTTACGGTATGGCCCCGTCGCAGCTGGCCAAACCGCCCAGCCTAAGGCAGTTCACGTCATCTTGCAAATTCAGGTGGCGCGGAATATCTCCGCTGGTACCATGTCGATTCGGTCAGTTTCCAAGCTCTTGTTGCAGGAGGCAAGCCATGCCGACCCCGGGTCTTACCGTCTTCAGCTCCAGCCCCAACAACCGGGCCGCCATCGTTTTCGTTCACGGATTCACTGGCGATCTGCGCAAAACCTGGCGCAATATTCCCGATCTGCTGAAGCAGGATGGGCGACTGAACGATTGGGACATGCTGGGCTTCGGTTACGTCAGCACCAAGTGGTTCGACATCACCGGCCTGTGGACCGCCGATGCCGACCTGGGCACTATCGCGACCATGCTGTACTCGCGGCCGGAGCTGTCTCCAAGCAAGTACGATCGGCTGACCCTTGTCGCCCACAGCATGGGCGGACTGGTGGTGCAGCAGGCGATCGTAACCCACAGCGACTTGCGTGACCGGGTGTCGCACGTGGTGATGTTCGGCAGCCCCAGCAACGGGCTGGTGAAGGCGGGGTTCGCCGACTTCTGGAAGCGTCAGGTCAAGAACATGGATGCGAACGGGACGTTCGTGAAGTCGCTTCGCAAAGCCTGGGACGACCAGAAGCTGAGCACCTCCGGACCGTTTACGCTTCTCGCGGTGGCCGGCGAGCGCGACCAGTTCGTCCCGCCGGAATCTTCCCTGGGCTGCTTTCCCAATGATTCATGCCGAGTGGTTCCCGGAAACCACCTGACCATGCTCGATGGCGATACCGAAAATGCGCCGGCGGTGCAGATCCTTCTGCAGGCGATTGCAGGTGGCGCAAAACCGATGGGCGCCAAGAGCTCGGCGCAGGTCGCCATTGAGAAGGGCGAGTTCCAGGAGACCATCAAGAAGCTGTGGCCCGCATACGCCAGCGACCACAACGCTCCGTACCCCGCGGTTGACGATTACGGCGCGGGCCAACTGGCGATGGCGCTGGAGAAAACAGGAGACCAGGAAACCGCCATCAAGCTGCTCACCACCCATCACCCGGAAGGAACGGATGTGCTGGGGATTCTGGCGGGAAGGCTGAAGCGGAGGTGGTGGTTGAAATCGCTAAAGGAAGATCGCGACCAGGCACTGAAGCTGTACACCGAGGGCTATGACAAGGCCACGGCCAAGATTCCGGTCGACAACGATCAGGCTTACTACCACGGGATCAACATCGCCTACCTGACGCTGGCTCCGCCGACGAAGGACATCGCTAAGGCAAGAGAGTGGGCCGAGAAGGTGCTCGAGCACGCCAAGAACTCAATCGATCCACAGATGAAGAAGTGGGTCGCCGCCACCGAAGCGGATGCCATGATGATCCGCGGAGACGTTGACGGCGGTCTGAAGCGACATAAAGATGCGGCGGCCCAGAGCCTCGAGCCTTGGGAAGCCCTGTCGATGGAAGAGCAGGCAATCCGTGTCGCCGACCTGTGTGGCGTTCCCGACGACAAAATCAAGGCACTGGGCGGCTGGTATGAAGACCGGGCGTAGGGCGAAGCGATTTGCCGGGGCAAAAAGACCTGGCTCACAGCAGGTAGTCCAGGCCCAAGACGCTACGTGGGAATCAGGCTTCTCAATTTCCTTTGCCACCCGAATGCGGCGATCAGTTTCGGCGCCGATGTTTTTCGTTCCCGGCGGCAGTCGTTTCAAGCGCCCCAATACCTGACAACACGACCGGCTTCTGGTGAGGGAATTCCGCCACAATTGTCAGCCGGCCTCCCACTGCTTCCACATAGCCACGAAGCGTTGAAAGCAAAAGATCGCTTCTCTGTTCCAAACGGGACACCTGGTCCTGGCCAATCCCGAGAGTCTTGGCGAGCCGCGACTGGGTGAGTTTGTGAGCCCGGCGCAGCTCACGGAGGGACATCTCTTCTGCGACTAACTGGGCCGCACGAGCCGCGACCTTCTTCCGTCGCTCTGGGATTAACTCCTTGATCTTCTGGTCCAACGTTTTCATTGGCATTGGTCCCGTTCTTTGCGCCGCTGTTTTCCCTTTTCCCGCCCTAGCTGGGCGAGATGCGCGTCGAATCGACTATCGGCTTTGTCGATCAGCCGGCGGTAGAAGCGTTTGCACTTCCGCCAGACTTATCTCCGCAAGCCAGCAGAACGGCTTTTCGATTCGGGTCAAACGCAAAAGCCACTCTCCATACACCGTCAGCGGCGTCGAACCTCAGCTCCTTCATATTTGTGTGGCGGGAGGCGTTGAGAGTGTCAGCGCGCGGACGGCCCAGTTGTGGCCCGAATTGCTGCAAAAGCTTTGCGTGGGCCAGCAACTCGTCCTGCACATTTTCCGGCAAAGCCTCGAATTCAGGCTCAAATTCTGCATGGAAGAGAACTTGCCAGCGGACAGACATATTATGTCCTATAATACATTATGCTGTCAAATACATAATTCCTAAATTGCAAGTGGAAAATGGGTTTGGGGCATCGTCTATTGCTGGCCTTCCTCCTGCGCCTGGTCTTCTGCTTCGGCGGCCACGGTGCGCCAGGTGGAATCCACGTTGAAGGCTGTCATGGCCTTCGCCAATTCGAGAGTCTTGGGGCCAAGGTTCTTTTCGTAGATAACGCCTTTGCTGTCCACCAGGAACGTCATCACGCCCGAATTCTTATACACCGCAGGATAGGCGATAAAGGCAAACCCGCCAGTCATTTTGCCGTCGACGACATAGTTCTTGGCCCCGCCCGGAGCCTTGGCTCCCTGGCTCTTGAGCAGCCGGAAGTAGTAACCGTAAAAGGGCTCGGTCTTTTCCTTGTAGCCCTCGCCGGCCGCAAAGGCGACGAGCGGACCGACGGGGCTCTCGGGCTCGCCTTCCGAGGTCTTCCAATACAAGCCGTCCTGTTTGCCAGGATCGCTGATGAGCTTCTGCGCGTACTGGTGGACCGTGTCTCCGTCATGCAGCTGGCCGTAGTAATCGAGCTGAGCGTCGGCCAGTGCGCCGCAGACGCGAATGGCGGCATATTCGTTGTGGCCGATACGGCGGAAGAGGATCTCTTCCAACCCGTCCTTGGTGTCGAAGTACCACTGGCCCTTGGCGTCCTTCTTTAGCGGAATGGGGAAGGGCCAGTTCTCGGCGCCGAGGAAGAGGGTCTGGTCGCCATTGACCTCTTTGCCCCAACGGTTCATCTGCTCATATCGGCGGATAAAATTGTCACGATTCTTCTGGTCTTCGACCTTGTCGCCGGAGGAAACGACGCTGGCGGACGAAGCGCCAAGGACGCCCTCAAGGGCAGCCTTGTCGCCGGCCTTCGCTGCGTCATACAGAGCCTTCGAAGCCTCCTGCGGATTGGCGAAGGTTTTCTCGCCGGCCTCCTGGGCAACGGCAGCAGCGCCCAACACGACGGTCAGCAACAACAGGACCAGGGTGTTCCAGCACAGCGCACGGCGCGCGAAATTGAGCTTTTCATCTGCGTAGGTCATCGTTTCCTTCTCCATCTCAATCAGCAATATCGTCCTTGCGTGGTCCAAAGGGCCGCCCATTACCGTCTGCGCCCTCCACCGTGCGAGGCCTGGCGGCCTCCGCCTCCCATGCTCTGGCGTCCGCGATTGGAGTCGGCGCGCGCATTGCCGCCTGCCTTGTAACCGCCAAAGGCACTCGAGTTGTTGCCGGCGGCAGGTTTCTGCCCATAACCGCGGTCAGCCTGATTAACCCGATTGGTATTGGCACTTCCCCGGTTGGCCGTGGAAACGTTGTTCTGCCGATTGTTGCTCACATTGGCGCGGTTGTTGGTGGTATTTGCCCGGTTGTTGCTGTTGACGTTCGTGTTGCGATTGCCGGTATTGATGTTAACGGTGTTTCCGCTCACGTTGGTATTGCGGTTGTTGCCGGCGTTGTAGCGGTTGTTGCCACCGTTGTAACGATTGTTCGCGTTGTAGGTCGTGGGGCGGTTGCCGCCGTAGTACTGATTGCGGTAGGCGTTGCGGTTGGTTCCATAGAAGGTGTTGCTGCGCGAGACATAGACATTGCGCTGATAGACCACATTGCCGCCATGCCAGTTGCAGCCCCAGCCGCCGTACCCCCAGCCCCAGCCGCAGCAGCTGTTGTTGCTGATCGCAGCCCCAACCGCCATGCCGACTCCGAAGGAGATCAAGCCGGTTGCCACCATCGCGCCTGTGCTGTAGCCCGGGGGATAGTAAGGCGTTCCATAAACCACCGTCGGGTTGTACTGCGGCACATAGACCACCTGAGGATTGGCGGGCTGAATCACGATGGTCTGCGGGTCTTGCTGCACGACCTTGATCTGCTCGCCCGACTTCAGATTTCCGGCGGCTTTGGCCTCCTTGCGCAGGCGCTGAATCGAAGCCATAACATCTTTCTGCTGGTTGTAGAAGGCGTCTCCCAAGGCTGAGGTCCACGCCAGGTTTTTGGCCATCTGATCCAGCACCGAGGGAAACTGGGTGAGGGCCTTCACGCTGGGGTCCCAAGGCTCTTTGTTGGCCGCCTCCATGAGCGCTTCGCCCTTGAGGGCGCCGTTGCTGGCGACCCAGTTGCTGGCGGCAACGACTTGGTCGGGATAGGTGGCGGCGCCCAGGATCTGCGCGATCAATTGATCGGGATAAAGTGCGATCGGCGATACGATGGCGTCAATCTCGCTCGCGCTGAGGTTCGCCTGCTGCGCCTCCTGCGCCCACGCAGTGGGCGAGGTCGCCAACAGCAGGGCGCCAGCGAGTATGGCCGTGAGGTATTGCTTCAGGATTTTCATAAACCCACCTGTCTGAAGTCGCAATGCCAACTGACTCGAAACCAGTTGCCATCAAATGTACAGAACCGCTGTTCTATGTTCCACCAAAGTATAAGAACAGGGAGCTTCGTGCTACAGCAAAAATAAGGGTCTTTCAACAGACTTAAGGCTGCGTGCAAGAGTCCGTGCCAGTGAAAGACTGCAGTGTGCGAGCTAGTGAAGAAAGACTTGGCTGGCCCCAGGGATTCGAAATCTTAATAACCGAATTCATCGGCATATAAACCAAGCGCGCGCGAGCGGCGCGCCAGACCGCTTCCCGCCAGCCGTTCTCGATCTTGCGACACTGACATGCGGCTCAGGCATGACGGGGAGCGAGGGTTAGCTCCCTCGTGTGCGTTCTCGGCCTCCGCCGCCCAGGCATTTCCCTGCGGGGAGTGTAAGCGAAACGCAGAGCCTGAGCAAAGTGAGAACAGTGAGCCCGAGATCGACTGGGTACAAGTGGCCATTCCTATTTCAGGACTCAAGGTGTGAGACTGGCGTCGATCTAAGTCGTTGGCAATGTTCTTTAGTTACGTGTCGCCGCGACGGTAATGACACGTATAGGCCATTGACACTGCTGCGCGCGCAGGGGAATATCATCGCCAACTCTCTGAGAAAGCTCCTGACGCAGGTGAGTTGGACACCAATGTACGTCTGCAAAGGGTTTGCGCTGCTGCAAAATAGCTTTCTTGATCGCACTAGGCAAATCAACATCTTTCCGTTAATACATTTCGCGACTCAAACCAACAACCGAATTGCTTCAGAATCAGGCACCGAGGAGCCTAGAGACGCTTCTTCTCAGTAGATCTCACCTTCACCAAGATCCGTGGTTGCACTATGGACGTGGAAGCTTCACAGGCCCCTATCCTCGAGATCGCACACGTGTTGTTCACCGACATCGTTGCGTATTCCACCCTACCGGTGGACAAGCAAAGGAAGGCGGTTCGAAACCTGCAGGAAGCCATAACCGGGACCAGCGACTATGGCCGATTTCTGCACCGCGATCAGCTCATTGTGTTACCGACGGGCGATGGCGCAGCGCTGGTTTTCTTTCGAGACGTTGAAGCTCCGGTTCGCTGCGCGCTTGAGTTGGCGGCACGTTTGCAAAGCGACGCGCAGATGCGGGTTCGCATGGGAATCCATACCGGACCCGTCTATCGCGTGGCCGACATCAATGCCAATCGCAACGTGGCAGGCGGCGGTATCAACATCGCCCAGCGCGTAATGGACGTCGGGGATGCAGGCCACATCCTGGTCTCGAAGACAGTGGCTGAGATGTTATCCGAGGTAAGCACATGGCGCGAGCGGCTTCACGATCTAGGTGAGGCCGAGGTCAAGCACGGAGCGCACGTTCATCTCTACAACCTGTATACAGAGACGGCAGGAAACCCCGGTATTCCGACCCGGTTAAGCGGCTCTTCAGGCCGGGCGGCCGCGAGGCGTCTCAGCGAGTCCTCGGGCCGTCCCACATCGCTGGATCCCGGTTTGCTGATTGCGCATTACCGAATCACACAACGCGTCGGTGGGGGTGGAATGGGTGTGGTCTATGAAGCCGAGGACGTCCGGTTGGGCCGCCGCGTCGCACTCAAGTTTCTCCCTGAACATTTGCTGGAGGATCCCCAGGCAATCGAGAGATTTCAGCGCGAGGCTCGCGCAGCTTCGGCTTTGAATCATCCCAACATCTGTACGGTGTACGACGTCGGCGAGCATGACCGCCTGTACTACATCGCGATGGAGTTGCTGGAAGGCTCCACAGTGCGATCAATCATCCAGCAAGGTGCGGCGACCTTGAAACGCGTGGTGCGGTGGGGAGTCCAGATTACTGACGCGCTGGCAAGTGCTCATGATAAAGGGATCGTGCACCGCGACCTCAAGCCCACCAACATATTTGTCACCTTCCGCGACGATGTGAAGATTCTGGATTTCGGCCTGGCGAAGATCACACTGGCGCAGGGCGCGTCTACAGACGAGCGAGCCACGGAGTTGACCCAGCCTGGAATGCAGCTAGGCACGATTGCCTACATGTCGCCTGAACAAGCACGGGGCGAGGTAGTCGATGCCAGAAGCGACTTATTTTCCGTTGGAATGGTCTTGTATGAGCTGCTGACAGGCAAGTCACCGTTTCCAGGGGATACGCCCGCGGTGATCACCGACGGAATCATGAACCGTCTTCCAGTCGATATCGTGGAACAAAATCCGGAGGTGCCGTTAGCGCTTCAGGATGTGATCGAACGCGCCCTGCAAAAGCACCCGGAAGATCGCTACCAGTCGGCCCACTTGATGCACCACGATCTGGAAGAGCTAAATTCCCTGCTCTTTTCTGACGCAAGCAAAGAAGCGCTTAAGAAGTTGGAGAGCAAACGGCGCAAACACCATCGCTCGGGAAGCCAGCGGGCAGCAGCAGTTGCGCGAGTGGCCGGAGCACCGCAGGCTGCGCCTGCTTCGCGAAGCATGGAAGCTGCGAAGCGCCCTGCACGATTCAAAGCCGCCCTAGCGATCGTAACTGCTGTGTTGATTGTTGTTGGCGGCACCGCACTCTATCTGCTGACCCAGGCAGGACACAAACTCGCCGACAAGGACACCATTGTGCTGTCGGACTTCACCAATACGACCGGGGACCCGCTGTTCGATGACGCTCTCAAGCAGGGTCTCGCGGTCCAGCTTGAGCAGTCACCCTTTCTCTCGCTGATTTCCGAACACAAAGTGAATGACACGTTAAGGATGATGGGGCGCTCATCCGAGGATCGTCTCACCCCAGCGGTAACACGGGAGGTCTGCCAGCGAACGGGAAGCACCATAATGCTGACAGGCTCGATCAGCGGACTCGGCAATGACTACGTAATCGGGCTTCAGGCGGTAAATTGTGCTTCAGGAGAAGTGGTAGCTGAGACACAGCAAAAGGCTGCGGGCAAGGACGCCATACTCAAGACACTAAATGACGCAACCAATACCATGCGCGGCAAGCTGGGTGAATCGGTTAGCTCGCTGAAGAAATATGGCACTTCGTTAGAGCAGGCTACAACCCCTTCACTTGAGGCGCTGCAAGCCTTCAGCATGGGAAAAAAGATCAGCCTTGCGCAAGGTATCAATGCTTCCCTGCCTTTCTACAAGGGCGCCGTCGAGCTCGACCCGAACTTTGCCAGGGCTTATCTAGCTCTTGGATTGAGTTATGAAAATGTGAACCAACCAGGATTGGCAGCGGAGAATACTCGCAAGGCATACGAATTGCGTGACAAGGTCACCGAGCGGGAGAAATTCGCCATCGAAGCCGGCTATTACCTCATAACCACTGGGGAGCTCGAGAAAGCTGAGCAAACCTATCGACAGTGGGGCCAAACATATCCACGCGATCCAGTACCGTACGAAGATCTGGGATTCGTTTATAGCGTTCTGGGAGACCGCGAAAAGGCCCTCGATGCCGACCGCGAGGCTACGAGACTGAATCCCGATAATGGGATCAACTATGCGAACCTCGGCGTGGCACACGTCAATTTCAACCGCCTCGACGACGCTGCGGCCGCATACACTGAAGCGGAGAAGCGAGGGCTGAAGGCGGAGGTTTTGTTGTGGGATCGATATCTGCTGGCCTTCCTTAAAGAAGATCCCGCACAGATGGCCCAGATAGCGGCGAGCGCCACTGGGAATAGAGGCATGGAACACACGCTTTTGTTTGCGCAGTCAGACACGGCCGCTTGGTATGGAAAATACAAAGACGCTCGATCTCTCACCCAACGGGCAATTCTCATGGCTGACCAAAATGGCTCGAAGGAAACAGCAGCGATTTACCGAGCGGCCGGAGCGCTGCGTGAAGCCGGGACGGGCAACACCGGCAAAGCACGAGCGGATGCCAAAGCCGCGTTGAACGCAAGCTCCAATCAGGACGTACGCTCGATTTCGGCCCTGGCGTTGGCGTGCTCCGGGGACACGGCGCAAGCGGAAAGGGTGGCTGGAGAGCTGGACAAAGAGCACCCCCTCAATACGCTGGTCCAAAAGTATTGGCTGCCCTCGATTCGCGCAGCGATTGCGCTGCAACATAAAGAACCGGAGCGAGCGATTGATCTTTTGAAAGTGACAACACCATTCGAATTGAGTCAGCCTACTCAGGCAAATGTGTTTCTCATTCCGGTATATCTACGTGGGCAGTCTTACCTTATGCTGCGTAAAGGCAAAGCGGCAGCGACAGAATTTCAAAAGTTTATTGACTATCGTGGCTTGGTGGCGAACTTTCCGTGGGCGAGCCTGGCACGCCTGGAGTTGGCACGAGCGCAGGCCATCGAGGCCGACAGGGACCCTTCCGCCCGGAGCAAGGCTCGGGAATCCTATCTGGAGTTCCTGAACCTCTGGAAAGAAGCCGATCCCGACATTCCGGCTTTCAAGCAAGCCAAGACCGAATTCGCCAAGATATAGACCCCGTTGTTTCAGCCCTTGTCCGTTAGACGATTACGCGGGAGAAAGCTATCACGTTCTAGCGCGCCAGCGATGCCTGAAAAATGTATTGCCGCCTGAAACAGGAGGTGCCTAAATCTGGCTGGCGTTTGCTTCGACCTGTCCTAGCCTGACATCCTCTGCCGCGAGGACCTTGGAGTCCATGATTCCGGTACGACGTGCGTTCCACCGTTTCAGCTCTGCGTAACCGTAACGATAAGCTTCTTCGGCCATTTGACGTCCGTGCTTGAAGTCATTGAAACGGTACTGCTGCACCGGAGGCATCAGGTAAAGGTCGGAAAAAGACTGCATCCTTTGCCGGTACGATTCGGTATCAAGTTCCATAGCGCGCATCAGCACCGAGATGATGGTCGGCATTGGCTCCGATTCGATATGACCACGAAGCCGGTCAAACAGCACTGTCCAACCCGAAATATCGCTGTGCTCGCAGCGGAAAGCTGCGAAGTCGACCTTGCTCGATACATCCACGGATATGATGGTGCCCGCCCCAAATGATTTCATGACGTCGGCCGGCACATTACTCATCAGGCCGCCATCTACCAGAAGGTTCCTGCCTCTCACGATGGGCGGCAACATGCCGGGAACACGCGAGCTCGCCAGGATGGCCTCATCCACCGGCCCGTCACTCAGAACTTCAATCATGGCAGTCGTCAGGTTTGTGGCGACAGCGAAGCATGGCAACCACAGATCCTCTATGTTCTTGCCGAAGGTACGACTGGAGATGACTCTCCGAACCCGTTTCCCGTGAAACAGCGCGACCAGCGGCAGGGTCCAATCGTGCAACGATTCGATGCCACCTTGGCACGTGATATCAACCATCTGCTCCCAGGTGTAGCCATATACGTATTGCATGGCGATCAGGGACCCCATGCTCGTGCCACCGATCGCATCAACTGGGATTTCCAGTTCGCGAATCGCGCGCAGAATGCCGGCATGCGCGATGCCGCGCGCGAAGCCTCCACCCAGCGCGACACCAATCGCTCGGCCGCTTAGGAAACGGCCGAGACGCTCGAAATCGGGCTGGCATTTCAGGCGAAGATGGTGATGCTGTGTAACCGGATACTTGCGCAACCACTCTGCCGTATTGGAAGGTTCCTGGCCTTCGGCATGAACTAAGACAAGGCTCAAGGGCTGCCGGCCGCTCTGCGTACGGAACATCTCCGCCGGAGATAGGTCCCCGGTCGCCGCTGCGTCGGCGACGAGTAATACGTGATCCGCCTGCCGCAAACACCGTTCTGTCCAAGGAGTCCGGGTAGGGTCCGCCTCATATAGGACGCAGTCGTACTCTTGCTCTTTGTTGCTCAGCCAAACCAACAGATTCCGGTGGCGCGGATCCCAGTCAAGCATCTGCGGCATGTCTTCGCCCAAAGCGGCAGCAACCACCCGGCTTGTGAGATGCAAGACGCGGTTCTGACGGCCAAGTGCCGTGGCAAGAGCAACGGTAAACGCGCTCAGATCAAACCCGGGCGACAATGCGGCAACGGCAATACTGCGCGCCTGCGATGAAGACGATTCCGACTGTGCGGGCTTGCTTGCGATCGCCACCAATTGACGGGCAAAGAATGGTGCCGCAATCAGAGGGTGCTTTGCCAGGATGCGATGAAAACCATCTTTGGAGAGTGACGCGAGCTGTGTGTCGCGAACCGCGACAGCCGTCGCGAGCCTCCGCTCCCCGCCCAGAATTGCTATTTCCCCGACTGTTTCTCCTGGACCCAACTCACCGATGACTTCCGCTTCGCCGGAAGTTTCGCGCAGGATTTGGAGCCGTCCGCTCACCACCAGATAGAGGGCATCTCCCAAATCTCCCTGATGAAAAAGAACTTCGCCACCAGCGAGGAAGCGATCCTGAAGTTCGCTAGCAAGATCGCGCAGCACGTACGGGGGTAAGGACGCGAAGATCACATTGCGATGCAGTGCGGTTGAAAGCTGTCTGCGTTCGACAGTTTCCAGCACCCGCGATAAGACCTTTGCAACTTCCGACGGGTGATTGATCAGTGTCTCTTCGAAAGCCTTGCGCGGAAGCTCGATCAGACTGGAATGCTCTTCGGCAATGACACTCGCTGCACGATGGTCGCCGGTGAGAACGGCGATTTCACCAACCGTCTCTCCGGCGCCAAGCTCTGCTACTGTTGCGGGCTCACGACCCGGTCTAGCGATTACCACCTTTAAACGTCCGGATAGCACCAGAAACAGGCTGTCATCCTTGTCGCCCTCGCGAATCACGACTTCGCCTGGAGCGACGGCGACTTGCCGTGCGTGCATGGCAAAGGAAGCTAAGGCGGGAGGACTTATGCCGTTGAAAAGCTTGTTATTGGCCAGAATCTCCTGCAACCCTGGTTCCCCCACCACGTGGCAGCTCAACCTGTCTGACTCATGTTGGCGGCCTACCAAACTGCCTCAGCGTTTTTCCTGTGAAGAGTCGGCGAAGATATTGCTCTGCGCACACAGCGGTGTCAATGGCCTATACGTGTCGTTACTGCAGGGACGATGCGTAACTCAGAAGGAACTCACTTGGAACGAAACTCGATTCTCCGAAGGAAGAATTCCGCGAACAGAAGGTGCTATTTTTATCGCGATAACGGAAAGCTATTGAAGGTGATTGGCTGCCCCCCAGGGATTCGAACCCCGATATGCTGATCCAGAGTCAGCTGTCCTGCCGTTGAACGAGGGGGCAGCAAATGCGGTTGGAACGGCACTGCGAGCGGGCGTCCTTTCGTAGTGCCATTCTGATTCTAGAGTCTGGTTTATGGAGCGTCAACTCAGCCTGCACAATACAAGCCTGCCAAAAGTCGATTGGAGGCACCTCCGGGGCTCAAGCCCAAAGGTTTCTCTCAACAATAAGAAGGAAGCCTGCAGCGGTCCGCGATGATCGCTTCGTCCTACTTCCCGGCTTGCTCAGTCTTCAGTTGCTGCGCGAGATAAGGCCCGATACCCACCTCCTTGATGGAGTGCAGTTGCGCCTCGAGAAAGTCGGCGTGCCGCTCTTCGTCGGCGATCATGCTCTCGAACAGGTCCTTCGAGCCGGCGTCGCCGGCGTCGCTGCAAATCCGTACCGCTGCGTTGTACTGCTTCACAGCGTCTTCCTCGTCGCCGTAGTCGAGCTGGAGGTGCTCCTGAACGCTTTTGCCGATCTTGGGGGTGAGGGGCACCGCGACCTCGGGCATACCCTCGAGAAAGATGATGCGTTCGATGAGGTGCTCGGCGTGCCGCATCTCTTCAATCGCTCGCGCTTTGGTCCGCCCAGCCAGGCGGGGATAGCCCCAGTTCTCGCAGGTTTCGGCCTGCACCATGTACTGCACCGCGGCCGTCATCTCGGAGCTCAGTGCCGCGTTCAACTGCTGGATAACTTTTGGATCGCCCTTCATGCTACCTCCTGTCAACCTTCCAGACTCCTACCGGAGAGGCCGCCGGCTCTGCGACATAGATCACGTGGCGATGTGACGTGGTCGCGGGCAAGCATCGCGGGGCGATAGAATCGAAGGCAAACCTCGCTGGAAAGGGAAATCTATGACTTCGACATTAGCCACCGCCGCTTTCCCTGCCGATACCACCGACATCGCACGCCGCCCATTGGAGGCGGAGCAGTGCGCGCTGCTGGTGGTCGATATTCAGCAGAAGCTGCTGCCACCGATCTTCAACAAAGAAGAGCTGGTGCGAAACTCACAGTTGCTGGTGCGGCTGGCGAAGATTCTATCGATCCCCATCCTCATGACCACCCAGTACAGCAAGGGACTGGGGGCAACGGTGCCGGAGATCGCGTCGCTGGTGGACGGCACCCGGGCGATCGATAAGGTGGCATTTGGCTGCTTTGGCAGCGAGTTGTTTCGCGGTGCGCTCAAGGCGCTGCCGGGCAACCGGAACACTGTCCTACTTTGTGGGATGGAGACTCATATCTGCGTGACGCAGACGGCGCTGGGAGCGCTGAACGATGGCTACCTGGTGCACGTCGCGTCGGACGCCGTCGGCTCGCGCGCGGAGTCGAATTGGAAGATCGGGCTCGATCGCATGCGCGATGCGGGTGCCGTGATCTCCTCCACTGAGATGATGATGTATGAGCTCCTGCGCTGTTCAGGAACCGCGCCGTTCAAAGAGCTGTTGCCGTACTTGAAGTAGATTGCATCCCGGATAGACGCCCACTACTCGGGCGATCAGGTGAGATCGAGGGTTATCTTTAGTGCGGCTTCAATGCTTGTGAGAGCAGGTTTATCCAGCTTTCCCATTAAACGGCGGAGACGTGATTTGCTGATAGCTCTCACTTGTTCGCAGATAACAATCGAGTCCATGGTCAGGCCGCCGGTTCCCGCCGCCACTTTAACGTGGCTTGGATAGACCTTTTTCTTGTTCGCGGCATCGGTGACAGGAACGACGACGACAACCGGGCTGAACTTGTTCAGCGCATCACGACTGACGACAACGACCGGCCGGGCGCCAGCTTGCTCGGAGCCCTCCACCGGATCAAGCCTTGCCATAAATACATCACCGCGCAGAATCGGCGATGTCATGAAAGCGGCTCTCCCTCCAGCTCTCGTTCTTCCAGACGGAGAGCTTCCCAGTCGCTCGCCTCGAACTCCCCGGCCATGAGTTTGGCTTCCTCCTGGTAGTCTGCGTCTTCCGCCATTCCAGCGAACGCGGCATCGATCTGCTTGCGCTTGCAGAGCTTCACATAGGCCGACACCGCAGTGACAATAAAATCGTTCAAACTGAGATATGGAGAGGAGGCTTCCTTTGCGTGATGTTCGACAATGGACTTCGCCTGCTCGTAGATTTTCGCCGGCAGGCGCACGGTCGTTGTCTTAACCTTCGCTTTGGCTGCAATGGCTGGCATGAGAGTTACCTCTAGGTTGACGGAGTACTTGTGCAAGCCAGGGTGAGGTCAAACCCCCGTCTTGAATGCAGATTAGCATGCTAAGTTAGCTATCACATTGCGATATCAAAAATAATACCACAAAGAGAACCGCAGCAGAGCAGCTTGCTATTTGGGCTGCTTCAGCGCGGCCACCACTTCCTGCTCGATCTGCGCGGGGTCAGTGGCTCCGACAAACTTCTTGCGAATCTGGCCGTCGCGGTTGATGACGAAGGTCACCGGCAGGCCGAGGATCCCGCCAAAGCTGGTGGCAATCTTGGAGTCGCCCAAAGCCACCGGGTAGTTGAGGTTGTGTTCCTTGTAGAACTCCTGCACTGGCTTCAGGTCGTCGTCCATGGATAGCCCGATCGCCTGAAAGCCCTGTGGGCCCAACTTCTGCTGCATGTCGACGAAGTGGGGAATTTCCTCCAGACAGGGAGCGCACCAGGTCGCCCAGAAGTCGAGCAGCACGACCTTGCCTCGATAGTCGGAGAGAGAAACCTTCTGCCCTTGCAGGTCGGTGACCGTGAAGTCGGGAGCGCCGCCGCTTTTGGGGACATTCGAGCGGCAACCGCTGAGCACCGAAGCAAGCGTGAACAACAAAAGAAGGGGGACAGCTGCCTTGATCTTCAATCCTTACTCACCTTTTGCTGTGGGATAGCCCCGGTCAACCCAATCGGCGCCGAAGTTGTTGGCGAGATAAAGCACGCGGACGTTGGTATATCCGAGGTCACGCAACTGCCGGTAGGCGGGGTGAACGTTGGGGCAGCGGCTCCAGGGACAACAGCCGCAATAGATGACCATCACCGTGTTTTTTGGCAGCGACTTGACGCGCGCACGCAGAGCTTCCAGACCCTCCGGGGTGGAAGCCGCACCGATGTACTCCGCCCCTGGAACGTGCGCCTGATCAAACATGGAGCGCGGGCCGACCTGGAAGACGAGCACCTTCTGCGTCTTCAGAAGCTGGTTCAGCGCCTCCGGCGTCATCATCTGCTTGGAAGGAATCTGCGGGTCCGGCGGCGGACCATCGGCGTACATGGGCAGAGTTACGACGAGGCAAAGAGTCACCAGTAGGCATGCGACACAGAAGAACCGGTGAATAGATGATTTCGTGCTCATTAGCAAGTGCAAAGACATCAGGCGTTCCCCAGGATATTTAGATTCCTCAATACAATCCTACTGCTGCTCCGCCACACTCTGCTGCTCGCTTTCCATTGCTTCTTCCTCATCGCGCTGTAACGGACGCAGCAGCGGAAAGAGGATGACGTCACGGATGGAGCGCGAGTTGGTCAGCAGCATCGTAAGCCGGTCGATGCCGACGCCCTCGCCCGCAGTGGGCGGCAAACCGTAAGACAGAGCACGGATGTAGTCTTCGTCCATTTGATGCGCTTCCTCATCACCGCGGGCACGCTCGCGCAACTGGCCTTCGAAGCGGCGGCGCTGTTCCTCGGGATCGTTCAGCTCACTGAAGGCATTGCCAATCTCCAGACCGCCGACGAAGATTTCAAAGCGCTCGACCCAATCCGCATTCTCTTCCGGCTCGCGCTTGTTTTTCGACAGCGGCGAGATGGCCAGCGGAAAGTCATAAATGAACGTTGGCTGAATCAAGTGCGGTTCGGCAACGTATTCAAAAATTTCAGCAATCTTCTTTCCCGCCGGCGCCTCCGGATCGTATGGGATGTGCGGATGGTTCTGCACGTTGTACCGGCGAACCAGCTCCTGCAGCTTGTCGGCGGAAGCAAAGTCGCTCATCTCCGGCCTGGCTCCAGCGTTGTCCGGCCAATAGTGAATGATGGCCTGGCGCATCGACAGCCGCTGAAATTTGGACCAGTCAATCTGATGGCCATTGAATTCGCATACGGTGGTGCCGTTCACCTCCTGTGCCACCTGCGCCAGCATGCGCCCGGTGAAATCCATCATGTCGTTGTAATCGGCATATGCCATATAGAACTCGAGCATGGTGAACTCGGGGTTGTGCTGGGTCGAGATGCCTTCGTTGCGAAAGTTGCGATTGATCTCGTAAACGCGGTCCATGCCACCGACCACCAGGCGCTTGAGATACAACTCGGGCGCAATGCGCAAGTACAAATCGATGTCCAGCGTGTTGTGGTGGGTGATAAAGGGCTTGGCAACAGCGCCGCCGGCGACGGGGTGCATCATCGGGGTTTCGACCTCGATGAAGCCGTTGGCGTCGAGGAAGCGCCGCAGCGACTGCACCACCTTGGCGCGCTTGATGAATACCTCGCGCACGTCGGGATTCATGTTCAGGTCGACATAGCGCCGGCGGTAGCGGGTTTCGACATCCGTGAGGCCGTGCCACTTTTCCGGCAACGGGAGCAGGTCCTTCACCAGGAAGGTGATTTCTTTCACGTGCACGGTGAGCTCTTTGGTGCGCGTGCGAAACAGATAGCCGCTCACGCCGATGTAATCGCCCACGTCGAGCAGTTTGTAGAGCTGGAAGCCCTTCTCGCCCACATCGTCGAGGCGAACATAGACCTGCAGGCGCCTGCCATGCTGCTGGATGTGCGCGAAGCCCGCCTTGCCCTGAACGCGAATCGACATGATTCGCCCGGCCACGCTGACGTCGACGCGTGGCGAGGCGAGCTCCTCATCCGTCTTCGAGGAATACTCGTCGAGGATCTGCGGAACGGCGTGCGTGCTCTCAAAGCGATAGGGATATGCCTGTTGTCCCAGGGCTTCAATCTGCTGCAACTTTTCTTTTCGTAAGTCGTAGATTTTCTGGTCGAGTGCCACGTTACATCCTGCTATCGGAAGTAGCTGTATGCGAGAGCTGAAATGCTGATTATAGATGGGATGGCAGTACAGGTTGTGGCTGCGCCGGAGTCGGCTTTGCATGACAGGGAATCGCGGGTCGATATCGAGGCGCAGGCGAGGCGGGAGTCGCTAGGTGTGCAGCGCCTCTACCGGGCTCAGTTTGGCGGCTTCGCTTGCCGGGCGATAGCCGAACAGCACGCCGACGGCGCTAGCCACCACGAGCGCGCACAGCACGCCAACCCAGGAGACGCGGATGTCTGGGGAATTGGTGGCAATGGCCGCGGCCCAAATGCCCACCAGGGCGATAAACACTCCCAGCAGGGCCCCGCCCAGACTGATGAAGACGGCTTCCATCAGGAACTGAAGGCGTATGTCCGAAGGCTTGGCGCCGATCGCCATGCGCACGCCGATCTCGCGGGTGCGCTCGGCCACATTCACCAGCATGATGTTCATGATTCCGGCGCCGGCAACGGTAAGGGTAAGAGCTGCCAGGGCAAGCAGGGTGATCGTCATGCCGTTGGAGATTCGGTTGGCGGTGCGTAGCAGTCCGGCCAGGTTCTCCACGGTGTAACGCGCGCTGGCACGATGCCGGCTGTCGAGGATGCGGGTCATGTCCGTCGTCAGGACACCCACTTCATTGGGAGCTGAGGCTTGCGCGTAGATGACTTCGAGAAAGCTGTGTCCCACCAGGTCGCGCATCAGGGGATAGGGCAGCAGCACGGTATATTCGTGAATCTCGGCCCGTCCAAAGGTCGGCACTCCTTCCTCGAAGACACCGATGATGGTGCAGCGGAACTCGCCAACTTCGATGGACTTGCCATCCGCCCGCCCGCCGTAGATGTCGTCGCGCAGCTCCTTCGAGACCACGCAGACATGATCGCGGGAGGACAGGTCCTCCGCGTCGAAATAGCGGCCGGCGAGGATGCGAAGCTTGCGGATGGTCTGATAGTCTTCGGTGACGCCAACCAAGGAGACGCGCAGCGAGCGTCCGTTGGCATAGACGTAGGCGGGTCGGTCGAGCACACCCGCTGCCGCGCTCACGTAGGGCAGGCTGGTGCGGATGGTCTGCAAGTCGTCGATGGTGATCTCGTCCTGTGGCGTGGTATGGCCGCTGCGATCCAGGGTGGCGTAGACGATGTTGGTGCCGATGCCTTCGATCAGCGACATGACATATGTCTTGCCGACGATGCCGATGGTGACAACCAGCACGATGGCGGCGCTGCCGATGGTTACGCCAAGCATGGTGAGGGCCGCTTTCACCTTGTCGATGCTTAGCGCCCACCAGGCAAACCGGACACTCTCTTCCCACTGCATAGCGTCTCTTGACTAGATGAATTCTAATGGCTCGGGATTGCGCCCAGGCTGGAATTCTATAATCGAGGGAGGAGGACTCATGTTCTTACACGGAATTTTCCCTCCCATCACCACACCTTTTTACCCCGACGGCCGGATCTACCAACGGAAGCTGGAACAGAACGTCGAGCACTACTCGCGCACCCCTATGGTGGGCATCGTCGTGCTGGGGTCAACCGGAGAGGCCATCCTGCTGAGCGACGAAGAGCGCCGGGAGGCGTTGAAGATAGCCCGCGACGCAGCCGCCAGGGAAAAGGTGCTGATCGCCGGCACGGGGATGGAGTCGGCATCCGAGACGCTGCACCTGACCGAATACGCTCACGAACTGGGCTACGACGTGGCCATGGTCCGCACCCCGCACTACTACAAGGCACAGATGGCGAATCCGCTGAACATGCTGACGTTCTATCGCTTTGTCGCGGACCGCTCACCGCTGCCGGTCATTATCTACAACTTTCCCCAGGCGACAGGCTACGACATCCCCGCCGAGCTGGTGATCGAACTGGCCGAGCACCCGAACCTCATCGGCATCAAGGAATCGTCGGGCTCGATCGAGAAGGTGCAGAAGATGGTCGAAGGCACGCGTCACATTCAGCGCAAAGCCACGGTGACGGAGACCTTCTCGGCGGTGACGGGCCGCATGCTGAAAGCGGCGAGCGAACCGGTGGCGACAGGGGATGGCGGGGTTATGGTTCCGGTGGGCGCTTGGCAGGAGAGAGCGTCACCACCAAGCCATCGTCGACGGCGGTCAAGGTGGTGGGCGGATTGAAAACCCGGGAGAAGGAAGTCGGCTTCCAGGTGTTGGTAGGCGCTGCGCAGAAGCTAGCACCGTCGCTGGATGCGGGCGCAGTGGGAGCGATTCTCGCTTTCGCCGATTGCGCTCCCACCGCTTGCTACGAGATCTATGCCGCGTGGAAGGAAGGCGATAACAAGCTCGCGGCCGAGAAACAGCAGCGCATCGCCAAAGCCGCGGTTCGCATTGTCAGCGAGCTGAGTATTCCCGGCGTGAAGTACGCCATGGACTACAACGGAATGTACGGCGGACCGCCGCGTCTGCCCCTGCTGCCGCTCACGGCTGACAAAAAAGCCGAAGTGGAGCAATTGCTGCAAAGCATCCGGAATTAGAGACAAACCAGAGACACCAGGAGCAACCATTTTTTGCTAGAATCTCCGAACCCTGGCGTTTCAGGAAGAGGTTTTGATCATGCCCAAATTCGTCATCGAGCGCGAAATTCCCGGGATTGGCGGCAAGTCGCCGGAGCAGCTTAAGGCAATTTCACAAAAATCGTGTGGAGTGCTGCGCGACATGGGTCCGCAGATCCAGTGGCTCCACAGCTACGTCACCGACGACAAGATGTACTGCGTGTACATCGCTCCCGACGAGGAAACCGTAAGGCGGCACGCGGAGCTGGGCGGTTTTCCCGCCAACCGGATTTCGCAGGTGCGGACCGTGATCGATCCCACAACGTCGGAATAGCCTGCGCCGGGTAGGACTGCGGCAGAGAAGACCACATCATGACGATGCTTCGGTGTCGGCGGCTGGGATCTCCTGTAATTCCGTCAGGCTCGACGGCCAAGTCACGCGAAAGACGGTGCCATGTTCAGGACGGCTGCGAACCTGAATGCGCCCCCCGGTGCCGTCAAGAATCTCCTTGGTGAGCCACATCCCCAGACCCGTACCGACGGTTTCCTTGGTGGTGAAGAAGGGTTCATAGAGCTGGTCAAGCTGCTCCCGGCTCATGCCGGCTCCACGGTCGGCAACCGTCAGGTGGACTGCTTTCTGACGCACGCCGCCGGTAACCCGAATGTCGATGCGCCCACCCGGGTTTTCGGCGTCGATGGCATTGCTCAGAAGGTTGGAGATCACCTGCCCCAAGTCGTGCCGCACTCCGAACGCCAGCCCATCGCCTCGATATCGCGTGCTGAGCGAGATGCCGCGTGCCTGCAGCCGGTTCATGTAAACGGTGGCAATGCCATCCACCATCT
This sequence comes from uncultured Acidobacteriaceae bacterium, assembly GCA_963747055.1. GTDB lineage: Bacteria > Acidobacteriota > Terriglobia > Terriglobales > Acidobacteriaceae > CAVVDY01. Next base: position 11,585 of record CAVVDY010000029.1, on the reverse strand, counting down.
CGGGAATCGAGACGCACTCTGTGCTGCCGGATTGCCGTGACAGCGAAAGGCTCTGGCGCAAGACGTGGGTGGCGCGAGCCAACTCGTGCTCGGCAGTGGCAGCAAAGTTCCGGGCCTCGGCGACCTCCCGCGAGGCCCGAATCAGATACAACAGGTTGCCGACTGCCTCCAACGGGTTGTTGATCTCATGGGCGATGGTCGATGCCAGGCGGCCCACACTGGCCAGCTTCTCGGTGCGAAGCAAGGCGGCCTGGCTAATCCGGGCCTTGGTGACGTCGCGGAACACCAGAACAACACCGCTCATGACGCGCTTGTTCATGATGGGAGCCGCGCCGTCATCGATCGGAATCTCAGTGCCGTCTTTTCGGACCAGGAGGGTGTCACCGGCGAGATCCACGCTCTTCCCGCTGCGCAAGACTTTCTCGGCAGGATTCTCTGCGGCGGCCCGCGTCTTTTCGCTAATGGTGTGGAACACTTCGGGCAGATTGCGGCCAACCGCCTCTGCCTGCTTCCATCCCGTTGCCTTCTCCGCGGCGGCATTCATGAAAGTGATACGGCCTCGAACGTCGGTCGCCAAAACTGCGTCCCCAATGCTTCGCAGCGTCACTTCCAAGCGCTGGCGTTCGAGATCGAGTTTTTGCTGCAGCCGCCCGGCGGCGCCAATCAGAACCGCCAGCAAGCTTCCTACGATGGCGAAGAGGAGGATGCGTACCAGGTGCTCGGCGTCCGACACGAGCCAGGTAAACGGGGGAGGCACGAGTGCGTAGGCGATGGCCGTGCTCAACGCAGTCGCTACCAGACCCGGCCCGGTACCGCCAAGCGTGGCGGCGATGATCACGGCCAGCGTGAAGAGCGAGAAAAATGGCGTGCGGATGAAGTCAACGATGGAGAAGGTAAAGGCAAGCGCCAGCAAGGGCAGGAGTATTGCGGCGCCATATCGAATAGAAACCGGGCGACGGCCTGCAGCCGCGAACACTCGTCCAAGCATCCGTGAGATGTCGACCATCGATATCCCCAAACTGCGGCATGGATAGGTGGCCAGTGTAGCGTATCCTCGCAGTCCGCTCCACATTTGTTGAAATTGCCGGACGCTGCCGGAGTTCGCAATTCGCCACCGGCATAGGGGGCCAAAGTTGTAGGCGTTTGCGACCTATGAGGGATGGGAGAGAAACCTAACCCGCAGTACAGTCATACCCATCATGCAGCTCGTACAGATTGGCGCACCTCCGCGAAAAACCCTTCTGGATCTCATCCAGGAGCTTTCGACGCGCGAATCGCATGAGATCGAGCGGCTGAAGCACGCTGCTTGCGAAAGGGCGCGGTGTAGCCGTCGGCAGATCAATCGACGGTCCCGGGCCGGGCAGGGCAGTTCCTCCTCCTCCTGACCTACAGCCCTCCGCCTTCTCCCGCACAAGAGAGGCTGGATGGCTGTAGGTATTTTTGCAAGTCAGCACCCGCCTCGCCGATGCGCCGTTCGGCTAGAATCAAGCCTTCATGAAAGCACTGTCCATAGGTGCCGATGCCACGCGCGCCGTGCATTCCGGAGAAGACCGGCATGGCCAGGCTGCTCCCCTCACCACGCCGATTGCCCAGACCTCGGTGTTCATTGTGCCCTCGGTGGAGGAACTGCGCAGGTATGCCCAAGGCAAGCGCGACATTTACCTGTATTCACGGTATGGCAATCCCACAATCACCGCAGTCGAAGAGAAAGTGGCTGCGCTCGAAGGGGCCGAGGCGGCGGTCGTCACCTCCAGCGGCATGGCCGCCCAACTGGTGGCTGCGCTGGTCACCTGTCAGGCTGGAGACGAGCTGGTCAGCATGCTCGATATCTATGGCGGCACGGCGAAGATGTTCGACAGCGTGCTCTCCCGCTGCGGAATCAAGCCGGTCTTTGTTCCGTTTCCGGAGCTGAGGAACATCGAGCGCTACTTCACGCGGAAGACCCGCATGCTATTTTTGGAGACGCCGACGAATCCCACGTTGCGATGTGTGGATTTGCCGGTGCTGGCGCAGGCGGCCCGGAAGCGGCAGGTCTGCGTAGTCGCCGACAACACCTTCGCGACGCCGATCCTTCAAAAGCCCCTCGAGCTGGGTGCGGACATCGTAGTGCACTCAGCCACGAAGTTCCTCGGCGGGCACAGCGATGTAACCGCAGGAGTCCTGGCCGGTCCAAAGAAGTGGATGGGCGCTGCCCGGGAGATGATGATCCTGACGGGTGGATGCCTTGACCCCGGGTGCGCCTACCTGCTGCTGCGCGGATTGAAGACGCTGCATCTGCGGGTAGAACGGGCCTGCGAAAACGCTGCCCGCATTGCCGAAAGGCTGCGCGGGCACAAGAAAGTTGAAAGCGTCTACTACCCCGGTTTTCCCGATTCGCCTTATCACGAGGTGGCAAGCCGCCAGATGCGCGACTTTGGCATGCTGGTGTCGTTCGACATCCGAGGAGGTGGGAGGGCGGCCAGGCGCTTTATCGATGGACTGAAATTGTGGTATTTGGCAGCGAGTCTGGGCGGGGTTGAATCCACCGTCTCGTATCCCATACTCTCGTCCCATGTCGGTTTAAGCGAGGGGCAGCTCCGGCGGCTCGGGGTGTCAGAGAGTACGGTGAGATTGTCCGTCGGGATCGAAGATGCTGCTGATCTGGTTGCAGACCTGGAGCAAGCGCTGGCAAAATCGTAGAGGCCTTTGCAAGCTTGGTTCGTTTCGCGAAATTGGTGCTGTGATCGTGATATCTTCAATCGCAGCAATCATTTAGATTGATTTTGCTGGTTTGACCCTCAACTTCTGAGCGTAGTACCATCGCAGCGGATCGAAACGATTTTACGGAGAGGACCTGCACGCCGTAATGGGTAATTCTCGCGCCACGATCCTGTCATTTCTCCTCACAGGCATTCTTTTCGCGACAGGATGCGAGACCAGGGAAACGAAGCCTGCTTCGCTGCCCAAGCAGGCCATGGCGCCGGAAGCCAAGGACCCCAAGGTCGAATCGGCGCAGCAGCAGCCGAAGGTCTCACAGCCAGTCGCACCCAAACCGGTCAACGATCCCACCGACGCCCTGATTGCCCAGGCTGAGAAACTGCTGGCCGCAGGCCAGGCCAACTACGCGGCCGGTCACCTGGATGCGGCCCGGGGGAACTTCGATCAGGCATTCAACCTGCTGCTTTCCAGCAAGCTCGACGTGCAGGGAAACGAGCGCCTGGAGGATGAATTCAGCAAGGTCGTCGAGGCGGTCCACGATCTTGAGCTGGTCGCGCTCAAGCAGGGCGACGGGTTCAGCGAGCCGAAGCCGGAGCCGGCGCCCATCGACGAAGCCAATGACATTACCTTTCCGGTGGATCCGAACATCAAGGCCAAGGCCGAAGGCGAGATCAGAACCACCAAATCCGACTTGCCGCTGGTGCTGAACGACGAAGTCGCGATGTTCATCAACTACTTCTCCAGCCCCAAGGGAAAGGGGACACTGGAGCGGGCGTTGGCGCGCTCTGGGCGCTATCGGGAGATGATCCTGTCCACGCTGAAGGAGGTCGGGGTGCCACAGGACCTCATTTACCTGGCGCAGGCCGAGTCGGGCTTCCAGCCGCTGGCGCTCTCGCGCGCAGGAGCCCGTGGCATGTGGCAATTCATGGCCAGTCGCGCCGCCATGTACGGCCTGGAGCGCGATTTGTGGGTTGATGAGCGCCAGGACCCGGTGAAATCCACGCATGCGGCAGCAGAGCACCTGAAAGACCTGTACAACCAGTTCGGTGACTGGTACCTGGCCATGGCGGCGTACAACTCCGGGCCGGGCACCATCCAGCACGCGGTGGAACGCACCGGGTATGCCGATTTCTGGGAGCTCTACAAGCGCGGGGTTCTGCCCCAGGAGACACGCAACTACGTTCCCATCATTCTGGCCGTCACCATCATGGCCAAAAACCCCTCACAATACGGGCTGGAGAACGTAGTCCTGGATCCGGCCCCCAAGGTGGACCGTGTGGTGGTCGACTATCAGGTTGACTTGCGGCTGGTGGCGGATTGCGTCGATACCACAGTCGCATATCTGCAGGAGTTGAATCCCAGCCTGCTGCGCATGACGACGCCGAAAGGTGAGCCGTATACCCTGAAGCTGCCGGCGGGAACGGCGGAGGAATACCAAACCGCCATCGCAGCGATTCCGCAGGACATGCGCACGTTATGGCGCTACCACCAGGTGGAATCCGGCGAAACGCTGGCATCGATTGCGCACAAATATCACGCCAGTTCGGCTTCGATCACCGAGACCAACAATTTGCCATCCGATGACCTGACTGTGGGAGCTAAGTTGATCATTCCGGTGGCTCCGGGCCATGCCGATTCCGACGGGATCGTCTACTCCAAGCACGCCACGCGCTACAAAGTGAGGAGGGGAGACACTCTCTATTCCATCGCCGACGATTACGACGTACCGATTGAGAAGTTGAGGAAATGGAACCACTTGCGGGGATCCAGAATTGCGGTGGGTCACATCCTCGTGATCCACAAGCCTCTGTCGGGGGACGACGAAGAGGTGGCTTCGAATTCCAGCTCGCACTCCAAGCCCAGCAGCTCTCACTCCGGTAAGGGCAGTAGCCAGACCACTGCGAAGGCGAAGTATCACAAGGTCAAGAAGGGTGAGACCCTCAGCGGAATTGCCTCCACCTATGACACCACGGTCTCCGCGTTGGAGCGCGACAATGGCAAGACGGCCGCCACTCTGCGTGCCGGCGATGTGCTGGTAATTCGAAAATAGGCAACCGCTCCACCCCCTGTCCCATATCTCTCACGGAAGCCCTTCCCTTCATGACCTTCTTCTGTTACAACAGGCCCGTTGTGCTCTGAATACAAGGGCGGTCACAGCTCTCGTGCTGGGGCGCGTGCTATAATCCCGCGCCTGCATAGTCGCAAGCGTTTCGCGGTTCGCTTGCAATCAAAGTTCACCGGCGGGCTTCACCAGAGGGGTCCGGCAATCTTAGGAGGAAAGATGACGTTCTACGACGAAACGCTCTACGGTCGCGACGATGAGATGGATGACTACGGAGAGGGTTCCTACGGCGATTCACTCGACGGCGAAGAGTACGAGGAAGAGGAGGAAGAAGAGGAAGAGCCGGAATCGGCCGTGATAATCGTGGAGGAGGAAGAGGAATCAGTCGAGCCGGAAGCGGAAGAGGTGATAGCGCCGCCGCCGCCGAAGAAGGCCCCTGCCAAGGCCCCCGCCAAGAAGAAGGCAGCCAAGAAGCCGGCCAAGAAAGCGGCGAAGAAAGTTGCCAAGAAGGCACCTGCGAAGAAGAAGGCTGCGAAGAAAGCTCCGGCCAAGAAGAAGGCGGCTAAGAAGGCTGCGAAGAAAGCCCCCGCCAAGAAGAAGGCAGCCAAAAAGGCTCCGGCAAAGAAGGCGGCGAAGAAAGCAGCCAGGAAAGCCACTAAAAAAGCTGCGAAGAAAGCTCCGGCCAAGAAGAAGGCGGCTAAAAAGGCTCCTGCCAAAAAGAAAGCCACAGTCAGGCGCTTCCGTTAGTTATCTGATTGCAAGACGAAGCCGCGGATCCCTCCGCGGCTTTTTGTCTGCAGTCGCTCTCGTACCGCAGTCGACTACGCTAGAGCGTACAGGTACTCGACGAATGACGCGGATGCGCCGTCAATGCCTGCGACCTTCGGGTTCGAAGAGTCGATGACGTAATACTCATTCGGAGCGTGGGCGCCCGATCCGTGCCCAAGCCCGAAATGTCCTGCCGGCAGGCTCAACGGTGCCGAGGTGAAGATGTAGCCTGGCCAGGAACCGGCAGAGCGCGGCCACATCAGTGGATCGTGTCCCAGTTTCTTGTAGGTTGCCACCTGGGCCTGAATCAGCTTCGTATCGGGTTCGGTCTGGGTAGGATCATATCCACCGCTCATGTTCACCTCGATGTCGCCGTAACCCTTCCTGGCGAGATAGTCCTTCAAGAGCTGGAGCGTTCCCCGGGCGGTCATGTCCGGCACCAGACGCATGTCAATCTTGGCGACGGCGCGATGCGGCAGAATGGTCTTGCCGCCGGGGCCAGTGTATCCGGCGACGAGGCCCTCGATGTTGATGGTGGGTTGCGATTCCAACTGCACCAGGGCATCGTAGAACGACTTGTCGCCATACCAGTGGCTGACGCCGAATTGCTGCTTCATCAGGTCTTCACTGCGCTGGGCGGCCACTTCCTTGATCATCTGCAACTGCGCAGGCGTGAGCGGCTTCACTTTGTCGAAGAAGCCCGTCACCGCGGGCTTGTGTCCATCCGGCTCGACCAGGGTGTTGAGGGCCTGCACCAAGTGCCAGGTGGGACTGTCGACAGTTGCCTCAAGGCTGGAGTGAATGTCATTTTTCGGACCGCGGCCCCACTTCTCTCCGCTGGAAACCAGCTGGAGTTCGACCACACCCTTTGCGCCCAGCGAGATCTCCACACCGCCGTCGCGGTCCTGGCTTGCCATAGGCATGAATACGCCCAGGCATTTTTTCAGTTGGTCCATTACCTTGGGCTGCCGTATGACTTCGCCAAAATGCGGCGACCCGATCTCCTCCTCGCCCTCGCAGACCAGAACCAGATTGACGGGCAGCTTCTTTCCGGCCGCTTTGAATGCATGCAATGCGCCCAGGAATGCCGTCTCCGGGCCTTTCTGGTTGACGGCTCCGCGCCCTACACACACTTTGCCGAAGCCCGGTTTCTCTACGATGCGGGCTTCCATCGGAGGTGACGACCACTCCGTGGGATCGAACTGCTTCACGTCATACATGAAGTAGATCCCGACACTGGTGGGCGCACCAGCATTGAGCAGGCCAAAGACACCCGGCTTGCCGGAGGTGGGGATGAGCTCCACATCGGAGAAGCCGGCCTGGCGCGCCAGTTTCGCCATGTACTCGGGACCTTGTGGATAGTTACGGTTCTCGGCCGCGATGGATGGCAGCGCAATCCACTCCTGAAGTGCCTTCACGCTCCGATCATGCAGCTTGGGTACCTCTGCCAGCACAGCTTGCATGTCGCTGCTGTCGGCAGAGAACAGGTTAACCGGTAGACCCGCTACCAGGGCTCCAGCCAGCGCGGTGCGGATGAACTCTCGACGCTTTACATCGATGGGGTTACAGCTTTCCATAAGTCGTCTCTCCCGGAACCAGGTTCAAAGAACAAGGGTTTGGAACAAGTCGAACAGACTATCACCTGACGGCAAAGGGTGGAATATGTTTTAGCGTCGGGAGCAGATCGCGAACCGTTCAACGACACGAATCGGCAGACGTGCCGGCTTTACTTCTGCACAATCAGATGTGGTCTCCAGCGGTCAACCAGTTCCCACCAGATGAGCTTCTCCCATTCGTCAAGGATGCCTTTTGCCCACAGCCGGCGTTTCCACCACTTGTCGGCAGTCATGCTCTGGTCCGGCAGGGGTGGGACAGCGGCATAGGCTCCGGTGATTGACCACTGATAGTGCGGCAAGCGCGCCTTGAAGATCGAGAGCGCCCGGCGGGTGTGATAGTCCCAGGTAACGATCAGGACGGAGGAAACCTTCATTGGGGCAAGGCAACGCGCAACGTCTTCGGTCTCGCCGTAAGTGGAGTCATGCTGCAAGGCACAAACGGTTGTTTCGTCATCGTGGATTCGTTGCAAAAACTCGCGCGCCAGGTCAGCATTCGTCTTGCCGTACTTGGTGAAGAATGCCTCTGCATCCAGCACAATTTTGTCGGCGTAACCTTCCTTCTTCAGCTCCACGGCGCGCCAGTAGCGGGAGTCGTCAAACCCCCCGCCGAGGACGAGAATCACGTCAGCGTGATGCAGAGAGTTGACGCGCAGGAAGGAGCCGCCGAAAGCCAGCGCCAGACCGATGGCGATTGCCACCACCAGCGGCAGAAGAGCCACAGCGATGAGAAGGGTCCGTGAAACTCTCATCTGCGGGCGCGCGATCTTATGGCGGTATTGCTCCCGGCGGATTTGGGTTTCGCCATGTTGCAATCGTATGTGCCGCTGTCTTCAGGTGCTACTTGGCGCGGGGAGGCTGGCGCGACCGCTCTTAACCACGTTGGCAACGGCCCTCTTAAAGGCGACAGCCAGCCCCATGATCACGAATGGTACACCGCCGAACCCAATCGTCAGGAAGAAGCCTCCCAAGATCACCATCCACATGGAAAGCTGGACCGCTTTCGCCATGGCGCGAATTTCGGGAGTTGGTCCGCGCTTTCGAATGGGGTCCAATCCGCGGAAGGCAGCTAAGATCGCCATGACGTAAAAAACCAGGCCCAGAATGCCAGCCTCGCTGGAAATCTCGGTGTAGGCATTATGAGTGTAGAACCAGATTCCGCGGAGGCGCCCCTCGGCTCTTGCCAGATTGTCTTCTGCGACCGTGAACTGGCCGGGCCCCACTCCGAACAGCGGGTGCTTGGCTGTCAGCTCAATGCTCCGATACAGAAGGTAAAGGCGCATCTGGGCTGATTCTGCGGCATCCCGGCTCGCATACGTATCGTCCCTATTACTCTTGAACAGCGTCAGGAAACGAGTCGTGGTGCTTTCCGGCAGCAATGGCACCATGATGCACCCCAGTACGGTCGCGCCCACGAGAGCCAAAGCTCGCTCCTTGTTCGAGGATTGGATCAGGAAGATGACAAATCCAGCCAGGAACAGAAACAACGCCATGCGTGACGCCGATTGCCCGAGGGCCACGAATGCCGCAAGGATCAGAGGAAAGAAGAGAAGACGGGTTGCCAACCTTCCTTTCGTGGCGCCTAACCAGAGGAAAGGCAGCCCGATCAGCAGGTACAGCGACATGAAGTTGGGGTCCTGCAGCGTAACGGAACTGAACAGCCCAATACGCTCTTCGCCCTTGCCGCTGGTGGCGTGCAATACGGTATTCGACAAGACCGCGACCGTTCCCATGGCAACCGCGATGGTGTACATTGCGTGTCGCACTTCGCGTATGTTGCCAATGAACGCGATGATGAAGGCCGCGATCAGGGTCGACTGCGCAGTACCTTTTAACGTCTCCAGACTGCCGCCAATGAAAACGCTGGTAGGCACACAAACCGCCGTCCAAACGGTGAAGGCGAGCAACGTCTTTCCCAGCTTGGTGTCGATCAGAGCGCTGCCTTTGCCGGTCGCAAACAAGCCGGCCAGCAGGATCACGCTCATGGCCAGCGAAGCTCGAATCGACGGGAACAGCTCCGGCAGACGCGTGCAGAACAGGTACATGTGAACGAGCAGCGCGTAATGGAACAGCGCATAGCTCTGCTGTGGTCTACGAACCACAACCTCTTTGCGGTCTGCGGTCTCCCGGGCCTGCCTTTCGGTTACGACGGGCTGGTTGTCGAGCACAGCCTCAGTGGCCGGCGAGAATGTCGTGTCGTGATAAAAGTTCGACATATACCTTCTTGGTCACCTGCTTCGGGAGGGCGACACGGCTGGAAAGCTCCTGCGGACATAACCAGCCGCTATGCTACACACTGCAAAGGAGCTTCCGGCTGGCACGGCCGGAAGTGGTCTCTCGACATTATGCTCGAATCTGTCGAAGCGAGCAATGTGCCCCGCCAGTTCGGGCTTGGCCAGTCGCCGAGAAGGATCTGTCGGGATGAGGGATGCTTCGCAGCTCAGGGCTGAGCGTCCTTGTTTGCTTCCCGTGTTTTCGCGGGAGCTTCGAACCGGCACTCCTCGGGCTTCTTGTCGAACCGCAGGCCTTCAAAGACCGGCGCGCGCATTTTGACGCCGCCATTCTCGCCTTCGTGCGTCCATTCGGTGAACTTGATCTCGGCCACCAGTTCAGGGCGGACGAAATGCACTGGCCGCGTGCTCTCCACCTTGCCGAAGAACGGGCTGCGCGACATCTTCAGCTTTTCCAGGCGCCGCCACATCTCGGCATGAGATTGCGCGGTGAAGCCGCTGCCGGCGTGGCCGACATGCACCAGGCGGTCCTTGTCGTCATACAGCCCCAGCACCAGCGAACCGAAATTTTCGCGCGAGCCGCGCGGGTCCGTATAGCCTCCGATCACGCACTCCTGGCGGCGAGTGATCTTGAGCTTCAGCCAATCGCGGCTGCGCTTTTCTACGTAGCAGCTTCGCCGTTGCTTGGCGACGATGCCCTCCAGCCCACGCGCGGCTGCAGCCTGGAACAGATCAAGGCCGCGCCCGACGTAGTGGTCAGAGAAGCGCAGATTATCGCTCGGCAGGAGGATGGATGCCAGCACCTCCTTGCGCTCCTCCAACTCGGCGCGCATCAGGCCGTAGCCGTCAAGGTAGAGCAGATCGAAGGCGTAGTAGACAACGGGGATGTCGTCGCGGGTGCGGCGAATGCGGCGTCCACCCTCGCCAACCCCAGTGCGTTGCTGCATCAGGCTGAAAGATGGCCGGCCCTGCTCATCGAGCGCGACGACCTCGCCGTCCAGAATGGCGGTGCGGGCGCGGAGGTGCTGCGGAATGTCGCTCAGCTCAGGGTAGGCTTTCGTCAGATCGTTCTGGTTGCGCGACACCAAACGCAGCTTGCCATCTTCGATGAAAGCAATCGCGCGATAGCCGTCCCACTTGATCTCGAATAACCAATTGTCGTCGTTGAAGGGCTCGTCGATCAGCGTGGCCAGCATGGGGTGGATGAGGTGCGGCATCGCCTGCCTATGGCCGATGCTGGCGGCGGATGGACTTAGCGGCTGGGATGCTTTCGCGCTTGCAACTTTTTTTTTAGGGCTCTCGAAACGGAAGACTTCTTCTTAGCGGATGATTTCTTCGCCGCAGTGGTTTTGGCAATTGCAGGGGCGGACTTAGCGCCTTTGGGCGCCTTGCGCTTCTTCGCATCGGCCTTGGCGATCGAGTCCGCCAGCCAGTCGTTCTTTTTTGATGTACGTCCGGTCGAGGCCGGGCGGCTCTTCCACTCCGCTGAGCCCTCATCCCCGGCAATCTGGTCGAGAGTGCGTTTCGTTAGTGCTGAATAGTCGTACTCGTCGATGTCATAGCCTTCCTGGGCGTAGGCATCGCGATGCTTGATGAGCAGCCATTCTGTTCCCTTGCTGCCCGGTCGGCGGGCGCGAATATGTACCAGTGCGAAGCTGCCCTTGAGCTTTTCGCCGTCGAGGCGAAACTTGAGATCGCCCTTCGTCAGCATTGCGTCGGCTTCGCCCTCCGGCTCCCAGGTGCCGACGTCCCAGACCATCACGGTTCCCGCGCCATAGTTGCCGGCCGGAATAATCCCTTCAAAGTCGAAATAAGAGACGGGATGATCTTCCACCTGCATAGCCAGGCGCTTGTCGGCAGGATCGAGCGACGGCCCCTTGGGCACTGCCCACGACTTCAGCACGCCATCCATCTCCAGCCGGAAGTCGTAATGCAGGTGCGAAGCGCGGTGCTTCTGCACCACAAAGCGATGCCCCTTGCCGCGTTTGACTTTGCCGGAGGGCTCCGGCGTCTGCTTGAAGTCGCGTTTGCGCTTATATTCCTCGAGGGCCATGACGAAGGTGTGATGTGCTGCTGAGCGGCCCTGCTGCTCCCGAAAGCACCGCCGCTGATTTTGTTACAATACACCCACCGCAGCCTGGGCGCTTAACTCAGCGGTAGAGTGCCATCTTCACACGGTGGAAGTCACAGGTTCGAATCCTGTAGCGCCCACCA
>CAVVDY010000028.1:0-84934 GCA_963747055.1 uncultured Acidobacteriaceae bacterium | reverse complement strand
GTACTACAACCTGAACCCCTATGCCGTGAGCTACAACGGCACGAACTACGCTCCTTCCAACTGCGGAAGTGGGCCCTGCGATCCCAGAGGCGTCGGTATCAATCCGCTGATCCAGCAGATGTGGAACAAGTACATGCCTCTCCCCAATGAGTCTGGCTGTGGACTTTCCCGCTGCGACTTGAATGCTGCAGGTCAAGGAAACATTGGCGGATTCTTGGCCAACGTGGGTATTCCCCAGAATGACAACTTCGGTGTCGCCCGCCTCGACCACGACTTCGGCGACAAGTGGCACTTCATGAGCAGCTACCGCTACTACAACCTGACCCGCGCCACCATCGATCAGGTGGATATCGGTGGCTTCTTCCCCGGTGACACCCTGGGAACTCCGGCGTCGCTATCCAGCCGGCCGCAGCAGCCCTGGTTTTTGGTGGCGGGCTTGACGACGCAGGTCAGCAACAACATCACCAACAACTTTACCTTCAACTATCTGCGCAATTACTGGGCGTGGAGTACGGTAGGCGATCCAGCGCAGTTCCCGGGATTGTCCGGAGCCCTTGAGCCGCTAGGCGAGAGCCGCGACCAGGCGCTGCTACCCTACAACGTCAACACCCAGCAGACCCGTACCCGCAATTGGAATGGCCACAACTACATGTTCCGCGATGACGTGTCGTGGTTGCATGGCAAGCACCTGATTCAGTTTGGTGGCCTCTATCAACGCAACTGGGATGGCCACGCGCGTACTGACAATGGCGGCGGTATTAACTACCAGACCGTCTACCAGATGTCCGCGGCCAGCGCCACGCAGATCAACATGGACGGATTCACCCCCGACGGGGTTCCAGCAACGAGCTGGGGACGTGACTACGCTGCCGTATTGGGCCTCACCTCGATTTCGCAGGTGGCCTATACTCGCAACGGCAAGGACCTCATGCTGAACCCGCCGCTGACTCCGGCGACCACCACCGTTACCATCCCGTTCTTCAATGTCTACGGCAGCGACACCTGGCGTATCAACCCAAGACTGACGTTAACCTATGGCTTGGGCTGGACGGTGGAAATGCCGCCTTACGAAACCCAGGGCAAGCAGGTCATCTTTGTCGGCCCGGACAACAATCCCATCAGCACCAACCAGTACCTGGCTAACCGTCAGTCGGCGGCTTTGGCCGGCAACGTCTACAACCCGCAGGTCGGATTTACCTTGATCGGGAACCTGGCGAACCCGCGCAAGTACCCCTATAACCCGTTCTACGGTGAATGGAGTCCGCGTCTTGCTTTGGCGTGGGATGTCTTTGGCGATGGCCGGACTATCCTGCGCGGCGGCTATGGAATGACCTATGGCCGACTCAATGGTGTCGACCTGGTGCTGGTTCCCCTGCTGGGAACCGGCCTGATTCAGGCGGTGCAGTGCACCGGAGGTACTATTTCCGGAAGCTGTGCCGGAGGAGGGAATGCTACTCCTGCCAACAGTTTCCGTCCGGGAGTGGATGGGTTGACGGCCCCCCTACCTGCCGCCAGCCCGACTCTGCCTCAGCCAGATTTCCCGGGTGTGAACGACGTCGCTTCCAGTGCTGGCGAAGCGCTTGATCCCAACTTCCGTCCCAACCGCGTCCAGTCCATCACTTTCACCTTCCAGCGCCAGTTGACCAACAAAGTCAGCCTTGAAATGCGGCTACATCGGACGCTACATCGATCACGAATACATGGGCATGAACCTGAATGCCGTGCCCTACATGATGACTAAAGGCGGGCAGACGTTTGCCAAGGCCTACGCCAACACCGTCATCGGGTACTGCGGCAACGGTGATCCTCGCAACATGGGCGGCGGAAACTGTATCGGCAATGCCGCTGCAGTCGCTCCACAGCCCTTCTTCGAGGCGGCGCTGTCCGGAACCGGCTACTGTAACGGCTACGCCAACTGCACCCAGGCCGTCATCGCCAAGGAAGGCGGCAATCTGGCGACCTCCAGCGTCTGGTCTCTCTACAGCGATCTGGACAATGGCGGTTTCAACTTCCCGCGGAGCATGATGAATACTCCGCTAGCCGGGGAGTTTGGGGGAAGCGGTCAGATCACCTCCGGTATCGGTCTGAACACCGCCCTCGGACACGGCAACTACAATGCCTTGTTCGTCACGGTGAAGACCTCCGACTGGAACGGCGTCAGCATGCAGTCGAACTTCACCTGGTCGCGGGCACTTGGCACGGGCGCTGAAGTGCAGGCGACATCGGAGTCGACAGCCATCGACCCGTTTAATATCGACACCGGCTACGGCTTGCAGGCTTTCGACCGTACTCTGGTCTTCAACCTGTACACCGTTTATCAGCCGCACTGGTACAGCTCGCAGCAGGGCTTTGTTGGACACCTGCTGGGCGGCTGGACCATCGCTCCCATCTTCACCACCGGCACCGGCCTGCCCATCACACTGGGCACGATCAATGGTGGCGGCCAGGCCTTTGGTGAAGGCGACTCGGTCAACTTCTTCGGGTATGGCGTCTCGGAGAACGCGATTCCAATCACCAAGCTGCCTACCGGCAAGCGCTATAACAACGTGCCCGGCTCGAACGATATTGGCACGGCCGGCTATGGCGTGAATATGTTTGCCGATCCCGTGGCTACGTGGAACAGCGTTCGCCAGCCGATTCTTGGCTATGACACCAAGGACGGCGGCTTTGGCGTTGCTCGTGGACTTAACTACTGGAACATGGACCTGAGCGTGAAGAAGCTCTTCAAGATTACCGAGCGCTTCAGCACCGAGTTCCAGGCGGTGTTCACCAACGTGTTGAACCACAACCAGTTCGGCGATCCTGGTGGCGATTACCTGGATACCAGCGACTCGACCGGGTGGGGAACGCTGCCCGGCACGGTCACCAGCACCAGCCCACGCCAGATCGAATTGGGCATCCGCTTCAGCTTCTAACCTCTAACGAAGTCCTCTCCGCCGGGAGCTTTCGCTCCCGGCTTTTTTATCGCCCAGCATTGCCGGTGGCGCATCATGCGCGCCTTGTCCGGCACGCTGTCTGACCGGCGTGTTATACCTTGGCACGGAGCATTGCCGTACTTTGTGAGCACAGAAGCTGCCCAGGATTGCCGAGTCCGGGCAACAACTGGGCAACAGAAACGAATCCTTCCACAACAACGCCTGCGGTAAACTGAAGCAGTCCAGCCTGTTATCAACGAGCGGCCCTGTAGCTCAGATGGATAGAGCAGCGGTTTCCTAAACCGTTGGTCGGCAGTTCGCAACCTGAACCCCTATGCCGTGAGCTACAACGGCACGAACTACGCTCCTTCCAACTGCGGAAGTGGGCCCTGCGATCCCAGAGGCGTCGGTATCAATCCGCTGATCCAGCAGATGTGGAACAAGTACATGCCTCTCCCCAATGAGTCTGGCTGTGGACTTTCCCGCTGCGACTTGAATGCTGCAGGTCAAGGAAACATTGGCGGATTCTTGGCCAACGTGGGTATTCCCCAGAATGACAACTTCGGTGTCGCCCGCCTCGACCACGACTTCGGCGACAAGTGGCACTTCATGAGCAGCTACCGGTACTACAACCTGACCCGAGCCACGATCGATCAGGTGGATATCGGTGGCTTCTTCCCCGGTGACACCCTGGGAACTCCGGCGTCGCTATCCAGCCGGCCGCAGCAGCCCTGGTTTTTGGTGGCGGGCTTGACGACGCAGGTCAGCAACAACATTACCAACAACTTTACCTTCAACTATCTGCGCAATTACTGGGCGTGGAGTACGGTAGGCGATCCAGCGCAGTTCCCGGGATTGTCCGGAGCCCTTGAGCCGCTAGGCGAGAGCCGCGACCAGGCGCTGCTACCCTACAACGTCAACACCCAGCAGACCCGTACCCGCAATTGGAATGGCCACAACTACATGTTCCGCGATGACGTGTCGTGGTTGCATGGCAAGCACCTGATTCAGTTTGGTGGCCTCTATCAACGCAACTGGGATGGCCACGCGCGTACTGACAACGGCGGCGGTATCAACTACCAGACCGTCTACCAGATGTCCGCGGCCAGCGCCACGCAGATCAACATGGACGGATACACCCCCGACGGGGTTCCAGCAACGAGCTGGGGACGTGACTACGCTGCCGTATTGGGCCTCACCTCGATTTCGCAGGTGGCCTATACTCGCACCGGCAAGGACCTCAAGCTGAACCCGCCGCTGACTCCGGCGACCACCACCGTTACCATCCCGTTCTTCAATGTCTACGGCAGCGACACCTGGCGTATCAACCCAAGACTGACGTTAACCTATGGCTTGGGCTGGACGGTGGAAATGCCGCCTTACGAAACCCAGGGCAAGCAGGTCATCTTTGTCGGCCCGGACAACAATCCCATCAGCACCAACCAGTACCTGGCTAACCGTCAGTCGGCAGCTTTGGCCGGCGACGTTTACAACCCGCAGGTGGGATTTACCTTGATCGGGAACCTGGCGAACCCGCGCAAGTACCCCTATAACCCGTTCTACGGTGAATGGAGTCCGCGTCTTGCTTTGGCGTGGGATGTCTTTGGCGATGGCCGGACTATCCTGCGCGGCGGCTATGGAATGACCTATGGCCGACTCAATGGTGTCGACCTGGTGCTGGTTCCCCTGCTGGGAACCGGCCTGATTCAGGCGGTGCAGTGCACCGGAGGTACTATTTCCGGAAGCTGTGCCGGAGGAGGAAATGCTACTCCTGGCAACAGTTTCCGTCCGGGAGTGGATGGCTTGACGGCCCCGTTGCCGGCGGCCAGCCCGACTCTGCCTCAGCCAGACTTCCCGGGTGTAAACGACGTCGCTTCCAGTGCTGGCGAAGCGCTTGATCCCAACTTCCGCCCCAACCGCGTCCAGTCCATCACTTTCTCCTTCCAGCGCCAGTTGACCAACAAAGTCAGCATTGAAATGGGCTACATAGGACGCTTCATCGATCACGAATACATGGGCATGAACCTGAATGCCGTGCCCTACATGATGACCAAAGGCGGGCAGACGTTTGCCAAGGCCTACGCCAACACCGTCATCGGGTACTGCGGCAACGGTGATCCTCGTAACATGGGCGGCGGAAACTGTATCGGCAATGCCGCTGCAGTCGCTCCACAGCCCTTCTTCGAGGCTGCGCTGTCCGGAACGGGCTACTGTAACGGCTACGCCAACTGCACTCAGGCCGTCATCGCCAAGGAAAGCGGCAATCTGGCGACCTCCAGCGTCTGGTCTCTCTACAGCGATCTGGACAATGGCGGCTTCAACTTCCCGCGGAGCATGATGAATACTCCGCTAGCCGGGCAGTTTGGGGGAAGCGGTCAGATCACCTCCGGTATCGGTCTGAACACCGCCCTCGGACACGGCAACTACAATGCCCTGTTCGTCACGGTGAAGACCTCGGACTGGAACGGCGTCAGCATGCAGTCGAACTTCACTTGGTCGCGGGCACTTGGCACGGGTGCTGAAGTGCAAGCGACATCGGAGTCGACAGCCATCGACCCGTTTAATATTGACACCGGCTACGGCTTGCAGGCTTTCGACCGTACTCTGGTCTTCAACCTGTACACCGTTTATCAGCCGCACTGGTACAGCTCGCAGCAGGGCATTGTTGGACACCTGCTGGGCGGCTGGACCATCGCTCCCATCTTCACGACCGGCACCGGCCTGCCCATCACCCTGGGCACGATCAATGGTGGCGGCCAGGCCTTTGGTGAAGGCGACTCGGTCAACTTCTTCGGGTATGGCGTCTCGGAGAACGCGATTCCAATCAACAAGCTGCCTACCGGCAAGCGCTATAACAACGTGCCCGGCTCGAACGATATTGGCACGGCCGGCTATGGCGTGAATATGTTTGCCAATCCCGTGGCTACGTGGAACAGCGTTCGCCAGCCGATTCTTGGCTATGACACCAAGGACGGCGGCTTTGGCGTTGCTCGTGGACTTAACTACTGGAACATGGACCTGAGCGTGAAGAAGCTCTTCAAGATTACCGAGCGCTTCAGCACGGAGTTCCAGGCGGTGTTCACCAACGTGTTGAACCACAACCAGTTCGGCGATCCTGGTGGCGATTACCTGGATACCAGCGACTCAACCGGGTGGGGAACGCTGCCCGGCACGGTCACCAGCACCAGCCCACGCCAGATCGAACTGGGTATCCGCTTCAGCTTCTAACCTCTAACGAAGTCCTCTCCGCCGGGAGCTTACGCTCCCGGCTTTTTTATCGCCCAGCATTGCCGGTGGCGCATCATGCGCGCCTTGTCCGGCACGCTGTCTGACCGGCGTGTTATACCTTGGCACGGAGCATTGCCGTACTTTGTGAGCACGGAAGCTGCCCAGGATTGCCGAGTCCATCCGGGCAACAACTGGGCAACAGAAACGAATCCTTCCACAACAACGCCTGCGGTAAACTGAAGCAGTCCAGCCTGTTACGACGAGCGGCCCTGTAGCTCAGATGGATAGAGCAGCGGTTTCCTAAACCGTTGGTCGGCAGTTCGACTCTGCCCAGGGCCTCCATCCATGTCTCTGAGTCCAGCGGAAGCCATCTCCACTACCGAACCATCCGGAATATTTTCCCGCTACACGTAATCGAAGAGTGTCATGAAGCCGAAGTCCATGTGCAATTGCTGGTGGCAGTGAAAGAGGGTGAGGCCCGGATCATCCGCGACGAAAGCAATCTCGATCTCCTGATAGCCGCCCAGCATTACGACGTCTTTCATGACGCCGGCGGTGGATTGCCCGGCAACGTTCGTTAGCTCGAAGGTGTGCCGGTGCAGGTGGACAGGATGAATGTCGTCACTCGCGTTGCGCATGCGTATGCGATAGCGTTTTCCTTCGTGCAGGTGAAAGGTTGCAGGTTCAGGTGCGCTCGTCATGGGATAGGGCACACCGTTGATGGTCCAGCGGTTGAAACCTTCCTCGGCGGCGTTGTCTTTGGCGAAGAGCATCTCGAAGGTCTCGTCGGGTTGGAGCGCCGTGCCGCTTCCAAAGCGCGCATAGTTCCACTTGAACGGCGGAGGCGCAATCCACTGCGCTTTGCCGGTATGTCCGGCGTATTCGACGACAATCCCCATGCCGTTGTGGCGGTCATCATCGGCAAGGTCACCCATGATCCAGATGCCCGGATGGTCCATCTCGACGATGGCGGAGATGCGCTCCGCAGTCCCCAGCCAAAGCACCGGAACGCTCACCGGCTTCGGCAGAGGATTGCCGTCCATGGCGATGACCTGGAAGGTGTGACCAGGCAAGGCAAGGCTGCGGATTTCGGTGGCGCTGCCGTTCAGAACATGAAAGAGGACGCGCTCGCCTTGCTTAACGCGCACCGGCTCTCCGTGCCCCAGCATGCGGCCGTTGATGGTGAAAGAACCGTACCCAACCTCGTAGCCGTGTGGCACACCCTTGGCAAGAGATGCTTGCATCGCCTTTTCGCCCTGCTCTTCCAGCTCCTTCACTTTTGCTGAAGGAGACAGGAAGTTTTGCGGCATGTCGCCGCCACGGCTCAGCGTGGGCTCGAATTCCTTCAGGGTGAGGAAGACCTCGCGATCGTAGTGCCCGGCATTCAGCTTCGGTTCGATATACACCGGACCAACCTGCCCGGTGTACTGTCCGGCGTAAAGGTCGGCGCCGGCGCGATTGTGGGTGTGATAAAAGCGCAACCCTGCGGGATTCGGGGTGAAGTGGATGCGGCGTTTACCGTGGGCCGGGATGTACGGCGTGCCTTCTTCAGCCGCTCCATCTACGTCAGTGGGGACCTTCTGGCCATGCCAGTGCAACTGCTCGGGAACGTCAGTGTCGTTGATCAGGTCGATGGTGACGGGCTTGCCTTCCTGGAAACGCAGTAGCGGTCCGGGGAATTGCCCGTTGTACGTGACTGTAGAAATAATGCGGTTGGGAGCGAGTTCGATGGGCGTGACGGCGATGCGGATGGTGTAGTCGGCCACGGCGGATTTGGCCGTCTCGCTCTGCGGTTGCCCCCACTCCATCGCTTCTTGCGCAATGCTCCCGGATGGCAACAGGAGCGCCCCCGCCGCTAATCCAGTGCTCGTCAGAAACCGGCGCCGGGACTCGCTTTGCTGTGTCACAGGTCCTCCTTCCAACAGCTCGCCAAACAACCCGCTGCCTTGCCTTTCGCCCATTCTAAAGGGATCAACTGTCTTGGAGGGCACCGCCGCAAGCAAACCCGCCGGCTGTCTCGCCGCGTCCAAATAGCTATACCGTCGACTTATGGCCTTTCGTTGGCGTCGATCAGCATTTGCTATCACGAACGGAACAACAACTGATGGAGGTGAAGAGTGAAAGGTCCCGAAGCAACCTGGAAAGCCCACGAGGAGCACGGCAATCTCACCATGCGAAGCAACCTGCCCGACAGCGTCTTCGCCTTTCCCAAACAGCGGAAAGAGCCGTTGACCGATGCGACCCATGTACGCAATGCTGTCGCCCGATTTGATCAAGTCACCGAGGTGTCCGACGAGGACCGGGCCCTGGCCTTCGCGAACATCGAGAAGGCCGCGCGCCACTATGACGTTGATCTCTCGGAGACCAACTGGCATCAACTCGGCGCGCATCCACAGCAGAACCGCGAGGAAGCTGCCGCGAAGGCCGTTGAGACGAAACGTGAACGCGGCGAACTTAAATCAGCGGCGGCTAAAGCGGTTGAGACCAAGCGTGAGCATGGCGTGCTGAAGAAGGAGGCGGAAAAAGCTGCTGAGACCAGGGAACGGAAGGCGTCGTAGTTTCTGTGGCTGGGCTCGCACACCGACAAGCGGCGCAATTCGGTCTGATTGACGGCTGGACGCCCCGCCAAGATAACCAAGTAGTTAATCTACTTCGGGTGACAGTTTACGAGTAGAATTCCTCGCACGCGGCCAGTCTTTGAGCCACTCGTCTATGGCCTCGTAAGCGAGGACACTGTGCATCTTTATTGGTGTGCCGATTGCAAGACTCCGGGATGTAAACGGCGGCAGGTCTTCAAAGATGTGCCGTTCGATTCCAGTTCCTCCGACGAGCCGACCCTACAGTTCAACTTCGCGGCGAAGTTTCAGCTGCGCTGCAGGACCTGCGGCCAGATCCACATCTATCAACTGCATGAGGTGGACGATTTCAAGTCGGCTGAGGTCTTGCCGCTGGAATTCGAAGTCTTGCCTTAGTGCGCCCGCTCGAACTGGCGCGCCTGCTCTTCTCCACGCAATACGCGCAGGGCACCTTCGGTCAGCGCCTGCAACTCATCTTCTCCCGCGTAGATGGTAATGGGAGCGATCCACTTCACGTATTCACTGAGCGCCGACACCAGCCGCGCGGAGTGGGCCATGCCACCGGTGAACAAGATCGCGTCCACCCTACCGCAGAGCACGGCAGCCATCGCGCCGATCTCTTTCGCGATCTGATAGGCCATCGCCTTGAAGACCGTCGCTGCGGTGTCGTCACCGGAGTCGATGCGACGCTCGACCTCCACCAAGTTTTTCGTTCCCAGATAAGACTGCAGACCTCCCTCGCGGCAGAGCAGCCCTTCAACCTGCTTCTTCGTGTACTTGCCACTGAAGCACAAATCGAGCATTTGCATCGCCGGCACACCGCCGGCGCGCTCAGTGGAGAAAGCGCCTTCCTCGCGCGAGTTGGTTGCGTCGACCATGCGGCCGTTCTCATGCGCCGAAACCGAAATGCCGCTGCCCAGGTGGGCAACAATCAGGCGCAATGCTGTGTACCCTTTGTCCCGCTCGCGCGCATAGCGCTTGGCGACTGCCTTGGAGTTCAGCGCGTGCGACAGCGACTGCCGCTCCATCAGCGCAGTTCCCGAGAGACGCGCAATCGCAGGCCACTCATCGACGCTCACCGGATCGACGATGTAAGCCTTCGCGCCAGCCTTGTCGGCCAGTGCGCGCGCCAGATAAGCGCCAAGGTTCGATGCATGTTCGCCGCGCCTTGCCAGCCGCAGCTCCTCCAGCATTTCGGCATTGACTACATACGTGCCGCTGGCGAGTGGTGGTAACAGGCCACCGCGCCCGACCACGGCGCTGAGTTGGCTGATATCGGCTCCCGCCTCTGCGAGCGCTGCTTCAATCTGTGCCGCTCGGAACTGCTGCTGCTCGAGAATCGGCCGGTCGCGGAACTCGGCCATTTCTGCGTCGCTGTGCCGGAGGTTCTTCACCAGTACGGGCCGTTCGTTCTGGAAGAGTGCGAACTTGGTCGAGGTTGAGCCGGGATTGATGGCGAGGACGCGGAATTCAGCGGCGGGCAAACAGCACCCCCAAGGCAATGGAGTTCACTTTGTCATCCACGCTCTCCACCCGCGATGGAATCAGAATGGGCGTCTTTGCTCCAACAACCACGTGCGCGCATTGCGAGCCACCCAGATACTTGACGGCCTTGCCAAGCAGATTGCCGGCCTCGATATTGGGAACGACCATGCAGTCGGCGTGGCCGGCGACAGGATGGGTGATCCCTTTGGCCCGCGCCGCCGATTCCAGCAGGGCACAGTCGAGCGCCAGCGGCCCGAAGAGATCGACTTCCCCGAACTGCCCGGCCTCAGCCATCTGGGTAAGACGAAGCGCATCTTCGGTCGAAGGCACGGACGGACTCACCGCCTCGGTCGCGCTCATGATCGCCATCTTCGGGCGCCGCAATCCCAGGCAGCGCATGACCTCGATGGCGTTCTCCACAATCTGCTGCTTCTGTTCCAGACTCGGCAGGATGTTCAGGCCGCCGTCGGTGATTCCCACCAGGCGCGGCTCGCCCGCTAAAGTGTCTTCATAAAGCAGGACGTCGCTCAGGATGCGCCCAGTGCGCAGGCCCGTTTCCTTGTTCAGGACGGCATGCAGCAGCTCGTCCGTGCGCAAGTGTCCTTTCAGCAGGACATCCGCGTCGCCCTCGCGCGCCATTCTCACCGCGTCGGCAGGAGCGTCATCGGAGCCGACAAGTTCGGCTTTGGAGAGCAAGGTCGAGAGCGCCAGAGCATCGGCCTTATGGCGAATCTTGTCGAGGTTTCCCAGGAGGACGGGAGTTGCAATTCCTAACTGCAAAGCCTGGTCCGCCGCCGTCAGGGCGACTTCGTCATCGGCGACAACAATCGCCAGCCGCCGGGGGCCCATCTGCCGGGCCTGGGCGCGAAGCTGGCTGAAACTATTAATCCGCTGGAGATCGAGCACAGCGCTGGTAGCAAGCATGTCTACTATCTTCGGGCGGCCAGAGAGCAACTTTCAGTGCGGTGCGTCACAGCTATCACGGGCGCGTTCCGGCAGCCGAACCCGTTTCGGTAATGCCTCAGTTGCGAAAAAGCTGTGGGCCGTTTGTCCTCCGGCGTGCTATGTTTCGGCAGCGCACAACAGAACGTGTGCCTCCATCAAGCGAGAAACTCCAGAGGAGAGCCAGATGTCTCTTCAGTATGTGGAACCGTCGAGCATGATCTTCCCGCCACAGGTAATTTTTGCCAGAGGTGGGGGGACCCAGAGGCCCGGGACAAGAAGTATCGGACAGGGCGCCGGCAAGCCGGCCAAGAAGGCAACCAAGAAAACCGCCAAGAAGGCCGCAAAAAAAGCGCCTAAAAAAGCGGCCAAGAAAGCGGCCAAGAAAGCTCCCAAGACCAAGAAGAAGTAGCTTCCCTATGCAGGCCAGGGCGGTGGTAGGTGAGACCGCGCCTCCGGGCGACGCTGAGCGTCGCCTCTCTTTTTGCCGTGCCGGTGACCGACCTCACAGAGGCAGCCCGCTTCCGTCGGCTAGACTGCGGGGTCATGCTGAACGAAAAACAATTTCGTGAACGAGCCTCCCGCGAGCTGCGCGAGATTGGCAACCAGGTGCTCGGGCTGGTCACCGATCGCGACCTCTATCGCCGCCTGGAGAGCGATGTCCTGCAACCCAATCCTGATCTGGCAGGGAACAACAGCGCGGTCTTGGACCTCTTGCGCGGGGCCTACGCGGACGCCACCACCATGCGTTTGCGTCGGCTGCTGGCGCCCGAGGCGAACCTGTCGCTTCGTCGCACCATCGTGCAGCTTGGCGATTATCCTGACCTGTTCCACCAGAAAGTCAACGCCCGCGAGCTGGCCGACGATGCAGCTGCGATCGACAAGATGGCGGCTCATCTGAAGCAGCAGATCGAGCCGCATTTTCTGGCGCGTGAGAGAACGCCGGGTGCTCTGGCTCCCGCGCTCCGTCAGCTCGATGGCGCACTGGATCTGGTCACCGAACTGCTCAAGAAGTACTACTGGGTGCTGTGCGACGGCTACCTCGATGTCGAGCCCAAGCTCAGCAGCGATCCGCTCGCCATCTTCCGTAAGGCGTGGGTGAGGTGAGCCTCACCACACCCGGCAGACCTTATCGCTGGGTTTCACCATCGGTGAGCCCGGCTTGCATCCGAAGGCCTTGCCGAACTCCGGAACATTCACCACCACTCCATTAATACGGTACTTCGCGGGAGAATGCGGATCGGTCATCGCGCGCAAGCGCGCATCCTCGGGACGATCGTTCTCGCATGCCCACTGTGCGAATCCTACGAAGAAGCGCTGCTCGGGCGTGAGATCGTCGATGGGATGCAGCCGCTGGTTCTTGGTCGCGTCCTGCCAGGCCATGTAGGCCAGGATAGTCCCTCCCAGGTCGGCGACGTCTTCGCCTTCGGTCAGCTTCGAATTGATGTGAACGTTGTCGACGACCACATATTTCCCGTACTGATCGACTACGCAATCCGCGCGCTTGGTGAACTGCTCGGCATCCTGCTTGGTCCACCAGTCCTTGAGATTGCCTTTGGCGTCGTACTGCCGGCCTTCATCGTCGAAGCCGTGCGTCAACTCATGCCCGATGGTCGAGCCGGTATCGCCGTAGTTGGGCGCGTCGTCCATCTTGGGATCGTACAGCGGAGGCTGCAGCACGCCCGCAGGGAAGTTGATGTCGTTCATCTGCGGGTTGTAGTAGGCGTTCACCGTGGGCGGCGTCATGTCCCACTCGGTGCGGTCCACCGGCTTGCCGATTTTGTTGATCTGCCGATGGGTCTCGAACTCGGTGGCGCGCAGGCTGTTGCCGTAGAAGTCGTCGGCCACGATCTTTACCGAGCTATAGTCGCGCCACTTGTCGGGATAGCCAACCTTGTTGCGGATGGCGTGCAGTTTGGTCAGCGCCTGCTGCTTGGTCGCGGGACTCATCCAGGTGAGCTGCTGAATGCGCAATGCCATGGCATCTTCAATACGCCGCGTCATGTCGAGCGTCGCCGCCTTGGTCTCGGGCGAGAACGTCTTGCGCACGTAGACCTGGCCCAAGGCCTCGCCCAGATCGTCGTCGACATACTGTACACAACGCTTCCAGCGCGGCTGCAGCTCTTTGGCGCCACGCAGGTATTGCCGGTAGAAGGCGAAGTTCTCGTTCACCCATGGCGAGGAAAGATAGGGAGCTTGCGAGTTGGCCACGTGAAAGCGCAGATAAGCCTTCCAGTCCGCCAGCGACTCCGACTTCAGTTGGCGGTTGACCTCTTGGAAGAATGCCGGCCACGATACGTTGAGCACGTCCGCCTGCGGTACTTTGGCAGCTGCCATGAACGCGGTCCAATCGAAGTCGGGCGCGACCTTATTCAGGTCCGCCGGAGGCATCTTGTGCTTCTGCTTGTAGGGATTGCGGCGCTCTACCCGCGTTAAGGACGCTTTTGCCAGGTCCGTCTCCATGCGCATGACCGTAGCGGCGTTCTGCTTTGCCACCTCCGGTGAATCACCCAGCAGCTCGAAGACCTTCGTCACATGCTGCACATAGCGCTCACGGGTTTCTTTGGACTTCGCGTCGTCCTTCAGGTAATAGTCGCGGTCGGGAAGCCCGAGGCCGCCCTGCGCCACTTCCAAGATCATGGCGTCGGAGTTGTCGGGGTCCTGCTCCGGCCCGGAGCGAAACAGCACGCTTACGCCTGACATTTGCAGATTGGCAATCAGGGGCGCCAGCTCGCTCGTGTTCTTCAAGTTGGCGATGGCCTCAAGCTCCGGCTGCATCGGCTTTGCGCCGCGGCTCTCGACCTCGGCCTCATCCATGCACGCGGCGTAGTAATCGCCAATCTTCTGGGTGACTGCATCGCGGTCCTTCTCCGCCGCCGCCTGTTCGAGAATGCCACGCAGATACGTGAGGTTGTCTTCGTAGAGCTTGGCGTAGACCTCCCACGATGTCTGGTCCGGCGGGATGGGATTGTTCTTCATCCAGCCGCCGCAGGAGTAAGTGTAGAAGTCTGCGCAGGGATCGACGCTGCGGTCCATGTCATTCAGGTTTAGGCTGGGCGAGTACGGCAGCTCAGGCTCGGCAGCTTTAGCAGGTGAGCTTTGCTGGGCTGTTGCTATCAAGGGGAACGCTAACAGGGCAGTAAGAAGGGCTTTGATACGCAATGCAACCTCCGGAAAGAGAACCCGAGAGCATAGCAGAGCCTGCGGGCTTTGGCCCAATCATAGGGATGAACCGCGTGCCGGCCAATCTGTACAGCACCTGGCATAGCTATAATTACAATGTGAGTCAGCCGAACGTACGCAAACTCGCCGAAGCCAACTTCCCGACACGCTGGGGACAGTTCCGCATTTACGGCTTCGAGGGCGAGTTTCCCGCCAAGCCCAACGGCAACGCCGCCGATGGCAAGTCCGAGCCCCGTAAGGAGACCGCAGTCGCGCTGGTCATGGGCGACATTCACAGTGCTCCGGCGCTGGTGCGCATTCACTCGCAGTGCCTGACCGGCGACGTCTTCGGTTCCATGCGCTGCGATTGCCGCCAGCAACTTGAGTTGGCGCTGTCGATGATTGCCGACGCCGGCGCCGGCATTCTTCTCTATGAAAAGCAGGAAGGCCGCGGCATTGGGCTCATGGCGAAGCTGCAGGCCTACGAGTTGCAGGACAGGGGCCTCGACACTATCGAAGCCAACGAGCAGTTAGGCTTCGACGCCGACTACCGCCAATACGCTTTGCCCGCCGAAGCGCTGAAGCAACTCGGAGTGAAGCAGGTGCGGCTGATCTCGAACAACCCCGACAAAGTGGCCGCGCTGGAGAAAGCAGGCATCGAAGTGGTGGAGCGCGTCTCTGCCGAGGTCGAGCCTTACGAGACGGCAGAACACTACCTGCGTACCAAGAAAGAGAAGATGGGGCACTTGTTCACCGGGTGGTAGCGTCTTAGGTTTCTTCTGACACTTCGAGAATATTTCCTTCGCAATCGGTAATCTGAAAATACTGCGTGCCTTGAGGGTCCCGCTCGATGGAACCGACTTGGACATTTCTGTTGCTCAAGATCTCGTGTGCCTTCCCTATGCTACCCGTGTAAATGATTGGAGTCGGAGTCGTGCTCTCCCCCACAGTACCGAGACCGATTCCAGCAACGTCGCGTTTGTCGCTCCTCAGCACAGCTTCGCAACCCTCGTCTTGCTCGGTAGGTTTCAAAGTCAGGAAGCCGAGTTTTTCCCGATACCAATCTGCTAGCGAGTTTACATCTTTCGTTTGTAGGTAATAGCCGTCGGGGATATTGAACAGCGGCATTGTGCTCTCCCTTCAATCGGGTTGTTGCAGCCCACCGCCCCGGCGCGCCCTTCGGGCCCTGAGTCTGCTTGTTGCGGCTGTGAGACAATTTGCTCGCGCTTCTCCCGTGCTCGTGCTCATCAGCTCCTTCTTCAGCGCCTCCCGATTCTTCACCGGCAGCCTCTGAATCGCCGCCTTCGCCAGCGCGAAATACACCTCCCGGGCTTCGGGTGCGCGCCTGAGTTCCACCAGGTGTTTGCGAACGGTCTTCACATCCCCGCGGGCCAGCGGCCCACTGAAGGCCATGGCCCCATCTTTCTCGAGATAGTTCTCCAGGGTTCGCGAAAGCAGCGGCCAAACCATCTTCTTCGCTTTCGTCGGCGGAACGCCCGCCGCCTCGGCGACCTGTTCCATGGAGCTCATTAGCGCGATCACCAGCGGCGAGGCGAAAGCTCCGAAAGCGTGGTAGAGGGCCTTGTTCTGCTTCTGGATTTCGAAGGGTTCGCCGCCGAGGTTTTTTGCGATGGCTCGTGCTGTCTGCGAAGCTTTCCGGTCGCCTTCGATAGCGAAGGCGACGCCGCGCCAGGTGGGCTTGCGTCCCCGCACGAACGTCATCAGGGGATGAATTGACGCCACGCTCGCTCCCCTCTTCTTCAGCGGCGCAAGTTCGTCGCTGGTCGCGGCTCCACTGGGATGGAGGACGATCTTCCCCTTCCACGATTGTGCCGGAGCCAACTGCCCGGCCACTTCGGCGATGGCGTCGTCCGGAACCGTCAGCCAGACAATGTCGCTATCGAGCGGACTCCGTCCCAGGAAAACGTGTTGCGCCTTCACGCGTCGCGCCAGCGCGCGGGCGCTCTTCACCCCCGGCGATTTGGGGCGGGAGGCAATCTGCCGAACGGGATAGCCTATCCGCGCCAGTTCGAGGGCAAGCGCAGTGCCGAGGTTCCCCGGCCCGACAATGCTAATCGAGGGGAGAGGCCCAGGGATGCTCTTTTTCGCCACGCCGGGAGAATAGCAGACATGAAGGGGCACCGCTGAAAGCGGTTCTTCAACTAACAAAGAGCCTTGTCAGCACGAGCGAAGCGAGGGATCTGTTCTCGGTGGCGTTGCCAAGGACGTGATGGGCGCGATCGGCTTTCCCCACTCCTCGGCGAGGTCGTCCCACGTCGGATTGTCGCGCTCTCGATTTCCTCCGTGTCCTCCGTGCCTCCGTGGTAAGACTTTCTTTACCGCCGCAGCATGTTCTTTGCGATGAAGAACACATTCGCCGGGCGCTCGGCCAGGCGGCGCATGAAGTACGGATACCACTCCGTCCCGAACGGAATGTACACGCGGAGGCCGTAGCCCTCGCGCACCAATTGCTCCTGCAAGTCACGGCGCACGCCATAGAGCATCTGGAACTCGTAGTCGGTCGGGGGAATCTTCTCCGTTGCCGCGAACTGCTTCATGGTGGCGATGATCTTCTCGTCGTGCGTAGCCAGCCCGTGGTAGACACCGCTCTTCAGCAGCATCTTGGCCAGCTTGACGTAGTTGGCATCGACATCCGCCTTCTTGGGGAAGGCGAGGTCCGCCGGCTCGTTATAGGCGCCCTTGCACAGACGGATGCGAATGCCGTCAGCCACCAGTGTCTTTACGTCGTCCTCGCTGCGGTACAGGTACGACTGAATGACGGTGCCAATCTTCTTGTCATGTCCGGGAAGACGATGCAGCCCGCGCACAAAGTCGATGGTCTTCTGGGTGTAGGGCGAGCCTTCCATGTCCACGCGCAGGAAGTTGTTGATGCTGACCGCGTGGTTGACCAGTTCCGTCACCTGCCGGAACGCCAGATCGGGATCGACATCGAGCCCCATGTGCGTCAGCTTGAGGCTGATGTTGGCGTTCAGCTTGCGCGAGGCTATCTGGTCGAGCATCTGGTGATAGAGCTCGGCGCTGTGCTTCGCCTCGTCGGCGTTGGTAACGTTTTCGCCCAGGTTATCGATGCTGACGGTCGCGCCGGAGGCGTTTACCGCCTCAGTGGCGCGAATGACATCAGGCAACTGGGTTCCGGCGACAAAGCGGCTGGAGAAGCGCAGGCCCATGGCCGAATTTTCGGCGAAGTGGCGAAGCGGCTTGTTTTCGGAGAGCCCAATGAAGAGCGACCTTAGCATGTGGGCCTCGTGTGGAAGATGGGGTAGGTGAAACGGTGAAGGATGAGATTCATGCGATGGCTCAAGTGGCACAGTACACCCCTGATTACAGTTCCTTGTAATACGCGCCGTACGTGGCAGCTAGGACGCGCGTCACAGGCCAGAGGTGCATCGGCCAAACCGATGATGATAAACGGGGAACGGGTTTTGCGACAGTGGTAGCTCATGTGGTGCCGATGTTCGGCTTTGTATCAGGGCACGGCTTCAGCCGGGCCGAACAGCGCCCTTAGTATCTACGGGCTTCAGCCCCTGACAACCGACACCACAGAGGCTGAAGCCCAACCTCCCATCGTCGCCTTTCGGCACGACTCAAAGTCGTGCCCTGATACAAAGCAAATCGATCACTGGTTTCGCATACCATGAAGGTATGTCCACTGCGCGCCGCGTCCTCGTCGCCACTTCCAACCCGGGCAAGATCCGCGATCTGGTGGGCGCGGCCTCGGTCCACAACATCGAAATCGCCACGCTCCCCGGATTTGCCCAGATCCCGACCGTCGTCGAAGACGGCACGACTTTCGAAGCCAATGCCCGCAAAAAGGCGGAGCACTACAGCAAATATTCCGAAGGCGAGCTGGTCATCGCCGACGATTCCGGGCTGGAGGTCGATGTCTTGCATGGCGCTCCCGGGGTGCGCTCAGCCCGCTACGCGGCCGACGAAGTTCATGCTCCCGAAGACGCGCCCAACTCCGACGACGAGGCCAACAACGCGCGCCTGCTGCGCGAACTGCATGAGATCCCCGAAGAATTCCGCACCGCCCGATTCGTCTGCGTGATAGCTGTCGCCCGCAACGGCCACACCCTGGCAACGTTTCACGGCAAAGCGGAGGGCGTCATCCTGCATGCGCCGCGCGGCGGGAACGGCTTTGGCTACGATCCGCTGTTCTTCTTCCCGCTGATCAACAAGACCTTTGCCGAGATCACCGCCGAAGAGAAGGCGCAGTACAGCCATCGCGGCGCGGCCTTCCGGCAGTTTCTCGATTGGGCTGACCGCCTGCACGAACAGCATCCTCACAAGGCCCAGTGAGGCGTGGCCGAATCTCCAGGGCCGTTTTTGGCATCCTCACAAATAGCTGTGACCGACATCACCCGCCCCTGGCCATACCTGTCGGGTACTCTGGAGAGGCCTCATTATGAGCGGCCGCTTTGCGATGTCGGGTTTCGCAAAGTTCAAGGTGCGTCACCAGCTTTCTTGACTTGCTCTGTTAGCGAATTTGATAATCAAAGGTTCGCGCATTCATCTCTGCGAATCATAAGGAGTTCGGCGTCGTGGCTTCTACCGCCAGTCCTATCGAATCCAGTTCCGCAACGGTTCATAATGGCGTGGCCCCGCTCAGAGCGGGCCAGGGTACTTCTTTCATTCTGCGCCGGCTGCACTCGCTCAGCGGCATCGTTCCCATCGGGGCGTTTCTGATTGAGCACCTCATTTCGAATTCCGAATCCATGAGCGGAGTGCAGGCCTACAACGACCAGGTGAAGTTCCTCACCAGCCTGCCCTTCGTGCACGTGCTGGAGTGGGTTTTCATCTTCATTCCGTTGCTCTATCACGGGCTGTATGGCGTCTACATCTGGTATCGCGGCGAGTCGAATGTCGGCGACTACCCCTGGACCGGCAACTGGCTGTACACCGCGCAGCGCTGGACCGGGCTGATCGCGCTGGCCTACATCGCCTATCACGTCATCGATATGCGCTTCACCGGCGTGCATCTGATGAACGGCGGATACGGGTATGCCTTTTCCAAGGTATGGTGGGAGTTCAAGGAACCCTTTGTCATACCGGTCTATCTCGTCGGCATTATCGCGGTCTCCTGGCACTTCTCTTACGGCGTGTGGCTGTTCGCCGCGAAGTGGGGATTCACGGTTGGCGAGCAGGCGCGGCGCAAGTTTGGTTATGTTTGCCTGGCGCTGGCGATCGCGCTGGTCGGTATCGGCGTGTATTCCATCGCCGGCTTTGTGCGCACCCCGGCGGACCAGGTTCCGGCAATTGCCCCGGACACCTCGTTCTTCTAGGTAATTGTGTTTTGCGCAGCAGGTCGACAGGGTCGGTTCTGATTGCTAATTGCTAGTTGCTGATTACTTACTATGGCACATCCTAAGATCATCGTTGTCGGTGGCGGACTGGCGGGACTTGCGGCCACCATCAAAGTTGCGGAGATGGGAGGTCACGTCGACCTGTTTTCCATCGTTCCGGTCAAGCGGTCTCACTCAGTATGCGCGCAGGGTGGAATCAACGCCGCCAAGAACCTGAAGGGCGAAGGCGACTCCACCTGGCAACACTTCGACGACACCATCTATGGCGGCGACTTTCTGGCCAACCAGCCGCCGGTGAAACTGATGTGCGATATGGCGCCCGGCATCATCGATCTGCTCGACCGCATGGGCGTGCCCTTCAACCGCACGCCGGAAGGGCTGCTCGATTTCCGCCGTTTCGGTGGAACGCTCTACAACCGCACCGCATTTGCCGGAGCCACCACCGGCCAGCAACTTCTGTACGCGCTCGATGAGCAGGTGCGCCGCTATGAGTCCGAAGGCAAGGTCACGAAGTACGAAGCCTGGGAATTTCTCTCCGCCGTGCTCGACAACAATCGCGTGTGCCACGGCATCTGTGCCATGGACCTGCATACCATGCAGGTGGTGACCTTCCCGGCGGAAGCGGTCATCGTGGCAACCGGCGGCATCGGCGCCATCTTCGGCAAGTCGACCAACTCGGTGGTCTGCACCGGGTCGGCGCAGTCGGCCCTGTATCAGCAGGGGGCCTTTTACGCCAACGGCGAATTCATTCAGGTGCACCCTACGTCGATTCCCGGTGAAGACAAGCTGCGCCTGATGTCGGAGTCGGCGCGCGGCGAAGGTGGCCGGGTATGGGTTCCCAAGGCGCCGGGCGACAAGCGCGATCCCAAGAGCATTCCCGACAGCGAGCGCTGGTACTTCCTGGAAGAGTGGTATCCCAAGTACGGCAACCTGGTGCCGCGCGATGTGGCAACCCGTGCCATTCACAAGGTTGTCTACGAGCACGGGCTGGGCATCGACGGCCAGCCCATGGTCTATCTCGACCTCACGCACATCGACCGCAAGATTCTCGACCGCAAACTGGAAGGCATCCTCGAAATCTACGAGAAGTTTGTAGGCGACGATCCGCGCGACACGCCGATGAAGATCTTCCCCGGCATGCATTACACCATGGGCGGCTTGTGGGTGGACTTAAAGCAGCGCACCAACATTGAGGGCCTGTACGCCTGCGGCGAGGCCGACTACTCCATCCATGGCGCAAACCGCCTGGGCGCGAATTCGCTGCTGTCGTGCATCTATGGCGGATTCATCGCCGGGCCCGATGCCATGGAGTATGCGCGCAACGCGCACAAGAGCGGACACACCCCGGCGCACCACGTCTTCGATGCGGAGAAGAAGCGCCAGGAAGAGATCAATCACCGGCTCATGAATAACGATGGGACGGAGAACCCGTTCCTGCTGTGGCGCGAGTTGGGCGACACCATGACCAAGAACGTGACCGTCCTTCGCTACAACAAGAACATCAAGGACACCGACGCGAAGCTGGTTGAACTGCTGGAGCGCTATCGGCACGTCAACCTGAGCGATCGCAGCATGTGGGCGAACACGTCGTTCGTCTTTGCCCGGCAGCTTTACAACATGCTGCAACTGGCGCGGGTCATCGCGCAGGGCGCCGAGATGCGCAACGAATCACGTGGTGCGCACTATAAACCGGATTATCCGGAGCGCGACGACGCCAACTGGCTCAAGACGACGAAGGCGTACTTCGCCGCTGATGCCGACGAGCCGCGCTTCGAGTTTGAGGCGGTGGATACATCGCTGATTACGCCACGTCCGCGGCGCTATGATGCGGCGACCTAGCGTGCGGTCAGCTTTGTGTCAGGGCACGACTTTAGTCGTGCCGTCAGGAGCGACTTCTTCTTGTTTGTCATTACGAGCGCTTTTGGCGCGAGGAATCTGCTCTCGTTGATTGTGCGAACATACGCGGGGCGTGAAGGCTCTCGCAGGGTCGGCGAGAACAGATCCCTCGCTTCGCTCGTGATGACAACCGTGGAACATTGTTTGCTAATTGCTAATTGCTAGTTACTAATCATCATGGCTACTAACGGCAAAACTATCGTCATCAAGATCAAGCGCCAGGACAACGTCAACTCCAAGCCACGCTGGGAGGAGTTCGAACTGCCCTATCGGCCTGGCATGAATGTGACCTCTGCGCTGATGGACATCGCCGCCAAGCCGGTGACCCGCGACGGCAAGCAGACCACGCCTGTCACCTACGATTCCAACTGTCTGGAAGAGGTGTGCGGCTCGTGCGCCATGCTGATCAACGGGCGCGCGCGCATGGCCTGCTCGGCGCTCGTCGACCAGCTCGAACAGCCGGTCACGCTGGAGCCGTTCTCCAAGTTCCCGGTCATCCGCGACCTGGCGGTCGATCGCAGCGTGCTCTTCGAGAACCTGAAGCGTGTGAAGGCGTGGGTCCCGGTGGACGGCAGCTACGATCTCGGCGCCGGCCCACGGCAGTCTGCGTCGGACCAGGAAGAGGCCTATCCGCTGTCGCGCTGCATCTCGTGTTGCTGCTGCATGGAGGCTTGCCCACAGTTCAATGAGAAGACGGGATTTGTCGGCGCGGCCACCATCTCACAGGTGCGCCTGTTCAATACGCACCCCACTGGAAAGGCGCTCAAGGTCGACCGCCTGAAGGCACTGATGGGCGATGGCGGCATCCAGGAGTGCGGCTACGCGCAGAACTGCGTCGAAGTTTGCCCGAAAGATATTCCGCTGACTAAGTCCATCGCCGACGTGGGCGGGCAAGTCATGTGGCAGGCGATCAAGGACTTCTTTAGGACCTAGCTGGCGGGCGTTAGCGGAGGGGACATCACTTACTTACCCGCGTTCTCGTACAGCTCCACGGTCAACGTATTTGGAAACTGTTTCTCTGTGACGCGCTGATAATCCGATGCAAGGGCCGCCTGAACCCGCTTCGCCTCCGGGCGTTCTCCCCAAACCACGATCCACAGCCGGGAACTCGGCAAGGGAACTTTTTCCGCAGATTCATGACTCTCGACTTCCTTAACTAACGCATTTGGGCCAAGGTAATTCAGGCCCGGCGAAGATGAAGATCCCAGCTTGGAACTGTAGTACTGGAGGGCCTCTTCTGAACCGGGAGGGTAAGCTACGATAACGTCTCCCGCCTGCGCATGCTGCAGCAAATAGCCAGTGAGCCCGCGCCAATCGTCCTTGGGACGCTGATAGTACGAGTGCAGCGCGCCAACCGAAAGCGCCACGATGAGCGCGCAAACCGCCGGCCTGAGCCACACCGGCCGAAGCCCCGTCAGGCCTTGAGCCGCCAGCAGGACCAGAGGCGGCAGGCAAATCAGCAGAAAGCGCGGGAAGAAGATCGGGGTCCAGAACGAGATCGCATAAACGAGAACAACCGGCAATACCACGCTGATGGCAAGAACGATGACACGCCAGCGTTGTGCGGCATCGGTTTGTCTCCGTGCGCCCCAGCCCAGACCATATACGGCTGCCGCGCAAAGCAGCAGATAAACGATTGCCAGCCCCTTTCGGAAGGTTCCAGCGTCAGCTACAAGAACGTAGACTAGTTGAACAATTTCTCTGGGGTTGGGACGGCCGAGCCACCCCAGTTGTCCTGATCGCCGAAACACCATGTAGTACAGGGCCGGCGAAATGAAGGCCAGGGTCAAGGAGACCGGCAAAGCGAACTTCTTCCATCGTTCCGCATTTCTGGGCGGCCAAAGCAACGATATCCACTGGGCGAACAGAAAGAAGACAGCGAAGAACTGGGCATACACCGCCAGGGCAGAAACGACGACGTAGCCGGTCGCGTTTCCCGCCCGAGAATCACCGATGCGGAGGAAGAACAGCAGCGACAGTGTGCACAGCAAGACGAGCAGGCTATAGCTGCGGGCTTCCTGCGCGTAAGCAACGTGGGCTGCATTGACGGAGAGAAGCAGGGCTGCCAAGAGGCCGGTCGTTCTCCCCGAGACTACTCTTCCGACCGCATAAATCGCGGGGATCGCAGCAACCGCAAAGATCGCTGACAACAAACGCAACCACGCTTCGCCGTCGCCAAAGTGAATCCACCCGCGGACCAGCAGGTAGTAGAAGGACATGTTGCCTTCGCCCCCCCACAACGCGTGCAGGAAAGTTCGGTAGTGGCATACGCGCGAGGTGGATGGTGGCGATCTCGTCCCACCAATAGCTTTTCTGGCCGAGATGGAGAAGGCAGAGACAGGCGCCTGCTAGGGTGATGGCCGTTAGAGCAGCAGCCCATTGCAGTGACGTTCTGGGAGGGCTCGGAGGCTGGCCGGTGACATCGCTCTTCATTGTTCGGTCAGCAAGACATCAGCCTGGCTTTTCAGCCCAGGCAAGTACTGTTGCAGGACACTCCAGACGATACGGTCGTCGATCTCGGCATAACCGTGGATGAGAATATTGCGGAAGGCGATGATTCGCTGGCATTCGCTGATCCGAGATGCGGTTTGCGAGTCAATCTTGGCAAGCTCAGTTAGAGCTTCGCCCAGGATTGCCGGTTGACGCTCGACGGCAGAGCGAAGCATGGCATCGGAAGTGTAGTCGGAATAGGTCTTTTCTTTGACGAATGTTAGCCCCAAGCTAGCCGCGTGAGCTATGTCGTAGAGATACTTCAGCGACTCAAGCCGCATAAAGTACCGTTCGAGTCTTGTCTACGGCCTGCCGGAAGTACGGGTTCTTGATGGCTGAGTCTACGACCAGATCCACCGGCCGCTGGAACAACGACTGAAGATCCTCCAACAGACCAAAGTACGCGTCAGCATAACCCTCGGCCGGAAGATCGTCGAAGGCAACCAGGAAATCCAAGTCACTGCTTGCGGGATCGAACGCCACGCCCGTCGCAGAGCCAAAGAGCTCGATCCTTCGCACCTGATGCAGGTGGCAGATGCGCGCGAGTTCCTGGCGTTTGGCTTCGATGAGGCGGTTCATTCAGCTCAATGTTATCGCAAGAACGCCGAATCACCTTTGAGATTGTCGGCTTCACCTTGGCCCGAGGCTACACTCCTCACTCAACTCCGACGCTCGCAGCACAGCGTCTGTCGCGCGCTTCGGCAGCTCGAGAGCGACAAAGTAGCTCTCCGGGTACAAATAATCTGCTCCCGATTCGTCGATGACGCGTAGATGATGGTGTTTGGCGGCACTCGCATCCGGCAGGACCCGGTATAACTTTCGCAACTCAAGCGAGGCGGGGTAGTGGTCATTCTTTACGCAGACGACGAACTGCGGTTCGTGCTTCATATTTCCCAATCCACGATCGTCTTGATCTTATACTCTTTCGCTCCGATCCCGTGAGCCTCATACCAATGAACTTCTGCCCGGCACAGCGTTCCGTCGGAAAGCCGAATTCGAGTAAGCCCCTTCCGCTTTCTCCAACGGCCTGGCCCGTACACCTTGCTTAAGCGTCTTAGTTCGCGAATACCCTTACCTGTCGCAATCGTCTGGACGTTAGTGATCTTGTCAACGATGGTGAAGTGCATGGCGGAATCGCCGAACGGTGATTTTACTCCCCTTCATTTACAATCCCTTCGCACATCCTCTCGCATGGAGATTACCATCTGATGCGGAACCTCATCCGGGTTGTCGCTGTACTCATTGCTATTTCACTCACAGCTTTCGCCCAGTCTTCGTCGGGCAACCAACCTGCCCCGGCTAAGCCATCCGCCCAGCCGAGAGCGGCCAAGCCCGCCTCGCACCCGGTCACTGGCCCGCAGGCAGCCGCAGCGGCGCGCGCCATTCACAACTCGGCGCTGGTCATCGACACCCACGCCGACACCCCCGGCCGCTTTGTCGATGAGAACTTCGATCTGTCGCAGGACGCCGGCAAAGGCTACATGGACTTCGCCAAGATCAAGGCCGGCAACCTGGGCGCGGAGTTCTTCTCCATCTGGGTCGATCCCAAGCTCTACAAGGGGCACGAGATCAAGCGCGCGCTCGACATGATCGACTCCGTTTACGAGCAGGCGCGGCTGCATCCCGACAAGATGATGATGGCCTTCAGCACGCAGGACATCCTCGCCGCGCATCGCCAGCACAAACTGGCAGCGCTGATGGGCGTTGAAGGCGGGCATGCCATCGAGGGCGACATGCGCGTGCTGCGCGACTATTACCGCCTTGGCGTGCGCTACATGACGCTCACCTGGTCGAACACCAACGAGCTCGGCGACTCCAGCGGCGACCTGGATGACAAGAGCGTGCAGCACCACGACGGCATTACCGACTTTGGCCGGCAGGTGGTGCGCGAAATGAACCGCATGGGCATGATGGTCGACATCTCACACGTGGCCGATCGCACCTTCTATCAGGCGCTGGTTGTCAGTCGCGCCCCGGTCATCGCGTCGCATTCCTCGTCGCGGGCCCTGACCAATGTTCCCCGCAACATGACTGACGACATGCTGGTCGCCCTCGCCCGCAACGGCGGTGTGGCCCAGGTGAACTTCTACTGCGGCTTCATCTCGCAGAAGTGGGTGGACACTTCGAAGAAGCTGAAAGAAGAGAAAGATCCCGACTACATGAAGGTTCAACAGCTCTTCATGGCCGAGCACACTCCTCAGCAGATGCAGGAGCTGTACGCCGCCGAAGCCGTGCTGGAGAAGAAGCTGCCGCGTCCTCCGCTCAGTGATCTCATCGACCACATCGATCACATGGTGAAGGTGGCCGGCATCGATCACGTCGGAATCGGCTCCGACTTTGACGGCATCGACTGTTCGCCGCAGGGGATTGATTCCGCCGCCGACCTGCCCAAGATCACCCAGGCACTGTACGAGCGCGGCTACAGCGAAGCCGATCTGCGCAAGATTCTCGGCGGCAACCTGATGCGCGTCTTTGGCGAAGTGGAGAAGACGGCCAAACAGATTCAGGCGGAAGACGCCAACAAGGATACGCGTAAGGAACTGGCGCCCAGCGGACAATGAGAACTTTTGCCACAGAGGCACAGAGACACGGAGATCATGAGTCAAAATCCCCGCGCCTCCGTGGTTGCAGAATGGTCTCAGACTTCATCCTGTGCTCAAATAATTCCCAGGAGAACCCATGCGCAACATTCTTATCGCTGCTTTGATCCTATCTATGAACGGCTTGATGCTTGCTCAATCAACCGGCGCCCAGGCTCCGACCGCTCCGGCAGCCCCCACCGGGCCGACCGCCACCATTGAGACCAGCATGGGCAACATCCATTGCACGCTGTTTCCCGACAAGGCGCCTGTGACTGTGGCCAACTTCATCGGCCTCGCGACAGGCAAGAAGCAGTGGACCAACCCCAAGACCGGCAAGCTGGAGAAAGGGCGTTCCGCTGTATGACGGGACCACCTTCCACCGCGTGATCCCCAACTTCATGATTCAGGGTGGCGATCCCGAAGGCACGGGCATGGGCGGCCCTGGCTACAAGTTCAACGACGAAACCAGCGACCTGAAGTTCGACGTGCCGGGCCGGCTCGCCATGGCGAACAGCGGCCCCAATACCAACGGCTCGCAGTTCTACATCACCGAAGTCGCCACGCCGTGGCTCGACGGCAAGTACAACCTGTTCGGCCAGTGTGGAGACCTCGATGTGGTGACGAAGATCGCCAGCGTGCCTACCGGCGAGAACAACAAGCCGATCGAGCCGGTGATCATCAAGCACATTGCCATCGTCGAGCCTCATCATTCGTCGGCGACGCATAAGCCGGCTACGCACACTACCAAGCCGAAGACGACTTCTCATTCGCAGTAAGCAGGATTCGCGTGGCAAGGGCGGGAGTGCTCCTGCGGTGAGCCGGCTCATAATCGACGCGCGGTGGCTGTATACCGGACTGGCAGCCTATACCGGTCAGCTTATCCGCGCGCTGCATGAGTCCGGGGATTTTCCCGTTACGCTCATCACTTTGCCCGAGCACCGCCGGGCACTCTCTGAGTTCGGATATGAGATCGTGCTGTCGAATGCGCGGCTTTATTCCTGTGCGCGAGCAATTCGACATTGCCCGAGCGGCGCGGAAGTACGAGGTGCTGCACGTGCCGCACTACAACGCTCCGCTGCTTCGCCGCGGGACTTGCTGGTCAGCATTCACGACCTGAACCACCTTCTTGACGAGACGATGGGCCGCAGCGCGAAGAGTCGGCTCTACGCTCGGCCGATGCTGCGGCACGTAGCCCAGCGGGCCGACCATATCTTTACGCAGTCGGAATATTCCAAGCGCACCATCGTCGAGCACTTGGGCGCCGACCCGGGCAAGATCACCGTGACCTACACCGGCGTGCCGCCGCATGTCTATCCCGAGCCGCGCGACGAATCGCGATCGCGCACCAATCAGGCATTCGGGTTCGATGGGAACTACCTGCTGTTCGTCGGCAATCTCAAGCCGCACAAAAACGTCCGCGGACTACTGAAGGCGTTCAGCATTGTCCGACAACGTGGAAGTCTGTCTCACACCCTGCTGATCATCGGCGAGGGCCGGCATTGGCGTCCGCGGCTGCAACGCCAAGCCGCCGATCTGGGGCTCTCTGACCAGGTCGTATTCGCCGGTGCAGCCACCGACGATCAGGTGCGTGCCGCGTACTCCGGCGCCGACCTGACGATTGTGCCTTCGTTCCAGGAAGGATTGGGCTTGCCGGTGATTGAGTCGATGGCCTGCGGTACGCCGGTCGCATGTTCCAACGTCGCGTCGCTGCCGGAAGCGGCGGGCGATGCGGCGGAGTACTTTTCGCCCTCGGATGCGGAGTCCATCGCCACGGCGATCGAAACTGTCGTGTTGAGCAGCGAACGCTGGGCACAACTGCAACAGGCGGGACTCGCGCAGGCCGCACGGTTTAACTGGCGTGAGTGCGCAGCCAGGCATTTCCCCATCTACCGCAGATTCCTCTCGGGGAGATAGGATCTTTGAGCAGCTTTGAAAGGGCACGGCTTCAGGCGTGCCGCAAACAGCTCATTTTCGTCTGGGCTTTAGCTGTGAAGTTTCAATAGGTTGTTGTCCATTCGATACAATCGGCAGAGCAAAGTCCAGAGGAGTAACCATGGCCTCCAGAAAATACACGAAGATTCCCGGCAGCGAGCGCAAGCCGATGCCCGGCGCCAGCAAGTCAGGTGCGCTCGATCCCAACGCGTTGATGCATGTCACCGTGGTTCTGCGGCCGCGCTCAGGAGGAAAGAAGCCGCCCAGCCTCGACAGGATAATCGCCAGAGGGGAGACACTTACGCGCGAGGAATACCAGGCGCGCTACGGAGCCGACCCCGCCGACATCGCGCAGGTCTCAGCTTTCGCCAGCGGACACGGGCTCGCGGTAGCCCAGGTGAATGCGGCAGCCCGGACCATGATGCTCACCGGGCGCATCGCCGACTTCGCCAAGGCATTTCAGGTTTCGCTCGAGTGTTATGAATCCCCGAGAGGCAGCTATCGCGGACGCACGGGAGCGGTTAACATTCCCGCTGACCTGTCCCACATTGTGGTAGCCGTTCACGGCCTCGATAACCGCCCGCAGGCGCGGGCGCACTTTCGCATGAACCGGGCCAACCCGCACGCGACTTCGGTCTCGTACACGCCGGTACAAATCGCTTCAGCCTATAAATTTCCCTCCGGCAACGGTAAGGGTCAGACCATCGCCATTATCGAACTTGGGGGCGGCTACACCCAGTCGGACCTGCAAACCTATTTCAAGGGGCTGAAGCTGGCGATGCCGACCGTGATTGCGGTTTCGGTTGATGGCGCGCAGAACCAGCCCGAGGGCGACCCCAACGGACCGGACACCGAAGTCGCACTCGACATCGAGGTAGCCGGGGCAGTTGCACCCGGCGCGACCATCGTCGTGTACTTCGCGCCCAACTCCGACGCTGGTTTTCTTGACGCTATCAAC
Organism: uncultured Acidobacteriaceae bacterium; assembly: GCA_963747055.1. Classification (GTDB taxonomy): domain Bacteria; phylum Acidobacteriota; class Terriglobia; order Terriglobales; family Acidobacteriaceae; genus CAVVDY01. The sequence goes on along the minus strand of CAVVDY010000028.1, from coordinate 55,444 downwards.
CAGGCCGCAATGGACAATGTTCACAAGCCTTCGGTGATCTCCATCAGTTGGGGCGGGCCCGAGTCGTCGTGGACGGCCCAGTCCTTGCAAAACTACAACAACGCGTTGCAAGCGGCGGCTGCCATGGGCGTCACGGTGTGCGTCGCCTGTGGCGACAACGGATCCAGCGACGGCGAGAGTGACGGCAAATATCACGTCGATTTTCCCGCTTCGAGTCCGTACTCGCTGGCCTGCGGCGGAACCTCGCTGCAACTCAGTGGCAGCAACATCTCCAGCGAAGTCGTATGGAACGACGGCGCCGGCGGCGGCGCCACTGGTGGAGGCGTGAGCGACACCTTCCCGCTGCCTTCCTACCAGTCCAAGGCCAACGTGCCGCCCTCAGCCAATAAAGGCAAATTCAAAGGCCGGGGCGTCCCTGACATTGCCGGCGATGCCGATCCGGCCACCGGCTACGATGTGCAATCCGATGGTTCCAGTTTCACTGTTGGCGGAACTAGCGCGGTCGCCCCGCTGTGGGCGGGGCTGGTTGCGCTCTTCAATCAGTCGCTGGGCAAGCCGGTGGGCTATCTCCATCCCAATCTCTACCAGACGGTGGCGACGACGAAGGGCACCTTTCGCGACATCACGTCCGGCAACAACGGCCACTTCAAAGCGGCGGCGGGATGGGACCCGTGTACGGGATGGGGCAGCCCGGTCGGCACCTCGATCCAGACAGCATTAGGGCCAGCGACCAAGAAGAAGAAGAAGAAAAAAAAGAAGTAGGCGCGGCTCTCGACAAGAACGGCCTCCCTTTTCATTTCCAGAGGAAAGGGCGGGGCTTGTTCCTTGGAGAGCAGAGATTACGCGCCGGTGGGCAGCCGATGCGTGTGGGGGCTTCCCATCGAAAGCAACATGGGTGTATGTTCCTCGTGACCGCTCAGCCGAGATGAACGATCCACAGAAGCCAGACGAACACTTTTCACGGGGCGAATTGCGCTATCGCATCGCCGACGCCATCAACGATCGCCTGAAGGCCATTCCTTATCTGCATGCAACCGCGAAAGCCGCGGCCCATTGGCTGCAACATAGGCAGGACCTGCGGCGAGTGAAAACCGCGCGAAAGAAGCCGCCGGCGCCGTCGACGGCGGTGACTAAGCCTGGCCATCCTGGTGAACTTCCGCTACCGCCGTTGGAGATGCGCCGCCTGGTCGGACCTACGGATCCCACAGTGTATGACAATCCCAATGGCGACCTGGTCTATCCCTGGCTTTCGCCGGAGACCTTCCGGGCGGTGTTTGATTTTGGTTGCGGTTGCGGCCGTGTCGCGCGGCAGCTCATTCTGCAGCGGCCCAATCCAGAGCGTTACGTCGGCGTCGATCTTCATGCCGGAATGGTCCAGTGGTGCAACGATCACCTGCAGCCGGTCGCGCCGCACTTTAGCTTTTATCATCACGACGTTTTTAATGTCGCCTTCAACCCTGGACCTGGCAAGCCCCTGACCGCGCCCTTTCCTGTGGCCGATGCGCAGTTCACGCTGGTCAACGCGCTTTCCGTCTTCACTCACCTGACCGAGTCGCAAGCGGCGTACTATCTGCGCGAATGTGCGCGCGTCCTTCATCCTGAAGGCGTGTTGCACGCTTCGTGGTTCCTGTTCGATAAGGCCGATCATCCCATGATGGATGAAAGTTCCAATGCGCTTTACGTCTCATATGCCGACCCATCGGCTGCGGTGATCTTCGACCGGAAGTGGGTGCGCGATACCGCCCGCGCCCTGGGGCTGACGATCTATCACGTCATCGCGCCGGGGATACGCGGCCATCAGTGGATTGTGCTTATGACGCGCCGCACCGACTTGCCCGAAGTGGAGTTGCCAGAGGACAAAGCTCCGCGAGGCGTGGTGAATCCGGCGCCGGGATAGGCGTAAGTCCCGACCGAGACGGAATCTGAATTGCGCAACAAACCGGAGTGCAGCGTTAAGCCGAGGGCTGTCTGTCGTCGCACGCCCTTCCAGCCCCCGGAAATCAAAGCCCTCAAACAAAGTAAAGTAGCGACGCCCGATTTCAGTGCGCCCCAGCCGCCACCGGCTGGTCCTGCTTCCAGATCAGCCTGCGCAGCGCCTCTTTGTCCTGATTGAGCAGCTCACTGATGCGCGCCGGATTCACCGCAGCAACGATGATCAGGCCCGCCTCGGTGTTGACGTCTCCGAAGATGCCCAGCCGCTGCAGCTTTAGCGCCTGGTGCTCGTTGTCCTCCGTCGGGCTCATGTAATGCACCAGCGCCGTCTTGTAACGGTGAATGAGGAACAGGTGCGCCAGTGTCATCAGGCGCCGTTTCCGCAAACCGGGATCGAAGGTGTTCATGTCGCGGATGGACAGCAGCTTGTGTCCGCGGCGATCATGCACGTCGGCAAAGATAATGTTGCCGACCTTCTCCTCTGCGTCGTTCATGATGCTGAGCTCGATAAAGTCGGAGCCGGCCGCCACCGGACGCAACTGCGCCCGCCAGCCGCCCGGCATCTGGTTGTGCTCCGCCCAAATCTGCAGCCAGTCGCTCAACACCTTCGGCGGGACCTCGGTCTGCACCAGGTGCTGGTGTTGCGTCGATCCCTTGCCCATGGCTTTGGTCGTAGCCGTCCTGCCGGAAGCCGCCGCCAGTGCAGCGTCGAGGCGCGGGCCTCCAACCAGCGTTTGCGGAGTGCGATATGGCGACTCCAGCAGGCGCAGCTTGCGCTGCAACCGCGCGAGCGACAACATGCCGTCGTCCCGCAGGGCGGTGGCGAACTCCTCCGCCGCCAGGCCGTCGATCTGGTGCCCGCCGTAAGTGATGAAGTTGAAGACGAAGCCCAGCTTCCCAAGTTCCTCGGGGAACTGCTTCATCTGCTCATCGCTCATGCCCGTAGTGTCCCAGTTGAACGACGGCGACAGGTTGTAGGCCATCATCTTGCCGGGGAACTCGGCGTGGATGGCCTCGGCAAATTCCCGGGCTTCATCCAGGTTGGCAGTCTTGGTTTCCATCCACAGAATGTCGGCAAAGGGCGCTGCTGCCAGCGACTTGGCGATGGCATATTCGATGCCACCCTGCACCTGGTAGTAGCCCTCGGGGGTCTTGGCGATCTCGCAATTCCAGTCAACGTCGACGCCCAACGCTTTGGCCATCTCGCGCACTTCGAACCAGGAGTAGCGCGCTGACTCGTCCAGCCACTTCTCCGGTGTGACGTCGAACGTATTGCCTTCGCTGACGCCGAACGCAATCGCTTCGGCCACGGCTTGGCGATAAGTCTTGAGGTCGGCATCTTCCTGCCACTGGTCAAGAAACTTGCCCATCACCTTGTCGAGCATGGTGTCCAGCACCATGCCTGGGCTCTTCTTGTAGGTCGCCGCCCCCTCGGCGATGAGCGGCAGCAGGCCAGTGCGCTCCAACCACTGGTCGGCCTCATCGTATTCGGATTGTGACATGGCGAACATCAGGTGGCCGCGGACGTCCTCCACTCCCGCATCGTAAAACTTGCGATGAATGGCGAGAACGACCGCTTTGTAAGTCGGCACGTCCAGGTTGGTGACGCCGAGGATGAACGGCTGATCGCGCTCATCGGCGCAGCCGTCCAGCAGACTGGCGGCCTCCGCATCCGTGCGCGCCACGATGATGCCGGGGACCTGCATGACATCGAGCTGGAAGCGTGCGGCGTTGAGGCGCTGGATCTGCTCGTTCTCCGAAACCAGCACCTTGCCGCCCTGGTGCCCGCACTTCTTCACGCCCGGCTTCTGGTCTTCGATGTGATAGCCGGGAACGCCCACTTCCACAAAGCGGCGGATCAGGTTGCGCACATGCGCATCGCCGCCGTGCCCGGTGTCGGCATCGGCAATGATGAACGGGCGAAAGTCATAGACCGGGCTCGCCGCGCGCTGCTCCGCCGTCATGTGCGAGCGCAGGAAGAGCTGGTTCTTGTCGGCGGTGATGAGCGCGCGCACGATAGTCGATGCCTCATCGGGAACCTGGCTCAGCGGATAGCTGGCCAGGTCGGCGCCGGGGTCCTCCGTGATGCTGCCTTTGGCCGAAGTCGCCCACCCGCCAAGATAAATGCCTTCAATACCGTGGCGCTTGATGGCGACCGCCTGGCCTGGGGAGTACGGGCCAAAGGTGGTGATCGATCTGCCGCTGTCAAACAGCTCGCGCAGCCGGGTGTAGAACGCCTCCGCGGCGTCGCGCGCGATGGGATATTCAGCGGTGATGGTGCCGCGCTGCTCCACCACCTGGCGGGGCGAGTATAGCCGCACGATGTCTTTGAATCGTGGGCGGGCAAACCACTCGGTCATCTTCTGAACCCGCTGCTCGAATGTTTCCATGGCTGGCCTCCTGGCGCACGGGTAGAGTGGGACGCGCGCATTAATATTCCAGCAATGTACGCGCAGGAGCCCAACTTCATCAATAGCCCCTTGGGGGCAGATAGATGCGGCAGTTTTCGGGTATCCTGCTGCGACTCCTTATGTTACGAAATGGGAAAAACCGCGCGAGGAAGTGGGTCACGTCCGGGTGTGATAAGAGTGGCAGAATCTTCAGTCTGCGAAGCCCCGAGTCAGGGCACGACCTTGGTCGTGCCGACACGACCCCTACAATGAAAGGGGCTTCAGCCCCTGCGAGCCCGAAGGGCGTGACATTGCGAAGGTTCGCGTCGGGGTGCGACCTCGGTCGAAGCAGAAGAATCTCCAGTCTGCGAAGCCCCGAGTCAGGGCACGACCTTGGTCGTGCCGACCAAGTCCTAAAATGAACTGGGGCTTTAGCCCCCCTTATGTCGAAACCGTCGAGGCCATCGCGCCCTGAATCAGCACAAGCCAACACTCGCACCTTCTTCATCACGACGCGAGCATCCGAAGGTAAAGCCATCCTCCAGAGCGATCGCATGGCTGATCTATTTGCGGATGTGCTGCGCTCGTATATGCGGGGAGGTAAATTCAGAGTGCACGATTTTGTGGTGATGCGGAATCATGTTCATCTGCTGATTACCGTAGACGATTCGATGAGCATTGAGAAGGCCGTGCAGCTCATCAAAGGCAATTTCTCTTATCGCGCTAGGACCGAACTAGGCTTCCATGGTGAAGTTTGGCAACGCGGATTCTCGGATGTCCGAATCCGCGATGAAGAGAGCTTTCGCAGACACCAGCTCTATATCTACAACAATCCGGTGAGGGCAGGAATGGCGCGGGTGCCTGAGGATTATCCGCACTCCTCGTTATACTTGCGGAACCAGAAAGCAAAGGGGCTGCAGCCCAAATAACTTTTGGACTCTGTCGGCACGACCAAGCAGGCGGCTGAAAGATAGGATCTTAAGGCGCTCGCGGGCCGAAGCCCGCTCGCGTTGCAAAAATAAGCCGTTTTCGGCACGACCAAGGTCGTGCCCTGACGCGAAGCCTCCTCTCACATTAGGTTTTTCAGCACCACTGGAAGGTCGCGCCCTGACGCGGAGCGTCGCAGAAGCCCCTACGCCGCCATCCACCCCTTCACCATCTCCGGCAGCGCCTCACCCGCCTTGGCCAGCACGACCTCATCGAAGTAGCCCTGATTGGCTGGCTCTTCAGGACCAACGTAGATCGTCCGCGCACGGTTGCGGCGCGCCAGCCGCACGAAGCTCGCTGCCGGCTCGACCACGCCCGACGACCCCACCGTCATCAGAATCGTGCTGCGATCCAGTTCGGCAAAGATGCGGTCCATCTCGTACGGCACCTCGCCGAACCAGCAGACATGCGGACGCAGCAGCGCGCCGCAAGTCTCGCATTTCGGCAGTTCTGTCTCGTGCCCATCGTTGTCCTCGAAGGGCTGGCTCGGACACAGCTCGCGCGAGCATCGAGTCATCATCAGCCGGCCGTGCATGTGCAGCACGCGCCGCGATCCCGCCTGCTCGTGCAGCGAATCGACATTCTGCGTGCAAAGAAAGAAGCGCTCGCCCAGCTGCCGTTCCAGCTCGGCAAGGGCGAAGTGCGCGGGGTTAGGTTTCACTTCAAGGTGCTTGCGCCGCCGCATCGAGTAGAACTGCCACACCATCAGCGGATCGGCGTGAAACGACTCCGGGGTTGCGACCTGTGTGGCGGGATATCCGCGCCAGATGCCGCCCGCACCGCGAAAGGTCGGCAGGCCGCTTTCGGCGCTCACCCCCGCGCCGGTCAGGACGAAGAGACGATCGGTACTGGAGATGCGCATTCACTTCAGGATACCCGGTGTTCAAAGTCCAAGGCAGTAGAGAGACTCAACTACCACCGCCTGCAGGAATACCGGATGATGTTTACCCCGACGAGATTCCTCGAGGGGAAACCAGAGTGTTTTCCGCACGGTCGTGGTGCACTGCCCGCTTGGATGTGCCGCGGCCAAATGGTACGCTGGGCCACTAACCAATCCCAGGATCAGGGGCGGTCTTCTCCACCGCTCCGCATGAGAGGACTCTCGATGAAACTACAGAGCTTGTTTGCAGCCATCCTGGTCATGTTGTTTTGCATGCCCATGCTCGCGTCCTCAACCACCACCCTCTCTCCAGCTGACGAGGCTGCCGCGTTTAAAGCGGCTGGTTTCACGCTCAAAGGCAAGCAATGGCGAGCCTGTGACGACCAGTCGGCCTCCTACTCCCCCGGCGCCATCGAACAAGTGCGTGATCTCAATGGCGATGGCCGTCTGGAGGCACTGGTCACCGAAGGCAGCATCGACTGCTATGGGAACACCGGCGTCGCCTACAGTGTCGTGAGCCAACAAGCTAACGGCACCTGGAAGCTGATGACCAAGGGCGTCGGTATGGTAACGTTCCTGACGACCAAAGGCGTCGGAGGCTGGCCGGATATCGAAGTCGGCGGGCCCGGTTTCTGCTTTCCTGTCCTGCGCTGGAACGGCAAGGAATACGTCCTGCATGGGCATGAATATGAGGGCAAGCCCTGCCGGGGCGCCTGAGCGGAACCGTTTAACGATGCTGACGAACCTCAGCCGTGCTCCTCATCTGAAGGAGGACTCGGCCTCGTTTATTTTCAGCCAGCCCGCAGATGGATCCTACGTCGTCCGGTGATTCCCTCGCCCCCTGCCAACCCGGAGCAGGAATTTTGAAATCCAACTCGTGGGCCGCTGCTGCGGTCGTGCGAGGAAAAAATCCGCCAACCGGTCGCTATTCTGCGAAATTTCACAGGCCCGGCATCCCTGCTGCTGGCGGTGATGGTCCTGCTCCGGCCCATTCCTTCGCAGGCCTACGCCGTGCTCACGCATGAGCAAATCATTGACATGGCGTGGAACGACAGCATCCGTCCTCTTGCTGCTCAGCCGCTATCCCAGCCTGACCGCGTACCAACTGAACGAGGCCCACGCCTATGCCTATGGGGGCGCGGCCATACAGGACCTGGGCTATTACCCCTTCAGCCACGAATTCTTCAGCGACCTCGCCCACTACGTCCGCACCGGAGACTTCATCGCCAGCCTGTTTCGCAATGCGCGAAATGCCAACGAGCTGGCCTTTGCCATCGGGGCTTTGTCCCACTATGTGGGAGATAACATCGGCCACAGCGAGTGCGTCAATCCGGCCACCGCCATCGAGTTTCCCAAGCTCGCCAAAAAGTACGGGAACTTTGTCACCTACGACGAAAGCCCGCATGCGCATGTACGCACCGAGTTCGCCTTCGACGTCGACCAGCTTCGCCAGCATCGCTTCGCGCCCGCCTCCTACCTGGAATACATTGGGCTGCGCGTTCCGGCGCCGCAGCTCGAGCGCGCTTTCTACGAAACCTACGGATTACATCTGCGGGAGGTACTGGGGCCGGTCTTCCCCGCCACGCGCTCCTACGGTGGTTCGGTGCGCCATTTTATTCCGCGCATTGCCCACGCGGAGACGGTGTTGCACCGTCACTCCCCGCCCGATGTGCCCAACGACGCATTTGCAGTATTCGAGAGCAACCTCCAGAACGCAGCTTATGAGAAGCGATGGGATGGAGCGCACAAACATCCGGGATTCATCGCTCATGTGCTGGCGGCTGTCATCTTCGTTCTTCCCAAGATCGGGCCGCTGTCTGACCTGGCTATACGCGGTCCTAACCAGCAAACCCAGCAGTGGTATATCGAGAGCGTGAATGACGCGCTGGCGGAATTCCGCCACCTCCTGCACAACCTGAACGAACATCAGGGCGCCACGCTCGCGCTGGCCAATCGCGACCTCGACACCGGCGCGCTGGTGCGCCCCGGCGCTTATGCGCTTGACTGATAAAACCTACGCCAAGCTGCTGCAACGGATCACTGCGGAGCCTGATCGTCACGTGCCCTTTGGAATTCGCCGCGACCTCGTCGCCTTCTACTCTGATCCCGGCGCGCCCATCGTCACCAAGAAAAATCACCACGCCTGGGAGCAAGTCCAGAAGGAACTGCTCACGCTCAAACAGATGCCGGTGCGGCCGCGCTCCGAGCCCGACACGGTCGCTAACGGTCTTATCGAGACGCCGTGAATCCCACACGAGGCGTGCGTCGATGGGGGATAGCCGCGATTACATCAACACCCTTGCCTGGGTTAATGAGTGCAATGGCGTCCTATGGCTACTGCTCGACGACAGCGCCGGCGCAAACCGACATTGATGAGACCTGGGTTGAAGCTTTCGCATCATAGCTTTTGAGAGGTGCATCATGTCTGATACCAAGAAGGACTCGACAAGTTCACAGCCACAGCCCACCAACAAACCCGAGTCTGACGATGCCGCTGTCTCTGAGCGGTTAGAGAAAGAGGCAGATGAGATGGCGGGCAGGGCTTCGAAAACCGAGAAGCGATATGACGCAGATCACGATATCTTTACCAAGTGAGAGCTGGAGCTATTGATAGGCGTGTCTGCATCTGCAGAAGATAAGCTCGCGATGCTTTTCGCATAAGAGCCGGGTGCCCAGGTTCGTCCCGTTCCTGGGCTACCCTGGGTTATCAGTTTCTTCCACCAGACGGATAGGCTTCCGACTCCGCACGCGGCCGAAGACTCACCCTCCATTTGCTATAACAAGCCCATGCGCCTACAGGATTACGCGCCTCGCCCTGGGCATCTTAAGTGGCTCCTCGATTCCGATCCGGCCATCCGCTGGCAAATGATGCAGGACCTCACCCATGCAGCCCCCGACGCGATTGCCGCCGAGCGCTCTCGCGTGGCAACCGAGGGCTGGGGAGCGCAGCTTCTCGCCGCCCAATCTCCTGCCGGCAACTGGGGCGGGCCGAACGAGGACCGAGGCCTGCTGATTACCCTGTATAGTCTTGTAGCCCTGATGGACCTCGGTCTCGATCCCGCCAGCAAGCAGGCCCGCAAGATGATCGACCGCGTCGACAAGCGGCTGGTATTCAAGCCGCTCAACAACCGGCCCTTTCTTCGCGGCGAAACCGAGCCCTGCATCAACGGCAGAATCCTTGCTCTTGGCGCGTACTTCAAAGAACCCAACGACGCCCTGGCACGGCAACTTCTGGGCGAGCAGCTTGAAGACGGCGGCTGGAACTGCGAAGCGGTACTGGAAAGCCCGAAGCGTCCCAAGAGCCGGCGCTCGTCGTTTCATACAACCATCTGTGTTCTCGAAGGACTGCTGGCCTACGAACGCGCCGGGCGCAAATCAGCGGCCATCACCAAAGCCCGCAAATGCGGCGAGAACTATCTGCTCGAGCGCCGCCTGTTCCGCTCGCTGCGCACCGGCGAAGTCATCGATCAGCGCTGGCACCGCTTCTCGTATCCCGACGTTCTGGCACTACGACGTCTTGCGTGGGCTCGACTATTTGCGTAATGCAGGCGTCAAGCCCGACAGCCGCGTCAAGGAAGCTATCGAGGTTGTGATTGCGCGCCGCCACCAGAACGGGCGCTGGCCGCTCAACCTCGGCATCGCGAACGTATTCCCTTAGAGATGGAGACCGAAGTCGGCCGAGCCAGCCGCTGGAATACCCTGCGCGCTCTCCGCGTCCTGCGCTGGTACCAGAACGGATAATTGCGACTACTGGCGCTGTGCCTAGTGCCAGGCTCCAAATCGCGGCTCTAGTCTTCGGACGGTCGCTGGAGCCTACAGCTATCAATGCTCACGGCTCCGCCGCTTTCAAGGTAATCATTAACGGGCAGCCAGCTCCCGATGCCCACTTCGATTTCATAGTTATGGAAAATGGCCGCAACCTAAGAGGCATCGAGACAGACCCCGGCACCACCGTGACCTGCATGCAGTTTCCGCAGAAGTAACTTCTCGATAAGAAGCAACGAAACCCAGAGTATCCCGCCCAGCTATAAAACCACGCTGGACGGGATACTCTGAACTGCCTTTTCCACCCGCTGCTCTACCTGCCTACGGCCGAATATCGATCTTCACATTATTGTTGGAAAACAAGGTTTTCCCGCCGAAATATGTATTCACCTGTACCGGAGTTGACCCAACCTTCTGGCCGCTCGGCACGACGACCCGTATGGTCTTGTCGTCGAGGGACACGAAATTAGCCGGAGCAAGCGGATCGCCGCCGAGTAAAACCGCGGAGACGATACCGGGATACATTTGTTCGCCGTGGATCAGGAAAGTTCCACCGCCGCGATACGTCTTTGCCGGTTCGACGCTGTCAATGTGCGGGTCGCCAACCACGAAGGTCGGAAACGGTGGTGGAAAACCACAATAGTCGCCGTGAAGAAGAGGGTGATTACCGAAAATACCCGCGCCGTACTCGGAAAAAAGTTCGTTCAAGTTCTCCCCGGAGTCCGGGTAGACATCGCGATCGATGTACCAAACCCAGCTTTCTGCCGTGCTGTACAGCAATCCTCCGACAGCCCTCTGGGGATAGAACTGCCAACCCGCGACCCCGTTCAGCGGAGTGGAGATGTTCCTGATCTCGATTGGGGGCACCCTCACGCTTGTGCTCTTACCGACCGTGACGCTGAGTTCCGCCCTGACTTCGAGCGACAGTCCGCTAAAGCCGACTCCGCCGGTAACGGTTGTTTCCCTGCTGTTCGTGTACGAATCCACGTAAGATAGTGTCGTGTCAGGCTCGGTGAAAAAAAGGCGGGTTCCTTCCAGTCGCTGGTAACCATTTTCGCTCACTTTTACAGCCGGGGCTCCGGCCGCAGTGTATAAGGCGGTGTAGTTGTCGAACCTGGGACGGAACTGATCGAATTTTTGCACGTAATAGTAGTCTCTTTGTGCATCGAAGCTGCGCACGCTGGTCACGAAGACATCCTGTTGCATCTGTCCGTTCTCATTGCCTATCAGATCATCGCAATGGATTTTCTGCGAGAGACTTTCCAGATTGACGGAGTTGTTCGAAATCTTGATCTCCGTCGAATCCAGGGGCGGCGGTGGGGGATACAGCCCAAACCGCTCACGTAACCACTGAGTTTCGGTGCTGTTGGCTTCCGCCAGGCTGGCATCAATCTTGGGCAGGCAGGAGCGGGTGATTTCGACCGGCAACACATTCAGGGACCGTTGCACGGCGTACAGCGCGGCAGGCCGTTTGCCCCTCGTGACTTTACAGCTGGCGACCGGCACGCCCTCTACTAGCGTATCGAAGCGATTCAGCTCACTCTGCGTCGCCTGAAGAATGCCGACGGTCAAGCCGGCCGCGTAAACACGATCGACGTAGGCCATGGTCTCCTGGTCGTCCAGCTGGTTGGGCCAGATCAGCACCGGCATAAGATCGAGCGGTGGAGTTAGCGGAGTGAGCGTTCTTGATATTGACGATCGAGTAGTCGTGCGACAGCCTGTTGAGCACCGGCGACTGTTCGGATGCGTTCATTCCAATGTTGGCAATTTGTATGGGGTTCCCGGGTGGCAGACTAGTCTGTGCAACGCCGGCTGGTCCGGCGCAGATCAACGCCATCAGTAAACCCCAGGCGAGTGCGAAGCGTGAGAGGCCACCGGCGTGGCGCTCACGGAGTGCAACGGCTCGTAATGGTTTCATTTCCATCTCCTCAGTTGTCGGGACTCGGGCTGGCGTCAGAACCGACACCAGCCGAGTAGCTAAGCCGCGTAAATAACGGCGCCTCTCTTTTCAGCTATTTTTTCGAGCGAGCATGGCCGCTTGCACCGGATGCGAGCGGCAGTTTGTCCAGGACGAGTTACTGAATGACGGCAGAGGCACCACGCTCAGATCGTGGCCGAGCCGTCATTTTTCTTGCGTCAGTCGGACATGGGCCAGCTTGAACTGGTTTCCGAACAGACGGCGGTGAATATGAGTCTTGTGCAGCACCGCACCCAGGAAGAGTGCGGCTCTAGTTAGGTGTTAGAACACACCGCGACCGGGATTTCTGAATGGGAAAGAGATGCCACAGAAGGAAGGATTGAGCTCTCGGAAATGTTTTCTTCGGGACGAATTTTGCCCAAGAGCCCTCATGCCCAGCATGATATTCCGCTGAACATTCGCGCGTCAATTTATAGACCACAAAAGTGCTAAATAAAAAGTAGCTCTATTTGGCCAATATATCGGCAATCCATCATTGACAAAAGTGCCTATAGCATACAACCTTATGGTCATTCCGGCTCAGTAGTAGTACGGTCTCTCTTCATTGTCCACAGTCAGCTTAGTCCTTACGTGACGAAACTCCGATTTCCTGCCTAAGAGGAGGGCACTCAATGAGATTGAAACTGCAAAACCTCTGGCTCGCAATGCTGCTGCTGATGCTGTTTCCTGTAGCCGTATCAGCTCAATTTGCCTATGTGGCAAATAACTCTCGACTCCGTCTCGTGATCGACACTTCCACCGATGCATGGCAGCGTCTCGGTGATCGACACTGCCACCAATGCGGTGGTTGCCACGGTGCCAGTGGGAGCCGGACCCGCTGGAGTGGCCAGTACCCCGGACGGAACGCATGCCTATGTAACAAATTCCAACTCCAACACCGTCTCGGTGATCGACACTGCCACCAATGCGGTGGTTGCCACGGTGACAGTGGGAGCCGGACCCTTTGGAGTGGCCATCACCCCGGACGGAACGCATGCCTATGTAACAAATTCCAACTCCAACACCGTCTCGGTGATCGACACCGCCACCAACACCGTGACTACCACGATACCGGTGGGGAGCGGTCCCGCTGGTGTGGCTATCACCCCGGACGGAACGCGCGCCTATGTGGCGGACTACGTCTCCATCGCCATTTCGGTTATCGACACCGCCAGCAACACGGTGGTTGACACGATAACAGGGACGGGATATCCCATTGGCGTGGCCGTTACCCCGGACGGAATGCATGTCTATGTGGCGGGTGGCTTTCTGCTGTCTGGCGGCTCCGTCGCGGTGATAGACACGGCCACCAACATGGTATCTGCCCTGCTCCCTGTGTCAGGCCCAGCCGTTGGCGTGGCCATCACCCCGGACGGAACGCGCGCCTATGTGGGTGGGATTGCCGACGCCGTCTTGGTGATCGACACTAGCACGAACACGGTGGTTGCCACGGTGCCAGTGGGAGTTGCACTCCTGGGCGTGGCCATCACCCCGGATGGAGCCCACGTCTATGTGGCGAGTAGCGGCACCAACAACACCTCGGTGATCGATACCTCCAGCAACACCGTGGTTGCCACGGTGCCGGTAGGAAGCCAGCCCTTTGGCGTGGCCATCGTCCCGCTGGAAACTTTCTCGGCCTTCACCGCCAACCTGGACATCTTTGCCGCCAGGTACTTTGTGCCGGCAGGGTTCGACATGCTGGCGAACTTCACCCTCGGGCAGGGAGGTACGATCGATCCTGTCACCGAGCCGGTGACCTTGCAGGTGGGAACCTACCAAGTGACTATCCCACCGGGATCGTTCGTCAAAGGTCCACTGGGCGCCTTTAACTACTACGGAACGATTAACGGGGTGTGCCTTCTGGTTCGCATAACGCCGACGGGCGGGGTCACCTATCGGACGGGCGTGTTGGCGCTGGGGACTGACCTCACCGGGCTGAACAATCCGGTCACCGTCCGCCTGAAGATCGGCAACGATGGCGGCACTACGTCTGTGAACGCGAACTTCTACTGAGAGTACGCGCACCACGCGAGGCGCAATAAGTCAGCGGGCATCCACGGTCAATCTGCTTTTGATTGACCGTGGATTTGCTCTGCACCCTGACCCGGGACGCACAAAAGGAGAGCTAGCGCAGAGAGAGGCCGGTCAGTAACTGGTCAACAACGAACTGTGAACCATCCAGAAAAAGAGTTGACGATGCACCTGCCTTCTGCTCTTAATGTCACGGAGACGATCCTTACCCCTCAGCAGCTGTCGTCTCTGATGTCTCCCTATCTCGATTCCGGTTGGCGCGAGGAGCGCTTTCGAATAAAGCAAGCCTGGCACGCCGAGAACGTGGTGCGGTTTTATCTCACGGTGGACAGATATCCCGATCACTGGAGCAGTTTTCACTTCTCCGCTTTGCAGGCCATCTTATGGCTACAACAGATGGGAACCATCTCGATCTGTCACGACCTGGGTATGCCCAACGCCGCGGTGGGTGCGGTAGTCCAGCGCGACATGCGAATCAGGTTTCTACGCCCGATTGAAGGCGTCGACGAGATCATGATCGAATTGCGGTTGCGTAATCGGAAGGACCGCAAGGGATACCGCTATTACACGGCAGAGTTCGACGTGCAGCAAGGCGCCTACATCGGCGGCTTCAGTGCTGTCGTAAAGTTGCCGGATTCGGGCGAAGGGCAAAGACAGCACAACCAGGATTGATCTTGGATTGCACAGAAGTTAATGCTAAATAAAAATAGCATTACTACAATCAGCGGGCGGAGAGGCAACTGCCCGGGCCGCTCTTCGGTGTGCACCTCGCATACGCTGCTCCGAAGCGCGGTCCGTTACAGGTGCCCCCCTCCCTTCATCGGACGCAACGGCTAGTCTTGCAGGCCGAGTTCCGAACCAAGCTGGTTTTGCTGCACCTGGATCTGGTTCAGAACCGATGACATCTGCCTGGTGTTGTCCCGCACCTTCTCCGCATTGGGGGTCTCGGCGGCAAGCTCGAACTCCAGCGCATCCGTCAACAGGGAAAGTCGCTCCCGGTCCTGTTGCATCTGCCGCGTCCGGTCCTGCACCGCCGTCTGTTGTGACTCGTTTAATTGGTTAAGTAACTGTGTCTGTTGCTCGGTCAGGGTGCGCGTCTGCTGGCGCAACTGCTCGCGCCATTGGACCGCCTCCTGCACAGTGAGGCCTTGCTTCTTGCTGATCTGCTCCAGTTTGCGTACCCGCTTCTGAAGCTGCTTGGTGGCCTGGGTGCAATCCTGGAATTGAAGCCGCTGTTGTGTCGTGGCCTGAATGCGGGTTTGCTGCTGCTGGCGAGTCTGGGTTTGCGTACCTTGCCAACCCGGGCTCCCGTAGGTCCCCGTGGATGACCTGCCTGCCTGCTGCCCGCCTTGGTTGCCGCCGGCATTGCCATGGCCACGCTGTGCATAAACCACCGCGGTCAGGAAGACGGTAGCGACTGCAATCGTCAATATCTTGTGCATGTTCCGCTCTCCTTTTGCTGTTCGCCGACCGGACGTCCGGACTGCTAATCTGGAGAACCCAGGACATCGCGATTTGTTACCGCTTATCACGCGATACGGTGACAACTGTCACCACGCATTTCACATCGTCTGGTTTTGAACCGTAATCCCGAGGTTTACGATCCTGGCTAGGCTTCAAACCGAGACCGTGTCCGACGTTGCGACCTGATCGCAAGGCCACGCGGAAGCCTACAATGGCCTGTAATGGATCGACGTTATCTGGCGTGGTCAGCCGCCGGACAACGTCCTGGATACGGTCGCATGGGCTCTACTCTGCAGAATGTCGCAACTGGCCCCCGGCGCCTTCACAGCATCCGGCTGAAACTGCGTGACATCAATCAGCTCTTCAACTTGATGGACCCTT
Source organism: uncultured Acidobacteriaceae bacterium (assembly GCA_963747055.1). Taxonomy (GTDB): domain Bacteria; phylum Acidobacteriota; class Terriglobia; order Terriglobales; family Acidobacteriaceae; genus CAVVDY01. Next base: position 39,657 of record CAVVDY010000028.1, on the reverse strand, counting down.
CTCCCTTTATCGAGAAGGATCTCGACGACGATGCCGAGGAATTCATCGTTGGTTGGGCACAGGAGTTCCCGCCGGATGCGGCTGTGGAGCTGCACATTGAGTTGGAGCAGTGGCCGGCCGAGGATCCCACCGGCCCGGTCACAGAGGCCGTTCACCATCACTTCGCCCACAAAGCTGAGCTTACCGATCTGGAGTTTAGCGCTCTGTTAAAGCAGGGACGCATCAGCTTGCTGATCGGCGCTTCATGCCTGGCCGTGTGTCTCGGCCTCAGCAGCCTGCTCAACAGCGCCGCCGGAACGTGGGCCCGCATCTTGAAGGAAAGTTTGACAATTGCAGGCTGGGTGGCGATGTGGCGGCCAATGCAGATCTATCTTTACGATTGGTGGCCGCTGCGGCGCCGCAGCAGGATCTACGCGAAATTGAGCCAGATGCCGGTGGAGGTCGTTCCCCGGGCCGGAAGTCGAGCTTCGGCGGAAAACAAGTCCTCTCTGACCGCAGCCTCAGCCTAGATCGCGTCTTTCCCCTGTTCTAGTATGCTGTGCTCGTCGCGGTTGCTCACTCGCCCTTCAAATACTTGTCGAACCACGCAACTGTTCGCTTCAGGGCGTCGATCTGGTTCTCGCGCTTGGCGAAGCCATGGCCCTCGGCGGGATAGTAGTGCGCGTCCACCGTCCTACCTTCTTTCTTCAGGATTTCGACTACCTGCTCGGCTTCTTCCTTGGGAACGCGAATATCATTCTCGCCCTGCAACACCAGCAGTGGGGCTTTTTCGTCGCGAATGTACTTGATGGGGGAATCCGCCTCATAGACCGCGCGATCTTTTTCGGGATCGCCCAGCAGCGTCTTCTCATACTGCCGCAACATCGGGTCTTCGTGTTGCAGCATGGTGTACCAGTTGATGATGCCGTACATTTCCACGCCGGCGGCCCAAACGTCGGGCGTCTTGCCGACGGCCATCAGGGTCATGAAGCCGCCGTAGGATCCGCCGGTGATGCCGATTTTCTTGGCGTCGACATATCCCGTTTCGATGAGGAACTTCGTCGCGTAGACCTCGTCCTGCAAATCGCCGCCGCCGAGGTCCTGGTAGTTGGCTTTCTGGAAGGCGAGGCCGTAGCCGGTGGAGCCGCGCACGTTCGGCGCGATGCAAACGTATCCGCGCGAAGCCAGGGCCGCCGCGGTTGCACTAAAGGTGGCGAACGTCTGCCCGGTGGGACCGCCGTGCGGCAAAACGACAGCCGGGTTCGCGCCGTCACGCTTCAGGTTGTAGGGCATCCACAGGAAGGCGCTGATCATCTTCCCGTCGAAGCTCTTGTAGTGAACCAGTTGGCCGGCCGGCAGATCGTTGGGGTTGAGTCCGGCGACCGCCGAGTAACTCAATTGCCGCGGCTTGCCCGAAGCCAGGTCGTAGACCCACAGGTCGGAAGGCCGCTGCGTGTCCTGGTGCGTTAGCAGCAGCGATTTGCCATCCGGCGAGAACGAGGTGGGATTGCCGGCAGGTGAGGTCAGGCCGGAAGCCATTTTCACCGGCGATGATTTACCGGTGGCGATGTTGTACAGGTATGCGGTGGTTAACCCGTCGGCATTGATTACATAGGTTGCAGTCTTGCCGTCGGGCGAAAAGTCTCCCGAGAAGCCTTCCCATTGCGTATCCGTGATCCACTTCATCTGCTTACTGGCGACGTCCAGTAACGCCGCGTTATGGTATCCGCCTTTCTCGTTCGAAGTGATGAGCAGGGTCTTGCCGTCCGGCGAAACCGCAGACGCGTTGATCATCACTTGGCCCTGGTGCGGCGTGAGTTCTTCCTGCTGACCAGTTGCGACATCGATGCGAAACACGCTGGCGTCGGTAAATCCGACAAAGATGCGGTTGGCGTAGACAAAGCGTCCGTCGGGACTCCAGGCCACCAGCGACCACAGGTGGTCCTTGCTCTGCTCGTTGGTGAGTTTCTTCAACTGGTGCGACTTCCAATCGATGATGGCGATGTCGGTACTGGCGGCGGTCTTCGGCTTGTAGCTACACGCGATTTGCTTGCCGTCGGGGGAGAAGAGCGGGTTGTTCTCCGAGATCTCTGGAGTATTCGTCAGGTTGACCGACGTGCCTCCATTGCTGGGCACGGCGAAAATATCGTAATATTCGCGGCCGCCGAAGTCCTGCTCGTAGACAATCCACTTGCCGTCCGGCGACCAGTTCTCGCCGTATTGCCGGTCGTCGGAAACGGTGAGCTGAATCGGCCAGCCACCGCTCGACGGCACGAGCCACAGATTATTGCGACCCGTCATGTTGGTCGTGAATGCGATGCTCTTGCCATCCGGCGACCACGACGGCGATGACACGCGCCGGCTGAAGAAAAGGTCATCGATCGGCACCGGCCGCGCCGTGGGATTCGACTCGGAGCTGATCGACTTGGGATTAGTCGGCTGGCGGTCGTCGGGACCCGCAGCGAAACAGAGAGTGCAGAGCAACGAAAGGACGATCAAATGGCGAAGTGTCTTCATGAGCTCCCCTCATAAACCGGTTGGTTACGGGTGACAGGACTCGTCACGTCCAACGCCACAGAAGAGTTCCGGCATCCACCAAACCTGCCACGATTTTATATACTTAATGTTTTGAAACCGCCCGCGATTCCGGTCGAAAACGCATCCGTCCGGCCGGTAGGGAAATCTACAACAGTAGAATCATAAGAGTCAGGCCCATTGCCCAGGTTAGCCCAAAAGGAGGGCGAACCTGGGGCACAGGAGGGCCAGGAGTTTTTTGCCCTTGTCCACTGCACTGATCAACGTTGACAGCGAGAAGCAGGAACGGGTGATGGATTCGTTCCGCCGCTGGGGGTATCTGCAAGCCAATCTCGATCCGCTCGACCACTTCAAACCGCTCCCTCATCCCGATCTCGACATAACCGGCGAGGAAGCGGAAGCCGCGCGGCGCATTTACGCCGGCTCCATCGGTGTCGAGTTCATGCACATTGCCGATCCCGAGCGGCGCCTCTGGGTCGAGGAGCACATGGAGTCGGACGTCGACCAGCGCATCGACCAGGCGCGCGTGCTCGATCAACTGGTGCGCGCCGACATTTTCGAGCAGACGATTCACTCGCGCTACATCGGAACCAAGCGCTACTCGCTGGAAGGCAACACCGCGCTGATTCCCCTGCTGGACGAAATTCTCGATACCGCCTCCGAAGAAGAGGCGGAACAGGCAGTGCTGGCCATGAGCCATCGCGGCCGCCTGAACGTCATCATCAACGTTGTGAGCCGGCCGGCGGCGGAGATCTTTGCCGGCTTCGAGGATGTCGACCCCCGCAGCGTGCTCGGCGGCGGCGATGTGAAGTACCACATTGGCGCAACCGGCCTCTTCGATGCCGCCAATGGGCGGCAGGTGCGCATCCACCTCGTCTCGAACCCTAGCCATCTGGAAGCCGTCAACCCGGTCGCGATGGGTCGCGCTCGCGCCAAGCAGACCCGCATAGGCCGTGACGGCAAGCTGCGGGTAGTGCCCATCATCATGCACGGTGATGCGGCGTTCGCAGGGCAGGGAATTACCGCCGAGAGTCTCAACCTGGCCTGCCTGCGCGGATACAACGTGGGCGGAACGGTTCACATTATCGTGAACAATCTGATCGGCTTCACCACCAACCCTCACGAAGGCTACTCCGGCCGCTTCTCGTCGGACTTGGCCAAGCGCCTGCCGATTCCTATCTTCCACGTCAACGGCGAAGACGCTGACGCCGTGGTCCGCGTGGGCCGCATGGCGATGGAGTTTCGCAACGAGTTCGGCTCCGACGTTGTCGTTGACCTGATCGGCTTCCGCCGTCACGGTCACTCTGAGGTCGACGACCCGACGATCACCCAGCCGATTCGCTATCGCAAGATCAAAGAGCACGGATTGCTGTACGAGATCTTATGCCCAGCGCACCGGTCAGGACCCGAAACCCTTTGTCGAAAAGTTCCAGGCGGAATTGGATGCTGCGCAGGCTGCCGGCAAGAGCATGGCGAAAAAGCCGGCGATGCGCGAGTTGCCCAGTTACTGGAAGCCGTTCCATGGTGGTGAATACCAGCCCGAGTACGAGGTTGATACCGGTCTCAGCGGCGAGCGCATTCGCGAGATTACCGACGGGCTGACCAAGTATCCCGAGGACTTCCACATCCATCCCAAAGTGCAGAAGCTGCTGGAGCAGCGGCATGAGATGGGCTATGGCAAGCGTCCGCTGGACTTTGGCATGGCCGAGGCGCTGGCCTTCGGCTCGCTGGCGACGCAAGGCGTGCCCATCCGGCTCAGCGGACAGGACAGCCGCCGCGGTACCTTCAACCAGCGCCACTCCGTACTGATCGACATCACGGACGAACGCGAGTACGTTCCGCTGTGTCACCTCGCCGCCAACCAGGCGCGGGTCGAGATCTACAACTCCCAACTTGCAGAAGCCGCGGTCCTGGGTTTCGAGTACGGCTACTCGCGCGACTTTCCCGAAGCGCTGGTGATGTGGGAGGCACAGTTCGGTGACTTTGCCAACGGCGCCCAAATCATCATCGACCAGTTCATTGTCGCCGGCGAAGACAAGTGGAACCTGCTGAGCGGCCTGGTGCTGTTGCTGCCGCATGGCCATGAAGGACAGGGGCCGGAGCACTCCAGTGCGCGCATCGAACGCTATCTCCAGCTCTGCGCCCGCGACAACATGCAGGTGGTACAGCCTTCGACCGCAGGACAGTACTTCCACCTGCTGCGGCGTCAGGCGCTGCGCAAGTGGCGTACGCCACTGATTGTCTTCACGCCCAAGAGCATGTTGCGCCATCCCGAAGCCGTCTCACCGGTCAGCGAACTTGAGCGGCCACGCTGGCAGAACGTCATCCCTGACGAAACCGCACTCGACGCCCGCCGCGTCCTGCTTTGCACCGGCAAGATCGGACACGAGCTGCGCATCGAACGCAAGAAGATGCAGGGCCTGAAGCCCGCCATCCTCATGCTGGAGCAGATGTACCCCTTCCCGGAAGACGACCTTCGCCAGGTGCTGGGGCGCTATCCGAATGCCACCGAGTTCCTCTGGGTGCAGGAAGAGCCGGCCAACATGGGGGCGCTGTCATTTGTCGTGCCACGCCTCAAGCGGATTGTCGGGGCGAAGCTGCGCAGTATTAAGCGTGCGGCCAACGCCACCCCTGCGACCGGTTCGGGTAAGGCGCACGAATTGGAACAGAAGACGCTTATTACGCTCGCGCTCGGCAAGCCTGAATGACCCAAGCTTCATTTGCGTTGGCAGAGCTCGCCTCTGCCTGCCGAGGAATTCCGAGCCGAGACGGCGCGATTTGCATAACCTTGGGTCGTCTATGCCCTACGGTCGCTAGTGTTCCTATGAACTTCTGGATAATACTGGGTCCCCTCCTATAGGAATCAGTATCTGCTCTCCCGAACCGTCCGTAACCTACTGTAAATATTAGCCCGTAATAAGGCTCCGATTGGCGACTGTCTTGCACTAGCCTAAGCGGGGTTGTTCCGGCATTTGTCCCTTGCGAACGCCCAGAATTTAAGCGCAAACGTAAGAATCTCTAACTAGCGAAGCGGAGAGAGCGATGAACAAAAGGATTTTCACAATACTTACGCTGCTGAGCGTCGTGTTGCTGCTGTCGGCACTGTCCTTCGGACAGGCCATCAGCGGTGACTTGACAGGCGTAGTTAAGGACGCGTCGGGGGCCTATGTGCCCAGCGCCGACGTCGATATTACAAACCTGGCGACCGGCTTCAAGCAATCGGCCAAGACGAACGCGCAAGGCGAGTATCGTTTCTCCAACCTGCCGGTTGGACATTACTCGGTTGACGTGAGTGCCCCCGGCATGAAGGGCGGCTATCGCGACGTTCAAGTGATCCTGAACAAAGTGGCGACCGCCAACGTAACCACGGCTGTGGTCAGCGCCGGCACCACGGTGGAAGTTAACGAACAAGCGGTGGCGATCGACACCACGACGCCCACCATTTCGACTACCTTCAATGCCAAGCAGGCTGCCGAGTTGTCCACCACTTCGACCGGCAGCAACGGTAGCGGCGTGTTGAACCTGTCGCTGCTCGACGCCGGTGTAGCCAGCACGGGCGGCTTGGGTGCAGGCTCTGGACCGTCAGTTGGCGGCCAGCGTCCCCGCAATAATAACTTCACGGTAGAAGGCGTGGACAACAACAGTCTTTCCGTGACTGGTCCACTCATCCTCATCCCGAACGATGCAGTGCAGAGCTTCACCGTGTTGCAGAACCAGTACTCGGCTGAATTTGGTCACTCCTCGGGCGGCCAGTTCAACCAGACCATCAAGAGCGGCACCAACCAGTTCCACGGCACGGCTTACGAGTATTTCCAGAACCGTAAACTGAACGCCGAAGACTCGCTGGTGGCGCAGGGCCAGGCGCCGGGACCCTACAGCGTTCCTCGCTATGACAACAACCGTTACGGCGGCAACGTCGGCGGACCAATCATCAAGAACAAGTTGTTCTTCTTCACCGATTGGGAGTACAACGCTCTGGGCCAGGCGGGCACCCCGTCGACGGCTTGCGCTCCGACCGCGGCCGGCCTCTCCATGCTGACGGGCCTGTTCCCCGGCAACACCCAACTGCAGCAGTTCTCCAAGTACGTTCCTAACGGTGGCGGTCAGGCTACGGTTTGCAACTCCACCATCAACGTCGCGCCTGGTTTCCAGGCAACTGGTGTCGCTAAGGACGGACAGGCGACGTTCCCCGACAATGCCACGGTTTACAGCATTCCGGTTGGCGACGTAGGCTTCATTGGCCCCAGCTACAACAACTGGCTGAACACCGCCAACTCCATCGACTACAACATCTCGGAAAAGGACCAGTTGCGTTTGCGTCTGGCCTACACCAAGAACACCGGTTTTGACACCTCGGCTCAGTTGCCTCAGTTCTGGGTCACTCTGCCCCAGTACTACTGGCTAATCACGGGCAGCGAGTATCACAACTTCGGTCCCAACGTGAACAACGAGTTCCGTTTCGGCTTCAACCGCTATAACCAGAACTTCCCGGTGGGTAACCAGGTCTACCCCGGCCTCGGAACCTTCCCGAACATCTTTGTTTATGAATTGAACGGAATCGACATCGGTCCCGATCCCAACGCTCCGCAGTACACCATTCAGAACCTGTACCAGTTGGTGGACAACGTGAGCTGGGTGAAGGGCAAGCACAACTTCCGCTTCGGTGGTGAGTTCCGCTGGATCATCAGCCCGCAGTCGTTCACACAGCGCGTGCGCGGCGACTACGAGTGGAACTTCATGTCCGATTACCTGAACGACTACGCTCCCAATCCGAGCATCGGTGACTTTGCCGAGCGCTCTGCCGGTTCCGTGACCTACTACGGTAACAAGCGGGCCGTGTACCTCTATGCCAACGACGAGTGGCGCGTCACACCGAACATCACGGTCAATTTAGGCCTTCGTTGGGAATGGACGGGCAACTCTCAGGCGTATCAGAACCAGTCGTTGAACGCCATCTCCAACGTGCCGGGGTTGATCACCTTCGGTAACCCCACCACGCAGACGACGAACTTCATGCCGCGCATCGGTTTGGCATGGGCTCCGGATCCGAACACGTCGGTCAATATCGGCTTCGCCATGGCGAACGACGTTCTCTATGACAACCTGGGCATCCTGTCGCAGCCGCCGCAAGTGCAGCAAACCAACGACACGGTATCGCCCGCACAGTGTCAGATTTCGCAGTGTAATTACACCCTGACCAACTTCCTGGCCAACGGCGGACTGCCGAACACTCCGGTGACGATTACCAATCCGGCGGATGCTCGTGCCGCGACCAGTGCTTACATTCCCAACCAGCAACTGCCGTACTCGGAGACTTGGACGGCGGGCATACAGCACATCTTCGCCAACAAGTACACCCTGGAAGCGCGCTATGTCGGCACCCGCGGCATTCACCTGCCGGTGCAGGCACGCCTGAATGTCCAATCACCGGTGACGGCTACAACCCACCTGCCGACCTTCACCAGCAACCCGGGTCAAGCCTATCTGGATTCGCTAGGCACGACGCTTGGTCAACTGCAGGCGGTCGGCAACCTGGTACCCGCCTGGGACAATGCCGGGTTCAATGGCAACTACGTCGTCGGCTTCATGCCTTGGGGCCAATCGAACTACAACGCCTTGCAGTTGTCGTTCAAGCGTAGCTTCACCAACGGCTTGCAGTTCGATGCGGCCTACACCTGGAGCCACACGATGGACAACTCAACCGCGGACGTGTTCTCGACGGTGCTGACACCGCGTCGTCCGCAGGACTTCAGCTGCTTTGCTTGCGACTACAGCACCTCAGCTCTGGATCGCCGCCAGCGCGCAACTCTGGCGCTGATCTATGACGTGCCGTGGTACAAGAATGGCAACTGGTTCATGAAGAACGTCGTAGGTAACTGGCAAGTGTCGCCGATCTATACCTTCCAGTCTCCTGAAATGGTGACGGTACAGAGCGGCACCGACTCCAACCTGAACGGCGACTCGGCTACTGACCGGTCCGTCTTTAATCAGGCTGGCATTCCTGGAACCGCGTCCACCGTGACGGCGTTGAAGAACACGGCCGGTGCGACGGTTGCTTATCTGGCGAATACCCCGACCGCGCAGTACATCCAGGCCGGTCCCGGAGCCTACGCCACGGCGGTTCGCAACTCCCTGTACTCCAACGTCATCAACAACTGGGACTTCTCGCTGATGAAGCGCGTCAACATCACTGAGCGCCAGTCGCTGGAGTTCACCTTTAACGCACTGAACATCTTCAACCACGCGCAGTATGTGCCTGGCTACATCAGCGACGTTGCCCCAATCGGGTACACCAGCGGTGTGGTCAACAACGGCGTGAAAGTCAATAGCACAACCTTTGCGCAGTGGAACCAGTTCTTCACCAACCACCCGCGCAACATCGTGCTGGTAATGAAGTACAGCTTCTAACCTCAACTGAGGTTGAATGCTTTCGGGGAGCCTTCGGGCTCCCCGATTTTTTGGTGTGGGGATCGGACAGTGCCGCGGGCCCTGGACGATAGCTGAACCTCACGTGAAGCGAAGATCCGCGTCAGGGCACGACCGTAGAATTCGCGTCTGCGAAGATTCGAGTCAGGGCACGACTTCAGGCGTGCCGAAAAGGCCTTTATTTTAGCAACGCGAGCGGGCTTCGGCCCGCGAGCCCCTGAACATCTGGAGTTTTTTGCGACATGTTCATAGCCCGCTGACGCAAAGCACCCTCCATTACCTAGGGCGCTGAAGCGCGTCATTAAGGCGGGACCTGGACGCCTGAGGGCCTCATCCACCCGTCCCTACCCGAAGCGTAAGGTCTTTCAGAACAGCTTCCGCAACTCCCGGCGCAGGATTTTGCCGGAGGCAGTTCGCGGGATGCTGGTTACGAAGTGAATCTCCCGCGGCAGCTTATAGGTCGCCATGCGCTCGCCCAGGAAGGCCAGCACCTGGTCGGTAGTCTGCTGGGTTTCCAACTCGTCGGGACGCAGAACAACGAAGGCACAGGGAGTTTCTTCGCCGTCACCTGCGACGCGCGACACCACGCCGCAATCGCGCACCGCGGGATGCTCCAGCAGCACGCTTTCCACTTCCGCGGGTGCGATAGAGAAGCCTTTGTATTTCATCATCTCCTTGCGGCGGTCCACCACGTAGTACTGGCCCTGTTCGTCATAGCGGACAATGTCTCCCGACCAGTACCATCCGTCGCGCAGCACCGCGTCGGTTGCCTCGGGAGACTTCCAGTAACCCAGCATGAACTGCGGCCCGCGCATCACTAGCTCTCCCAACTCACCCTGGTTGACCTCGTTGCTGCTCTCGTCCACAACCAGGCAATCCGTCATGGCGACAGGGCCGCCGATCGAGTCGGGACGATATCGTGGCGGGTCAAGAAAGCCCATGTGCGTGACCGGAGAGGCCTCGGTCATGCCGTAGCCCTGCCGAATCGGGATGCCGGTCAGGTTTTGAAATCGCCGCGCCAGTTCTCCGGCCAGCGGCGCCGCTCCCGACTTCACCCATCTCAAGGTATGGTCCGACGGAAACTTTTTCTGCTCGGCGGCGTGGCAATAGGCCAGCAGGGCGGGAGGAACACACAGCGCGACGGTGACGCCTTCCTGTTTCGCCAGCGTCAGGGAGCCCTCGCAATCGAAGCGCGGCATCAGCACCAGCGGGCATCCGCGTATCAACGACAGGTTCAGTCCAACCGTCAGACCGTAGATGTGATACATGGGCAGAAAGCACAGCATCACATCGGAGTCCGTGATGGCGCCTTCTTCGCCCGGAATCAGCGTCTGATAGACGTTGGCGACAATATTGTGATGGGTCAGCATCACTCCTTTGGGCAGCCCGGTGGTTCCGCTGGAGAAGGGAAGCGTGGCCAGCGCCAGCCGGGAGTCGTGCTCCGGATCGGGAAAACTCACTCCTGGGCGCGTCTTCAGCAGCGACTCGAAGGGCTGGCTGCCGGCGCAGTGCTGGCGAGTGGTAAAGATATTTCGCAACTGACCAAGCGAAGAGAGATTGATCTCGCCGAACAAACCGCCATCGGTGATGAGCGCCACCGCGTCGCAGGTATCCAGTTGGTAGCACACCTCGCGCTCGCGATAGGTTGGATTCAACGTAGTGGGAACGGCCCCGGCAAGCAGCGCTGCGTGGAATGCTACCCCGAACTCCCAGCAGTTGGGAAGAAAAATGCCGATGCGGTCTCCCGGCCGTATGCCGTTGGCGACCAGGCCACGAGCGGCACTCTCCACCCGATCGGCATATCCGGCAAAGCTGATTCGTACTGCGGGCGTGCAAGAGGTGTCGATAAGCGCGATCTTCTCGCCCCGTGCCTGACAGGCGGCGATAACCACGTCGTGCAGAAACTTGCCCTCAGGGTTGTCGTACAGGCGGGTGCGTTTTGTGTCGTTGAAGGTTGGCGTCATAAGGGTCGCGGGAGAGTGTAGCAGGAGAGCGCGAAAACCTGAACTGCCGGCGCAACGCCGCAGTTGGTATGCTTTGTTCAATCTCGTTATGCGGGAATTTCTCCTTCTCTGTGGAAGCCTGACCCTGCTTGCCTGGGTCTACCTGTTGCTGTTTCGCGGCGGCTTCTGGCGAGTGAGCCGGTCGTTGGTCGAGCGGCAGGCAGACTGCCCGGCGGCGGGTCCAATTGCAGTCGTGGTCCCGGCGCGCAATGAGGCCGAAAATATCGGACGCGCTGTCCGCTCGCTGGCAAAGCAGAGCGTGCATGGGCTCCACATCTTCGTCGTCGACGATCACAGTAGCGACGGAACGGCGGCCGCAGCGCGCACCGCCATAGCCGGCATCGATGAAGCAAAGCTCACCATCATCTCCGGCCGTCCTCTCCCCCGCGGCTGGACTGGCAAGCTATGGGCGGTGCAGCAGGGAATTGACGCTGCCATGGTATTGGAGCCGCAATTCCTGCTGCTCACCGACGCCGATGTCGAGCACGCGCCGGACACGGTGGCGACTCTGGTTTCCATTGCCGAAGGTCAGGGCTACGACCTGGTATCGTTCATGGTCAAGCTGCACTGCCGGAGCTTGGCCGAGAAGGTGCTGGTCCCGGCATTCGTCTTCTTCTTCTTCATGTTGTATCCCCCGGCGTGGATCCGGTCGCCCAAACGGCGGACCGCCGGTGCGGCCGGCGGCTGCATGCTGCTTCGCCCGGAGACGCTGCAACGCGCCGGGGGGATCACTGCCATCCGCGCTGAGATCATCGACGACTGCGCCCTTGCGCGGCGGATGAAACGGGCCGGCGGCCGGGTCTGGCTGGGTCTCACCCCGAGCACACAGAGCTTGCGCCGGTATGGTAGCTTCGGCGAAATCCAGCGCATGATCGCGCGCACCGCCTTCAATCAGTTGCGACATTCTGCAACCTTGCTGACGGGAGCCGTGTTGGGCATGGCGCTCGTCTATCTCCTGCCTCTGGTTCTTCTGTTCACCGGCGAGTGGCGCCTGATCCTGCTGGGCGGCGCCGCTTGCCTGCTCGCCCTGATCGCCTATCTACCAATGGTTCGCTTCTATGGCCTGGGAGCCGGATGGGCGCTCACCCTGCCCTTTACCGCCTTGTTCTACATGGCATCCACCGTGGATTCGGCAGTGAAGTTCTGGAGCGGCCGTGGTGGCGAATGGAAAGGACGCTCCCAGGACCAGGGTGCTTCAGCGTGATGAGTTGCAGTCTTCTGATGTGAAGCAAAAGTTTCGGCGGACGAAACGCTGGATTTCCGGGATGAGCGTAACGGTGCGCCGCTGCTACCGTTTATCTTTCTGTCTCTGTCTAACCATATAGTCGCGAACTGTCTCATTTCGGGACGGAACTTCCAACAATCGACAAACGTAACTTACTCCAGAACCCGGAAGACTGCGACCATAAGGCTGGAGGGGCAAGTGGCGAACGGCAAACATAATAATAAGAAGAAACGGTGGATCATCCTCACCATTGTCTCGGTGGCGGTGGTGGCGCTGGTGATCGTGGCGGTTGCAGCCACCCGCGGCGGCACCAAGATCGATCCCACCAAGCTGGCCAAAGTTGAGCGTGGCGACGTCGCCAAGAGCGTGGTTGCCACCGGCAAGGTCACGCCCATTACCAAGGTCGAGATCAAGTCCAAGGCCAGCGGCATCGTGAAGAAGCTTTACGTCGATGCCGGAGACAAGGTCCACAAGGGCGAGGTACTGGCTGAACTGGATCGCGACGAGATTCAGGCGCAGGTAAGCTCCGCTCGCGCCCAATTGTTGTCCGCCGAGGCCAATTTCAAGGCCGCACAGGCCGACTTGACTCGCGCCAAGGTGGATGCCGAGGGCGTCGACATTCCCACTTTGCAGCGGGCCTATGAGCGGGCGCAGCAGATGGCGACGGACGGAGTGGTTTCTGCCTCTGCCCTGGACGACGCTCAGCGTGCCTATCAGATGGCGGTGAACAAGCGCGACGTAGCGCGCGCCCAGTACACCGTCAACAAGGCGAAAGTCGCGCAGGCACAGGCCGATGTCGAAAAGAACCGGGCCACCTTGAACCAACTGGAAGAGCAGTTGAGCTACACGACCATCACCGCACCGATCGATGGAATCGTGCTTTCGCGCGACGTTGAGATTGGTGACGCGGTCAGCTCCATTCTGGTTCTGGGCTCAGGTGCAACCCTGGTGATGACGCTGGGCGATACCAGCGAAGTCTACGTCAAAGGCAAGGTGGATGAGAGCGATATTGGCAAGGTTTACCTCGGCCAGCCGGCGCGTATCCGGGTTGAAACCTTCAAGGACAAGATATTCACCGGCAAGGTGACCAAGATTTCGCCCATGGGCGTGGAGAAGGACAACGTTACCACCTTCGAGGTGCGCGTCTCCATCAACAATCCTGGCGGAGAACTGAAGGCGGAGATGACCGCCAATGCCGAAATCCTCCTCGATGAGCACAAGAACGTGCTGATGATTCCCGAAGGCGCCATCATGTACGACAAGGACAAGAATACGTCGGTCGACATTCCCGATCCCAAGGCCAAGGACGGCATGCGCAAGGTCGCGGTCAAGATCGGAATCTCCAACGGGGCCAAGACTGAAGTGGTTGCCGGGCTGAAACAAGGCGACGAAGTCGTCTTACAACAGTAGAGCAGTTAATTTCTCAGGCTGGGCTGCCGTCCGACGGCAGCCCACTTTTACACGAAGGTGTCACCCTATCTCATGAATTGTTTTGAAGGGGCACGGCTTCAGCCGTGCCGTTCACAGCCGCGAAGAATTCGGGCTTTAGCCCCGGAGGGAAGCAACTTCACCTTCTCGGTTCACATGATATAGCTTTACATTCCATTCTTACGAGGCGGCGTTATGAGAAAGATCTGGTTTGCAACTGTCCTGCTCGTGCTTGCGCTCCCGGCGATGTTGTTTGCCCGCGCAGAGGGCAAGTTCGATCGCACATTGTCTGTAAGCGGCGCGGTGACGATGGACCTGACAACCGGTTCGGGCGCCGTCACGGTGCGCACCGGCGGCTCCAACCAGGTGGTGATTCACGGGGTGGTTCGCAGTAGCAACGATTGGTTCGGTGGAGACAGCGATAGCGCAGTACGCGCGGTTGAGAGCAATCCTCCCATCGAGCAGAACGGCAACAGCATTCGCATCGGTTACAACCTTCCGTCCGAAGCCAGAAACCACGTTTCCATCAGCTATGACATAACCGTCCCGGCCGACACATCGCTGCAGGCCCGTTCCGGCTCCGGCGACATCGGGGTTGAAGGATTACGGCGTACCGTGGCTGTTAGCGCGGGGTCGGGTGATGTCAACCTGCGTGATCTCGGCCCCCAGTCCAGCGCCCGCACCGGAAGCGGCACCATCAAGGGACAGGACCTCGCGTTGCCTTTCACCGCCCATACCGGTAGCGGCGGCATCCAGGCAGACTTGACCGGTAATGGTGACGCCGACGTCGAATCGGGTTCTGGCGACATCCAACTGCGCGGAGTCAAGGGCGGCCTGCGTGCTCGCACCGGCAGCGGTGACGTTGCGGCTGACGGAACCGTCGGCGGCAGTTGGAATCTGCGCACCGGATCGGGATCTGTACGCATGTCCGTAGGTTCGGGGCAAGGCTTCAATCTGTATGCTCATACCGGATCGGGGACCATTCACTCCGACCTGCCCATCACCGTGCAGGGAAGCCTGAACCGCCACGAACTGAAAGGCTCAGTCCGAGGCGGCGGCCCGGAGGTGGAAGTGTCTACCGGCTCCGGCGATATTGAACTCAGGTAGCAAGCTTCTGGAAGAGGTAAGCCGTCCTGCGGGGCGGCTTTTTGCTTTCGACCCGACTGCTCGGAGGACTTGCGCGCCATCTATCGGCGGCGTGCGGTTCTGAGGCGCGATCGGCCCCGATTTGCCGCCATTTGTCCCACTCCCCTTGCACTTCTACATGAGAGGCGGTAGTCTCTTGTAGAAGTGATAGGGGAGTGATGGCAGACCTTTCAATCGAGCTTCCGCAAGGCACGCTGGACCTTCTGATTCTCCGCACCCTCGCGTTGCAGCCGCTGCACGGCTGGGCCGTCTCCGAACGCATACAGCAGATATCCAGCGATGTGCTGCGCGTGCAGCAGGGCTCGCTCTATCCCGCGCTGCATCGGCTTGGAGCGCCGCGGGTGGATCAAGGCGAAGTGGGGTACCTCCGACAACAACCGCCGCGCGAAGTTCTATGAGCTGACCCGGGCCGGCCGCCGCCAGCTCGAAGCTCAGCGTGATGCCTGGGAGAAGCTAACGGCTGCCGTCGCCCGTGTGCTGGAGACAGCGTAGGGGAGGTGAGTGGTGCTCTACGAGACGCTTCACGATGCCTGGTTTCGCCTGCGGGCGCTGGTTGGGCGCAGCGCCCAGAAAGCGGCGCACGACGAGGAGCTTCGCTTCCACGTTGAGCAACAAGTTGCGAAGTATGTGAACTCAGGAATGACTCCGGACGAGGCAGCGCGTCGCGCGCGCCTGCAGTTCGGCAGCGTCGATCGCGCGCAGGAAGAGTGCTGGGAGGCGCGAGGCGTCAGCCTGCTGGAGGGCTTCGCGCAGGACGTGCGCTACGCCGGCCGCACCTTGTGGCGATCTCGCTGGTTCACCCTCTGTGCGGTGTTGACGCTGGCACTGGGCATCGGCGCAAATACCGCCATCTTCACCGTCGTCAACAGCGTGCTGCTGAATCCGCTTCCATACCCCAATCCCCAGGAGTTGCTCGCCGCCCGTCACAACGATTCGTTGCAGAACATACAAGACACTCTGCGCCAGAGCCACTCGTTCGCGGCTGGTGGCGGGATCAACGTCGCAACCATGGACTATACCGGCGGATCCGAACCGGTGCATGTTCGTGCCGCTCAGGTGAGTGCCGGATTCCTCCAGGCGCTGGGCGTCACGCCGATGATGGGGCGCCTCATTACCTCCTCAGAAGATGTGAAAGGTGGGCCGCGCAACATCGTCATCAGCTATTCGCTTTGGCGGAACTTCCTTGGCGCCGACCCTGACATTGTGGGCAAGTCCATTCCGCTGAGCGGCAATTCCTACACCGTGATCGGCGTCATGCCGCGCGATTTCAGCTCCACCGCGCGAGCGGGCCGATCTGTTTGTCTCACTGTGGGTGGCCTATCCCGAGGCCGCCGCCTATCGCGGCGTGCATTTCATGAATACCTACTGGCGGCTCAAGCCGGGCGTGAGTCTGGCGCAGGCCCAGTCTGACATGGACGGCATCGACCGCCGCCTGGCCGAGCAATATCCCGACAACGAAAGAGGCAGGCATACCTTGCTCGTGCCGCTGCATGAAGCCCTGGTGGGCAATGTGCGGCCTGCCCTGCTGGTGCTCTCCGGGGCGGTGGGACTGGTGTTGCTCATCGCGTGCGCCAACTTTGCCATGCTGCTGATGGCGCGATCGGTCGCACGCCAGCGCGAGCTAATGACGCGGGCTGCACTCGGTGCAGGAACCGGGCGGCTCATACGCCAGTGCCTCACCGAGAGCACTGTGCTCGCGCTGACCGGTGGAGCGGCGGGACTGCTGCTGGCTTGGGGCGGCACTCGCCTCCTGCTGGCGCTGAAGCCGGTAGCGTTAAAGCAATTCAGTGCCATTCACATGGACGGCAGAGTGTTCCTGTTCGTATTCGGCACCTCACTGCTGACCGGCATCATCTTCGGTCTGGCGCCGGCGTGGTCAGCGACGCGCGCCAATCTCGCCGAGTCGCTAAAAGAAGGAACTCGACTTGCGACGACCGGTCGGTCGCGCCGTCCCTTGCACAATATCCTGGTCGCAAGCGAGTTTGCCCTCGCGTTGGTGCTTCTCGTGGGGGCCGGTCTGCTGATCAAGGGATTTCTGCGCCTGCGTTCGGTCGACCCCGGCTTCAACGCCGCCAATGTGATGACCTTTTATCTGTCGCTGCCCGCTACCCGCTATGCGGAGACTCCACGCCAGACGGCCTTCCGCCGGGAATTGCTGTCGAGGCTCAATGCCCTCCCCGGCGTGCAGGCCGCCATGATCACGGATGTTCCGTTTGGCGGCAGCTACCTTAGTCACAATTTGGCATTCGAGGGCAGGCCGGTCCCCGTCGGCACCGAGCCGGAGGTGCAGTCGCTCTCGGTGATGGGGGATTATTTCCGCACCATGCAGATTCGGCTTCGCGCCGGGCGCGACTTCACGGAGAACGACCGCGAAGGTAAAACTCTGGTCGCCATTGTGAACGAAGAGTTTGCCAGGCAGTACTTCCCGCATGGCGGTGTGCTGGGCGCGCGTGTCGACTGGGCCCGCCGCTCGGGGCCGCCCAAATGGATGACTATCGTTGGTGTGGTTGGGGATGTAAAGCACTCCGGTTTGAACCAGCCCGTCGATCCCGCGATCTACGCTCCGTTTGCCCAGTCCGACGAGGCGTGGAGGCGCTGGATGACGCTGGTAGTGCGCACGCAACAACCGACGGGAGGCCTCATCGACGCGGTCAAACAGCAGGTGTGGAGCCTCGACAGCCAAATCCCAGTCAGCGAAATCGAGTCTATGGACGATCTGATGGCGCTGTCGGTGGCACAACAGCGTTTCAACATGCTATTGCTCGGCGCTTTCGCCGGGCTGGCTTTGCTGCTGGCGGCGGTAGGAATCTACGGCATGATGGCCTACCGCGTCAGCCGGCGTACGCACGAGATCGGCATTTATGTTGCCCTTGGCGCACAGCGCGGAGACGTCTTGCGGCTCATCATGCGCGACGGCGCCCGCCTTGCCGGCATCGGCATCGTGGTGGGAATTGTCGGCGCTGCCGCGATCACCCGCGTGATGACCAGCTTGCTGTTCGACGTCAAACCCACCGATCCTGCAATCTTCGGCGGGGTTGCCCTTCTTCTGGCGGGCGTCGCTCTGGCCGCGTGTTACATCCCGGCACGGCGCGCATTGCGGGTTTCGCCTACGGTGGCACTGCGCTATGAGTAGTCATTGTGCTTAGGCGATGAGGGCGGATTGCAGTCCGCGGCGATCATAGCCGGAGTTTGCCGGAATGCCCAGCACGGGATTGAGCCGGGTGAGCGCGATAAGTTGCATAACAAAATCCGAGGGATTCACGAAGTGCAAGGTGCGCCCATCGTGCAGCGCCCAGTGTTGTAGCTCTACTAGCAGGCCGAGGCCCGAGGCATCGACGGCTTCGACTTCCGTGAGATCGATTCGAAGCGCCCGCTCGTTGCGGAATTTGGCGACACCGCGCAGAGTCTCGACTTCCACCCCAAATACGATGCGCCCGCTGCAATGAAGAATCGCTGTTCCGTTATGGCTCTTGATGTCGATTCTCAACATGATTAGTCCTGATGCTTCCCTAATTAGACGCCCAGGCGTGTCGCAGGGAAGCGCGCGCAAGGCGTGAATAGCAGGTACCGCTGACCAGTTGCGCATACGACGAGTTAAGTGCAACCTCAATACCGCTGACAGTGAATTAAGTTTTTTTTCCGATTTTCATTGAATCTTCAACGCCACGGATTATGAGATAGTTAGCGTAGGCGTACCATATTCGTCTGGTACGTAGTGGTGCTATGGATCCGCGTGCCGCAGGACGACAGGCAGCCGGCGGCAGTCCGCGGCCCACGGCCTTTTCACGGGGCGATTCGAGCCACGTCCCCACAGGCAGGGAGAGTCATGAGTTCCGCCAATCAGGAACAGTCTTCTCCAGAGCAGGTTTCTCTACACCTGCGAGAGCGCACGCTGCAAGCTTGCCACGTGGCCCGTGAAGCTGCGGCAATCGTAGCCGAAGGCATCGCGACGGGCGTGCCATCACTGCTGGAGGCCGTTCGTGAGCGCGAGAAGGAACTGGATGCGCTCGACCGTGAAATCGACCAGGGCGTGACCGGCATCATCACCAAGGTCAGCGAACAGAGTGCGCGCGAGCTGCTGGCCTGTATGAAGTTCAACATCGGCCTGGAGCGGATTGGCGATCTCCTGCTCAATTGCAGTAATCGTGCGGCGGCGGTAAGCAGCCGCATCGACCTGCAGGACATTCGCGACCTTACTATGATGGCGTCGCGTCTGGAGAAGATGCTGGCCGACGTTTACGACGCACTCAAGCAACGTGATCTTGACCGCGCCATGGGAGTACTACGGTCCGATGCCGAACTGGATCGCATCCGCAATCTCGTCTTCCTGCGCCACCTCGAGCACCACGACAACTCCCCCAAGCAAGAAAGTTTCCACGTGTTGTTTATGACGCAGGCTCTGGAGCGGGCAGGGGATCACGCCAAGAATCTGGCCGAGGAAGTCTGTCACCTGATCAGCGGCCAGAGCGTTCGGCACGTGTTGCGGGCCAACGACAAGTCTGACGAAGAGCGCTTCATCGAAGACTTGCGGCGCCGGCAGAAATCTCGATAGTTACTCCTTCGCCGCGGACTCACGCAAAACTTCATCCCCCACGTCCGAAGTCGCCGCATAACTGTAAATCACACATTTAGCTTCACTTGCGAGCAGAAGAAGCCAGGGCAACGGCCTCCCCCGCGCCAATATCCGTCGCTCCCCACGGTCCTCCACGTAGCTGAAACGTGCTCTTCATTCGAAATTGATTGTTCTGTAACAAAAATTTAACGCCCTCAGGATAGAACGGGGGAGATTCCAGGTCTTCATTCAAGGAGGCAATCTAGTGATTCGCACACTCAGGGTGTTGCTGTGTCTGGCGGTATTTGCGAGCTGCGCCTGGGCGCAGACAACTATCAACGGAGCGGGCGCGACTTTCCCCAATCCCATCTATCAGAAGTGGTTCAGCGAGTATCACAACCAGCATCCCGACGTGCAGTTCAACTATCAGGCAATTGGCAGCGGCGGTGGCATCCGCCAGGTACAGGCGGGTACCGTCGACTTCGGAGCCTCGGACGGCCCCATGACTGACCAGCAAATTGCCGAGTCTAAGGTAAAGGTCATCCACCTTCCCACCGTGCTCGGCTCGGTGGTCCCGGCCTACAACATCCCCGGCGTCAACGAGGAGATCAAGTTCACCCCCGAGATTCTTGCCGGAATCTATCTCGGCAAGATCTCCAACTGGAATGATCCCGCGATCGCCAAGGCGAATCCGAACATCAAGTTCCCTAGTCAGAACATCACCGTGGTGCACCGCTCGGACGGCAGCGGTACTACCTATATCTTTACCGACTACCTCTCCAAAGTAAGTTCCGAGTGGGCTGGCGGTCCGGGAAAGGGCACGTCCATCAAGTGGCCGGTGGGAGTTGGCGGCAAGGGCAATGAAGGCGTCGCCGGCAACATCCGCATGCTGCCTGGGTCCATCGGTTACGTCGAGCTGATCTACGCGCTGCAGAACAAGATCACTTACGGCAGCGTCGAGAACTCATCGAAGAACTTCATCAAGGCGAGTCTGGAAAGCACCACGTTGGCCGCTGCCGGGGTCAAGATGCCCGCCGACTTCCGCGTGTCCATCACCAATCCCCCGGGAAAGAACGCCTATCCCATTGCCAGCTTCACCTGGCTGCTGATTCC
Organism: uncultured Acidobacteriaceae bacterium; assembly: GCA_963747055.1. Taxonomy (GTDB): domain Bacteria; phylum Acidobacteriota; class Terriglobia; order Terriglobales; family Acidobacteriaceae; genus CAVVDY01. The sequence goes on along the minus strand of CAVVDY010000028.1, from coordinate 19,250 downwards.
GGTGCAGCCCAAGGATCCGGCCAAGGGGAAGATTATCAAGGACTTCCTGTTCTGGATGCTGGATAAGGGACAAACCATGACGTCGGCGCTCTCCTACGCGCCGCTCCCCAAGGACGTGGTAGAGGCCGAGAAGAAGGCCATCCACGAGAGAATCAAATAGGCGACCGCTGCCAGAATTTTCAACCCATTCCGGCCCCTTTCGGGGGCCGGTCTGGCGTCTTGCTGCGTTAGTCTGTAACGGTACTGTAATCCGCGTTTGGTAGCGTCGAATCCATGAATCCTACCGATCCTCTTGCTGGCCAGAAGCCCATTGCTTCCGTGCCCTCCCTGGCGCAAACCAGCACGGAGCGCAAGCAGCCGGTTGGGGCTACCGTGCTCAACAGGATCAGGACTAAGAACCCCAGCAGCAGCCGATTCCCCGATTGGCTGTTTCGCACCGTCATCGGCCTGGCGGCTTTCTCGGTCTTTGTCATCGTCGTCCTCATTGTTTATGAGCTGATCGACAAGTCCAAACTCTCACTCCACCAATTCGGCATTGGGTTCTTCTGGGGACGCGATTGGGATCCGGTCAACGGTGAGTTTGGCGCATTGCCCTTTATCTACGGCACGGTAGTGTCGTCGGTCCTCGCGCTGGTCCTGGCGGTTCCGCTTTCGGTGGGAGTAGCCGTCTTCATCACCGAAATGTGCCCGGTGGCGCTTCGCGCCATCATCTCCTTCCTGGTCGAGCTGCTGGCAGCCATTCCCAGCGTCATCTATGGCTTGTGGGGAATCTTCGTCCTCGCCCCCCTGCTGCGCGAGTACGTGGAGCCGTTTCTGGCGAAGTACTTTGCCTGGACCGGCCTGTTTGAAGGTCCGCAATTCGGGCTGGGCATGCTGGCGGCCGGCATCATTCTGGCGATCATGATTGTGCCCATCGTTGCCTCCATCACCCGCGAGGTATTGACAGCGGTACCGCAGAACCAGCGGGAGGCCGTCCTGGCGCTGGGCGCCACGCGATGGGAGATGATCCGCATGGGCGTGCTGCGCAACGCCCGCATCGGCATTGTGGGTGGCGTGATTCTCGGTCTGGGCCGCGCTTTGGGCGAGACCATGGCCGTCACCATGGTCATTGGCAACCGCCCGGAGATTGCGAAATCCTTGTTCGCGCCCGGCTACACCATGGCCAGCGTCATCGCCAATGAGTTCAGCGAAGCTACCGGCGACCTCTACCTGAATGCCCTGGTGGAAATTGGACTGGCGCTGTTCATCGTCACCCTGATCGTCAATGCGCTGGCGCGCTTGCTGGTGTGGAGCATCACCGGCGGAACAGCGAGGGTTAGTGCCTAGCCCGTCCCGGTCTCGTTCCGCCAATCTGAGCCTGTGGCGGAAGCTTGCCAATGTAGGCGCGACGGCCTTCGCCGTAGGTGCAGCGATTCTCGTCCTGGCTCCGCTGCTGGCGATCTTCATCTACCTGCTCGTCAAGGGAGTGGGGTCGGTTAACATAGCCTTCCTTACGCAGACCCCGAAACCGGTGGGCGAACCCGGCGGAGGCATGGCGAACGCCATCATCGGTTCCGGCCTGATCCTGCTGATCTCCAGCGCCGTCGGGATTCCGCTGGGCATTGGTTGTGGCATCTATCTCGCAGAGTTTGGCCGCAATCGCTTCGGCGATTTCGTCCGCTTCACCGCCGACGTGCTGAACGGCGTTCCCTCCATCGTGATCGGCATTGTTGCCTATTCGCTGGTGGTGGTGCGGCAGAAGCACTTCTCAGCCTTTTCCGGCGGCATCGCCCTGGCGATCATGATGGTGCCCACCGTCGCACGGGCCACCGAAGAAATGCTGCTGATGGTTCCCAACTCGCTTCGCGAGGCGGCGTTGGGGCTGGGAATTCCCAAGTGGCGCACCACGCTTTCCATAAGCTTGCGGACGGCCTCCGCCGGAGTCATTACTGGTTGTATGCTGGCATTTGCCCGCGTGGCCGGCGAGACGGCACCGCTGCTGTTTACCGCGTTCGGCAACCAGTATTGGAACCTGGATCCCAATCAGCCGACGGCCGCCTTGCCGCTGCAGATCTTCGTCTATGCCATCTCGCCCTTTGACGAGTGGCATAAGCAGGCATGGGCCGGGGCCTTGATCTTGATCGTCATGATCGTTGTCGCCGTGGCCGCCGTTCGTATTGTCACCAGCCGCGGCATGTTAAAGGGGGCCTCGTAGCCGTATGGGCGTAGGAATCCAAGTCAAGGGTTTGAATGCCTGGTATGGCAAGAACCTGGCGCTGAAAGACATTGATATGTCCATCCCGGCCAATCACGTGACTGCCGTGATCGGCCCTTCCGGTTGCGGCAAGAGCACCTTCGTCCGCTGCCTGAATCGCATGCACGAAACCATCCCCGATGCCCGTGCCGAAGGGGAAGTCAAGGTTGGCGAGATCGATGTCTACGGCGATGGCAGCAACCCGGTCGAAGTGCGGCGCAAGATTGGCATGGTATTTCAGAAGCCCAATCCCTTCCCCAGCATGTCCATCTATGACAACGTAGCCGCCGGCTTGCGGCTGAACGGCCTGCGCAATCGCAAGATGCTGAACCAGCTGGTGGAACGTTCGCTGCAGTTGGCGGCCCTGTGGGAAGAGGTGAAAGACCACCTGCACAAGAAATCGGGCGCCAGCCTCTCCGGCGGGCAGCAGCAGCGCCTGTGCATTGCGCGCGCCCTGGCGGTCGAGCCCGACGTGCTTCTGATGGACGAACCCGCTTCCGCACTGGACCCCATTTCCACCAGCAAGATCGAAGAGCTTATCTTTCAGTTAAAGCAGCACTATACTGTCGTGATCGTGACTCATAACATGCAGCAGGCGGCGCGCGTGGCCGAACTCACCGGCTTCTTCCTGATGGGCAGCTTGATCGAGTACGACAAGACGGAAAAGATTTTTACCACGCCCGCAGACAAACGCACCGAAGACTACATCACAGGCAGGTTTGGATAAATGCGAAGCCGCTTTCAGCATGGCTTGGACGAGTTACGAGACAAGTTGTTGCGCATGGGCGGGCTTGCCGAACAAGCCATCGACCGTGCTACCGAGGCCTACCGCACCCGCGATGCGAAGTTCTGCCAGATGGTATTTGCCGGCGAAACTGCCATCAACCAGGCCGAGCGCGACATCGACGAATTGGCGCTGGACCTGCTGGCCATGCAGCAGCCCATGGCCGTCGACCTGCGCTTCATCATGGCGATCATCAAGATCAATGCCGACCTGGAGCGGGTGGGCGATCAGGCGGTGAACATCGCCCAGCGGGTGCTCGACCTGATCAGCGAACCGCCGGCCGAGCTGCCGGTCGACATTCCCAAGATGGCGGCCGGTGTGACCACCATGGTGCAGCGGGCGCTGCAAGCCTTCCTCGATGGGCACGCCGAAGTCGCCGAATCGGTGCTGCAAATGGACAACGTGGTCGATCGCATGAAGGATGAGGCCTTCCTCATTCTCGTGCAGAAGATGCAAAGCGACCCGGCCTTGACCCGTCCGGCGCTGAATGTGCTGCTGATTGCCCGCAACCTGGAGCGCATTGCCGACCATGCCACCAACATTGCCGAGGACGTTATCTTCTGGGTGCGCGGGGCCGATGTGCGGCACGGTGGCGCTCATTACCCCTACTGAGCTGGCGCCGATCCAGGAAAAAACCGGCCCCACACGATGCGAGGCCGGGCGCGTGTTCCTCAGGAGGCTTTATTCCTTGCTCTACCCGTTCTTATCGGCTGCCGTGCCGAAACCTTGAACGATAGCTCCCTCCGGTCGGCCAAAGCTCGTATCTCCAATCTAGCTCCCCCGGGAGCGGATTGCTATGCTCGGCTCAATGAAGACCTGGGATTCTCAAGCCTACAGTTGTTCCTTGGTGCTGATGGGTACCTACTTTCGTGCCATCTCTATCCGTCGTCTACTAGACCCGCAATAAGTTTCAAAATCGTGCAGTTCATTTACCGACTGCGAATATGCTTATCGCCACAGCAACTCGAAGTACATCATAAAACCAACCTCTGCCAGGATAGCTTTCTGCGCTTGCGTCTGCATTTTCCAGCGTTCTATCGTTGCAGAAGTGTGATATAAAACAATGCAACTGACCTGCGGATGATGCATTCCCGTTACTCCGGCTGCTGTACATGGCGGAGTGCGAGAATGCTAGCCTCTGCACTCAATCGGGAACTCGGTAGCCTGGATAATTCCGAGAGATCCAATCCATCTTGACACTCTTCAAAGTAGCTCACATGAGGATTTTCCTTGTATGTGGATGCTCCAAATAAGCGTTTATTCGGTAACCGGGGAGAAGCGGCGATGAAAAGGAAGAACCGGGCTGATAGGGAAATGTACGAACGCCAGGCTAACCTTTGTAAGGCTTTCGCCAATCCTACCCGCCTGCAGCTAATTGGCATGCTCGAAGAGTCCGATTGCTGGGCCGCGGAACTGCAGCAGGGGCTGGAGATCTCCAAAGCAAATCTCTCCCAGCATCTTTCCATCCTGAAAGCGGCCGGCATCGTGCACACCCAGCGCGATGGCAAACAGTTGCACTGCAAGCTGGCCATGCCGGAAGTAAAGAAGGCGACAACGCTTTTTCGCAGCATGCTCAAATCGCAGGTGCGGGAGAACCGTCGCTGGGCCTAAGGGGACGGCGCGAGGGTAGTCTTCCCGGTCCCAGGGCCGTCGCAACATCGGCGGCACGACACGATAGACTGCTGTTGAATGCCGCGCACGACCGTACTGGAGTATCTCGACAACTTCCGCCGTCGCTCGTCTGAGCCAGCCTACGTTCATCGACGCGGATATCGGGTCCTGCATTGGACGTATGGCGATGTGCTGGCCGGCGCCTATCGCTTTGCGCGAGAGCTCGATAGCCGGGGCCTTACGCGCGGTGACAAGGTCCTGTTGTGGGGCGACAACTGCGCCGAGTGGGTGGCTGCGTTTTTCGGATGTGTGTTGCGAGGGGCGGTCGTCGTTCCCATCGACCAGATTGCCGCTCCCGACTTTGCCTCACGTGTCGCCCAGCAGGTGGATGCCAGGCTTTGCGTCGGCGGCCATGGCCACGATGTCCCCGGCATACCGCGCTTCGATCTGGAAAGCTTGCGGGAGAAGGTCGCCGTGCATTCCCCCGACGCCTTCGCATTGCCGGGCCTCTCTCGCGACGATATCGTTGAAATCGTTTTCACCTCCGGCACCACAGCCGAGCCGCGCGGCGTCGTCATTACCCATGGCAACATTCTCGCCAACCTTGAGCCGCTCGAACGCGAGATCGGCAAGTACCTGAAGTATGAGCGCATCTTCCACCCTGTTCGCTTTCTGAATCTGCTGCCGCTCAGCCACGTCTTCGGACAGTTTCTCGGTATCTTCCTTCCGCAACTGCTTGCTGGGACCGTCATCTTTCACGACAGCCTGAACCCCACCGAGATCATTCGCCTCGTCCGTGAGCAGCGCGTCTCGGTGATTGTCGCCGTGCCCCGCCTGATGGAGTCGCTGAAGGACAAAATCGAGCGCGACATGGAGGATGCAGGCCGCAAGCAGCAGTTCGAGCGCCAGATCAAAACGGCCGAAGGCGAGCACTTCGTACGCCGCTGGTGGCGCTTCCGCCGCATTCACCACCAGTTTGGATGGAAGTTCTGGGCTTTCATCTCCGGTGGCGCCGCGCTCGATGCCGCGACCGAAGAGTTCTGGCGGCGGCTGAGCTTCGTCGTCATTCAGGGCTATGGGCTGACCGAGACGACATCGCTGATTTCTCTCAATCATCCCTTCCATACCGGCAAGCGCTCCATCGGCAAGGTGCTGGAAGGCCGCGAGATGAAGCTCGACGAAAACGGCGAGATTCTGGTGCGCGGGGCTAACGTCGCCGCCGGCTACTGGCAGGGCAACAAGCTGAAGCCGGTGCTGAACGAGGAAGGCTGGTTTCGCACCGGCGATCTCGGCGAGGTCGATGCCGAGGGCAACCTCTACTTTCGCGGCCGCAAGAAGAATGTCATCGTCACCCGCGAGGGCATGAACGTCTACCCCGACGATCTGGAGGCCGCCTTGCGTCTCCAACCTGAAGTGCGAGATTGCGTGGTCGTTCCCCTGGAGCAGGGCGGCAACGCCGAAGCCTGCGCGGTACTGTTGCTGCGCGACTCCGCCGATGCCGAGACGGTCGTTCAACACGCCAACCAGCAGCTTGCTGAATTTCAGCGTATGCGCCGCTGGCTGGTCTGGCCGGAGCAGGACTTTCCTCGCACCCCGACACAGAAGCCGCGCACCAATCTCATCCAGCAATTCGCGCAGCAGAAGCTGGCTTCCGGAGACGGCAGTGCGGTGGCGCAGGGATCGCTGGCCGAGCTGATCAGCCGAATCACCGGGCGAAATGTCGGGAAGCTTTCCGCCGACTCCAGGCTGGAAGACGAGCTCAACCTCAGCTCCATGGACCGGGTCGAACTGATGAGCGCGCTCGAAGATCGCTACCAGGTCGATCTGGGCGAAGCCAACTTTGCTAACCTCACCACGGTTGGCGAACTCGAACAGCTCTTGCAGCAGCCGGAGAAACCTGCGCGCAGCAGCTACCGTTATCCGCGCTGGACCCTGCGTTGGCCGATCACCTGGATTCGCACCGCCGTCTACAATCTGCTGTCGCTGCCCGCTACGCTGATCATGGCGCATCCGCATATCGAGGGCCGCGAAAACCTGGAGGGCCTGCAAGGCCCGCTGCTGATCACGTGCAACCACGTGACCTACATCGACGTGGGATTTGTGCTCATCGCGCTGCCGCCGCGCTTGCGTCATCGGCTTGCGGTAGGAATGCACGGCGAGCGCCTCTGGGGAATGTGGCAGCCGCCAGGCAGTATGAATCTGTTCGCGCGCTGGTGGCAGCAGGCGGGATACTACCTGGTCGTGGCGCTGTTCAACGTGTTCCCGCTGCCGCAGCAGTCGGGCGTCCGCGAGAGCTTCGCCTACGCCGGCGAATGCGCCGATCACGGCTACAACGTGCTGGTTTTTCCCGAAGGCCGCCGCACCCCCGATGGCAACTTGTCTCCCTTTCGCTCCGGTATCGGAATGCTGGCCTCACGCCTCGACGTTCCGGTGGTACCTATACGCATTCACGGCCTATATGGCATGAAGACGTCAGGCAGGAAGATCGCGCGTCGCGGAGAACTGCGGGTAGTGATTGGCAAGCCAGTACGCTTTTCGGCCGATACGCCGGCAGAAGAGATTACCAATGAACTGGAGCACATCACGAGCGAGCTGTGAGATGGATTTACCTGCACAGGCTGCTGAAAAAATTCGCGCGAGGGAGTGATACGCGTCAGGGCACGACTTCGAGTCGTGCCGATAAGTGTTCTATTTCGAACTTCCAGAGCCGACTTCAGGCGGCGGCAGAGGCTTGTTAAATCGCGACTCGCTCGCGGACTAAAGTCCGCTCGCATAGGAAAATAAACGAGACCTTTTCGGCACGACTGGAAGTCGTGCCCTGACGCGAATCGCCTCAGCGGCCAGTCTTTCAGCGCTTGCAAGGGTGCCCTGACGCGGTACATCGCCCCCCGGGGATTTCTCAGGGGTCCCGGGCTTGAAGGCCCGCACTGCCCGCTTAGAACTTGAAGTTGAATAGATACGTCAGCAGGAAGATCGCTTCCGCCGCCACCATGGTGATCCAGATCTTCTGCCGGAAGCGGCTGCGGGACAGGTCGCGCTTGAACTGCATTTGTGCGGCCCACAGCTCCTGGCTCAGCGGAACTGCCGGAGCGCTCGCCGGCACTGGTACGGGAGCCAGGACTTCCGCCGCGAAGAACTGCGTCTCAACCGGAATGTCGGGAAGAAAGACCTTCGGCGAATCCAGCAGCGACGACCAGTCCATAAGTTGCAGCCAGCTATTTCCGCCATAGGCCGCGATTGGCTTGGAGGTCAACGACAGTGACGGCTGTTTTTCCGGCGACAGGCGATAGCGCAACTCATCCAGAAGCGATGCCCACCAGCCATGGCTTAACTCGTCGCCCAGCAACTCGCCTAGGTCGACCGGCCGCGATGTGAGTTCCAGCGGCGGGCCGGTGTCGGCCGAGACCACATCCGAGATGTTGCTGAACACGGTGCGATACCAGGGAAGCGCGAGCCGGTCTCCGAACAGCATGCCCGTGTCTACCGGGCGCGAGGTCAGCTCCAGCGGTGGGAGGCGTTCCGGCGAGATGCGGTCCGCAAGGTTCAGGATCAGCGAGCGCCACAGCGGCATCTCAATGCCGGCCGGCGGAGACAGGTCAAGATCTACCACCCTTTAATGATAGCAAAGGCAGCGCTTGCGCTTGCGGCACGAAGCAAAGCTGGCTGCGTTAGCTACTGAAGGTCTGCACGGCGGGCAACGGCCCACGCCAGCCACGCCACTCCTACCGTAGCGAGCAGATAAGTCACCCAGATGAATTCCAGCACGCCGGGGTGCAGCCACGCCGGCCCGAGCGTCGCCAGCCGGGAGAAGATCTCCGACGGGGCGAATGCTGTGATGGAGAGTGGGGGAACTCGTTCGCCAACATGTGCGATCAGTCCCGTATAGTACGGCAGCATATACGCATGAACTCCGTACAAGTCGATGAGCGCACACAGGGCAACCCCCGCCGGCACCAGCCAGCGATCGGTGTTGGCGCCGAACAACTGACAAGTCCCGCCACCAGAAGCGCCGCCTCGCCGAACACAAGGCAATACAGGTACCAACCCGTTGATGCGGACACCCCAGTGTGTACGTAGGTGACCAGCACGTGGTAGCAAAGCCCGATCCAAAAGCACACGTAGAAGGAAGCGATGGCGATGACCGCGTCCGGTTTCCTCCCCGATCTGAACCACCGTACGACATACATGCACAACCCCAGCGCCGCAACCGCCGCGGGAAGGATCACGCACAGATAGATCCACGCTGGAAAGCGCAGGAAGCTCCAGCCGCCAAACCACACGTGCGACAGCAGGATTGAGGCGAACCCGCTGCGCCAATTCACATGCACAACTTGCGCCAGCAGCGCCCAGCGCGAGAGGTGGCCAATCGCGACGTCATCTGTCTGTCCCGACCACGATCCCGAAGCCTGATGAATATGCCAGTACCATGGACCAGCGATGGCGGCGATCATGACGAACGCGATCCCGAGCGCCGCCAGCAAACGGACGCCTTGACGCGATGGCCGAAACTTCAGCCACAAGAGAAGTACGATCGCCGGTACAAATGCAAGGAAGTAAGCTTTCGTTAGCAGCGCAAGTCCCAACGTCGCTCCAATGGCCGGCACGTAGTAGAGAGGCCGCTGCGCCTGCACAAACACGATCGACAGAAGCAGCAGCACGGTGCAAAGCAACAGCGCGAGAGTCTCGTTCGAAACCCGGCACAGGTTGATGAACAGCTCAGGCATTGCTACCACCAGCGCGGTTGCTAACAACGCGCGCCGTTCGGTGCCAAGGCTGCGCCGTAGCATTAGGTATCCCAGGGGCACGGCTGCGGAAGCCAGTAGAAGCCAGAATATGCGCAGAGCCAGCACCTGTCCCGGCAAGCTCAGCTCCGAGACGGCGCGAAAAATCGGCGCGGAAACGAAATAGAACAATGGCGCCTGCTGGCCTTCGTAGTTCATGATCGCCGGATCGGAAGCTTCGCCCGCCCACGACTGGGGCAGCGACAGAAGCTCGCGACGAAGCTGCTCGCGCTCTTGGGGCGGCAAGGCCCAATACTGCTCCTGAGTGAGTACCGGCTTGGGTAACTGGTGGAGGCGCAACATCCAGGGCGCAGGCGAGAGGTAGAGGGAAGCCGCGACTTGCCGGCTTACCGGCGTGGCCGGCGTCGTCGCGTGGCCGGTGAGCGCCACGTTCTGAACCGCGGCGAACTGATAAGGCTCGTCGAAGCCTTCCCACAGAGGGAAGGCGCAGCAATAGAACAAGCCACGAATCAGAAACAACAGCCAAAGGCTGATGACGAGGGAGCGGGCGCAGAACCACCTGGTGCGACGAATGCTGTTGCTAGTCACCGCGAGCATTGTACCGAGGGTAAGCCTGCTCATGAAAAAAAGCCCGGGACGAGCTCTGCGCGGGCTCGTCGCCGGGGTGAGCAATCGCGGCTGGAGTTTAGCCCTTGGTAGTGCCGGCTCCGTGCATCTTCGCGCGCTCAATTAACATCTGCACCTGGTCCTTTTGCGGGTAGTCAGGATTGGTTTGCAGCAGCTTCTCCCAAGCCAGCACGGCGGCTTTGGGGTCCTTCTTCCCCTGCCACTCCACGATGCCCAGGTTGAACAGCGTGCCGGGGTGGTTGGGGCGCAGGGCCAGGGATTTCTGGAAATTCGCCAGTGCCTTGTCGGCGTCGCCGGTGTACCAGTAGCTGGTGCCCAGGTCGGTCCACACGTCGGCATCGTTAGGCTGAAGCGCCAGGGCCTTCTGGTAGTAGCCGATGGCTTGCGGGAAGTCCTGCCCGTCGTAGTAGATGATTCCCGAGTTTCACCAGAGCTTCCACATCGTTGGGATTCGTCTTCAGCTGTGCCAGCAGCGGCTCAGCCGATTTCGCCAGCTCTTCGGGCGATGCTGCCTGTTGCTGTGGCGTGCTGCCCGGTAGCTGCCCAGGCCCCATGTTGCCCTGCGTGCCGCCCGGCATCGACGTGGACGGAGTTGACATCGCTGCCTGGGCATCTTCCGGCAGGTTGGCGGTCGTTGCCGGAGCCGAGCCGCGGGCGAAGTAGCCCACTGCAATGCCGATGACGAGGGTAATGACGGCCAGGGTGTAAGCCTGCACGCTGGTGAAGGCGGCGCTATTGCTCTTTTTGTTCTGCGCAGTTTCAGTCATGTCTTGGTACTCCTTCGATTTTTTTACTGTCAGTTCTTGGGTTCGGTTGCGATGACCGGCAAACGTTCGGTGCCGAGAAGGCGATGCAGGGCCGCGTTCAGCACGTCGGACACGTCCTTCCCAGGTGCTTCTTTTAACTCGCGGGCCAGGGAGCCGGCAATGCGTTGCGTCACATGGGCGGCAAAGGCCGTCATCGCCTGGTCCTGATCCTCGGTGAACGGGCCGAATTCCTGGCGCAGCACCTCCAACTCCTGCCGGCAAAGCTCATCCAGATGCTGTCGCAGGGCAGCAACCGCGGGCATGGTTTGCTCGGTCGCCAGCTTGCGGCGAAAACCGGCCACCTCCGCGCAAACCATCTTCTCAGCGGCTGCGGCGGCTTCGCGCCGGCTTCCTGAAGTGCGGCGGACCGCTTGCTCCAGGTCGTCGATATCGAAGAGGCGAATGCCCTCCACCCCGCGCGCTCCGGGATCGATGTCACGCGGCACCGCAACATCAATCAGTACCAGGGGATGGCGCCCGCGAGCATGAGCTACCGCTTCGGCTTCTTCCCGGGTGACGACGTAGTGGGGAGAGGAAGTGGAGCTCACCACGATATCAGCCGACTCGAGATACCGTCTGCGCTCTCCAAAGGGTACACATCGTGCCTCAAGCCTGGCAGCCAGATCTTCCGCGCTGGCCCGGGTGCGGCTGGTAATGTTCACCCTTTGGGCACCGGCGCGCATCAGGCAGCGCGCAGCCAGTTCGCTCATTCTGCCCGCGCCGATCACCAGCACCTCGCGTCCGGTCAGCTCGCCGAGAGCTTGCATGGAGAGCTCGACCGCGGCATAGGGCAGCGAAATGGTTTCATCGCCAATGGCCAGCTCCTCGCGAATCCGCTTGGAGACGCCCAGCGCCTTCTGCACGATGGCGTCGAGGAATCGTCCGGTGCAGCCCGCCTCCTTGGCCTGCGTCCAGGACTGCTGCACGTGAGCGGCGATTTCAGGTTCGCCCAGCACCATCGAGTCGAGGCTGGAGGCGACCCGAAAGACGTGATTCAGCGCGACATCGTCCAGCAGACGGTAAAAGTGCGACCACTCGCACAGCTTCAACTCATACTCATGGGTGAGGAAGCGAAGTACGGAGTCGGCCGCGCGAGGCACATCGCTGGTCCACATGATGAATTCAGTGCGGTTGCACGTGGCCAGCACCATGACCTCGTCGATGCCTTCGGAGCGGACCAGGTGGTACAGGGCACTGTTGCGGCGCGGTTCGCCGACCCAGAACCGCTCCCGGATGGCAACCGGTGAGGTGCGGAAGTTGAGCCCAATCACAGCCAGCGTCGGTTCCAAGGTGTGCCTCTCGGGGGATACGTTCTCGTTCCTATAGAGGCATGGCGGATGCCAAATCGTCGAGGTCGCCAGCCATAGCACAACTTGCTGATAGAAAGTGGGTTATATTTCGTGGCAGAGGGCGCCGGCGGAGGCGGAGCTACAGCTTTGCGGCATATCACGCGCCTGCCGGGTGTTTTTCCCCGCTGCAAAATCTGTTGGCGTGTATGCAGTCGCAGTAGTAGATTTACCCACGAAGTCTAATATCATCAGCACCCGTGACAGTATCGGGGTGAAGGAGCAAATGGAATGAAAGTTTTACAACGTATTGCCTTGGTGGCCTTGATCGCAGCTCTGGCCCTTCCGGTCTTGGCCCAGGACAAGGCGGCCGACCTCTACAAGTCAAAATGTGCCATGTGCCATGGCGCCGACGGCACCAAGACGATGATGGGAGCCAAGCCCCTCAGCGGAGCCGAAGTGCAGGGCATGTCGGATGCCGACCTGAACGGAGCCATCACCAACGGCAAGGGTAAGATGCCTGCTTACAAGGGCAAACTTACCGACGCTCAGATTTCGGAGCTGGTTTCGTACATCCGCACCCTGAAGAAGTAGGCAATCAACTCGCTTCCAGCATTCTCCGCGACGGATCTGCGCCCAGTCCGTCGCTGGCTTTGTCCCTCTCAGGGTCTCCCCGTCCCATCCCGGTTGCATCGTGCTCCGCCGGGAGTATACTCGCGTTTTTAGAGAGCTCGCGTGTCGCGCCGACCGTCCTGCGACACACGCTATCCGTCCAGCGGCCGGCGATTCCTGGAGGAAGACATGTCCGACGATCGTCCACGCAAGCCGGAGTCCGACGCCGGTGTAACCCGACGCGACTTCATGAAAATCTCGGCCCTCGGCGTCGCCGTTCCGGCAGTGCTGGGGCCCGGTGTAACCGAGGCTGCCGCGGAAGAGGTCGCCATCCAGGGGCCGGGGAAGGTCCCCATCACCCTACAGGTCAACGGCAAGAAGCTGAGCGCACAGCTTGAGCCGCGCGTGACCTTGCTCGACGCCTTGCGCGAAAACTTCGACCTGACGGGCGCCAAGCGCGTCTGCGACCGCGGCACCTGCGGCGCCTGTACCGTCCTGATGGATGACAAGCTGGTATACGCCTGCTCGGTGCTGGCCATCGACGCCCAGGGGCATACCATCACCACCATCGAGTCGCTGGCCGAAGGCGATAGCTTGACCCCGGTCATGCAGGCATTCGTCGCGCATGACGCTCAGCAGTGCGGCTTCTGCACCCCGGGCTTCATCGTAGCGGCCACACATTTCCTGCAGTCCAATCCCACTCCCACCCAGGACCAGATTCGTCGCGGCCTCAGCGGAAACTTCTGCCGCTGCGGGACCTACGACGGCATCCGCGCGGTCACTCTGGCGCACGCAGGAGGGAAACAGTCATGAGCCAATACACCTGGCCCGATCATGCAACCCAACCTCTGATCGGCCACAGAATCTCACGTGTAGACGGTCCGGCGAAGTCCTCCGGCCGCGCCAAGTACACCTATGACTACAACCCTGACGGCCTGCTGATGGGGAAGATCGCGCGCTGCCCCTACGCGCATGCGCGCATCAAGAGCATCGACACCAGTGCCGCCGAGAAGATGCCCGGAGTGAAAGCGGTTGAGATCATCCAGAAGCCGGGAACGGAAGTCTTCTGGGCGGGCGATGAGATCGTCGGCGTCGCCGCAGTCGACGGTCCGACGGCGGAAGAGGCAGTGCGCGCCATCAAGATCGAGTACGAGGTGCTGCCGCATTTTGTCTCTGACGCCGAGCCACCAAAAAATATCGCTCCGGCGGCCGGGCCCATCAGCCAGGACGATTTCGAATCGCTGGAAGAAAATCAGGTTCCCGACGAGGAGGTGATCGCCGCCATCAAGCATCGCGGCATCAGCTTCAAGCCCGAGGAGAAAGACTTCAAAGCCATGGAAGGCGAGGGCATCGATCCCAAGGTGATCGACGAGCTGCGTCATGCGAGGATTCTGCCCCCCTCCACCGTCAAGTCTCCCTACAAGCGCACCGGTACGCAGAAGCAGGGCGATCCCGACAAGGCGTTTGCCTCGGCAGCCGCCACCCACGAAGGTGTATACGGCGTCCCCTGCATCGTGCACTGCTGTCTCGAGTCGCATGGCTCAGCTTCGGAGTGGAGCGGCAACGATCTCACCGTCCACATCTCGACCCAGAACCTGTCGGGCATTGCCGCGCAGATGGCTGAGCCGCTGAGCGTTCCCGCCAGCAACATCCGCGTTCTGCAGCAGAACATCGGCGGAGGTTTCGGTAGCAAGTTTGCCGCCGACCGCTGGGACATCGTTGCCGCCCGGCTTTCGAAGTCCGCCGGCGGCAAGCCGGTGAAGATGATGCTGGCGCGCGATGAAGAATTCGAAGTCGCAGGCATGAGGCCTTCGGCCTACGCCCGGGTGAAGATCGCCGCCGACAAGAGTGGCAAGCTGGTCGCCTGGCAATCGAACTCCTGGGGCACAGGAGGCATGGGCGGCGGAGGCACTCCGCCGATTCCTTACATCTTTGAGGTTCCCAATCAGCACAAGCAGCACACAGCGATTACGACGAACCAGGGCAGCGCGCGTGCCTGGCGTGCGCCCAATCATCCGCAAGCAGCGGTGATCACCATGTGTCCATTCGAAGACCTCGCGGCGACGCTGAAGATGGACCCGGCGGACATGCTGCGCGCCAACATGGACATCCTCGGCCCGCGCGCCAAGGTTTACGCCGAGGAGCTGGAGATCGCCGACCAGCTCATGGGCTGGAAGCAGCGCTGGCATCCGCGCGGCGATAAGAGTGCCGGGCCGGTGAAGCACGGCCTCGGGCTGTCGATCCACACCTGGGGAGGCCGTGGCCACAACAGCGACTGCGATCTGTCGATCAATCCCGACGGCTCAGTCGATATCAAGCTGGGCAGCCAGGACCTGGGCACGGGAACTCGCACCGTCATCGGCATTGTCGTTGCCAACACGCTGGGCATTCCACTGGAGCAGGTGGCGGTGCTCATCGGCGACAATCGCTACCCGCCGTCGGGCGGCAGCGGCGGAAGCACTACCGTCGGCGGTGTCAGCTCGTCCTCTCGTCGGGCTGCCATCGATGCCCGCGACCAACTTTTCGAGAAAGTTGCACCGGCTCTTAAGGCACGGCCGGAAGAGTTGGAAGCGGTGGACGGCACGGTGCGCGTCAAGAAGGACCCATCGCGCAGCCTGAGCTGGAAAGATGCTTGCGCCAAGATCGGCGCCGTCCCGCTGGTTGTCCGCGGAAAGAATCCCGACAAATCCAAGCCGCCCGACCTGACCAACAGCGGCGTCGGTGGGGTGGAGATGGCCGACGTTTCCGTCGATGTCGAGACCGGCATCGTCCGCGTGAACAAGATGGTCGCGGTGCAGGACTGCGGCTACATCATCGACCTCAAAACCGCCGAGAGCCAGGTCAAGGGCGCGCTCATCATGGGCATCAGTTACTCGCTCTATGAGGAGAAGATCCTCGACCCCATCACCGGCCGGGTGCTCAACCCGAATCTGGAGTTCTATCGCCTTGCCGGGCTGAACGACATCGGCGAGCTGGTCGTCCACATGATGACCGGCAAAGACTACGATGATCGCGGCGTGATCGGGCTGGGCGAGCCGCCGGTGATCTCGCCGGGAGCGGCGATCTCGAATGCCGTGGCCAACGCCATCGGCGTGCGCGTGCCGTTCCTGCCGCTCACCCCCGACCGCGTTCTCACCGCCCTGGAGAAAGGAGGCGCGGCATGAGGAGTCGCAACCACGGATTTGCACGGATGAACACGGATGCAATTTTGGTTTGCGAAGATTCGCGTCAGGGCACGACCTTGGTCGTGCCGCAACCGCTCCTATTTTCTTCTAATCCTGTGGGGACTTTAGTCCCCGAGCGATCTGCTCTTCTCATCGGAGGCGCACATGCAACCCTTTGAGTATGCCAGCCCCACCAGCAAGGAACAGGTTACCGGCTTGCTCGGCACGACGTGGGAGCAGGGCGCAATCCTCGCCGGCGGCACCGATCTGCTGGAGCTGATGAAAGACGATGTCGTCGCCCCCAAGCGACTGGTGAACGTCAAAGGCATCGATGCTCTGCGCAGCACCAGCTTTCAGCGCGACGGTGCTGTGCGCATCGGCGCCCTTAGCACGATCGCCGAGTTGGCCGAGTCGAAAAATTTGTCGGCGTATCCCATCCTGCTCGAAGCTATGAACGAAGCCGCGAGCCCGCAGATACGCAACCTGGCCACCATCGGCGGCAACATGTGCCAGCGGCCGCGCTGCTGGTACTTCCGCAATGGCCTGGGCCTGATGCCCAAGACCAAAGACGGCAAGTCGATGGTTGTCGCCGGCGACAATCGCTACGCCGCGATTCTCGGCACCCAGACCGGCGCGTACTTTGTCAGCCCCTCGACCATTGCCCCGGCACTCATCGCCTATGGCGCGAAGATTCGCATCTACTCAGGCAAGTCTCCCGACAGCGGAGTACGCGAGATGCCGCTGGCAAAGTTCTTCATCATCCCCAAGTCGGCGAATGAGCGTGAGCACGACCTGAAGCCTGACGAACTGGTGATTGAACTGGTCGTGCCTCCTGCGCCGCATAGTATGAAGGCAGGCTATTACGAAGTTCGCCAGAAAGCCGCCTTCGACTGGCCGCTTGCCATGGCAGCCGTCACCCTGGAGATGAATGGCGATACGGTGAAGAGTGCGCGCGTAGTGCTCGGCCATGTCGCGCCGATTCCGTGGGTCTCCGAAGAAGCCGCGGCGGCGTTGGTCGGTAAGACCATCACCCCCGATACAGCGATGGCCGCCGCCAATGCTGCGGTCGCCAAGGCCAAGCCGCTCAGCATGAACAAATACAAGATCACGCTGGCGAAGGTGGCAGTGAAACGCGCCGTGCTGCAAGCCGGAGGTGCCGCATGACGTGGGAACGAAAAACTAGCAACCGCGGATTTGCGCGGATGAGCGCGGATAGGTCTGGAATCTATAGGGTGGAGTACGCCTCCCAGACGTACAGAATGGCGGACCCCGCAGGATGTGCGGCTTCAGCAGCTGACGGACAAGAGATAAACCACGGATTCTCACGGATCAACGCGGATCAATTTGGGATCTGCGAAGACCCGCGTCAGGGCACGACTTCAGTCGTGCCGACCACGCCCTTTCCTTTTTGTCATCCTGAGGGGACTTCAGTCCCCGAAGGACCTGCTTTTGCCGGAGGTGCAGCATGATGATGCTTCCCGACCACGAGCGCTTTGATACCACCTGCGAAGGACTCTGCCCCTCGCTGCGCTGGAAGCAGCAGTTCATCGGAGTCGCGCACGACCCCACCGTTCCTCCCACCAACGATGGCCTGTTCTGGTGCCTGCACACCCAGACCTGCATGGGTCCGGATGGCATGCTGGCCGAGCCGGGCAATTGCTCGTCAACATCGCGTGCGTGTCATGGGACGGGGAAGTGTGGGTGAAGGTCGACTTAGCCACTAGCGACTAGTACGACTAGCAACCGGCAACTAGTAGTTAGCAAATCAGAAGCAACTACTTTCTGTGGGTATTGACAATTGGTTGACTGGTTGTTGACGCGAAGCGGTATGTAGTGCGGAAAACCCGCGCCGCAGGCGCAACAGATCTTATCCCAGCGCTTCAGCGCTGGGAAAGCTATTTGAAAATCGTTCGAGTCCCGCAAGGGACGGCACCAATTGGTCGAAGGCAATTTCTGGCATAGTAACCATCCTCCTGTGACCGTTGTCACATACAACTGTTACCATAGTCTCTACTCTAATTTCGCGATGTTGAGACCTGTGCAATGGTCGGTGTTTGTGGCTGCATACTAGTCTCTGGCCACCTGGCAAGTAGCGATACACCCTAATACGGTTTAAGGCGCGAACCCCAGACTTACGCCCCTGTCCTCCTGCAAAAGGACCCATTGATAAATACACACGGAAGCGCGCTTCCTCGCATCGAATTTACGATCGGAAAGCACTAGAAGTAAGCAAAAGAAGAGGAAATCAGGCCAAAACTCAAAGAACCAGGCTAGAAGTACCGAATAGTTAGAACCGAATACGATCTTACCGAGTCACACCACCAACCGCCCAAGTGCGATTCCGCGGGTGTGTGCATTAGTTTGCCTTGTCTACCTCTTTAACCGGCCCGCCCTTGCGTCGTAATGAAAAAATCTCATGCGAGAGAGATGGGATTCCCATTGAATTATGATAGGGCCTGTCTACGTCCGCTCGACGTTTCGAGGGCCAATGAAGACCGTCTTGACCTTTGCTTGCCTGTTGCTAGTCGCCACTGCCGTAGGGCAGTACCAGGACACGGCTCGCCCTCACGGTTCAATCTATGGCGTTGCTATCGGCAAAGATGGACAGCCGGCCGCTAAAATCGGGTTAACGGCAATGCCTTTAGGTGTCGCCCTGGGGGCGATTCTTCCCCACACCACAACTGATGATCGCGGGGAATTTCGCTTTAATCTTCCCTGGTGGGGAAAGTACACCGTCTACGCGGACGATGGAGATGCCGGATACTCCAGATACAGCACCGGCGATTTCCCTCAATGCCAGCCTCCCACTGTTGAGATAACACCCGAGCACCGGGAAGCAAAGATCACAGTTACGCTGCCGCCAAAGGCCGCTTTCCTGCGAGTCGAGCTGACAAACCGGGCTACAGGCGCATCGATTGCGGCGCTGGATATTACAGTGCTGCGCGACACCCAGACTCCATCACTCTTGTTTAGTATGGGCGGCCCTTCGGCGCAGGCGGTTCTGCTGCCACCGGACCAGGACCTCCTCGTTCACATTAAGTCTGATGGATTTCGTGAGTGGAATGCCAGCGTTGGACAGGGCAAGAAGCTTCATCTCGGCCCCGGCGAGCACCTGAAGCTAAATGTCGAGCTCGACCCGGCGAACTAGGACTAGAGATGCGCGTCAACTCGCTTTACCCTTGGGGATGATCTTCGAATGGTATTGGACCTGAAGTGCCGCAAGGAGACTGCGCGAAGAGATTGATTGCCAGGACAGCCGGTAGCAATAGCGCGGTTTTCATCGGCTCCTTTCGGCACGGCAACAGGCAGGAAGATCGTACTTCCATGCGATCCAAAGGTCGTCAACTGTGAAACATCTGCGCCAGATGGTTGAAGCTTCCACCGC
>CAVVDY010000027.1:0-169296 GCA_963747055.1 uncultured Acidobacteriaceae bacterium | reverse complement strand
CATGGCGCGAGGAGGAGAGGGTGGCGGAACACGCGCGGAGGCGCGGTCGTGGAGAAAGAAGAGGAATAACCCATACGGCCGGAGAGGGTATCCCAACGACTCCAGTTAAGCAAATAGCACGTCTCCCTCTGCCAGTTATCACAAATGACTCGGGTTCTTAAACTACCTTCCACCTGCGTCGGAGCGAAGCGCCAAAAGGCCCATTATCCGGATCTCAGCGCATTTCTTATATCGCGATCTATCTGGCGGCGATTTCGCCCAGTGCGGCGAATATACGCTTCAATTCGTGGATGATTGCCCTTAAGCGCATCCAAAACACGCCGGCCCCACTCGCTTCGATCGTTCAGCCAACCGCGGCTAATCGTGGTATTCGCATCTAGGTAGCGGAACAAACGATCGAGATCGTCCTCGTCGAAGCCGTCGTGCCGATCGTCTTTCGGGTTTCCTGCGCGCTGCGCCGATTCAACTCTTGCCGGCTGACACGAATTCATCGCCGAACCTTGTAAGTTCGGGCGGGGCGGCGCCCTCCCGCCACTTCGCGGGCAGATCGTTCACCTTTACACTTTCTTTGGGTACATCTTCTGGAACTTCGGCGACCGCTAGAACGAGATCGGTTGGCGGATCGTCCTTATCAAGGTGAACGAAGTATTCCAGCATGGCCAAGGATTGATGCTCCGAGGTGTAGCTAAGGCGGACACCGGGACTGGACCAGCGGCCGCCATAGCGATAGGCCCCTTCGCCGTCGAATGGAGTACGGGCGTACGCTTTACGGAGAACCCGATAGACCAGCTTCAACTGATCCCGCCGTAAGCAATCCGTCCCAGTACGTTTTCCACTTGGCGAGCGCCAAGTTCCGTATCGATTGCCTCGACGGGTGCTACGCCACCCAGCGCACGATTCGGCCGCTTCAGCCAGCGCAAGGCTCGCTCACGATCCCCGAGGAAGTCATTGGCGATGGCGACAATCCGAGCGAGTCGATAGAGACGGTCGGACTCGTAGCGCGCCAGCCGTCCGCTCGTGCGGCGACGTTGCAGGCTTCGAGGAGAAAGATCGAGTGCGCTCGCCAGTTCCTTGAGGGTCAAGCCGGAAGCGCGCATCAGTTCCTCAACTACCGCAGGCCGAAAGCCCTCGCGAATAGCCTCACGCAAATCGCGGTCACTTGACAGGTGGCGTCCCAAGGTCCGCTCACCGCCCAGTTCGTCGATTACCGCTCTAAGCTCGTTTACCATTATGTCGCTTATGATAGCGACAGATGGCGCATTGCGTCAATTTAAAGGGCGGCATATGACCGCCGCCCTCGGCGTCAGGCGGGACTGAGAACCTGCCCGGCCAGTTTGCTTATCTCCAGCTTGCGCTCAGCGTCCTCGGTCTTTCCCGCCACCCAGGAGATGGCGTTCGAGAGTCGCCACATGCTGTTGCCTGCCGGCATGTTCACCGTATCGGCCGAGTTGTAGGCTTCAACCACCGAATCAGCTTCGTGCTTTTGCAATGCCTTTCGCAGCATCTCGCGAGCTTGGCTGGCATCGGCCTGGCGGTCGTTTGCCTGTCGGATCAGCTCCATGTGCTGCTGCAATTGTTCGGCATTGAGTTGTCGCTGGATGACGTCCTTCAGTGCGCTGACCGTTGCCTGGGCGTCCAGCTCATACGTTCGCTCGGAGTAGATCATCGATTCGTCCAGCCGTTTGCCGAGGTGCACCTGCCGCATCTCTTCCTGGGTGATAGCCAAATTAGTGCACCAGATGCGCAGCAGGTAAGCCCGAACCGAAAGCGCACCGTTGCCGAAGTCGGAATTTTCCAGTGACAGCCCGTAGGCTACCACCTCTCCCGGAACCGGTTCGTACACCTCTGGCATGATCGCCTGAATCGCGATCTTCGTGTCGGTGACATAGCCCTCGTAGGGCACTGCGCCCTTTTCCTGAACTGCCGTGGCGAATGCTTCAACAACTGGGCGAGAATCGATGCGACGATAGGAGTCCGAGAGGAATCCACGAACCTCCTGCTGCAGGGAACGTAGGAAATACCGCTTCTTCTGGAAGCGGCGGTTGAACACGGTTTGCAGATTGTGGGCCAGCAGCTCGCGGCCCCAGGGTTCGGCGACGGTTTGCAGGCTGTCGAGGAACTTCACCGGCATCCCGGTGGTTTGGGCCATCTGATAGACGGCGTTGCGGTGCAGGGTCTGGTCAACCTTCTCCTGCTCCCGGTCCGGTAAGGTGACCAGGATCTCGGGCAAGTTCTCTGCCGCCCGGAATTGCAAGGCATCTCCGCGGACTAGCCGGTCGGTTGGCTGGTTACGTATGACGTGGTCAATAACATTGGCGGCGCGTGAGCGGCCGTGCTCAATGAGCGATTCGAGTTTTGAGACAGCTTGATTCTTGGACTCGGCGGTTGCGAGCATGAAGAGGCTCTCCTTTGTACGAGGGGAGACACACGAATGCAGCTGCGCCTCCCGTGTTCTTGGAAGGACAGCCTTATTTAGGCTGCGCTGGGGTGCGTTGCGATCGAAAACACCGATGTTGTCGAGGCCGAGAAAACCTCCGGCAAACACGTTGCGGCCTTCCAGATCGTTTCGGTTCACCCACCAGTTGAAGTTCAGCATCAGCTTTGTCCGGCATGGAGATTACGTCGCTGTTGAGCATGTGGAACCACTCGGCGCTGCGCGGAGCTTTCTTGCCCGACCCTAGAAGTGGATGGCCTCATGTTCATTCAACCAGCGGTCGAGATCGAAATAGTAATACTGCTTCGTCCACAGCATGCCGGCGAGCGCCTGACGGAGCACGCGCCGCTCATCTTCGCTGACTGACTTCGGAGTAATGCGGTCGTAGAACTCATCGGCATCGGCAAGCCGGGCCGCAAAGACTTGGTCGAAATCAGCAAAAGCCGTTGGGTTTTCACTCAATCGCAGGCGCACAGCTTTCGATCCGCCAGCAGGCACGTCCAGTACGTATTGGGCAGCCGCCTTGGTCCCGGTATGAGCAGGATTGACAGCATCCTTTTCGCCGGTGATCACGTAACGGTGGAATGCGTCCTTGACGCAAGGCGATGGGTTAGGCTGGCCTCTCAGCCGCGGTGCATTGAATGTGTTAGCGATCTGCTTGACTCGAGACCTGACATCGTGTATGAAGGGTACCGTCTCCCAGGGGAAACTCAAAATCCCGCGAGTCGCAGAGGTTCCGATGTCACGTTTCAGGCCCTTTGCCTTGCCGATAGTTATCGGCATCCTAGCCTGTTATCCCATGCAATTACCTGCACAGCAGGGGTATATCTATGCGATGCACCCCGATTGCACAACTTTAGCCGGTATCCACCCGTGTGTTGCCAAGGTGGATCTGTCGAGCGGAAGTATTGTTCAGGAGTGGACGGGACTGAGCAAGGCGAACGACGAAGGAGCAGGAATCGCGGTCATTGGTGATGTGATGTATTACACCGTTAGGGGTTCATTGGTGGTGCGAAAGTACGACTTAGTCGCCCGCGTGGACATCCCAAGTGAATTCTTCAAAGTCAACTACACACCACCGCTTCCCTGCAGCGTTTATTTTGAGTGTGGATTAGAAGCGTTGGCTTATGATCCGAACAATCGATACCTCTATATTTCTAATGGCAGCTTCAATACCGTCTCTGGCTGTCCCCTTCTTCCACTCGGCGAGGTTTTTGTCTACGACATATCCAACGCTAAGAGCCCGCAATATATCAAGACGATAACGAGATCGATGGTGACATGCGCCCCCCAGGGACTTGATTACTTCGTACAGAATGCTCAAGACCTACTCGTTTCCAACAGGTATTCTGATTCTCAACCATATGATTTGTATGATACAAATGGCGTTTTCCAAAAAACCTTGATCACCTCTTCTCCCGA
The DNA here is from genome assembly GCA_963747055.1 of uncultured Acidobacteriaceae bacterium. Classification (GTDB taxonomy): domain Bacteria; phylum Acidobacteriota; class Terriglobia; order Terriglobales; family Acidobacteriaceae; genus CAVVDY01. The sequence goes on along the minus strand of CAVVDY010000027.1, from coordinate 165,440 downwards.
CAAGTACAACAGCGGAATAGTGTGGGATGGAACTTATTTTTATACGAGCAGCCATACTCCAGGAGAAGGCTTCCCTTATTACCATCTGGATGTCTTTAGTAGTTCAGGTGTATATATTAAGAAGATTTCACTGACTGGCGTAGTGGATACACTGGGTGCGGCGTCGGATTTGTCGATACCCTATCCGGACCCTGCCCTCTCGGCTTGTGAGGCGGTAAGTTCACATTCGGTGTTGATAAATTTGAATACAGTGACTGCTTACGTTCCTCGTGCGAACTGGGGAGATGGAACGATTTCGCAAAAACATGACATCGTGGAAGTTCAAGTGGAACCGAAGTGCGGTAATAACGGGTGCCCAAAGGTAATTTCCACGGGTGCGAATGTCAACTCGTGTGCCTCAAACCCTGTGACTCTCCAGACGGTTTGTACCGCAAATGACAACACTGTCTACGTGATATCTGATGCGGCCATTACCAATACTCTGCAGAGCGCCGCAGTTGGACATCTTCATTTCTCGGGTGGTGATTGTACAAATTGCGGGATCACCATGGATCCTTTAAAGAATATAGCTTGGATCGCACTCAGCTATATCGGAGGTACGAATACCGTAACTGGAGGATTCCAGCCATTGTACCTGAGTACGACTCCTCCGACGCTTGGCGACGCCTTCGAGTCGTTAGCTGGGAGCAGCGGATTCCCTACCATCTCTGAAGGTATTCTGGTTGACCCGATGGTCAACTGGATAGCTTCCCCGAGTGAAGATGGAAACTATGAGCTCATTGCGCCTACGAATGCATTTGTTGGAATAGGATGGGCCGAAAACTCTGTCGATAATGCTCCCCACTTCGATTCGGCAGCGGAGGATTGCTCCGAACAAATTCTCTTGGCCTCCATCGAGCATTCATACCCCCCTAACCCTGCTGAAGTCTGGGTCGGAGATTTATCGCAGATAACGGGGAAATTCGGAAAACCGGGCACCTGGAATGCGCCTGCGCAGATCCAGCCATTCTTGGACTCTAGCCTGCCGTGCGGAGGAGGAGGAGGCATTTCGGTGGCGCAGGGGACCCACCTAGGAGTAATGGCGGATGAGTTCGGCTGTGACGGAGTTATCGCTTTCGAAGTGCCTACAATGCACATAGCAGGTTCAGCTCCTATGATTAGCAACTACGTTATGTGCCACATCGGTCAAGGGTTCGTAGAAGGGGCCGATCCCCACACGGTAACGGCCTATCGGACACCGGATTCCTCAGGAGATGCAATCGCTTTGCTCGCGAACAATTTTGCGACCTCCCTCGCGAGAGTCGATCTCACAAAGATGTTGGCCTTGCCCAGAGCCGGCACCAACAATCATTTGTGCGCTTCAGGAACGCTTCCAGCGTCGGTAGTGTCATTCATTGGTCCGTTTTGAGGAACTGAGGGAGTCGCTGGAAGCCCGACTGAAGCGGAGGTCAACAACAGAGGATCGCTATCGCCCGCATTTTCCTCAACAAAGCGCCCACGCTCATCCTGGATGAGGCGACGTCCGCGCTGGACACCCACAACGAGATACTCGCTAACCAAGCCCTTGTACACGCCATGCGTGGCCGCACGGTCATAGCTGTGGCTCATCGTCCGACGACTCTCGCTCACATGGATCGGAAAGTGGTGCTTGCGAAGGGTGAAATCGTTGAGGAGGGGACATTTCAGGATTCGGTCCGGCGGCAGGGATTTTTTGCTAGGCTGTGCGGTGGAGGTGCGGCTCCAGCACCCGAAAACGTGAGATTAGAAATACTTGGCGAATCCTTACGGATGAATAGCATACCCATGCTCGCGGATCACCCCCGCGACTTCGGCCTTGCTCACGTGTAGCTTGTACACAGGGGGACGGCAGTGCGGCATACATTCTGGCCGGCCGGGAGTTGACGCGGGCGCCAAATAGGCCTACGGGCTAGTCCATCCGGATGTGACAGCCGCGTTCGAGTTTGGCTCCTTTGACCGGCTCTCCGCGTAGCAGGGCGTCACGGACCAACTGCGTATTGGGTTGGGTGTTGATCATTGCCTGCAAAAGTTCTCCTCGGAGCCGGTCAGGCAAATGCTCCATCATCTCTTTCATCAACCGGTGCGGAATGCTTCCGGTATGCAGGCAGAATTCCTGAGGTAACTCCCAGTCGTCGATCTGGAGTGCAGGTTGCGAGTTGGACTGGAGCCGGATCGAGTTGAGTTCGCCTTCCAGTCGCTTCAGTCTGCGGCAGCTCATGAAGTAAGTCAGCATCTCTTTCACGTCGTTGACCCGCTGTTCGGCTGACCGGCGACGCTGCTGCAGCCGCTGTGCTTCTTCGGCCGCGATGGCAGCCTTGCGCTGTTGCGTTCGCAGGTATGCCGCGACCTGCTGCTCGGGTACACGATCGAGAACAGCTTCCATGCGGCGCAGACCGCGCGTTGCGGACTCCAGCACGTCGAGGATCTTCTTCTTCTGCTGGGCGTCCCGAACAAGGTGAGGATGGTTCGCGTGGCCGTACTCGCGCAACACCCAGCGGTAGAGCTTCGCACCTACTGTCTCTTGTAGGGCGGCGATGCGCTTGTCTAACTCCGATGCGTTCTGCGCATTTGGGGCATTCGTCTCCGATTGGCTACCGTTCTTCGAAGTACCGTTGCTGGGGCCATTCTGCGGTGGCTTGTTACCGGATGCGGAAGAAGCTGCACTGTTGCCGTTCCCATTCCGGTGATTTGCGGTCGCGACACCGCTCGAAGCCGCTGTGCTCTGCCGTGCTATCTGCGAGGTCGCAGCAGCTTTGCCTGACGGCCGTTGGCCCTTGCGCCAGTTCTCCGGAACCATCCATGGAGCAACCGTCGGCGCCTTCTTCGGACGGCTCTTCTCGTCGATATCGACCCAGGGTGCGTCGAAGTCGTAGAAATAGCGCCCCAGTCCAAAGCAACTGAGCGCGCGCTTATCAGCGGTGCTGACCCGGGCTTTCTTCGTGTTCTCGATATCGTTTGCGTTCACCTGCCCCGGCTGCTGCTGGTCTTCCCGCATTGGCTGCATGCTGCCCTGCGGAACAACAGAGCCGTTGTTATTCGGCGCGATTGTGTCCGCCGGCTTGGGGCGCCCCAAACTTGCATCAGCGGTCTTCTTGGTTCGCGGTTTGCCCTTATCGGAGAACAGAATCAGCATGATGAACGCAACCGCAACCACGCCCGCGAATCCGATCAGCAGGCGTACCGTCTTATCGTCCTTTGCCATGCGGAAGCTGCGCTTTGGCGCGGCCATCTCTTGCGGCGTTTCGCTTGCTGAGTCCTTATCCTGGGCCTCTTGTGCCTGGCGCTCCAGTTCCGTGAGGTAGAGCGTATGAGCTTTCCGCGAACCGTTGTTCGTGTCTTGATTTATCTGAGACATGGGGCTCCTCTTCATTTATTTGGCGGACGCGTTGCTTGCGGTAGCTGTGGGGGCCGTGAATGGCAGATCGAGCAGAAGCGGCCGATTCACTGCATCGGCAGTCGCCAGAACCAGTTGCATGTGTTCCTGGTACTGCTTGAAATCAGGACGAACGAAGCGCACAACGCCATCGGCGCGCGCCCCAGGAGCAAGCCTTCGCTGGGTGAATCGGAAATCACGGATGGCAACCTGGTCGGCAAGCACTTTCTTCTTGCTCCGGTCATCGGTTGATTGATTGCCGCTCCCATTTGGATTGCCCAACTCAATCTGGGGCGGTAGCAGCTCGATCCAATGCTGGCTGTTGTTCAGGACTGAAAAGGCGACAATCGCGTCGGTTCCATCTTCGCTGACGGCACCAAGGCTCGCCGCAAGCTCACCGTGGCTCGTCGTCCAGGCGGGGCTCGAGACATTAGCCTGTTGTCGGTAAACGGATTCGTATGCCGAGGAATCTTGCTTGGCTGACGCTGAGTTTGCCGGCGAAGTCTCTTCTGACGGAGCGATCAGAAATCCCTTTCGCTGCTTGTAGGTCAATACGAAATCTACCGGCTTGACATTGCTGCTGACCGCGCCATCGCTGATCAACCTGAGACTGACCACCAGGCCTGACTTAGTAGCGATCAACAGGTTACTCGCCGCAACTTGGGTCGTGATGGGCTTAACAACCACAAGCTCCGGCTCGTGCTCATTGTGTTCAGCCTGGAAGAAGATTGGAGCGCCGACGACCACCGATGAAACCGGCTCGGGCATGCGAATCGTCGCCGCATAGAGAGGCTTCAGGCGCAGATCGGTTACCGTTTCGGTAGAAATGGTCAGATTCGAAATCACAGGCAGGACGTCTTCGTGGCTGGCTGTAGGCTCCTGTGCGGAACCCGCCGTGGGGGCGAACGCGATCAGTACAGCGAATGCGAGCGTTATGATGTGACCTTTCATCGGTGAGACTCCTTCGAGGTATGTTTGGCCGATAGCTCTTGCAGGTAGCGTCGTCTGACGTCTTCCACATACCGGATGACGTCTGCATTGCTGTATTGCAGGGAATGGATCCTGTGTTCTCCGGCGTAGTAAGCGGCTACGGTCAGCCGAATATCCCCGTGATACTGAGCGAGCAAATCGCGCAGGTACCGGACGCCGCCACCTACGTTCTGGCTGATATCGAATGAGTTCCGCACGCCGAATCGGGCTGCGGTGCCCGGCATCAGCTGCATCAATCCGCGAGCATTCTTCTCGGAGATAGCACGCTGGTTCCAATTCGATTCCTGGCGGATGATTGCGCGCACCAGCTCCGGAGGAACGTGGTAGTGCCGCGCATAGGCATCGGCATAGTAGGCAGCCTCAGCATGGTCGACACCCCAGCTCGGAGTGCCTAGAACAACCGTGAGGACTGGCAATAAGAGCGAGATCCTTCTCACGCTGCAGCTCCCTTTGCCAAGACTTCTGACTCGGCGAGCGTGTTCTGCAGCTCAGTGGCTTCCATCGACTCCGCGTAGTGCCGGGCCGCGTGGATGATGCTTGCGAATCCGTCTCGCAACAGCAGGCGCTGCCGGTCGCGCTCGGTCTTCGCCAGCAGTGGAAGCAGCATGTCCCGATGCTCGCTGGTGATCTCATCGATCCCCAGGTGCCGTAGCGATAACGCCATATCGATCATCTCGGACACGGATGGCGGCTTTTCCAGGCTGTAGGCCCTTAGCGCCTTGGCGAAGCCGGCGATCAGTCGGTGTGCCGGCGCTCCTGCTTCCGGTGTGCGGCGCGCCACGATCTCGCCTTCGCGTTCCGCGCTCGGGTGCTCGACCCGCACGTACAAGCTGCGTCGGCGGATAGGATCCCCCAATCTTCGTTCCTCGTTCGAAGTCAGGACGGTGAAAGGGATCGAGGCCGCAGTGACGGTTCCTAGCCTCGGAACCGACAATCGGAACACAGACAGTACCTCTAGCAGAGTTGCCTCGAAACTGTGGTCTACCTTGTCCAATTCGTCGATGAGCAACACGCAAGGCGATGGATACTGCAATGCCTTCAGCAGCGGGCCTGCTGCGAAGAAATCCAGGGCGGAGAGTTGCTTGCCCAGGGAGGCCCAATCAGAAGCCCCGGCGTCACGTGTAACAGTGTCGAGGTACAGCCTCTGCAAGCCCTCGTCGAACTTGCCAATGGCCTTCTCCTCGGTAATGCCCTCGTAGCACTGCAGGCGCTCCAGTGGGGCACCGATCGCTCGTGCCACCGCGTAAGCGAGCTCCGTTTTGCCGCTCCCGGCAGGGCCTTCCAGTAGTAGTGGCTTTTGTAAGCTGGCCGCCAAATAGACGGCGGTGGCCGTCACGGTGTCGGTAATGTACCCGACATCCGTGAGCGCTTGATGGACGTGCTCAGAAGATTGAAACACCTCTAAACCCCCTCCGACCCTGTCTCAGGGTGGGAGGAGGTTAGGAACATTCAGGAGTTGCGTCAACTTCGGAGGGGGCTGCGGGTGTTTAGGCAGTCAGGAGCTAAATGGGTACAGATGCTCGTCTGGACCGATCCAGCCCTTGTCGCTTTTGCGAAAATCGTAATACGACTTCTTAACTTCTACCTGCCCTGTACCCAGCCATTTCTGCTGCGCTTCGAAATAAAGCAGGTAGTGATCCTGATCGCGATGACCGTTCACAACCTTGAAACTGAGGAGTTCAATCCTGTGATGATCGGCTCCATTCTGGCTAAAAAGGTTGTGCCAGACCTGTTCGCCGTCCTTTGCGGTTGGCGGCGGAACTCCCTCTTTCTGGCAAGCAGAGAAAGACAAGAGCGCGAGAACGATAAAAGCTGCGACAGTAAGCCTCATATGCCCTTTGTTGATTCCTGAGTTTAGGATGCGAAATCAAGAACCTGTGGGTCACATCCTCGGCGGTGTTCCTAATTGGGTCTTGAGTCTTGCTTCTGAAGGCGGGCGATCTCCAAATCGACCAGACTGTCGAGTTTCTTTCGGATTGTCTCCAAAGAGTTCCACTTCTCCGCAAGCAGGTCCTTCTTTGAGCCGCCACGAGCAAGGGACTTACGTGGCAAGCGCTTTCGCTCGTCATTGATGATCGTCTGAAACAATTGGACGATCGCACGCAGGTTTTCGTACACGATCTCGAAGCAGTCTTCCCCATACCGGGTGGTTGCAAACGTCACATACCCGAGACCCGCTCCAGTTAGCAGCAGAGCACTTGGTACAGCCGGATTCTCGTCTGCGAATTCAAAGATCACAGAAAGAATGCGTTCCTGAAGCACCTGCCATGCGGGAGCCACACTCTGACATTCGACGTTCGGATGCTGCTGCTTCTTCTTTGGCACTTGCTGTTACCTCACCAGTGGGATCTGTCGACGAACGCACGACATACGAAAAGCTGATCGTTTCGATCTATTCACGCCTGTTCGCTAAGGGCAGGAACATTTGCGCACACCTCCGACAGATCCAAGACATCTGCCACTCCCGCATTCTCTTAGGCCATGTCGCTTTGTTGTGTACTGTAGCCCGCCCAAGGAGAGCCAATGCACAGAGTCCTAAGGTTAGGGCTGATATCGTCGCGAGAATCTCGTGAATCCGAGCCTTGCCATTGAGATGTTCCATGATGGCGAACGGCAACGCTCCGATGACTGGACCGAAAAACAGCAATAGCAAACCTCCTCGGTAACTTCGCTTCTGCGGAGGAGCGCAGATCTGAGCAAGCCCGGTTTGACAGGTGCCGGTTGTCCAGGCGTTCGCTGCAGCCGGTCCTCCCGCCCACCCGAATCCACTTGTTGTGGCTGAAAATTGCGACACCCCTTCCATGTACGCCGTGGCGAGCCTCTGGGTGTTTTCGCTTCCACATGTTGGACAGGAATACTGGACCTGAGCATTGGCGGGCCGTGGAAGAGGGATTGCGAATTTCAGGGGTCGTGCCCACGACCGTTGAAGAGCCCTAATGTTGACTTCTCGACTACTCATCGCGAAAGGCACGTTACGACAGACGCGGCGGGCTTGGCAAATAGAAAGGATACAGAAACCAAATTCACGGATCCGGAATCCAGCAACTCTCGAAAGTTTCGCGTCACAGCAACTTTTCTCTTGCGTTCGAACCCGAAATAGTTTTAAGTGTTGCGCACAGGAGTTGGTGATCATGGAGTACGGTGATCCCGATTCTTCCTCCGGCGGCTGCAGCAAAACGCGGCTTCCGGCCTGTCCCGTGGGCACCACGCTCACGTTGTTCGAATCTCTCAGTTCGAATCTCTTACTCAGCTCACTTCAATCTGCTCAAAGACGTTGAATGCTCACCTGCATCTCCGGATCGCAGGTCATTAAGTGCGGTCTTGAATAGTCCGCTCGGCGAATCGCGGAGGGAGCATCGGCTGCTTCCTCCTGGCTCGCTCCCTTCGAGCAATCGGTACTTGCAGTTCTAGAACCTCTCCACGTCTGACAGCGACGGGCGCGTCGCGTGGGCTGCTGCCCGCTCGATGCCGCTCACCCGTAAAGGCCAGATTACGGGTTCGGAGTTGGAAGCATTGGATTCGGCGAACCGATCGGATGCTCTTGAATTCCAGAGACGCTGGTTTGTCTGGCAATGAGTGAGCAGATGATTCCAGAACAGAAGGCAGAAGCGAGCAAGCGTTTCCCGCAACCCGGCGAGCCGAACCGAACTCACTACGAGATCATCGACAGCGCAACCCTTGCCACCCGATGGTGTTTACCGGAGACCTGGATTCGTGAGCAGGTTCGAGCGAGATCGAGCGATCCCTTACCACACGTTCGTCTGGGCAAATACGTGCGTTTCCGCTGGGGTAGCCCTGAGCTTGATGCGTGGATGGAGCGGCGTATTATCTCTGCAGGCAACAGGAAAGCGGGGCGGATTCTCGGAAAGGATCTGCAATGAAGGGAACCCGCCACCAGAAAGGCTACCTCTACAAGAAGGGCAATCTCTGGATGATCAGGTACTACGACCAACGGGAATTGCCAGACGGAACGTTTGAACGCGTGCAGAAAGCCCACAAGCTCGTCGAAGCTCATGGGGACTACCGCTCGAAGGCTGCAGCGCGTATTTTGGCGGATGAATTTCTCTCGCCTCTGAACGATGGGAGAACGACTCCGCACAGCATCATGTCACTCCGGCGGTTCGTTGAGGGACACTATTTGCCCTTCATCGAACAGCACAAACGAATCAGTACCTATCACGGGTACCGCAACCTCTGGAAGCGATACCTGGAACCGTACGGGGATGTCGCCCTGCGAGATTTCAAGACTCCTGATGGAGAACGAATCTTGTGGGACATTGCCAAGGTGCACGATCTGAGCAGCACTTCGCTTGGCCACGTCAAAGCTTTCCTCTCGGGAGTCTTCCGGTATGCAAAGCGGCAGGCGGTGCTCAACTCAGAGAATCCCATGAGGGATGTTGTTCTTCCGAGAGCGAAGCCGGCAGCGGACACCTACGCCTATTCGCTGGAGGAGATCACTCAGATGCTGCACGTGCTGCCCGAGCCGGCGGCAACGATTGTGGCTGCGGCTTCCTTCACGGGTGCTCGCAAGGGAGAACTGCGCGGTCTTCGCTGGGAAGATTTCGACGGCGAACAGATCAGGATTTCGCAGTCCTATTGGCGTAATCATGTGCAGGAGCCGAAGACGAAGAAGAGCAAAGCTCCTGTTCCCGTGATTTCGCAGCTCAGCGAGCGTTTCGAATCGCACCGTGAACTCTCTGGCAATCCGGAGGTCGGATTGATGTTCCCGAGTCCTCTCGGAACGCCAATGAATCTGGACGCGCTAGCCGAAGATGTAATTCGGCCAGCGTTGGACAAGGCTGGACTGCCTTGGCACGGCTGGCACGCTTTCCGTCGTGGCTTGGCGACAAATCTTCATCGGCTCGGTGTACAAGACGAGACGATTCAGCGCATTCTTCGCCATTCGACGGTGGCGGTCACCCAAAACTGCTACATCAAAACTGCGCACGCCGATGCGGTCGCGGCGATGCGATCTCTCGAAAATGCACCTAATATGCACCTTGGGAGAACGCGGCGCTCAGAATCTTCCGACATTTCGTGGCGGAGGAGTCAGTAAATGCCTTATTTTCAATGGTTTGGAAATCTGGCGGAGAGGGGGGGATTCGAACCCCCGGTACAGCTTTTGACCGTACAACGGTTTAGCAAACCGCCGCCTTCAGCCACTCGGCCACCTCTCCGGCGTTTTAGAATCAACAGGTTGGCAAAATCAGAGGGTGCTTTTACTGCACATTTACTGCACCAACCTTTCCAATGTACTGCACAGCGTTGGATTTAGCAATCGCTTCCTCGAACGCTGCCATCGCTGTTTCGACTCGTTCATCACGGACTTTGATGTACCTCTCTCGTGTCACGTTCACCTTGCTGTGGCGAAGAATCCGCTGCACGGTGAGTTCGTCGGCACCCAACTGAAACAGGTTGGAAGCAACTCCCCGCCTGAAAGCGTGCCATCCCCACCATTTGAGCCCTGCCGACTTCAGCACAGGCCGAATAACCCGCAAGGCCATCTTGTCCAGGTCAGCATAACGCTGCCGAATTCCCGCGAAGATTGGAGCGTCCGGTATCGGCTCACCGTTCGGCATGAGAGCCACAGTTGCCTTGTGAGCGTCTAGCAATCGCTTCAAAGTGGGAATGACTGGTACAGGTGCTGCACTCTTGGCCGTCTTGGGAGGATTGGCTGTTCCGTTCACCCGGTCAATGGAACGCCGCACCGTGATTGTCTCGCCCTCGTAATCCCCCCACTCAAGGCCAGCAATTTCCGACTCACGCAACGCTGCAAAGGCTGCAACTCCGATTGCAGCTTTCGTGCAAGCGTCAAACGGCAGTCTGAGAATAGCAAGAATCTCGTCAAGATCATAAGCGTAGGTCTGACGTGATCCCCTTGCCTTCGGAAGCATGACGCCTCGCATCGGGTTCGCATCGCAAAGGCCCTTATTCATTGCCAGCACAAAGACCGCTGACAACATGAATTTCACCCGCTGCACAGTGCTCTTGGAGATGTCATATTCGGCAGCGATGCTTTCCAAAGCTATTGAGCCGTGCTTTGTTCTGAAGTCGCAAACACGCAAGCCAGCAACTTTCTGAGCGATGCTGTAACGCTTCCAGATGCTTCTGTACTCGCTCACCGTCTTACCGCGCAGGTTTGCTTTGGCATAGGGGAAATACGTCTCTTCAACGAAGGTGGTCAGCAGCATATTGTCTGCCGCATCATCCGACACGACTCGCTGCACAACAGCAGCATCAGCAGTATCGGGCCTCGCCTTCCCTCTTGCCTCTGCTACAGCCAACAGCAGCTTCGCGTGCTTCTCGTCCGTTTGCCCTTCCCCGATTCGAGCAGCAAGAGCCTTGTACTGCTCACTGTTTCGAACGTCCGATTTACTCCTGAAGTCTACCGAACGGTGCATCAGGCGGACGCTGGAATGCTTCGCTGTGCCGTCTGGCAGCACGGTACGCCAGCGGGCGAACCAGCACTTCGTTTTCTTGTCTAGCGTGATGTTCACATTTGCCTCTCTTTCCGTGGGTTTTGGTGCAGTACGATGCAGTAAACCTCCAGATTTCCGGCCAAATTACGCTCTGGAACGGTTTGCCGAACCGTCGCCTATACTCAGCATCAAAACAACGCAGCCGGACTTCCAACCGCGATCAACCCAGCAGAATCAGTCGGTTGACCTAAAACCGTCCGCCGAAGTTTCCGCTTCCGTCATGGGGGTGGGGGTCTGAGAAACTAGGGTTACCCCCGACTGAGAATTAAAATTTGGAATTTGTTATCGGAAAATACTGCAAAAGGAACGAAGAGGTGTAGCATGTGGTTGATTTCAGGCTCCTCGGGCCGTTCTGATTCTCCTGTCAACCTTAAGAGGCAAGGATTCATGAAAATCGGGTGTCACTTTGACCGCCCTTCTTTGTCTGATAATTGCCGTTTGTACCAACCTCGGGGACGAACCCCAGAATGACCACGACCCAGCCAACAACACAAGGACAAGACTCAAACTGCAAGAAACGAGTTTCAGTCGGTGTAAGACTGGTTGCGGCTATTCTGATTGGGCTGATAGCTCTACTGGGGGTCACGATAGTCACCTCTTTCGGCACCTTCTTGGGTTATCGCTATTTCAACCCTGAGAACCTGACGTTTGGGGAGTATTTTTGGCCAGCGTTTTGGGAATTCTTATGGTTTGAAGCGTCGGCGCTGGCTGCGTTGTTTGCCTTTGTGTCGGCAGCAACAATTGACGATAATACGAAGCTATCAAAATCTGCGACCAGAACAGGGGTTATCGCTCTATCGTATGTGATTGTCTACATAGTTGTTGGAGAGTTGATCGTGGCCACTCGCTTAGCAGTAGCGGCTTCAGCCTTCGCGTTGATTATCTGTGTGCTTGCTGTTTCGCTGATTGTGGAGCAGAACAGAAAGCTGAAGCGGGAGCAAGAATGGACTGCAATGCTTGCCAATGTTGCGGATGACATTCGGTCCTTCGATTGGTATCACTCTGTCCATAGACCTTTGGATCAGCGCAACGGCGAAGAGGACAGCAAGGGTCTCTTTGTGCTGGGGTTATGTTGCCTAGTTCTCTATATAGTGTGCATGTGGGTTTCGGTGGATGAAGTGCTATTCAGGCGATGGTGACCTATCGCCAGCTCCCTCCGAGAGCGACGACAACCAGTAAATAGACCCCTGCTAACTATCCACCTACGTCATTGATAACAATGGATGTACCGTCCTTGCGCCCTTATGCCTATTATTCCATCGGCGTCGTGGCACAATTAGCCTTGATTTCTCTGTAAGGCATTGAATCTGCTGGGAGAGCGGATCCTTAGAGAAAAGGGCATTGAACCCTTTAGGCCGACAGCGCCCGCGTCAGTCACAAAAGTGCAAACACAGGCTGAAATAGAAGCATACGAGGCCCTGAAAGCAAAGCTACGTGCGATAGAAACTAAAATTGAAGCTGAGGATAGACAATCTACGGTCGGTCGTCACGACGAAGATCAGAGCAAATAACCCTCGTCCGCTCTCTCTTTTTGCGTGCAAGTCCGAGTCTCAGCTCGCATTTTGCAGCCGTCTGGTAAATTGTTTAGAGCCAATCGAAACTCTCCTGAAAGAAAAGCATGGGTGTGTGTAAGGTAGTCTCCTGAAAGATAGATAAGGTCAGAATTCTATTGTGTAGTCTATTACTGACAATACGCACACACCCCCTAATTGCTTTCAGCAGGGATGATCTTCTTCTTTACATAACGTATTCAGCTTCTGAGTTCTGAGCGGCTACCGAATCGCTGTGGTGGGCGGCGTCAACACATCTCGCTTCGGGTAACTTCAGCCATTCCCAATCCTTCCCAAGCTCGACCTCGTCCGCTTCATTTCCTGATCCTTTCTTCAGAGCAACGATGCCAGTAGCAGCCAGCTCGTTCATATCGCGCCGAGCCGTTGGCCTGCTGACGCCGAGGATTTTCTCCAAATGAGCGGAGTCGATGCAGCCTCCGTTGCCGGCCACAGCTTTCAGCACCCTGCGCCTTGCACTCGGAATGCTGGATATTGCTATATGCCGAATGATGAACGTATCGCCCCAAATTATCTTTCTTCTCCCTTCCGCCAGGGCAAGGCCCTGGGCAATTTGACGAAAGAGGTAAAGCAACCGGATAGGCCCTTCAGGAACTCCAACTACGAATCTTCCAGAATCACCAGGATGATCCAAACTCTCCTGCCATGTAACTTCCACTCGCCCTGCCGCTGTTAGCTTGGCACAACGCACTAGATACATTGCGAGTTCTTTGGAAAGCTCAATGGTCTCCGGAGACACCGACGAAACAGGATGCATTTCAAAAAACTTCTGCAAATAGCTGTTAAGCAACGTGCGGCACTCGGACTCCTGGCCATGCCTAGAAAAGTCCAACATGATTGCGACTAATTCGTCTTCGCTGAACTCCTTGCCTGCTATTTCGTACCGCAATAGCCTGTTTCCAAGCTGCGCCATGACGGCATCGGTTTTCGCCGGTATCGGCGTCGTGCCTCCTAGCCAATTGAAAATGTAGCTGCCTTCATACCCACGTGTCCCGTGGACACCCGAAGCGGTCTTGTAGCCTTTACCATCAAGAACCGAGGTTAGATTAGAGAATCTATCTCGCAGCTCATTCTCATTCCCTCTGAATACAGGCGCGAGTTCCTTTACGAGCAGCACCTTGTCAACGACCTTGGGCAGGAGATCAATTTCTTCCATGTGCTCTCGTGGGACGCTCGCCACGTGTGAAACGAACGCCTTGGAGGTGAAGCTATCCAGACGGTATAAGACACGGCGCGTTTCTTCCCTGTCGGGCTCAAAGGCATATATGATGCTAGACTTTCCACGCCCCGATGCACCTTCGTAGATCAAAACGACGGGATGCGATCTATCCTTGAGCGCCAGCGAGCATGTGACGCCTATTCCGGCCTTGAGGGCCATCCATAGGTCATCTCCAAAGCATTCTGTGAAGCGGTTTTTCAAGTGAGTTAATGATTTGCTTATATCCGATATACTGATCATTTCTTTCATTCTATTTTTCTCCTTAAATGAGATGAGGTGCTCTTTGTGAGCACCTCATGTGTTTGTTGTATGAAAATCAAAAGGGTAGCGAGGATCACTCACTACCCCTATGAATTCCCTATTGAACGTTTTACTACGCCAATGAGCCCTGTCGCTGCAATCTTCTTACAATTACCATGGCTTCAGATCCTACAAAGCGTGCCATATATACATATATATCTATCTATATATATATATATATATATATAACGCACACTTCTCCTACCACTCCAAGCACCGAGCGTGCGAGGGGTCAAACTTAAGCATTTTTCGCGCGATACGCCTTCGATGAGTCGCAAGCTCTTCCGGATTCAAATTGCCTTGCGAAACTGAATCATCGTGCCTCGACTCTACGAGCACTCGTGGGCCGGTTCAAGGCCCGTTCTTGGGGCCTTGATGTGGACGGCTGTGGAAAACCCGGCCATCTCTACTCGAATTCCTGACGCTTCGATCCGTCAGGTCAGCAGGACTGTCATTCGTCGTCAAACGGGAAGCGTGTCCGGGTCATGGACACAGTAGAGTTAGAAATCCCGGCAATGATTCCGATGACTCGCTTGCGTCCTTCGTCCACGGCGGAATAATAGCACGGTTTTCTCTATTTGTTCGCCTCAACTTACTGTACATCTACTGCACGGAATCGAGCACCCGCTGCGAAAATCAGGGAAATCGGGAAATAAGACGGGATTTACAATCAACAACTTACGTGGGATAAGGCAACGCCGGAGGGGGTCAACTCAGGTTAGCAAACCGCCGCCTTCAGCCACTCGGCCACCTCTCCGGCGCGTAACATCAACAAGCTTACTACATGCCAGTCAATTCGTCTGCTGGCCAACTGCAGCAAACTCAATAGCACCTGCATTCGCCGGCGGACGCATCATGACGGTGGGAATGGCATCCAGCAGGTCAGTGTATGACGAGTCGGACAAGGTCTGGCCCAAGAACTGCCATAGTTCCGGGTCCAAGACGCGGTGCAAAGTAGGCGGCGCATGCGCCAATTGCGGCTAATCTCTCAAGATCGCTTGCTGCTGAATAGGTCCGGGACGTCATGACATGGCGGCGAAGGCATCCAGCTCTTCATGCAAGTTCCGCAAACGCTCCAGTTCCTCCGCGATAGCGCTTTGGCCAGCAGCCATGATCTCCCGGGCACTTATCAGGGCTTGCTCCGCGCTGGCGCTCACCTCCCATAGCAACTTTCGCACGTCAGATTCGAGGTGCAGGCGGCTCTCGACCACGCGCTGCTCGGCGTCGCCCTGAACCCGGGAAGCATTGGTGTCCAGGAGCGTCTCCAAGAACCGCTCGGCATCTTTGCGGAACCAGTGCCGCATATGAAGCGCCGCCATGAAGATATCTGTGCAGTACAGCAGGGGGGAAGCCGGTTGCGCGAGGGTGATCATGTCGTGGAAGTAGAAACGGGAGCGGGTGCGAAAGCCGTGCCCGGTATCCAGCGACTTTGGCAGATGAGCGAAGGCAGCCGACTTCTCCGAGGAAACGTTTTGCAGCAGCCCGTCGACCAAACTCACAAAGCGCTGGGTGACGGTGTTGTAGAGCTCTTCGGCGTGAGCTTCTTCGGGATCAAGCCATGGCATGACGTGCCGTCTCGCCACCGTTTGAGAGATCAACAGCAATTCGCGCCGAAGCGACGGGCCGAATGTGGTTCTCACCGAGCGTATTTCCTGCCGCAGCTCCCGGAGAGCGATGGGAAAAGCGTCTTGCAGGAACTGCTTCCGCCGCGCCAGCAGAATATTTGACAGGCGCATCTGCTCGGCGGAAAACAGAGCTCCGAGATCGCCCAAGGATTGTTCCGCCTGGCCGACCGTCTGCCGAAGATGGGCGATGCGCCGCTCGGAATCTTCGATGGGCTCTCTCAAAGCCCGGATCCGTTCGTCAACCGAACGTAGTAGCGATGCGGAGAAGCGCCTCAGCCCGCGCTCGGCTGCGGCACGGGTCATGTCCTGTCCGGAACGCTTCGCCAACCGAGCCAGGTCCTCGGTCAGGATGTTCCAGTCATCGCCGCTCTGGGATTGGTTCAGATTGCCCAGCGCACTGACTTGGTAAATCCGGCCGACCGGCTTCTTCAGACGTGCCTCCAACACCTTGCCGGCAAATGCCGCTGCCTGTTGCCGCTCGGCGCTTGAGACGCGGTCGATCTTGTTGAGGACGACCAGAATATGGTCGACGTTCGCGGCTACGGCCTCGACCAGTGCCGCCTCCTCTCCCGAAATGGGCGGGTCGGCGCCTACCACCAGGATGGCCGCGTCAATCTGCGGAATGAAATCCCTGGTGGCTGCGGTGTTGCCGGAGAACACGGAGCCAATGCCGGGCGTGTCGACCAGGCACATGCCCGACGCCAACAACGGTGAGGTGAGAAACGCTTCTACCCCTTCCACCCGCTTCCTGTTCTCCGGGTTGAGCTCTTCGGAGACATACTGAGACAGGTCCTCGGGACGAATTGTCTTCCACTCGCCGTCGATGAGGACGCGGGCAGTTCGCTGCGCGCCATAGCGGAGCACGGTGGGGACAGTGGTGACCGGCACGACGCCGGTAGGCAAAATCTCTTCTCCGACTAGCGCATCGAGCAGCGTGGACTTGCCGCGTTTGAACTGGCCGACGCAGGCAACAAAGAAGCGGCCTTCCTGGACCCTGGAGACAAGCTGGCGAATATCCTCTGTGGCCGAGGGCTCGCCCAGCCCGGCGGCAATCTCCGCCAGCCGCGAAAGTGCCTGTGCCTCCCCCAATGCATGCGCGATCGGGTTCGCCGTGGGTATATTTTCTACGTTCTGCATGTGGCCCACTTGTCGAACTGCGAGCATCCCATCAGTCATTCACCGTCGCAATTTTGTAATCGATATACAGCGGGGCGATCTTGATTCGGTCCCCGTGAACGTATCGGGGATCGCGAGCCAAGCGAATCATGCGCAGCATCGCTCCTGGGTTGCCGTCGCTGTATTCGACGACTCGATCGAGAAAGTGTGCTAGATTCTCTGCGGTCACACCCTCACTTCGTGCGCATATCGCCGCAAATTCCGCCGCGCGATCGGGATCGAAATTTCTTAAAACCAGCCTGTCGCTGCGGTCAGGAAAGAGCGGCAACACAAATCCCACATCTTCCATATGAGCAGAGCGAGCAACGGCGACAACCGGAAGCGACCAATTCAGCATCAACTCACGGACCGTTGCACCCAGCGCATGCGACGGGCGCGCCAGGTGATCGACGACGATCAGGTACCTGGAGTTGAGCAGGGCGTCCCGCACCAGTCCTTTGAGGGACACGGCGCTCTTCGCCTGCAATGATGCCGGCCCACCTGCGAACGCTCTGGTGAATACCGGATGCCCCGCCGCTAAAAGCAAATCCGCCAAATTCCGGTACAGCGCCTGGGGCGTGGGATTGCTGCCGCTGTAGAGAACATCGGGGAACTCCCGAACCACTTCCGACAAGAGCAATGTTTTGCCAACCCCGGCTGGCCCGTGGAAGAGAAACGCTCGCCGCTGCGCCAGTCGCTGACGTAGCGCCTCCAACTCTTCGGCGCGCTTCAAGATACCGGCGCCGGCATCTGCTCTGGACCCATCCTTCCCTGAACCACCCTTATCGGAATGCGACTTCACGGCTGCGACCTTAATCCCTCCTGGTGCACGTACTTGATCACGTCGACTTCGGACATGGCGATTAGTCCTTCGCGGACCATCTCATCGAGGGCTGGAAGAAGGCGCTGAATGTTCTCAGCCGTATCGATGATCTGCACCAGGATGGGAGCATCTGCCGAGAACTGCACCAGGTGGGAACGGTGAATGATGGTGCCGGCGCCATATCCCTCGATCCCGCGGTACACGGTAGCTCCGGCGATGTCCAACTTGCGGCAGAGCTCCACAATTGCCTCATAGAGTGGCCGTCCTTGCCACTGGTCATCCTCTTCTGACTCAGACGTATGACTCAGGAAGCTATCGCTTCATTATCTGTCTGGGCAACGAACATCGCAGACAGGCTCTCCAGGTCGGATTTCACTCGGTCGGAATCGATATTGGTTCGTTGGCGATCGAGCAAGAGCCGTTCCAACTGTACCCGATAGCGGTTGGCAAAGCTGTCAAAACGGCGTTCCAGGTCTGAGCTCGCGTCAGTCCCCCACGAGTACAGCAAGCGCGAATAGCTCTCCAGCGCCTGATACAACCCACTTTCATAGGGTTGCAGGATGCCGGTGGCTGCCCGGATCCGGAGCCATCGCCCGAGGTTCGCGTAGATTGGCGGGCGCGCAAATTCGCTCTGGTAATTCATGTGAAAGACCGGCATTTCCGCCGCCAGCTGGAGATCGCCCTCGCGGGGTACGCCTGTAGATCTCAACAAAGCTGACACCTTCGACAGCTCCTGTTGCATCCTCTCTTGCACCCGCGACAGTTTGCTGCGGACCTCGGCGGCCAGTTCAAGGGCTACCTCCGATGCCGTACTGCGCAGGACCTCAGCACAGTCCACCTCCCGTTCGCCGGCCCAAAGATCCGCCACGGCTTCGCCTGCCTTTGCCACAATGAAGGAACCGAGTCGCGGGATTTCATCCGTTCCGCGCCGCAGCTCGGTTTGGAAGGTTTGCAGATGACCGGCACATCGCCGCAGCTCAAGATCGATCTCTTCCAGCTGGATGCGGTCATCGCCCTCGGGTCGCGAGTAGGAAACCAGCGCCTCTAGCGCGGAGCGCACCGCACCAGCCAGCATGAGTGTTTTTCTGGCCAGCGACTCTTGCAGCAGGCGCTGTTTGCGCTCATAGAGCGGAGACAGTTCCTCGGAGAACCAGCGTTCCAGCAGTTCCGCATGGCCCGGCACAACGCTCACGGCGCGAATCGACAGGTCGGTGTCAAGCTCGTTCTGCAGTTGCCGCTTCGCATAGGCAATCTGTTGCCCAAGGTCCGCTTGCGACAGAAGGTCGGCTTTGCTGACCAGCACAGTCGCGGCCGTACCGGCGTGGGTCAAGGCGCGAATGAGGGTGAGGTCGTCCGGAGTGAGAGTAGATCCCGCGTCCACCAGCACGATACCGGCGTCGCAGCGTGGCAGATAGGCGAGCGTCTCGGCTGCACCCCTAGTGGCCAGCGATCCTACGCCGGGCGTGTCTACAAACACAATCCCTTCGCGCAAGCGCTCGGATGGGTATAGCACCAGTATGCGGCCAACCCGTTTGCGGTTCTCCGGATTTTGCCGTTCATCAACCAACGAAGGCAGCTCTTCCACCCGGTGCTGGGAAACCCCCAAGCCTTCCTGCCAGACCCTTACCAAGGGTTTTTGGCCGTAGCCGATCCTCGTCGGCACCGCCGTGATGGGGGTGACACCCACCGGCAGCAGGTCGGCGCCAATCACGTGATTCAGCAGGGAGGACTTGCCGGTGCTGACACGCCCAAAGACGGCGATTTCCAGCGCGGTATCTTCCGCTCGATCGAGTAGCATGGTGATGGTCGGGCGAAATTCCGTCAGTCCATGGCGGTCGATAATGTCCGCCAGCAGCCGCAGGCCTGCAATGTCCCAACCTTCCTGCGCCAGCTGTTCAACTCGTTCGCGCAGATCGCCGGCGCGAGGCTGCAGCACATAGCGCGTCAGCTCCTTGATGGCCGATTGCAACTCCGTCACGATGCCGTTGAGATCAGCGGCGCCTTCCTCGGGAACCGGGCCGTAGCCGCGCATGTAATGGGGTGCAAGCTCCGCAATCGCAATGTCGACGAAGCTGAGATTGACATGGATTGAATGAATGGCCGACAAGCCGGGCTTTTCGGGGGCTAGCGATTGCCCGGCGAGTACTTGCAGGAGCTGACCACGCACCCGAGCAATGTAGTCCTCGATCGTCTTTCTCTGGGCGTGCGTCACGTCGTTGACATAGTTCGGAAAGACGGTCTTCGACGCCGCGGCGTTCAGTGTCGCCTCAATGTCACCCAGCAGCTTGTCAATGTGCTTGCACGTAATCAGCAAGTGCTGCCGCTGGGCACCATTCAACGTGATGGGACGCTCACGCAACCTGGTTCTCTCCACGCTGGTTTTCTGTGCCCAATTTGAGAATCCATCGCAACAAACGACAGCGCCTTAGGTCGTCAGCCGCAGAAGAGGCCGAGGCGGCTTCGAGGTATGGCCCTGCAAGGGCGTAAACGGTCGACTGCACGTTCGCCATCGAACGCAGCTCCTATGTGATTTGCAGGGAAGACTTGCCACAGACGCGACTCCGAGACAAGTTTCTCCTGTCAGGAGTCATCATCTGTCCGCGTTAGGTTGGGACAGCGGTTCTAAGGTGAACTCCTTCACCCTTCATGCAGGTTGTACGTCTCTTTGATAGACCATGGCCAAAGTGGAAGTCAAGCCATGGCACGTCCCCCGAAACGAAGTGAGGCCATGGGCCGTCCGCGAGTTTCCACCAAGTACATCTCAGAATTGTCGTGCGCCGGAAGGCAGGAGACGATGCCGCTTGCGCCCCGAACGCCAAAGGTTATTCAATACTCACATAGCAACGAACGGGAGCGATATGACACCAGCACTTTTGAATCTCGAACCCCAGCTGTTATGGAAGCACTTCGACGCCTTAACCAACATTCCACGCCCTTCGAAAAAAGAAGCCAAAGTCCGTGAGTACGTGATGGCCCAAGCCGGCCGCCTCGGACTCGAAATCATTCAGGACCGCACCGGCAATCTGATCATTCGAAAGCCCGCACACCGTGGCCGTGAGCGGGCACCGATGTCGCTCTTGCAGGGCCACCTCGATATGGTGTGCGAAAAGGACGAGGGTACGAATCATAACTTTGACCACGACCCGATCAAGGTGGCGCGCGATGGCGATTGGGTCAAGGCCCAGGGCACCACGCTGGGCGCCGACAACGGCATCGGAGTAGCCGCAGCCCTCGCCGTTATGGAAAGCAATGACATCGCGCACGGTCCACTGGAATTCATCTTCACGGTTGACGAGGAGACCGGGCTCACGGGCGCAACAGAATTTCGCGGTGGCGTTTTGCGGTCCAAATATTTCCTGAACCTCGACAGCGAGGAAATCGGCACTCTTTGTATCGGCTGCGCGGGAGGAGTAAACACCATCGCTCGCCGCAAGATCACGCGTCAACCCGCGAAGGGCAACAAAGCGTATCGCATCAAGGTATCGGGGCTAAAGGGTGGTCATTCCGGTGTGGATATTCATCAGGGCCGCGGCAACGCGTTACGCGTCCTGGGACTCGTCCTGCAAACCGCGCTAGCCAAACTGCCCATCGAAATTGCCGAAATAAAAGGCGGCAATGCTCACAATGCGATTCCGCGCGAGGCCTCGGCGGTGGTCGTCCTCGACGGCAAACGAGGCAGCAAGCTGAAGAGCATCGTCTCCGGCGCAGAGGCCGAATTGAAGACTGATTTGGGGAGCTTTGATCCCGGGCTTCAGATCAAGCTGGAAGCCGCGCCTCGCCCTGAAAAGGTGATCAAACCCAAGGACGCTCAGGCCATCGTCGACCTGATGGTGGTTATCCCGCATGGCGTGATCGCGATGAGTCCGGACATTGCCGGGCTGGTGCAGAACTCGACGAACTTTGCGACCATGGCGACCGACGGCAACACAGTCGAGGTCATGACTAGCCAGCGGAGTGCGATCGACGGCAGCCGGCGCGCCGCGGCAAACACGGTTGCCACCGTCTGCCGGCTTGCGGGCTTCGAGGTCGAGCATAGCGGCGGTTATCCCGGTTGGAAGCCGCAACCGGACAACGAACTGGTTCGTAAAGCTCAACAGGTACATGAAAATGTATTCGGCAAACCGGCGAGTCTGGTCGCCATGCATGCCGGGCTGGAATGCGGAGTCATTGGGGAGAAGTACCCGGGGATGCAGTTGATCTCTTTTGGGCCCACCATTGTCGATGTGCACAGCCCCAACGAGCGCGTCCAGATCTCAACTGTCGAGAGTTTTTGGAAGTATCTAAAGGCGCTTTTGGAGAGTATCTGATTGCAGAAGCTCCAATAGCCGTATGCCAGGCTATGGTATGCGGCGAAATTTCGGCGAGGCTGCCATTTGGTTTCAGCGAGTTAACGCTCCGGTGCAGGCTGCTGCACCAAAGTAGATCTCACCGCCCGGATATTTGCGTTGTTTGGTAATGCCCGCCGAGAAGTAAAGTGTGCGCGACAGATCTTGAAGGCCAGGAATCGCATCTCCGCCCATCGAAGGCACAGCCTTTGAAATTGCGGAGAGCGCGGCCACACCGGTTTGCGGGACGTCCTTCGGTAGCGCCAGCGGCTCGATTGCCAAAACCGCAACCGGCATCGAGCACTCGCAACCCTGGGCGGATCAAGCCTGAGCGCTTAAGCAAAGCCTGAATTGCTTGCGAGCTCCGGAAAAAACAGATGAAGGGGCTTATACCGATCGATTCCCCTGGTGTAGAGCTCCTGTACTTGGGAACGACTCAACGCCATCACTGTGGTCCCGTGGCCTGAGCTTAGTTCGATGCAAGTCTTGGGGGATGAGCGATATGTCACGAAGGCCGGGCCCAGGTAGTGACCTGAATCAATGACCGATTGCAGCGGTTGTCATGGTTCCCACTCGCCAGATCAAGACACGGTTGACTGCAGCTCCGCTCCGTTCACTTTAGGCTTGGGCAGCACTTTGGGGGGTGACGCTCATGAAGTCCAACGCGCGAGAGATGTACTGCTTGAGGTCGCGGCGGTGGATGACGGCGTCGAGCATTCCGTGCTGCAACAGGAACTCGCTGCGCTGAAAGCCTTCGGGCAGTTTCTGGCGGATGGTCTGCTCGATGACACGGGGTCCGGCGAAGCCGATCAATGCGCCAGGCTCGGCAATGTTCAGATCACCCAGCATGGCAAATGATGCGGTCACGCCGCCGGTCGTGGGATCGGTGAGCACCGAGATGTAGGGCACACCGGCGTCGTCCATACGCGCCAGCGCGGAGGAGATCTTGGCCAACTGCATCAGGCTGACCACGCCTTCCATCATGCGGGCGCCGCCGGAGGCAGAGACGATGATGAGGGGCAGCCGCTGATCGGTAGCGCGCTCAATAGCGCGGGCCAGAACTTCGCCTACGACCGCTCCCATGGAACCGCCGATGAAGGAATACTCCATGGCGCTGATAAACACGGGTTTGCCGTCGAGTTTGCCGCGTGCGTTGATCACGGCATCGTTCAGGCCGGTATCGTTGCGGGCGCGCTGCAGGCGGTCGGCGTAGGGCTTAAGATCGGTAAACTTCAGCGGATCGGTGGAGACCAGGTTATCGTCGTCGACCTCGTAGCGCCCATCGTCGAGGAGTTGCGACAGGCGGGTGCGCGCGTCGATGCGGAAGTGCCGGTCGCACTTGGGGCAGACATTCAGGTTCTGATCGAGATCTTTCTTCCAGATGATCTGCCGGCACTGGTCACACTTCACCCACAGACCTTCGGTCTTGACCTTCCTCTCGCCGGAAGTGTCGAGCTCTGCGTTTTCGCGCTTGAACCACACCATAGGTAAGCATTCAGTTTAGCCGACGGGCGGCGAGTTGTCGCGCGGGAGTACGCGGGAGTGCGCGAAGCTAGCCGGCAGTTCTCACAAAGACTGATTCGCGGGAGCATGGGATTGTTGATCGAGGGCTTGGTTGGTATTTTCGATGTCAGCTTGCGGCGGGTTGGGCTGGTTTTGGGGTGGCTGTTCGGCAGTTGCGCTGTTGCGGCTTGGGTGTCGCACGGCTCCGCCTATTATCCACGGGCCTGCATCCTTTTTCCTTCATTCCGCAGCAGTACCTTGGCATCGCTTGACAATAGCTATTTATGGCATTGCGGGAAGCTGGCCTCGAACACGAAAAAAAGCTTCCGATCACCAATCAGCGAGGCCCCTTTAAGACGAGGGGCCTTTAGATGCACTCGTGGTGACGCCGGAGATGGCCTTGTTCTGCAGAACCCGGATCACAACGCGGCGGTTCTCAGCCTGACCTTCCTTGCTCTGAGCGTCGCCAATCTGGTCGCTCTCTCCCATGGCGCCCGGCGATAACATGCGAGTGAGCGGAACATGGCTCTGTTGCAGCAGAATGGCGGTCACGTTATTGGCGCGATCGGAGCTAAGTTTCTGGTTGAATTCAGCGGGCCCAACCGCCGAGGCATAGCCCTTGACCTCAATCATGTAGCCTTTGATGTCCTTCGCTTTGTTAACAAGCTGCATAAGCTCAGGGACGTATTCCTGCGGGACCTTCGCCTTGCCGTTAGGAAAGAGCACGGTCACTTCGTCCATGATGTAGTAGTCGTCCAGTTGTCCGAAGCGGGCGACGGCCGCCTCGATGGCCGCCTTATTCCTTTCCAGCTCAAGACCCTGCCCCGCGGTTTGCTCCTGCTGCGCTTTCAAAGCTTCGTTCTGCGCCTGCAACTGCTCGTTTTGCTTTTGCAGCTCCTCCTGGGTTTCGTGCATGCCGGCTTCGATGGATTGCGCCTCGCGCAGATCTTTGCCGGAGAACCGGATCTTGGTCGCCACGATCTGCTGCTGGTCGTTGGAATTCCCCTCCACCTTAATGGCGAGACCCGGAATGAGGGAAGCCATCGACATCTCTTTTCTGCGCGCCTTGAACGGTGCCAGAGTCTGAGCTACGTCGGTGTTTTGGGTAAGAAGAACAATCAGTTTAGGGTTGTTCGCAGTCTTGAGGAAGATCTGGTCCCCATTGCGTCCGGTGATCAATCCTTCGGTCTTCACGCTCTGCGGGAAGGCAGGCACGCTCAGTGCCAGCGCAATGGCCGAAAACACGACAACACGTGCAAGGGTCTGTAAGCTCTGTCGTTTCATACCCTGTACTCCTTCGCGGACTTTCCGAGATTTCTGCGGGCCGGCCCCGTGGGCCGGACGCCATCTCCAGCGGATGAAGGTGAGTGAACCGTCATCGGAGAAGGCATTTGGATTGAAACCAGACTTTCTCAATCGGCCATCCGGTCTTAATAGAGTTCTGGATGAAAACGCACGGCCAGCTCGGCCGAACAACACTTCAGCACAGCAATGTCGGCGCGTTAGTGAAATGGCGAAAGGGTCCCATATAGCTATGGCCGAAAGCACCGCCCCTCGATATCTCGCTTCCGAGACTACCTGACCGTGGCATGAGCGCCTATCAGGCAAATCCCTTAGTTTTTCCGCAAAATAGCCGCAGAATCGGTTTCAGGGATTACGTCTTGCGACGCCAAGGGTTGGCTCTCAAGTCATTGAACAAACACGAAAAACCGTGAGGAATCCGGGATGGAATGCAATTGTCACGGCCGTCGGAGGTGCCCTCAACACTCCGTTGATCGGGCCGCCGGTACCGTTCCAGTAGCCAGTAGTTATTTGTGCTTGCGGGGGCCCTCGATAAGGACCTAGCTACGCGTCCCGCTTCGTCGACGTGGCCAGGGCAGGCGGCGGCACGCGCGGCGGCGGGCCAGCCGGCACAATGGGCAGCGAGATATCGATCTGCAGGCCGTGGGGAACGACATTCTGCGCCGTGACGGTTCCGCCATGCGTCATTATGGCGTTGCGCACGATGGCCAGGCCGAGACCCATGCCTCCGGTCGAGACCTCGCGGGAGTTGTCGACGCGATAGAAGGGCTTGAACAGCAAGGCAAGCGACTCTTCAGGAACCCCGGGACCGTTGTCGCGCACCGACAGTGTGGCGGTGCCGTTATCGCGGCGAAGGCTGATGTCAATCTGGCCGCCCTTCCCGGAATAAAAAACAGCGTTGCGCACGATGTTTTCGATGGCGCTGCGCAGCAGGTCGGCATCGCCGCGCAGGTGCACGTCTGGGCTGCCGGTAAAGCGGATATCGACATCGAGCGCCGTGGCCTCAAAGCGCGCATCGTGCAGAACATCTTCGACAATATCCTGCAGCGAGAGGTTGCTGAAGTTTGATTTGTGCTGTCCGCCCTCCAGGCGCGCGACGGTGAGGATCTTTTCCAGCATGGAGTCGAGCTGGATGGTGTCCTGCTCGATGCGGTCGAGCATTTCGCGACGCTCGTTGGCGTCAGGGCCGCGGGCCAGGGTCAGCGCCAGGCGAATGCGCGCGATGGGCGAACGCAACTCGTGAGAGACGCCGCTGAGCAGGTTGCGCTCGCTTTGAATAAGATTGCGCAACTCGCCCGCCATGGAGTCGAAGTCGCGCACCAGTTCGGCGATCTCGTCGCGGCGGTTCCCAATATAGTGGCTGACCCGAATGTCGAGGTTGCCGCGCGCCAGTTCGTTGGTGGCGTTGCGCAGCCGCTCGATGGGCTTGCTCAGGTAGTGGGCGATTAGCAAGCATAAGAGCAGCGACACCACGGTGCTCAGCTTCAGGGTCCACAGCAGGTCGCCAGGGACGCGTTCGGAGAGTGGCGGGGGAATAAACTCCGCCACCAGAAGGTATCGCAATTCCGGGGTAGCGACGGTGCTAACCACAACCGACGAGTCTTCAACCCGTACCGATCCGCCCGTCTGCGACGCCTGCTGGGCGTTTGCCTCAAGTCCGTTCGGCAAAGACCTGCCGCCCAGATCCCTGCCATCCTTGTCCAGAAGCCAGTAAGAAGCCCGGTTCGGGACCGAAATGCTGTCGAGAAAAGCATCGAGCGCAGGCTGGCCGCCGCGATCATATTCGGCGGCAGCGTCGAGTGCCAGTTTGGGCATGGCCTGTCGCGAAGGCTGCACCCACCAGGGCCGCTCAGAATGCAGGCGAATGTGCAGGCGCAGGTAGAGGGCGCCCAGCAGCATGGCCTGCACCACCCAGAAGGGCAGAAAGATCTTCCAGAACAGGCGGCGATTCATGTTTTGCTCCGCTCCGCGGCCGATGCCGGCATAAAGTATCCGATGCCGCGAATGGGACGGATCAGATCGTCGCTGCCGGGGAAATTGCCCAGCTTCTTGCGCAGCCGGCTGACATGTACGTCAACACTGCGATCAAAGGGATTCAGGGAACGCCCCAGGGCGACTTCAGCAAGCTGCTCGCGCGTCACCACATTGCCGGCATGGCGCAGCAACAGTTCGAGGACGTTGAACTCCACCGACGTGACGTCGACCGGTTCTCCTCCGCAAGTGACGGTGCGCGTCCCCATCGACATCTCGATTTCGCCGACGCTCAAGATTTCGTCAGCGTCGGTGCGAGCTCCGGAAAGGTCCTCGCGGGTGCGCCGCAGAATCGCGCGCACCCGGGCGACCAACTCGCGGGGATCGAAGGGCTTGGCGAGATAATCGTCGGCCCCGATCTCCAGGCCCAGGATGCGGTCCACGGCTTCGCCGCGCGCGGTGAGCAGCAGCACTGGCGTTCTCGATACCTGGCGCAAGGACTTTAACAACTCAAAACCTGAGCCGCCCGGCAACATCACATCAAGGATGATAAGTTCGTGCTCGCCGGAGAGGGCTGCCTTCAATCCGCCGGGATGGTCGTACGCGGTATCGACCGTAAAGCCCTCGGCTTCGAGAAAGCGCTTCAGCAGGTTGACCAATCCTTGGTCGTCGTCGACGACGAGCAGCCGCTTCATGGGCTTCATTTTGCTCCTTCCCGGCGGATGCGGCGGTGAAGAAGTGTTTCGCGATGTATGATCGGCCTTCACAAAACTTAACTTTCCTTCACCCTCTCTTAACGGCCCTTAGCATGGCAATTCCGGTCTAATACTTTAAGGCAATAATATTGATGTACTGGGTTCGCTTCCAGTGTTGTTATGCGCCCCTGAAGTAATCGTCTCCCCACCCTGGACATAGCGAACCCTAGGAGGAAAGTTGAAGCGTCGCGGAGTTATCGGAATTGCGATCGCCATTAGTTTATGTGCCCTTCTGGCCGCCTGCAGTCAGGGCAATAGCGGCAATGGGCGCAAGGCCCATGCCGGCGGTCCGCCTTCGGCTGTGCCGGTAGGCGTGGCGACCGTCAAGGAACGCGATTTCCCGGTTTATCTGACCGGCCTCGGCTCGGTCCAGGCCTTTAACACTGTCTCTCTCAAGAGCCGGGTCGACGGGCAAATCATGCAGGTGAACTTCCAGGAGGGCCAGGAGGTACGCAAGGGCGACCTGCTGATCGTGATTGACGAGCGGCCATTCAAAGTGGCGCTGGCGCAGGCAGAAGCCAATCTGCAACGCGACGAAGCTCAACTCGCCAATGCGAAAGCGCAATATGAGCGCAATAAGGCACTCTATGACAGCGGAGTCATCGCCAAGCAGGACCTGGACACGATGCAGGCGTCGTTCGGGCAATACGAAGGCACCATTGCCTCTGACAAAGCGGCGATCGACAGTGCGAAGCTGAATCTCACCTACTGCCGCATTACCTCGCCCATTGACGGCCGGGTTGGCCTGCGCCAGGTGGATCCGGGCAACTACGTGCAGGCCTCGTCCAGCACGCCGATGCTGGTGATTACGCAATTGCATCCCATTGCGGTGATCTTCACGCTTCCCGAAGATCAGTTGCAGTCCGTGCTACAGCAGATGCGAAAAGGACCGCTCCAGGTTGATGTTTACGGACGCGATGATCAGACGAAGTTGTCCGCCGGAAAGCTCCTGACCATCGACAACCAGATCGATGCTTCGACCGGCACCGCGAAGTTGAAAGCGGTTTTTGAGAATCCCGAGAACACGCTCTGGCCGAACCAGTTTGTGAACGTACACCTGCTGCTGGAGACGCGCAAAGACGCCATCACGGCACCCGCGGCTGCCGTGCTGCGTGGTCCGCAAGGAAGCTTCGCCTATGTGGTGGAAAAGGACGATACGGTCAAGATGCAGCCAGTGCAAATCGCCCTGACGCAGGGCACCACGGTGGTGATCGCCTCCGGCCTACAGGCCGGCGACCGGGTGGTCACTGACGGGCAGGAGAAGCTGCAAGCAGGAAGCAAAGTTAATCCGCAGGCGCCGCAGCGGCAAGGCGGCCAGTCGAAGAATGCACTGATCAACGACAGGACAGGCTCGGAATCATGAGCATTTCGCGGCCATTCATTATCCGGCCGATTGCGACCTCGCTACTGATGGCCGGCTTGTTGCTGGTGGGCATCGTGGCCTACCGGCAACTGCCCATTTCGGCGCTACCGCAAGTCGACTATCCGACGATCCAGATTGTTACGTTTTATCCGGGGGCCAGCCCGGACGTCACGGCGTCGTCCATTACGGCGCCACTGGAGCGCCAGTGCGGCCAGTTGCCGGGCTTGAGCCAGATGACGTCGACCAGCGCCTTCGGCGCTTCGGTCATCACCCTGCAGTTCAATCTGGAAGAGAACATTGACGTCGCTGAGCAGGAAGTGCAGGCCGCCATCAATGCGGCCCAACTGTATCTGCCCAACGATCTGCCAACGCCGCCGATCTACAGCAAAGTGAACCCGGCGGATGCGCCGATCCTTACGCTGGCGCTGACCTCCGATTCCATGCCGTTGCCCAAGGTGGAAGACCTGGCGGACACGACGTTCGCGCAGAAGATCTCGCAGCTTCCCGGCGTGGGGTTGGTCACCATCAGCGGCGGCCAGAAGCCTGCCGTGCGTATTCAGGCCAATCCCCAGGCGCTGGCGTCCTACGGTCTCAGCCTGGAGCAGTTGCGCGCCATGATTGGGCAGGTGAATGTCAATCAGGCGAAGGGCCAGCTACAGAACAACCGCCTGTCGTACACCATCGGCGCCAACGACCAGCTCTTCAATCCCAAGCAGTACGCCGACATCATCATCGCCTACAAGAATGGGGCGCCGGTGCGACTCTCCGATGTGGCGAATGTGATTGAAGGGCCGGAAAATGCCAACCAGGCAGCCTGGATGAACACCACGCCGGCGGTGATCATGAACATCCAGCGGCAGCCGGGCGCAAACATCATCAAGGTGGTTGACAGCATCAAGCTACGGCTGCAGCAGCTGCAAGCCAATCTGCCCAGCTCAGTCAAGGTCACGGTCCTTACCGACCGCACCACCACCATCCGCGCCAGCGTCAAGGACGTGCAATTCGAGATGATGCTGACCATCGCGCTGGTGGTGATGGTGATCTTCATCTTCCTGCGTACGCTGTCGGCGACCATCATTCCCAGCGTGGCGGTGCCGCTCTCGCTGGTCGGCACCTTCGGCGTGATGTACCTGCTGGGCTACTCGCTCGACAACCTTTCCCTCATGGCGTTGACCATCTCCACCGGCTTCGTGGTCGATGACGCCATCGTGATGATCGAGAACATCGAGCGCTTTATCGAAGAAGGTCACACGCCGCTCGAGGCCGCGCTCCAAGGCTCTGCCCAAATCGGTTTCACCATCGTGTCGCTGACGGTCTCGCTGATCGCGGTGCTCATCCCGCTGCTGTTCATGGGTGACATCGTGGGACGCTTGTTCCGCGAGTTCGCGGTCACGCTGGCGGCCACCATCCTGATCTCGGCAATCATTTCGCTAACCCTGACGCCGATGATGTGCGCCCTGCTTCTGCGGCCACGCGATCAGGTCAGGCATGGACGGTTCTACGAATGGTCAGAGAATGCCTTCAACAAAACCATCGCCTTCTACGGCCGCACCGTACAGTTCGTTCTGAAGCACCAGACGGCGACACTGCTGGTGACCATCGCGACCCTGGTTGCCACCATCTGGCTGTACATCATCGTGCCCAAGGGTTTCTTCCCGGTGCAGGACACCGGAGTCATCACCGGCATAACGGATGCGCGGGAGAGCATTTCCTTCGCAGCCATGGGAGAACGGCAGCAGGCGCTGGCGGCGGCGATCCTCAAAGACAAGGACGTGGAGAGTCTGTCTTCGTTTATCGGCGTCGACGGCACGAACATGACACCGAACAGCGGGCGCATTCAGATCAACCTGAAGTCCCGTGATGAACGTGATGATGACGTGACCACCATCATCAAGCGATTGCAGAAGGAAGTAGCGGACGTTCAGGGGATCACGCTGTACATGCAGCCGGTGCAGGACCTGACAGTGGAAGACCGCGTCAGCCGCACGCAGTATCAGTTCACTTTGGAGGATGCCGATCCCAAGGAACTGGGAGAGTGGACGGCCAAGCTGGTAGAAAAGTTGAAGACGCTGCCGCAGTTGCGCGACGTCGCCACCGATCAACAGAACCAGGCGGCGGAAGCGCGGCTGGTGATCGACCGTAACACCGCCTCGCGGCTGGGAGTAAGCGCCGCTGCTGTGGACAATACGCTGTATGACGCGTTTGGCCAGCGCCTGATCTCGGTCATGTACACCCAGCTCAACCAGTACCACGTGGTGCTGGAGGTCGATCCGCAGTACCGCGACGATCCGGATTCGCTGAAAGACATTTATGTGCCGGGCGCAAACGGCCAGGTGCCGCTGAGCGCAATCGCACACTTCGAGACCGGCTCAGGCGCGTTGTCGCTGAATCATCAAGGGCAGTTCCCTGCTGTGACCATCTCGTTCAACCTGGGCGGCGACTATTCGCTGGGCGAAGCGGTGACCGCCATCAACAACGCGGAGCGGGAGGTCGGGTTGCCACCGAGTATTCAGAGCGCCTTTCAGGGTACCGCCCGCGCTTTTGAAGCTTCGCTGGCCAATGAAGGCTGGCTGATTCTCGCCGCCATCGTCACCGTCTACATCGTGCTGGGAGTGTTGTACGAGAGCTACATCCATCCCATCACGATTCTGTCGACCCTGCCCTCTGCAGGTGTGGGCGCGATCATCGCGCTGCAACTGTTCCACATGGACCTGGGGGTGATGGCGCTCATCGGCATCATCTTGCTGATCGGTATTGTGAAGAAGAACGCCATCATGATGATCGACTTCGCGCTGGAAGCGGAGCGTGGCGAAGGCAAGAAGCCGGTGGACGCGATCTACGAAGCCTGCCTGCTGCGTTTCCGCCCCATCATGATGACCACGCTGGCCGCCTTGTTCGGCGCGGTGCCGCTGGCACTGGGCACGGGGACCGGTTCGGAGCTGCGCCAGCCGCTGGGCGTGACCATCATTGGCGGCCTGCTGGTCAGCCAGTTGTTGACGCTGTACACGACGCCGGTCGTGTACTTGTGGTTCGATCGCCTGGGTGAGGCGCTTCGCCGGATGCGCGCACCGAAACCGGCCGAGGCCCTGGGAGACTAGCGTGAACATCTCCAAGCCGGCGATCGAACGGCCCATCGCAACAACCCTGCTCACGCTCGCGTTGCTGCTCGCCGGCGTCCTTGCCTACATCCAGCTTCCGGTTTCGCCGTCTGCCGCAAGTGGATTTTCCAGTGATTTCTGTGGGCGCCGGGCTGCCGGGCGCCAGCCCGGAAACGATGGCGTCGTCGGTCGCTACGCCGCTGGAACGGCAATTCGGACGCATCGCCGGCGTCAACCAGATGACCTCGAGCAGTCAGCTCGGCTCGACCGGCATCACCATGCAGTTCGACCTGAACCGCAACATCGACGCCGCAGCGCGCGATGTGCAGGCTGCCATCAATGCGGCGCGCAACTACCTGCCCCCTGACATGCCCAGCAACCCGAGGTACCGCAAGATCAACCCTGCGGACTCTCCGGTGATGATCCTGGTGATGACCTCTGACGCCATGACGAAGGATCAGATGTACGACGCGGCCGACTCCATCATGGGACAAAAACTGTCGCAGATTGATGGTGTTGGGCAGGTCTTTGTGTGGGGGTCTTCGCAGCCTGCAGTACGTATCGAGGCCAATCCCAATCTGCTGAACAAGCTGAACATCGGCCTGGAGACTTTACGCACAGTGGTGGCCGCTGAAAACGTAAACCAGGCTGTCGGCATGCTGCAGAACAGCAACAAGAGCTGGATCATCCACACCAATGGCCAGCTCAAGAAGGCCAAAGACTACCGCAACCTCATCGTCGCCTATCGCAACGGGGCACCGGTACGGCTGTCGGATGTGGCCGAAGTCAGCGATTCGTATTCCGACGTCAACAACGACGGCAGCTTTGACGGCAAGCCCAGCGTGCTGGTTGTGGCCTTTCGCCAGCCGGGCGCGAACATCATCGCCACCGCCGACCATATTCTCGCCGCGTTGCCCTTCCTCCAGGCCTCGCTACCACCTTCCATCAAGCTGCAGGTTGGTCTTGACCGGACGATCACGACGCGCGCCTCAGTTTCCGACGTGCAAACCACCTTGATCATCTCGGTGATTCTGGTGGTGCTGGTGGTGTTCGTATTCCTGCGGGAGTTTCGCGCCACCATGATTCCCAGCGTGGCCGTCCCGCTGGCGATTGTCGGTACTTTCGGCGCGATGTATCTGTTCGGCTACTCGCTGAACAACCTGTCGCTGATGGCGCTCACCATCTGTACCGGATTCGTGGTGGATGACGCCATCGTGGTGCTGGAAAACATCATGCGCCACGTGGAAGCGGGTATGCCGCCGTATGAGGCCGCCCTGCTGGGCGCGCGGGAGATCGGGTTCACCGTCGTCTCCATGAGCACCTCGCTCATTGCCGTGTTTATCCCGATCCTGCTCATGGGGGGAATTGTCGGCAGGCTGTTTCACGAGTTCGCGGTGACCCTGAGCGCCGCGATTGCCATCTCTCTGGTGGTTTCGCTCACCACCACCCCCATGCTCTGCGCTCGTTTTCTCAAAGCGCACGATCCCGGCTCGCACGGCGCGCTGTACCGCATCAGCGAACGCGGTTTTGTCTGGATGAACCGCTTTTACAAGACGTCGCTGGGGTGGGTGCTGCGGCATCAGCGGCTGGTGCTGGCCATCACGATCCTGACAGTTTTCGTGAACGTTTACCTGTATGTAATTGTTCCCAAAGGATTTTTCCCGCAACAAGATACCGGGCGACTGCAGGGCTATGTCATTGGCGACCAGGACGTCTCGTTTGACGCCATGAAGGTGAAGGCCTATCAGTACATCAACATCGTGCAGCGTGATCCAGCGGTGCAGCACGTACTCGCCTCCGTGGGTGGAGGCGGCGCGCAGAACCAGGCTCGCATCTGGGTGATCCTGAAGCCGCTGGACGAACGCAAGGGCGTCACGGCCAACGATGTGATCGACCGCCTGCGCCCGAAGTTGGCGCACGTATCCGGCGCGAGCGCCTTCTTCCAGCCCTACCAGGAATTGCAGATCGGTGGCCGCATCGCAAACGCCGAGTATCAGTACACGCTTTCCGGCGAAGATTTGCAGGAATTGTACGAGTGGGCGCCCAAGTTGCTGGATAGATTGCGCACCATTCCCATACTGAAGGACGTCAACAGCGATCAGCAGGTCAACGGTCTGGAGCAGAACGTCATCATCGACCGCGACACCGCCGCGCGTCTGGGAATCACGCCTTCTGAGATCGACAACGTTCTCTATGACGCTTTCGGCCAGCGCCAGATCTCGACCATCTACCAGACGCTGAACCAGTACCACGTGGTGCTGGAGGTCGATCCGAAATATCAGATGACACCCTCGGCGCTGGACAGTGTGTACGTCATCACCTCCAGCGGCGCTCAGGTGCCGTTGTCGGCGTTTGCGCATTTCGGGACGGCAGCCACCTCGCTGACAGTGAATCACCAGGGCCAGTTCCCCTCGGTAACCCTCTCGTTCAACCTGGCGAAAGGGGCCTCACTCGGTGAGGCGACCCGCCTCATCGAAGAAGCCGAGCGGGACATGCGCCTGCCGGCGACCATTCACGGCAGCTTCCAGGGGACGGCGGCAGCGTTCAAAGACTCGCTCACCTCCGAGCCGCTGCTCATCCTTGCCGCGCTGGTTGCGGTGTACATCGTGCTGGGCATTTTGTACGAAAGCTACATTCACCCCATCACGATTCTGTCGACGCTTCCTTCGGCCGGCACTGGCGCATTGCTCGCCCTGCTGCTGTTCCACATGCAGTTGGACGTGATCTCGCTGATTGGAATCATTCTGCTCATCGGCATCGTGAAGAAGAACGCCATCATGATGATTGATTTCGCACTGGAAGTGGAGCGCCAGGGCAGGACGGCTTCTGAAGCCATCTACGAAGCTGCCCTCATGCGCTTCCGGCCGATCATGATGACGACGGCGGCGGCGATGTTTGGCGCCTTGCCGCTGGCGCTGAACCGTGGCATGGGATCGGAACTGCGCCGGCCGTTGGGCATCAGCATCGTCGGCGGCCTCATCGTCAGCCAGATGCTGACCCTGTACACCACGCCCGTCGTCTACCTCTATCTGGACCGCCTCCAGGATTGGGTGTTAGCTCACATTCCGTGGCGCAAGAAGAAAACCGTCAAGGAAGAAGCCCCGGTCTTCGCCGACTAAGCTGCGGAGGCGTCCTGCGGCGGAAACTGTTCTAGGTAACGGTGAGCGTTCGCCGCGCCGAATGCGTTGCGTCCGCCGAGTCGTGTACCAGAATCGTGATCGTGGCGGGGCCGGAATAAGCCGCATCGACAACGACCTTTACCTTGTCGTGATCAGGCGTTACCGTCACACCAGCGATCGAGGTGTCAGAAGCAAGCTCCACACCCGTGCTCGACGTCAGCGTCAGCCCGTTCGCATCACCCTTCGCAACCGTGAATGCGCCGGCGTTCAGCGTGAAGAACGGATCCAACTCCACAGCCGCGGTCACCGGGACGGAACTTGCCGCATCAGGACCGACTTGAATCGTGACGGTCACGGTTGTCGTTTCTTCCGGAGGCTGGTTGGCCTGGAACGTGACCTGAAAGGCGCCGCCATCAGCCAAGAAGGTCTGCACCGCCGCCGGTATGTTTGGCGGTGGCGCGAATTGCGGGTCTATCGGTGACGGCGAAGCAGGCGAGGTCGTTGTGGTGAACGCTTGCGGCGCAATCTGCGACGGAACCAGCAGAAACGCTGTGCCTCCTGGCTGTATGGAGGAGATTGCTGGGGCGGTCTGATCCAGCGTCGCGCGGAAACCATTGAAGGTCTTTGCGCCCACCACGATCGTGGGCTGAAGGACGTTTGTCACGGTCACTTGTATGCGGCGAACAGCGATGTCGAGGTCGTCGGGCAAATGCATCGGCGTAATGCCCGAATCGAAGGAGTTGCTCGCCGCATTGAACTTGTGGAAACGGCTGACCTCCACGTCATCGCTGTCGAGCGTCGTGTGCGCCTGCAGGTCCGAACCCACGAAGTCGACCACAAAGCCGGGCTCGGCGGGGGTCGCGCGATAAACCCGGTTGGTGTTCGGCGTCGTGGAAAGGGCCGCGCGTTGAAATGGAATGAGCGTCGCAGTCTGACCTTCGGCGATGGCCTGGGTCGCGACCGTCACTGCAACGTCGGCGATGTCGAGTTGAAAGGTCAGGTCCGAAACGCCTTCCTTTTGGGCTTCGTCAGCGTTGGGGACATCGCTGCCAAAGATAGCATTGCCCGCCGACTGCGCCGTGACTTTGTAGGTATTGGGCTGGGCGAAAGCAACCTGTATGCCGACGCTGCGTTCCAGGCGCGTAGAAACAGGAATCCAGCCGCGCGGGCCGATCGACTGGAAGACTCCTGATCCGTTGACCTGATAGAAGTCTTCCGGCGCCGAGTTCGCCGGTAACGCTGTAAGCGATGAGAACGTTGGACTGGTCGCCGCTCCCTGGGAAAGCACTGGCGCCTGCAAGAAATTCACGCCCGGCGCGTCCTGTTGTCCGAAGTTGATGAAGTCCATTGGGGTGCCGCCCGGACTTCCACCCCCCGTCCCATAGCGGCTGCCGCCATTCTCCGTAAGCCAGTAACGTCCAACGTCGCCTACGACCGTCGGCTTGGCATGCACTGAGCCGATAGGAGAATACGTGTCGCCGCTGTTATGGGAGGCCTCTTGTTCCATGCTTGACAGGTGGCCTTTGGGACGCTTGTAGGCGTTGTCGAACCAGAAGTAGCCGAGGAACAACGGGCTCCAGGAATGCGTGCTGAACAGATAACGCAGTGAAGATGTTGTGATGCGTCCGCCCAGGCTGGACGGTTCGAAGTGGCGAGTAATCTGGGCCCAGGGATCGTTGATGTAATTCATCCATCCCAGGCGGACGGTATCGAGCACGGTATCTTCCAGCCAGTGCGCATCGTCGGTGCCGATCTTCGCCACCGTGACTTCGTTGGGAGCGCCCTGTTGCACCAGGACTTCATCTTCGACCGTGACCTCATCGCCGTTCACCGCGGCCACGCAAGTCGAGTGGCTGACTCCGCTGGGAGTGCGAATGTCGATCCGGTCGCGCACCTCCAATGTCAGGGTTTGGCCAAAGGCGCTGCCCAGCTTCATCACGGCAGGCTTGCTGGTATCGGGAATGGTCGCCGGGAAGTAGTCTCTTGCGCCACCGAAGGGAGAGGCCGAAGAATACAGCGTGACCTCAACTGCGCCGGCAGTAAGCGGTACCTCCTGTTGCAGCACCACCGTTTGCTGATTAATGCTGGCGACGGAGCGGATGAAGGTTTGCGAATTTCCGCCCTGTGCGTTGCCTTTGACCGACACCGAACTCGTGACGGTGAGTCCGGTGATCGAAGCGCCGGCATCGAGGGTCAGCGTCTTCTGATCCGATTGCAGCTGCGCGGAAACGCCATGCGGCTTTGAACTCGCCAGCCAGCCGATGAGTTGGACAATCCAGTTGATCAGCCCAATCCATCCCACAATGTTCACCAGGTTGGTGAGCGCACCCAGGGTGAAGAATTGCCCGATGGCGCTGATCCACTTGAAGACATTATTCGCGCCCGGGGTCAAGGAGCGGCGGACCATGACCGCGCCATCCTGAATATTTTTTGCCACCAGCGCCTGCCGCGCTTTGTCGCTCAACTGGAAGCCGGAGTCCTTTGCCGCACCGATGGTGATGGCCGCAGCGCGACCATTCTGTGCGACCTGCACATCATCGTTTGCCTCAAGTCCCGCCGCGGACAGGACCTCGCCTGCCAGCGTGCCGGAAACATAGTCTGACATTGTGGGACCATTGGCTCGAGTAAAATCGGCCAGGCACTCGAAAACAAAGATGGGAATGTAGCTGAGCAGGAGCGGGCCGAGGCGAATCGCCTGCAATGTGTGCGTGAGTTCGTGATCGGTAACCGATTTCAGGCGGTCCAATTCCAGGCTGACGTTTTCGTGATCTTTGGGTACGCGCACGGTGCCATTGTCGAGCTTGCCGGTTCCGGTTGCGGGCGCGTCAACATACGGGACCGCCACGATAAAGCCGTTGCCTGGAGCGGCGCCCAGGGGGCTGTCGTTGAACTGGAGCGTTGCTCCGTCAGCGGCGAAGCGGGCGGAAATGCCGCTGCCGGTCCTGTTCGGCGGCTGCGACAGGGTGATCGGTCCGGCGATGGTTCCCACCGCCAGCTCGATGCTCAATGGCTGCACCGCCGCGGTCACTTGCGCCGCGACGACGGTTGCGCCATCGATGATCGCGATCAGTGGCGTGCCAAAGAAGTCGCTGGCCTGCCACGCGCTGAACTCGATCTGGTTGGCGGCGATCGTCTTGCCATCGATGCCTAACCGCGATGAACCATTCCCAGGATCGGCAACATCCAGCCGACTGACAGTGATGCCCGTCGCGTCGGCTTGCACGATTTGTTCGTCGCCGGAGTAGGTGATGGTCGAGCCGGAGACAGCGTCAATCCTCGCCACGCGCTGCTGATTGCCGCCGGCACTCGCACTGGCAAACTTGATTTGCACCAACTCGCCGGCCTTGAAGCGCGGCATGTCGATGCGATTGGCGCCCGAGATTGGCCGCACCCGCACCTTCCGGTCGTCCCGCCGCACACCGGCATAAACGATTGGGTCTGCGCTCAGCAGAGCGGCTTGTAGTCCGCTAGCAGAAAGGGTGAGGTTGCGATCGACTGTCACCGTAAGGCGGAGCCGGCGCACGGTCGCAGCCTGAAGCGGCCCTGATGCCGGCGTGACAATGACAACCTGCGATGCCTGCAGGTTAGGCGCGGCCTTCGTCGGATCGATGGTGGTGGTCGCCGTCGTTCCCGCCACCGCGATGTTGCTGAGAATGGCGGTCCCTGCTGAAATGGTCGGGGTATTGTACTGGATAACTTCGAACGCGCGAGTGCCCGCCGGCGGTGGCGCGTTGACACCCAGGCTCTGCGCAGCTCCCACGGTGACATCCGCCACGGTGAGGGCGCCGATCGTAAATCGGTCGACGGTATACGGTGTGGCGAGATTGTCAGGAAGCGGCTGGCCCAACACGATTGCGTCATGATCGACAGAAACGATGCGGCGTACCGCCGAGCCGATTCCATCGACCTGTACGAATGGCGTGGTGGGAGCGGTGCCTGCCACGTTCGGCGTGTAGGTCAGGACAGGGTCGGCTTCGGGCGCAGCGGAGCGTGTGCCGACCGATGCGCTGGGGGCCAGCGGACGCCACTTCGTGGCAGTGCCTGCGCCTCCCAGGGAAGAGATGTCGGTATCGACCGTGACCACATCGGCAGCGACGTTGGTCACGACCGCTGGAATTGCGGTTGCCGCCGGACCGACGGTTAAGCCCGAACCCTGGCTGGGGATGGTGCCATTGATCACCTGGAAGGTAGTTCCCGATTGGATTTTGGCGTCAAAGTCGCCGGGCGCCGTGGCCGGGCGCACGCTCAGGTTGTTGCCTAAGGACGCAGGAAGTGCCGCGTTCAGCTTCAGCTTGGCT
The DNA here is from genome assembly GCA_963747055.1 of uncultured Acidobacteriaceae bacterium. Taxonomy (GTDB): domain Bacteria; phylum Acidobacteriota; class Terriglobia; order Terriglobales; family Acidobacteriaceae; genus CAVVDY01. The sequence goes on along the minus strand of CAVVDY010000027.1, from coordinate 126,156 downwards.
TCGAGGCTGGTCACCTTTCCAAAGCCGGCCACCGTGTTGCCGCGGCTTAAGCGAATTACAGTACTGCCGACGTGATAGTCGTTGGAACTGCCGGCGATGCTCAACAGAGTCTGACCGCCGGCGACGGGCGTCAGCGACTCACTGCCAATCTGGCCGCTGAGACCATTGAGTGTGATCGGCGGGGTGGTGAGCCGCGAGCCGGATGAGTCAATAGTAAGCGTCGTAACTGAGCCCGAATCATGCACATTCAGGACGTGAACAATCTCTACCACATTGGCGGAGTCGGACAGCAGGACATTATCGTTGACGTTGATGCCGTGGCCAGCGCCGGGGACCGTCAGGACCGAGGTTGTAGTCAAAGATCCAAACAAGGTGACGTCGCCGGGCACGATCTCGGTGACATCGCAGCCCTGCTGGGTCACTCCCCCTTGAATGGTGTCGAAGTGAATGCCCCCCGCTGGAAAGACCGGAAGCCGCGACCCCGGATATGCGGGCTCAGCTGTGCCGCCACATCTCGACCAGTCCGGAAGCGTGACGCCATTGAAATTGGGGGTGCCGTTTGGCGTCAGCCGCTGTCCGCGAGTGACAAAGGCTCCCGAATTTGCCGGCTTGAAGAGCAACAGCGACCCATACAATGTGGGACTTAATGGATTATCGGGAGTAAACAAACGCGCATCGGCGAGCGTGCGATACGGAGGGCCCTCCTGGCTCATGAAGAACTGATAGGTGAAGGCATTCGGCTCGTTGAACGCCTTGGCCGTCCAGCCGTCGGTCCGCAAGGCGAACATGTCGAAGTTGGTCGCGGTTACCCACTCCAAATCGAAAGGGCTACGCTTTACCGCAGCATCGGCGATCATGCCGATGGGAGAAAAATCGAGCCCAAACCACATCCCCATCAGGCTGGCGATGGTGTTTTGCATGGACCAGCTTAGAGCGCTGGGAATCGCCCACCACAAATCTGAGATGGCTCCTGTAGGATCGGCTAGCGACACGGGATTGTTGCGACAGACGGTGTAAGGTCCCGCAGCAGGCAGTTCAATGCGCAGTGGGCCATTCCATCCACATGCGCGGCGCGGGTCCTGCTGTTCGCCGTCGAACGGATCTGGAGAATCAAAGGAACCTGTGATGGGATCGAGACGCCGGTACGGCAGATGAATCAATCCATTCGATACGGCCGCGCCGAAGAGCGCGGGGGTTCCGGGAAGCTTGAGCAGGCCTTCGCCAAATGCGTCGCGCGGAACGCGCTGGACTCCGTCGCGAGTGATGATACGTACCGGGGTCCCTGTAGGATCGAGCGAGTAGACTGCCGAAAGCGGCGCTCCCGGGCCGCCGGCAATGGCGGCAAGACAATGATGCCCTTCCCACAGATAGGTGACGATCGCCTCGCCCTTGCGGTTGGTCACAGTCCACAAGCGTCCCCAGTCATCGAGATGCCAAGTCGAGGGCTTAGAGCGGCCGCTGCGGCGGCATCCCACATTGTCGTATAGCACTGGAATGCTGACGCCGTGGCTGGAATACTCGACCGGGCGGCCGGTATCGTCACGCAGGATGCGGCGCAACTCACGCGGACTGCTGATAACACTGAGTTGCGCGCCGGAATAAGCGTAATCCCAGCATCCTTCCGGGCCACGGCAGGAGACGATGCGTCCCTCATTGTCGTACCCCATCTCCACACCGTCGACTTCGACAAGCAGCCCTTTCTCGTCACAACGATAGGATTCGGTCCAGAAATGCTCCTGCGCCTTCACATGGCGCAGCATGCCACCGGGCAGCTCGATCTGCTGCATGTCGACAAATCCGCCGTCAAAGCAGAGATGGCCGGGTTCCGAGCAGTCCAGGTAGACGCGGCCGGCGGCGGACAGGCGAAGCAGACGGCCTTCGGCAGTTCTCTCGATCTGCAGTGGTACGCCAGAGCCTGGAATTTCGAAGGTCATGTTCTCTACCGGTTCCATCGCCTACCCCACGCTCACGCTGGCCGATGCCGAGGCGCTGCCGGTCGCATAGCGCAACGACTCGAGCAGGGCGATGATCTCCTGCTTCACCGCCTCAAGCATGTGTTCGAACGCCGCCTCCAGCTTGGGACCAAGTTGGTTGATCGCGGAGATCAGGTCGTCGAGCTTGACGTTGCCCAGCCTTTCGCCCAGTTCGGTGAGAGACTGCCCGACACTGGCCAGCTGCGTCGCCGGATTTGCCTGTTCGATCTTGTCGACAATCGGCTTCAGGAAATCGATGTTGCCCAGCAACTGCTGCGGATTCAGCGCGCGTATTTGCTGCGCCAGCGAGCTGATGACTTTGAAGAGTTCGTCGGCAAAAGCACGCGGATCGTACGCCGCAACAACACCGCGAATCACCCCGTGCAGCTCCGCCAATTCTCCCGCCAGCCGGCGCGGATTGAGGATGTTCAGCTCGTCGCGCAGCACATCGAGAATCACCAGAAACTTCTGCGCCTGCGAACCGGGATTGTAGTGGTTGATCATGGCGCGCATGCGGTTCGTGACCGCTTCCATATCGTCGGCCAACTCGTCGGCCAGCTTGGGGATGAGCGCGATCATGCTGTCGAGCAATGCGTCGAACTCCTGCGCGATCGGTTCCGGATTGAGTGCATCGAGAAACTGCTCGAGATTGCTCGTGAGTTGGGCAAGTGGAGAGGATTCCAGCGCCGTCGCCAGGCGATCGAGCGCAGCGCCATTGCTGCCTCCTGCCTGCGCGGCGGTTTCATGGGCCAGTGCGCGCATGGCGTCGAGCGTATCTTTCAACTCGCGGCGCATGGAGCCGGGACTGGCAAGCGTGACCGCCTCGAGAGAAACCTGAAGCGAAGCATGGCCGCCGAACTTCGCCTGAATCGCCAGATGTGCCCGCAGGGACGCGGGCCCTAACGGAACCAACTGAGAGTCGAAACCGCTCTCCAGCCGGGTAGCTGCCTCATACAGCGCGGCCTGCAAGGCACGAATCTGCCGCGCCAACCCGGCACAGAGGCTGTCGATCTCATGAAGTACGTCACCAACCGGCCCGGCATCCAGCGCCATCAAGGTATCGCGCAGTTTGGCAGGAATGATCCCCAACAGGCGAATCGCGTCGCCGAGGTGGATGTCTGACAATGGGGTAGGCACATCGGATCCGCTGCCTGATCCCGGCTGCGCGCCACCTCCGCTTGAGCCACCCGCAGAGGAATCGCCACTACCTCCTGCCGCACCTTGCGCGGGCGAGGCTCCGAGCGCGCCTGTAACCTGACTACCGCCGAGGTTGGCAGTACTGGTGAGGGAGGTGACGATACTCTGGCTGTTGGGCGTCGGAATGGCTGAGAACGCCTTGTCATAAACGTCGATCACCGGCTGCAGCAAGGTGTAAGGATTGACCTTGTCGATGGCATCGAGCACCGCCTGGAAAGGCCCGCGTATCTCCTCGGCCAACGGACGGGGATCGAGCTGCTCGATGTGGTCGGCCGCTTCGTTCAGGTATTGCGAAACATCCGGCACCAGCGATGCTGGGTTGAAACCTTTGAGCGTCTGCAACACCTGGTCGACTTCCTGCTGAATGGAATCGATAAGCTGCTGCGGGATGAGGTTCTCGATTACATTCTTGGCCTGCGCCAGCCCGTCGGTGACAGTGCCCGACACGTCGTCGGGAATTTTTAACTCGGCAACGGCATCGCGCACCGGCTTGAGCATCTGGTCGAAGTCAATGCCTTCGAGCAGCGACGTCAGCTGCTCCACCTGCGGTTTCAGGGGCTCCGGCAGCGGCACATTGGAGAGCAACTGCTGCACCTGCTGGCGCAAGTTGTCGAGCGCCTGCACCATCTGCTGCTCGGCCTGCTCGATGCCCAGCCCGTCGATGGCGGTGCTGATCTGATTGATGGCCTGCTGGAACTGCTCCAGCGCCGCCGTGACGCGTCCCAGGATCGCCTGCGCTCCGGAAGCAAGCTGGTCAACCTCGTTCGCGATGGTACCCAGTGCATCAACAATTGGCTGGATGACCTTGTCGATGGTCTGAGTGACTTCCTGAAGGGCCTTCTGAATATCGGCGGTAAGCGCGCCGCCGTCCAGAGCGTTGCTGATGCTATCCAGCGTGCTGCGCACGGTGTTCGCCGGACCGTCGAGATGCGCATTTTGGATGGCCGCTGCTGCGCCTAGAAGGAACCCGGTCAGCTCGTTTCGTAACTGGCGAATAGGGATCTGGCGGAAGATGCTACGTATGAACTCTTTCGCCTTCTCCACCGCATCGTCGACCGGCTTGTCGATGGCCTCGCTGGCCTTGGCTTCCACCGTAGCCATCATGGAGTTCATGAACTCACGAACGGCCGCGGGGTCAAAGTGATCGATGTGGTCTTTGACGTCTGCCAACAAGCCCTGCAAGCTTGCGAGAAACTCGATCACTCCTTCTTCGCCGTGACGCACCGTGGCGCCAAACTGTGCCACCGGCTGGAGAATAGCGCCGACACGAAGCTGCGACAGTTGCCGTGAGGCGAAAGTGAGGTCGTCACGCAATACACCCAGCATGTGGGTGCGCACCGACGACAAATTGCTGATGGCGAGCTGCAATGCAGCCTCATCGCCGCTTTGCGCCGCAGCGGTGACCGCATCCAGCGCAGCAACGAGTCCGGAGGCGCGATCGCCAGGCATTTGCAAGCTCGCGGCCCCGGTTGCAACCAGGCTAATGCCGCTCCTCGCAGCCTTGAGCTGGGCGGCGGGGATGGGGAGGATGACTCCGATCGCCAACTCGGCAAGCTCGGTAACGCTCTGCGAGCCACCACCGGACATGCGCTGCAGCTCATTGAAGGAACCGGCTTGTTGTCCGAAGATATTGCCCAGGAAATCGCCGCTCTTGCCTGCGACCTGCACCGCATCGCCGATCGCAGTGCCGAAGATCTTGCCGAAATCGGCGGGATTCCCGTTCACCGACGCCATGATCTGGGTCACGAACTGCATTCCCTGGCCCACCGCATTCCCAAGGTCGCCGATGGGAAGGTGCGAGGGATCAAAGTGGATGCCGAGTCCCGAGACAACATCGCTCACCGGCTTGAGCAGGGCGTCAGGGCTGCCAAACGAGTTCTTCAGGACATCGAGACTGGAACCGAGGCTGCCGAGCACGCTGGACGCCGGCCCGGACGAAAGCATCGACTGCAGGCCGGGGGCGTTCACCGCCGACGTGATTGAGCCGCGCGCGTTGACGATGCCGGAGACATCGAGGCCGTGCAGGTCATCGAGTAGGCTCATCGCGCATACCTCAGCGTCAGGTCGGCACACTGCACAACCAGAAAGAGATTGGAACTGAAAACCGGCGCGGTGGCGCGGAAGCGGGCCCCCGGAAAACTGAATCCTTTCTTGTCTACTGAAGTTGCCGACACATCGAGGAGATGCTTGCCGTTCAACCACAGCGGGCGTCCGCCGGGATCGGGATCGAGGATTGCGATGCGCACGATGCCTTGCCCGGTGGTGTGATCGACCCAGAAGAAGCGTCCTTTGTTGGCCCGCACCCGCACCGCTACCGGACCGCTGAGCTGCGTGCCTTTGGGCACGTCGGCCCAGTGGCCGCCAACGGTGTCGCTCTTTTTGAGTTGCAGGACGGCTGGAGCGGCCAAGGTTTCTGCGGTCGCGGTGCCGACCATGCGCACGAATTCGATGGAAAGCTCGCAGTCCTCGGGCGCGCGACCATAGATGCCGACCTTGGCCGGCTTCTGCTGGTCTAAGGCCTGCGGCGGCAGCGCCCGCACAGCGCCGTCCGCGCCGATGATCGTTCCCGTAATCGCGTCGCTTGCACCAGGCAAATCGTCGGAGGCATTCTCCAGTATCCGAATACCTTCGTACTTCACGGTCAGGTCGGCGGTGACGCTGCTTGGAACCTCGTCAGCCAGCGGCCCGGACAGTTGAAGTTGCGCCGGATCGCCTTCAACAGAAGTGCTGATAACGCCCTTCTCGCTGCGCAGCAGAGCGCCCGACGGCCCGGCGATCGAGAGATAGACCTGCGCCGGAGAGTCGGCGCTCAGCGTGAACTTGGCTTGTGGAGGCTGCTTACTGGCAAGCAGTTGATTGAGCGCCGCCTCCAATGGCGCTCGCAAGTCAACGGTCGCATCCGGCCCATCGGGATCGAATGCCGCTGACTGCCACACTGTGGTACTACCAGGCCCGATTAGCTTGGCGTTATTGGCGGGGGTCGCCGTTGTCAGGTCCACCGAGGACAACTGCGTGGCGTGGGTCGTGAACTGCGTGGGATTGTCGCCATCCACCAGCGATACCAAAACATTCTTGGCACCGACGGCGCTCGTGAGTCTAAGAACTCGATTGGAAAAGCTGGCTCCGCTCAGTAGTTTGCGAACATTGTCACCGGCCGCAATCGCTGGCACCGCAAACCGCGGCGGATCGTATCCTCCGCCCTGCTGCGAGGGAAACTCCATCGCGATGCGCCGGCCTCCGGGCACGGAGGAGACGATCTCGTCCTGGCCGGACTCCTTGAATCCGTGCAGCGTGAGCGAACTCAAACGCTTGCCGTTCGGAATGTTGATCACCCAGCCGTTCCCTTTTGCTGTTTTCGGAACGTCGCCCTGCGTCTCAATAACGCTGGAAGGCGAGATCGTGGCCAGGGCTTGCGTGACCTCCGCCTTGCTTGCGCCGAGCGCAGGCGCCCAGTTCACGGCAATGTCGTGACCGGGCGCGGAGATGTCCACCGGCACCAGATACACGGCCCGGCCCTTCTCCATCGCTCCGATTTGTTCCAGATCATTGCGCCGCGCCTGCATGTCATGAACTCCGGGTGCGCAACGGGAAGCGTCCCAACTCAATGCCGGGTCCCCCGATGCTATCGTCTAGCTTGACGACCAGAAACTCCGTGGCCGTTTGCGCGGGCGGCGTGTAACTCAGCGCCGCTGAGCCATCGCTTACGGCGTAGACGCGTGCACCTCCGGGCCCGGCGCCGCCGCCATTGAGTGTTCCCTGCCCTGGCCGGCCGCCTGCGTCCACCACTGAAATCACCAGCGATCCGTAGGCGGAATTCTGGATGCCGCCCGCTGTGAGCGTCGTTGTCCCTGATGTGCCGAAGCTGATGGTGAAGTCCGTAGCCGGTCCTCCCGCGACCAGCGCGGCGGGTTGGGGATCGAGCAGCAGCGGCTGGAGCGCACTGCGGATGCGCGCCTGCTGAATTGCCGGACCCGATTGCCCGGGCGTTCCCGCTGGCCAGAAGAAGCCGTCAGCGTCTAGCGTGATGGACTGCGGCGGGATGCCACCTGTAACCGTGATGCTGCGAATGAGGAAGCCGGGATCGGAGTTGTCGCCGGGAAGCAGCGCCGAGCCATTGCGCATGCTGCTGTCCTCAAGCAGATAGAGAGCGCCATCGATGGCCTGCATCTGGTCGGAGCGGTTGCCTCCGTTGGGCAGTTTGGCATCCAGCTCAACGGTGCAACGCAGCTTCAGAACGCGGCGGGGGGCGACATCACCGGGCACAACCTCTGGCCGCAAGCTGAGCAAATCGTCGTCCAGACGTTGCACGCTGGTAATCCCCAATACCAGACGCGAGGCGTCCCGTCCAGGGCTTACGTCCACCGCTCCGGCCAGCGGAGCGGCGAGCCGTGATCCCATCACGTCAGCCAAACGGGTTTCGAAGTCACTTAACACTTGGCCTCGTTCCTACCTGATGACCACCGGATTCCTGTTTACGGCGAGATGTCCGCTGTTGACGCGTTGCACTTCCGTCGCCACCATGCCCGGCACGGCCGCGAACTGGGCGTTGACCGCAGTAGTGACCGCGCTCTTGACTTGCGCATTCATGATGGCCGTTGCCTGCTGCTGCGCAATGCTCTGCATGTCAGCGGTGATCTGCGCGCGCATGGTATTCGCCGCGTTGGTGGCGGCGGTGGTCGCGGCCTGGGTGGCGGCGCTGCTGGCCTGCGTCAGAATATTCTGCGTCGCGACACTGAGCTGGTCCGATTGTGTCTTCTGAAACGCCGCAAACTGGTCAGAGATGTTTCGGTTGATGGTGGCGACCTGCAGATTTACCTGGTTAATGACGGATTGCTGCAGGTCGTTCTTCAGGCTCGCCAGCGTCTGAGGCACCGACGCGAGCTGGGTTGCCTGGTCCTTCAACGTGGCGCCTTGCTGAGTGACGGTAGCGGTGACCGCATCAAGCTTCTGCGTGGCTGCGGTCAGCGAACCCTGAATGCTTTGCAGCGAGGCGCTAAGCTGCTGCGTGACCTGCGCATTGACCGCGGCACCCAAGTCCGGCGTTCACGCTGGAGATCTGCGCTCCGAGGTCGGCGCGGATCGCTTTCTCGCTCGCGGCAATCGCAGCCTGGGCGCTGGCGTTGGCCGCGTCTGTCGCGGCCTTTTGAGCGGCGGTGATGCTGGCGTTAAGACTGGTCGTGAGCGTCTGCGTTAGACCAGGGACGGCAGCGGTGATGCGCGAGTTGACCAGATCGCCGACCGAGGAGAGCCGAGTGTCGACGCTGGACTGCACCGTCGTCTGGAAGGTCTGAAGCTGGGTATTGACCTGATCGTGCAGCGTCGTGCCCAGCCGCGTCTCCAGGTTATTGATCTGGTCAGCCGGAATCTCAATCGGATGGTCCTTGAAGGCCTGCGTCAACTGGTCCTGGGTGACGGCGGTCGTCTGGAGCTGGGAGAAGCGCTGGTCGAGAGTTGTGCCATCCAGCAACTGTCCGTTGGCTGATTTGAGGCCGTCGCGAAACTGCTCCAGGTTCGTGAGCCGACCCGCCAGAGCACCGACATCGATGGACTTTCCGCCGACCACCAGACTCGACGCTGCTTGCTGCACGGTGGCGAGGCTGCTCTGCACCGAGTCGAGGCTGGCGCGCATGGCAGCGATCTGCGGGCCCGGATCAGCCACGCTGGTTAACGTTCGCTGGACGTTGGTAATTGCTGTCTGACGCACCAGATCGTTGGTCGCCACGTCAGAGACGCGGCTGCGAAGGCCGGTGATTGTCGAAGTAGCGGCGTCCAGGTTCGATTGCAGGCGAGTCTGCGCCTGCTCCAGCGTGGTCAGGCGGTTCTGGGCGGCCGGATCAGCCAGGGGGCCACGCTGGATGAGATCGTTCACCTGCTGCGTGAACCAGGTGAGGTCGACCTGATCGAGGTGCTGGTGTGGAGGCACGGTCGCAGCGGATTCCGCGGCGAGCACAACCTGCGCCAACTGGGCCACTACCCCCGCCAGCGTGTTCCAATCAGCCGCGCGGATCAACTCTCCGGGCTGGAATGAGCTCACGGTCTGGATCTGCGCCAGCAAGGCACGGAGCGTATCGAGGTCCTGTGCGGTGGGCATGAATAAAACTCCTACCTATTTGTTCAACATGAGTGCCAGCTTGTTGCCGGACACCGAGGTGGTTCGCTTATAGATGTTCAACTCGGCGGCCGCATTGGTCGCCGTTCCGGAGGTCGCATACTGCGTCGCAATCTGCTGCGCCTTCTGCACCGACGTGTTGCTCGCTAACGCTGGGTTGGCGGTAATCAGGTCCGACATCGACGTGAGGACGCGATTCCCGGTGTTGGAGAGCTGCGCAGTGAAGGCGCTGGGATCCGCCTGGATTGAATTGCTCAGGGTGTCGACCCGGCTCAACAGATCATCGCGCGTGGCCTGTGGGGCCTGCGCCTGATCGAGTGCCGCGGTCAAGTTCTGGCGCAGGTTGACGGTCTCAAACTCGCGCTCCACCTGGAGCAATGCCTGGCCAAAGGACTGCGCGAAGTTCGTGAGGTTGGTCTGCACCTCTTCAATCTTGTCGGCGATCTCAGGATGGGTATGCCCGATGGGCGACACCAGGTTCGTCAGTTGCAAAACATTTGCCGCGAGATCACGCACCGCCGACGCCAGCATGTTCCAGTCAGAGGCGCGGATCACTTCACCGGGACTCTTGCCCTGAATGGGGCCAATGGAATCGCGAATCGAAGTCAATGCCTGCTGGACCGGACCGAGGTTGGCTTGTGGAACCTCGCGTATAGGCGTGTCCTTGAAAACCGCCGGCGGTATGGGCACGGGCACGAAGGTCGGCGGCAGTTGCGGAAACACCCGTATCGGCTGCTGATAGATCGGCGTCATGATGTTGGGGTGCGTCACCTTCATCTGCCAGAGGCCGGGGTCGAGATCGCGGACTACGAGCGAGCCGTCGAGGAACGGGCTGCGGGTAATGGTCTGCCCGGTCGCCGCGTTGGTCAGCGTGACCTGCGCGTCGCGGTTCGCCGCAGCAAACCCGGAGAGCTGAACGTTAAGTGATCCTTTCGTTGCCATATCGGTTACACCGCCTTCCTACAGAAGCCATTGCAAATCGCCGAAGGGGAAGCCAACTTCCCAAAACAGCGTGAGTTCATGACCTGCCGCCTTGTCGATGGGTGCGAACACAACCCGGTTGTAGAGCGAGACCGTTGCGCCGTTATGCGCCACCAGTCCGGCTTCGCGAACGGTCCCGATGTTTGCATCCGCCGGAACCGTCGCTTGCACCCGCACACGCACCACACGCTTCACCGGGTCGGGCGGATCGATCTGAAACGCATCTGGCGTGATCGGCACTTCCGTCGAGTCGGTAAGTGCTGTGGTGGTGAAGTCCTGGGTCTCAGGAGTATCGCTGCTACCTACCGCCATGTGCGTAATGCCAGTCGACTTCATCGCGAACATGTTGGCCAGCAGATCGGCGCCGCCACGTAGCACAGAGTTATGCGCTTCGCGTACCGTGATCAGACCGCCGTCGGTTCCTCGTAATTCCACTCGCAAAAATGCCCGCATATCTCATGCCTCATTGAAAAATGGAGTCTCCCCAACTGGTCTGTCCGAAGGCCCCGCTCTTATCGACGGTGCGATCGCCGCCGCTGGAGCCGGCCTCGCGAATCGTCTTCGGCAGCACGTTGGTCATGAAGTCGGTGGCCGGCTGCAACTCGCTGAACGCCATGGCCGCAACATTGCTGCGGACACCGGCGGCCTTCAGACGCTTCACTCCGTCATCGAGCGCAAAAGCGATCTGGTCGCGCGCATCGCTAGCCGACCCGGGCGAAGGCACTGCGCGATAGACCGATTCGGTATGGACCTGCACCTCGATGCTGGCCGGCTCCAACTCCAGCCACGTGAGCCGCATGTTGATCGCCGGATCGAGATAGAAAAGACTGTGGTCGAGCTTGGCCGAGTCCCAATGCCCGTCTTCCAGCGCCAGATCGGCCAGGGCCAACAGGAAGCGATCGAGCCCCAGTTCGTCGAAGTGCGCCACCGGCAGGAACCACAGCGTGTTGTCGCCGCGCACCAGCGGCAACGCAGTAGCAGGTGTCTTGATCTGCGGCGCTGTCCACGCTGTTCCCGGGGTGATGCCGCTGATCGACACCAGCTTCGCGGTGACGTCATCGCGCTCCAGCTGCGCGGTAACGGAACCATCCTGCTCTGCGCGAATCCACAAGCGCTGGCCGGGAGCGACATTGCCGTGAAACAGCAGTGCGTCACCGGTGGTGAGATTGGCGATGAGTGGCATGCTCTCCGGCCCGGCTTCCAAGCCCGTAAGCAGGAACGACGCTTTAGAGTCTTCCAGTCCCTTGCTCGTAATGGTGAAGCGGCTGAGTGGCGCGGTGTCGTCACCGAGATCAGGCTTAGCGTAACGTCGCCGGGAAGGAAACTCGAGCAGCGACGGTTTTGCACTAGGGAAGAAGTTGCCCGTCGCCGCCTGAAAGGCGCTGACATAGCTGGTCGTAAAGCCGACGATCGCGTCTACGGTGACGCTGCCGTTCTTCAGCACCGCATCGCGTTGCGCGTGCACCCAGGGGCGAAACAGTTGCAGAGTCTGCCACTGTTCGGGGATGAAATGCAGCAGCGCCGCCAGGCGAGCGACCTCGTCCAACTGCAGCGCGTCGTCGAAGAAGTGCGCACGCTGCACTTCGAGCGCGTCTTCCACCGCGATCTCGAGCTGCTCCGCAGGCTGGGACAAGACCCCTGCCAGCAGTGGACCCTCGCGATAGAGATAGGGCAGCCGTGATGTCATGTCGTCAACGCGCTTCATACCCCTCCCTCGCGAACGTCAATGTTGAGCTGATCTTTCTGCAATGTCTCGTTCGGCGCTGGAGCGTACGAGCCCACACCGTCGGTGAGTTGGAAGAATCGTGTGCCACTCTCGACGGTGACCGTGGCCTGGTCGCGGACCAGCGCAAAGCGGCTGTCGTCGCGGATAGCAGCGGCAACGCTGTCGAGCGTCAACGGAGCATCGGACGAGCGCGTGGTGAGGTGGCTGGTGAAGGCACTGTCGATCGCCTGCTGCGCGTTGGCCTGCGTCGTGCCGGGCGTGAGGTGCAGCGGCAGCATGGCGGAGACTTTCACGTTGACGCGCGTCGTGACCGCTTGCTCGGTCTGCGGCGGCGAGAAGACAACCGGAGTGACAACCTGTAACACCTCGCCGGAGTTCAGCGTCAGCTCTTCTGCTTCTGCGCTGCCGTCGGTGGAGAGATACACCTTGGCGTCGGCGATGCGCTCGTCGGTCATCACCAGCGAGAGCAGCTTGGAGCGGCGCACCGTTCCGCCGGGAGGCGTCGCGTTCAGCGCGGGAACCAGGGCGGCTTCCAACGATTGCTGCAACGAGGTCAAGTCTGGGCCGCTAACGCCCGTGCCCGCCAGCGTGAGCGCCACGCGGACGTGCACCTTGCGCGTAGCCGCTGCTCCGGCCAAGACGCGAATGCCCGCCGGCTTCACCTGCCGGATACGTTCGGCGACAATCGCCTCGGCCTCCGGCGTGTCTTGGTTGTAGGCAACGTCGATGCGAATTTCGCCGGGAACCCCGTTGGGTTCTTCGGTGATCTTTACGTCTTTGACTTCGTCCAGCGACAACAACTGGAAGCGCAGCGCGTCGAGTGTACCGCGGGCCACGCCATCGAACGCGCCTTGCGCGCGACGGCGCAGTTGGTCATCGGTCTCCGGCGCTGACAGCCGATAGGACGGATCCGGATTGGTGACCGTGTCCACACCGGCGACCAAGCACCTCAAGACGGTCGAGCTTGTTGGCATCTACGTCCGCTGTTCCTGGTGTGTCACCGGAAGCCAGCACGTCGCGCGATGACTCACCCGGCTCGAGGATGAGCTCTTCATTCGTCAGATAGCGGTGGCCGGAGTCGTCGGTGACCGCGGTGTTGGCCGGAATCGTGATGCGGCCCGGTGTTCCCGCCTTGCGCTCAAAGCGCAGCTTGACGATGGGATACCCGCTGCCCAGGCGCTTCACGCCGACGAGAGCGACGACCTTGTCGAGCGATGAACCCTGCGCGCTATCGATGTAGGCCGAGTCGTAGATGAACGCCAGGTGCTGATAGACAACCGCCATCTCAACGGCGACGGTCTCCAGCAGGCTGCGCACCACGCTGCCGACATTGAGATCGTTCAACGGAACCGGCGCCGTCTGCACCGGGTAATAGTTCACCGTCAGGTCGGAGTTGGGGATGGGTTTGCGCCCGCCATCGCGGAAGCGAATCGCATCTTTGTTGTTGTCGTCGCCTGTGGTGGAGATCAGCTCGAAATCGGTCGCCGTGAAACGATAGTTGACCGGCTTGTCGGGTGTGCCGATCACGCCATCGAGGCTGGAGATGCGGCGAACCGGGCGATTGAGCAGCTTTGCCGGAGTGATGACGGCGTTGCCCGCCGGCGCCTTCACCGTCTCACGCACCGTGCCGCCGGTAAGCGTAGTAAGGATGTCGCGGACGATCTGGTCGTAGGTGCGCGGCTCGTAGCTCATAACGCAACCTCCAGACCGAGCGACACCGGATCGCCGCCGGCGATGGGCTGCACCGCGACAGTGAAGACGAACGAGTTGTAGGTCTCTTCGTCGGGAGAGAACTGCATCTCCGAAGCTTTGGGCTGAATGCGCGGCTCTTGCGCAATGGCTTCCAGTACGTAGGCGCGGCACAGATTACGCAGCTCTTCGGTCTTGCGGCGTCCGATGAGCAGATGCAGTTGCGATCCGTATGCTGCATGGCCCAGCCCAGTGATCGTGCCCACAGGGGTGAGCAGGCGGATGAGCAGCGCCTGCGCCAGGTTCTGGCGTGAGTTCAAGACAGCCAGGTCGGTGACCGAGTCAGGCGATCCTGCCGGCACCCCGCGCAGGACACGGATCTGCGTGGTGAGGTCGAGCTCCGAGGCATCGACTGCCACCATGTTCGGTACCACTGCGAGATCGGTTCCGAAAACGTCCATGCTCACCCGCCGATAAACACTGTGCCTGCGGCGATCTACCATTCCCTTGAGGGCCGTGGGAGCGACGTCGTCGCAGGTGGTTGCCTGGTCACCGTTACGCGCCGCCGCCTTGCCGCCAATGGTGACGGTGCCGCTGCCAACCTGAATCGTGCCCTGATTTTGTGGAGGCGTTTGAAACGGCCCGCCCGCCGGTATGTGCGGCGGCATGTTGTCCGCGGTCGATCCCACCACCGCCGCCGGCTTGCCCATAATCTTCACGGTCGCGATGGTGCCGCCGGTGATCTGCCCCGCGAACGGCGAGGGCAGCGGCGTCGGCACCGGCCCGCCCGGCGATGGAATCATCACGATATGCGTGTCGGTCGCCGTGATCTGGCTTCCCTGGGTTGCGGCCGGCTGTCCCATTCAGTTGATCTCCACTGTGGCCCCGCTGATTTTCACCTTGCCCTGGGCCGTGATATCGATTTCCGTTCCGTCGAGCTTGATCTTCCCTTGCTGGCTGCTGATGGTCACGTCTCCGTCTTTCTTTAGCGTGATCGAAGTCGAAGCTGCTTCGGCCGATAGACGGCCACCACCTGCGGCGTCGAGCGTCAACTTGATGTCGCCCACCGCAACGGTGACTGTGTCCTCTTTGATCTCCAGCGAAACATCGCCCGGCATGGTGAGCGTGACCTTCACCGGGTCGGAATCGATCTCGCAGTTCAGGTCGGGATCGTCGCTGCCCGAGGGCAGACGCAGTACAATCTGCTGCTCGTCGTGCTTCGGCGGATTCTGGTCGGGATGGTAGAGGCGCCCGATCACCACCGGGGCGTTGTAATCGCCCTCGAGGAAGGTCACCAGCACGAGCTCGCCCACCGATGGGATCGCGGCCATGCCAAAAGCACCCACGGCAATCGGCACGCGCGGCAGGAGCATTCCTGATTCCCGCAGCTTCACACTCACCGCGTGATCGGGAGTGGTGCCGCTATTCGCGTAGATGCTGGTGACAACACCAACGGAAGCAACGGGACGGGCCGCCGCCTCGTGGCGCGCAATGCGCGCGATGCCGTCGAAGAGCAGTGCGGTGCTCACAGCAGACCTCCGATCGCACCTGCGGCTGCGCCAAGCAGACCGCCTAGCAACGACGGGCCTGCCGATGCGGTCTCGCCCCAGAACCTCGTTGTGCCGAAGCCGCGCTCGAAGCTGTGCTCAACCCGGGTAATGAGCCATGGCCCGCTGGACAACCCGTCAGGCAGCTCCTGCACTTCGATGACGTTTCCCGGCCGCAAGGTGGGCAGCAGAAAACAATGCGCAGTGACGCGTTCAGCCTGTGCGGCCGCGATGCTCTGCAGCGCCCCTGACGCCGTGGTTGCCGCCGACGGAACACGTAGCACGGGCGTGGGCACGCGCCACACGCCGACTCCTCCATCGGACGCCGAGCCGGGGATGGCATCGACCGACGGACGCAACGCATCGTCGGCGCCGCCCGAGCCTGCCGGCCCGAAGCCCATGGCGAAACGTTGTGGGCTGAGCGCATCGGCCGACCGCGTCTCATACGTCATTACCTCGCGGCCGTATTTCAGCGCCGAATCGGCGGGACCGGAAGGCTTCTGCTTGACATTGAGCGAGCCGTCGCCATCGGTGTAAGCGATGCCCCCGGCGAGTTCGGCGAGTTTCGCAATGTGCTCCGCGGCCGTTCTGCCCGGATGTGCGACATACACGGCGAGATCAAGGTCGATGTCAACATTGCCGGTCGAGACGGAAACGTCCGAGGCCAGCTTGTTGACTACAGATTGCGCATCCTGGCCTTCCAGCGTTGCCGAAGGCCGATAACCAGCGAGGTCACCCGTATCGGTCAGGATCACGCGGATGAGCTCGAACTCGCGGCGAATCGACTGCACCTTCCCGGTCAGGACGGTCTGCGCGCCCTCGCCCCCATCCAGCGAGACAACCGCCTTGTCACCGGTGGAAGCCTCGAAGCGCACGTTCGAAGGCAGCGCGATTTCCGCAGAGCTTCCGCGTGGCAACATTGCCAGACAAATGCCGGCAGCGGCGGCGTGCGTGTCGTAGCGCAAGCTGCCCAATGTCACCGAGAGTGCCGGAGCCAGACTCATGAGGAGAACAGCCCTCCCAGCGAGCGCGCGGCGGTTTGGAATCCGCCAGTAATGCCCTTCACGCTGTCAGCAGCCTTGTTCATGGGATCGAGAAGGCCGGAGAAATTCAGTCCGCCCGAGGCCGCAATATTGGCAATGGCACTGACCGCCTCAATTGCACCCTTGGCCTTGTCAACAACCGAAGCCACGTCGCCGGCAGCGCTGGCAATATCGCCAAGTACGCCGGTGTCTATGCCTAAATCTCCAAGACCAAAGTCACCCAATCCGCCGAAGCCCCCAATCTCGGCTGGCGGAGGCAAGGGAGGACTCTCGACCAACTCGACCTGATATGCAATGCGATTGGGCTGGCCGGCCTGCTCTTCTGCCTGAAAGCTGCGAATAACAACCTTCTGCAAGTCGAGCGCGCTGGTGATGTCAGCGGAGAAGGTAAGCTCGTCGCCAGTTTGCGTCGCTTTCTGCAACTTGCCGAGGTCGTCCTTCGCACTGTCGCCGATGAGCAAGCCCGCAATGCGCACGCGATGCGACGGTCGTCCGGAACGCTGCTGGACCTCACCGTCTAGCCCGGCGATGCGGGTGCCGGTGAAGCCGGCATCAAGCGAGTGCTCGATCTGCTGGATATAGGACAGCGAGATATCTCCCAGCAACGGAATGGGGCGAGCGCTCATGTGTCCAGCCCTCGCAAATCACACTCGTCAGATAGCGCGGTGGCGATCTCGTAAAGCCAATCTCTCTGGAGTGGGCCGCTGCGAGGCAGCAGCTCCGCCGCCGTCGTGGAATCTGCCATTGTGGGAGCTTGAGCCACAGGGGATGCGCTCTGGGAATTGGAACTACCCCTCTGTGGCTGAGTAACTTTCTGGGCGCTCACCGGCAGATCCCGCAAGCGATGCGCGCGCTGGCGAGTCCTTGCCGCGATAGGCGCGATTGCTCTACTGGGAGCGGGATCCAAAGTCTGTGCAGACGCCGTCCACGGGGCCCGCACCTCTTGGCTTCCTCTGTCCCACATTGTGGGCATGGCCTTCACACTCGTCTGTGCGGTGTCCGGCCAGCCAAGTGTGGGATCCGTGGCCGCAGACACCGCGCCGGTTTTCTCGCCGGAATGTGAAACGTCAGCGTCAACTTGTAACGATGGCTCCTGCGGCCAGCCGGAGAACGCGCGTAGTGCGCCGGCTACCGTTGACGGTGAATTGGATATTGTTGGCGCAGTATTCCGGGAAGACGGCTCGGCTGATATCAGCGTCGCTCGCGCCTGCATCGCCTGGTCGGCGTGCGGCCAGGAGAACTTTGGCGGTGATGAGGTGTCTGATCTGCCTGAATTCGGACCGTCGGTTTGCACCGCATCGCTCAGTGCTCGCAGCTTTGTCTGCGGCGGCCACGGGCGGGCTCCACTCCCATCCCGTTCCTCTTTTGCTTCCTGCGGTGTTCCTCGTTCCAGCAGACTCTCCAACATCTGTTGGCAGCACTCCCCAAGGGACACCTCAGCCTGCGGCGCTTCGCGAAACTCGAACCGGGTCCATCCATCGTCGCCGCCGGAAGTCTCCTGCTCCGTGGCCAGCTGATCGACCACCACCGCCGGCGTCTGCTGCACGGTTTGCCAGTCGAGGCTGGCATTGCGACAAGCCGAGCGCGCACACTCCGCAAACGAAGGGGCCGGTTCCCCTCCGCCAGCCAACGCAAGCGTAAGCGCATCAGCCAATTCATCGTCATGATCGCTGGAAACATTTGCGAGATTTCGCAACTTTGTCAGCAAGGCTCGATTCGGCTCCGGATCGATCAACGCCCCCGCCACAACCCCGGAGCGCTCCTCAAAGGTGAGAGCGCGTGCGCGGACGCCGCCGGGTGCGACGTAGTGCTCCCCCTCGCGTTGAAGAGCTACGCGCGTGCCGCCGAGAGTGACGACGCCGGTCGCGAGATCGACCGTAACTGGACGCAACATCTGCATGGGAAAGCCCTAGGAAGCGACTTCCTCGCGGGCCCGCGTGGCCGAGAAGGTATACACCGCCTCGCCAAAACCGCCCACGCTGAGGTCAAACGACTTTTCCTGGAGATAACACTCGTCGAAGGTGACGGTCATCTTGGTCGAGCCGTGTACCAGAATCGCACTGATCTGTAACTTGTCTTCAATGCCGAGCTGATCCAGCGTCTGGGAAGTGGAAGCAACGCGCAACCGCCCCTCATACACTTGCGCTCCCGAGACCAGCCCGATGCGCTCCTGGCTACCCAGTCCGTAGACGTTTTCCCGGGCCTGCAGCTTCCGGTATTCGAGGGAGCGAACGCCGTCGACCGCTTTTCCGTTGACCAGCACCTGGCTTTCGTTAGCCGCGAAAATAGTGGCTGCCACGTTCTAATCCTCCTAATTCTTCACGCGAATGGTGGCGTAGATGTAGTCGATTGCCCGCACCGGACGGATGGCGATGTCGATACGAACAATTCCCTGGGCGAAATCGAGTTGCGTGGAATAAACGTCGACCAGGAACGCCGGATCCTTGCCGTCGGTAGACGGCACCAGCGCACCTTCGCGCTCCATGCGGGTGAAAGTGGCGACGATCTGCTGCTTCAATGAAAGCCGAGCCTCGTCGCTGTTCAGCTCGCCGATAAAATTTTCCGCGATGGCTTTAGTCTCGCGGATGGCTATGTCGGCGACGCGGGTGACCGAAATCTGATCGCCGGTAGTGTCGATGCCACGCAGACAGATGACGCCATGGCCAACTCGGTCCTCGACGACACACAGGTTTGTGGTGGAACCGAGCAGGCGATTCAATTCGCCCTGGCGGAAAGTTGCTGGATTGATGCCGAACAACGGCACCGGCTTGAAGGTGGCTGACTCCTGCGGATCGAGGCGACCAACTACTCCGGCCAGCGCGCCCTCTGCTCCCGGAGGTGCAACCAGAACGAAGCGGCGGCTACGCACCAGGGCGGAATGTTCGCGAATCTGGTCGAGGTCCTTAACTTCGTTGGCGGTGATGGCTCCGAAGGCGACGCGTGGAGCAGCGTCTTCGGCCATCGCAACCGCATGCGCTCCCAGGGCCTGATGCACCTGGCGAACTTCAGCGTCGGCTCGTCCCGCTTCCATGGAAGCCACAACGAGGTCAATCCGAGTGTCGTCGGCCAAGCGATTAATCGCGTCCTGATATTGCTGGACAGTGGGGGAAGTACCTCCGGCAAAGGGGACGGGAATCGGAGTCGCATCCGGCATCTGGTTGCTGTCGCGCGAACTGAGCGGCACGAAGCGCACCAGATTGCTGCTGGTAGCGAGCACGAACGGCAGATAGTTGGCATCGTCGGGATTCATGGTCAGCCCATTGAATCGTTCCTGCTCGCCACGCTGAAACACGACGACATTGACGGTCGCATCGTCGACCTTGTCGATACGCACCGAGAGCCCGTTTGGGTCGGCTTCCGGCGCCGGACGCATGCTCAGGATGTTGCGAACACCGGGCGCAGGCTCCTGAATATTGATGGGAGCGCTATCAGCAAACGCGTAAGTGCCCGGGCGGGGCATCACATCGGCAAATCCGGGATCGACAGCCACGACCAGGGTTGACAATGAGTTGATGGCCTCAAACAGGTCGTCAGGGGCGCCGGGAGAAACCTTGAGGTCGGCGAAGGTTTCCTGCACTGCGCCGGCGCGGATCAGGTTCACCGTAACCCGCACCACATTATTGGAGGCGTCCCGCACCGTGCGCACCTCTGCCGTCAGCGCGTTACCCGCTGCTCCTTTCGAGCGGGTGCGCAAGCGGACCACTTCGTCGGAGGCCGCGTTGAGCAATTTCGCTTCGGCGGGAGTGCCGCCAGCCACCGCAGAGATCACAACTTCGCTGACGCCATTCGCCAAAGCATGAGACACCTCGGGCATGCTGGCGATGGTGCCCGGACCCAGCAGTTGAGCGATCTCCGTCACCTTGGTCACGCTGACCAACGTATTATCGATGGGAGGCCGATCCACAATTCCAACCGCCCCTAGAATTCCCGAGGGCGCCGGTAGCGGCGGCAACACATCGAACTTGGCTTCAACCCGAACGCCGGGAACTACCAAACCTGCCATGTCATCCTCTCGCGGAGTGCTTTTACTTCAGCGCCTCCGGAATCTTGCCAAAGCGCCGCTCGTATTCGGCGAGCGACTCGGTGAGGGTTGCGGCGAACGCTCGCGCGATGGCGGGCGACACCACAATCGCAAAGGGTCCGGCGGTGGCGATGCCGGGGACCAGGAACTCCTCGAAATGCAAAACAAACTCGAACGCATTGAAGCCGACCTGAAGGCGGCCGGCATGACCAACGCGTGCGTCGTTCTGGAAAGCCACCGAAGGAACCTGCTTCAGGCCATTGCAGGGGACGTGCCACTCGCGTGCAGCCGCCTGAATACAGGGGTGGAGCTTCCCTCAGTGAATGCGGCGCAAACGGATGTTACAGCGGAAGTGACACTGCCGGTGACACACCGTACCGGGCTGGGCCGGACAGGGTTGACGCTGGTTGCAGCTATGCGGATTTGGCCGTGCGCGAGAGGCCGTACTTCGCGATCTTGCGGTACAGTGTCATACGCGAGAGGCGCAGGATCTGCGCCGCACGACTGACGTTCCAGTGCATTTGGTTGAGGGTCGCCACGATGCGTGCGGCTTCGTCTTCCGGAGCGGCCGCCGCCTCGCGTAGCCGCTCGCGCACGCTCTCCGGCAGATCGGCAAGATGGATCCGCCCGGCAGGCAAATCAATGAAGGCTGCTTCGACAACGTTTTTAAGCTCGCGCACATTGCCAGGCCATCCGTAAGACTGGAGCCGTTTCATACTAGCCTCCGTGAAGCCTGCCAGCTTGCGTCCAAACTGGAGGTTCATCTGGTGTACGTAATGGGCGATGAGCACAGGAATATCGGAGGGACGCTCGCGCAGAGGAGGCAGGGCTACTCTGGCAACGTTGAGTCGATAATAAAGATCAGAACGGAATCGGCCTTCCGCGACCAGCCGCTCCACGTCCTGATTGGTGGCGGCTATGATGCGCACATTGACCGTTGCGCCGCGACTCGCGCCCAGGCGCCAAACCTCCCGCGTTTCCAGGACGCGAAGGATTTTGGCTTGCGCGGCCGGCGTCATGTCGGCTATCTCGTCAAGAAACAACGTTCCCTGATGGGCCTGGTGAAATTTTCCGTCGGCGGAGGACTGGGCCCCGGTGAAAGCGCCACGCTCGTGGCCGAACAGTTCGCTTTCCAGAAGGGTGTCGGGAACCGCCGCGCAGTTGACCGAGACGAATGGCTGCGCGCTGCGATCGCCATGCGCGTGGATGTAACGCGCCGCCATCTCTTTGCCGGTGCCCGTCTCGCCCGTGATGAGCACGGTGCTGGCGGTCGCGGCAATGCGATCGAGTTGGCCCACGATGCGTTGGCTTACCCGGTCCCCAGCCACAATCGACACTCCATCCGCGCGGGCTGGCCGCTTCTTTGGCGGCGTATGGGGCGACTCGTTCACGTCGGCAGCCGAGATGTATTCGTCGGCTCCGGCACGTAGTGCGACCGGGGCAACTTCCTCTGCGCCCGAACGTCCGACGACAATGCACCAGACTTGCGGAGCACGGGACTTGATGCTCCGCAGAATCTCAATGCGCTCGCTGGTTTCAGGAGTGATGCACAGCGCGATCGCGCCAACCGCGGAGGAATCGACCAGGGCCAGTAGCGCAGCGGGGCTTTCCGCGCGATGAACCCGCGCGCCATCAGCCAAAAGTCCCTTCGGCGGAGACAGGGTCTCCGGGTACACCGCTACCGCCTGGACGAACCTACCCACTTGCGCCCCTCGCTCCATGCAGCTTTCCGTTGAGGGGAGGATAGCCCAAAACCGGCGGCCATAAGCGAATTTTTTGCTGAATTCGAATTAGCACCATAGTGGGGATGGCGGGGATTTGCGGAGCGGTGTAGTAAGCACTTAGTTATCGTTGGTTGTGCGTCAGCCTGTGCTGGGTGGATTTGAGCTACGGAATTCTGCGGTCGGACACATCGGCTCGAAACTCGGCTAGCAAGGTTGTATGCTGTGTCGCAACGGAGGTTCACGTGATCCGCAGCATCTGCTTCCTACTGGCGTTTCTTCTTCTGCCGGGAATCCTGGCAGTGGCACAGGCGCCAAAGTCTGCTCCTTGTTCGGCGCCGGAATTTCGTCAATTTGATTTTTGGGTTGGCGACTGGACGTTGTCGTGGCCCGCATCCAAATCAACCGGGATGAAAGCGGGGCACGGAACGAACAGCATCAAGGCCGCTCTGGACGACTGTGTCGTCATGGAGAATTTCGACGGAACCCCCAGCATTCCGCTTCAAGGTAAGAGCGTTTCCACGTTCAATCTCCGAAAGCAGAAGTGGCAGCAGACTTGGGTTGACAATGAAGGGTCTTATCTGGACTTCGTGGGCGAGTTCAGCGACGGCCAGATGATCTTCACACGAGAGGCAACAGCTCGCGATGGCAAGCAGTTTCTGCAACGCATGGTGTGGAAGAACATTACGCCAGATGCCCTCGACTGGAGTTGGGAGCGCTCCGATGATGGTGGGAAAACCTGGAAGGTGCTGTGGCCGATTCACTACGTCCGCAAGCAGACCTGATTTGCTAGACCGGGTCGGGATCGAACCGACGGCCTCTTCCGTGCCCTGGAATCATCAGGGTGGCCGGCCATTGATTCTAAAGCAGTTAATGGCCGGATAAACCGGCAGACCTGGCATAAACAGCGCAACCTGCTACCAGATTGCTACCAAACTGAACGAGTGGGATCAGCCCCTCACATTGTCGAGCCGTCGCTCATCTCACGCATGGATCCCCGACCCTGATCGGGTGGGTCTTTCTATCAACAGGCACAGTTAGACCGAATTCTTCGTGAGGAGTTATAGCGGCAGCCGGAAAGGTTCTTGCGCGGTCAGCGTGCGTCTGGCAGAATCCGGAACGCGCGTTTACGAGCAGATCGATACACCGAAAAATCGCGCCTGTCGAGGGTGAAGATCGTGTCGATACCCTCCCTGTCCGCCAGATAGACCAGCGCCGCATCGGCGAGCTGCGGCCCGATGTCCTCATACCTCTTCATTATCTCGGCAATCGCTCTAGCTTCGGAGCCTGCTAAAGGAAGTAGCGCAAGGAAAGACTGGTTGATACTGCTCAGAAGTTGCTGGGTTGCACCTTGATACCTACGAAGGAGCCAAACAGCTTCCGTGATCACAGGCCAGCAGGAAAGCAGTGGGCCAGGGAGAGTCCGAAGCGCGCTCACACAAGTCTCGTGGTGCTCATCTGAGCTGGAGAGGATGGCGACCAGTGGGCCGGTATCCACAAGCACCCGCGTCATTTTCGATTCCCGAAATTGTCAAAGTGACGCCGACTGGTGCTGAGGTCCTTAGGAGCGCGCCGCACACAGCCAATCAAGCCCGCTTCTTCGGCTAGGTCATACGCCGAATGTTCATCGCTTGTCTTCACGAGATAAGTTTCCAGGGCCTCCCGAACCACCTCGGATTCCGACTTGCCCTTCATCAGAGATCGTCGTCTAAGGAGTCTTCCAAGCGTGTTAGGAATCCGAATTGAAATGCGCTCCAAGGCCATCGCCGGCATCCTCGCAATCTTCCCTCGTCAGACATCTTAATATATTTGTCCGACAACATTCAAAGACCGGGCGGTAACTGGCGTCCGTTGGATGCGAGTGCTCCACCACGCACTGGACAGGACGGGCCAAGTTCACGCGCACCGTAGAGTCGCCACCGTCGACGATGCCGGGGCAAGAAGCCTCTTGAAAATGACGCAGGGCTCTTGGCCGGCCAAAGGCCGCGACAGCCTCGTCGCAATTTCTTTCGGAATGTCCTAGTTTACGGTAGACGATTTTTCTTGACATGATCCGGGCGAAAGCGCATACTTCTTCTGTCGTAGCAAGAGGTAGCCATGAACATCGTCCAAATCTACTCGAAGTTTCCCACCGAAGAAGATTGCATTTCCCATATTGAGGATGTGCGTTGGCGTGGCAATCCCGTTTGTCCATACTGTGCTTCTGACCGTGTTTCCGCCAACGAGCATCGGCATCACTGCAACAACTGCAATACCAGCTTCAGCGTCACGGTTAACACAATCTTCCATCACACGCATCTGCCGTTGCAGAAGTGGTTCTTGGCGATCTCGCTCATCCTGAACGCCAAGAAGGGGCTATCTGCTCGACAGCTTGGCCGCGACCTCGAAGTCAATAAAAACACCGCTTGGTACATGGGTATGCGGATTCGTAACGCCATGTTCGAGCAGGGCGAGCTTATGCGCGGCATCGTGGAAATGGATGAATGCTACATCGGCGGAAAGCCGCGCAAGGGAACCGGCCCACATAAGCGCGGACGCGGCACGTCGAAGGTTCCCGTTGTCGGCATGATTGAGCGTGGCGGCAAGGTAATCGCGAAGCCAGTTGATAAATCCAAGCTGAACCAAAAGAGCCTCGCGAAGTTTGTACGCGAGACTGTCGATGTCACCGACGCGATGCTCGTCACCGACGAATACAGCGGCTATCTGCGAATCAAGACGTTCATGCCCCACGCCGTTATCAACCACCAAGTTTCCTATGCCGACGGCGAGATTCACACCAATTCGATTGAGGGATTCTGGGGCCTGTTGAAGCGCGGCATCGTCGGCCAGTATCACAAAGTCACGCTTCGCCATCTCCATCAGTACGTCACCGAGTTCTGCTATCGGTACAACTACCGGAACAATCCAGCCGTGTTTGAACTGACGCTTCGGCGCGCCGTGGGAGCAACCGCATGACCGAGAAGATAGCTAAAGCCTTGTACGGTGCAGCCGAGCGTCCGCTGAAGATCGGCAATGTCGAAATTCCCTGCTATGTGCTAGAAGATGATCGCCGCGTCTTGGTTCAAGGCGGAATGATCGAAGGCCTTGGAATCTCCCACGGCGGTAGCGGTGGAAGGGGTGGGGACCGTCTAGCCAAATTTACACATCAAGAACGACTTAAAGAGTTTATTAGCAATGAGATACTGGAGCGGACCGACAAGCCGATCTACTTCCGCACTACTGCTGGAACGCTCGCCTATGGATACGAAGCCGATGTGCTCGCCAATATCTGCTTCGCCGTACTTGATGCCGCCAAAGGTGGCAAGCTCCAAAAGCAGCAGGAACACATAGTTAAGCAGTGCGAGATTCTGGTTCGCGGCTTCGCAATCGTCGGCATCAACGCACTCGTAGATGAAGCGACTGGCTACCAAGAAGTTCGCGCTCGTCATGCTCTACAAGCGATTCTGGACCGATTCCTCCGTAAAGAACTAGCTGCATGGGCCAAGCGATTTCCAGACGAGTTCTACCAGGAAATGTTTAGGCTGCGCGGCTGGCAGTGGAACCCGGTCTCGGTTAACCGTCCTAGCGTAGTAGGCAAATACACCAATGATCTAATCTATGATCGATTGGCACCGGGCATAGTCGAAGAGCTACAGAACCGCAATCCCAAAGACGAACACGGTCATCGCAGGGTTAGACATCACCAATGGCTCACGGAGGACATAGGACACCCTGCATTGGCACAGCACCTTTACGCCACCATAGGATTCATGAGAGCTTCCACGACTTGGGAGCAGTTCTATCGGATGATGCAGCGGGCATTCCCAAAGAAGAACACAACAATGCTGCTTCCGGGTTCCGACATAGAGCAACCAGCAGAAGGTTAGGCGTGAACAAGTGGAGGGGCCGCCTCGGTGCATTCTTCTTCTCTGGTGAATTTGATTACAGCCTGTTCTTCGATCAATTCGACACGAAGTTCTTTGGTGGCTCTCATTTTCGCAGACTTCGACTCGCGCGCCGATTCAATCAGTAGAACTGGCACGTAGAAAATCGCGATCAGCCAAAGAATCGGGGACCCGCTAAACACTTGCCATGCAAGCGTGAAAGCAGCTCGCTGATCTATATCGATGAGCTTCTGCTGCTGCTCTCGCGGCAATTTCCCGACCTCTAGAAGCCACTTCTCTCGGAGATTGGGCACCTCCTTCGCCTGTACGCCGAACAAAAAAGATCGCGTCAGCGTAATCGTATGGGCAAACCGAATAACCGCATTGATTCTGTTGCGCAGTATGAGGTAGGCGGGGTCATCGAAGGATACGCCGCCGTCCGCAGCCAGCAAGAAGAGTTCGCTGCGAAGCTGAAACAGCTTATCTCGGACGTTGTCTATCCTGTATGGACGCCATCCAAAGAAGAATAGAATCCACAACAGGGTGAGTCCGAAGCCGATATTGAATACCGAGCCGATTGCGCTCATCGTCTGTCGTCCTCCGGTCTGGTCGTTCCCCGAGCCGTCAAATTGCTAGATGTTCGGTTGGGGTCGAGCCGTTGTTCCAATTCCTGCATATACGATGCCATGCCACTGGTTTTCTTGTGACGCAAGCGACGCTCGTTTGCGCCATAGGCAAACGCAGTACCACCAAAGACGTATGCGACGGCTGATGGTAAGCGCATTTCGCCAAGGAAGCTGACCCCTATCTGCGCCATGGTCATCTGTCCGGCCAGTTTCGAGACCATCAGATACATGCAGACAAAGATTACAACTACGCTTCCCCATGGGACGATCAGGTGAACCGCGTCCGCTACGATGTCCAGCTTTTTATACTGGATTATAAACTCTGCCTGCTTTGCGCTCGGCAGCTTGACGTGTGGCGCGGTTCCCAAGTTGGCAGCATTATATGACGAATACTCACAACAACTATTAGAATCTCATATGCACCACCAAGATGCTAATCCCTGTCACGGCAGAACTATTCTACCTTAATCTAGGACATTCCGATTTCTTTTGGAACCCACTGGCACGCTACGAGAGGAGGAGCGAGAGGTCGTCCGGACGCAGGTCGCGGATCAGGCTGTTGCTCGCGCCGATGATAGCGCCGGCGAGATCGCGCTTGTGTAGATTCTCGAGCTTGGGCGAACCCAATTCCGCTATTTGCTACCAAGCTGCAGGTTAAAGTAGTGGTAAGTTGTTGAATTTGGTGGACCTGGTCGGGATCGAACCGACGACCTCTTCCATGCCATGGAAGCGCGCTCCCAGCTGCGCCACAGGCCCACTATAAGAAAGGAAGGGCGCTTGACCCACGCGCCTGATGTATTCTCTCGCACGCCAGCAGCGTAGTCAAACCGCCCAAATCGCTGGGCGCCCGGAGCCCTACTGCGTCTTCTTCAGCACCGCCGTCGCCGACTCGTCTTCGTAGATCGCGTTCTCCAGCTTGCGCAGGTCTGCTAGCTTGTCGGTGCCAACGTCCGGATCGTTCACCACATACTCGCGCCAGTAGCGGATAGTGGAGCCTCTCGATTCAATTTTGCTGGTGTAGCTGGCAAAACCGACATCGACGTGAGTTGCATCCGGAAGATCGTCGACGGTGTAACCGGGCGGCAATTGAATCTCGAAGGTGTCTTCCTCTTTGGTGGCTCCGGAAAACTCGACGGGAAGCTTACGCTTGGCCCAGTCAAGCTGAATCGCGGTCTCTCCCAGCACACGCGGGCGAAGCAGCACCAGCGGCCCGCTATGCTGCGCGTAACCGTTGGCGGTCACCTGATATTGCAGGGTCAGGTCTTTGTCCCGTTCCGTAACGTCGCCGAACTTCACCTGCTGGACGCTGATGTTCTTCAGCGACTCCTCCAGGTAGTGATCGAGGGCCTTCGCGCGTTGGCTGTCGTTTTCGGTGGCAAGCATGGCGCGCTGCCGCGCGGCGTGAGTGCCGGTGAACCGCTCCGTGACGTCGCCGGAGAGGGAGCCATCGGCCTGCAACGTGAACCTCCCCTGTCGCTCGACCAGGTTGCTGCCCGGAGGCAGCACCGGCAACTTGATCAACTCGCCGCCGTTGGGTGTCACCAGCAGACCATAGCTTCCCTGCAAAGCTGTCCTGAGATCGCCCACCGGCGTGTACTCGTCTGTGGGATCGAAGATGAGATAGGAAGCTCCGGACTTGGTTTTGACCACACTGCGGTATTGGGCCGTTGCAGCATTCGGCGGCAGTGCGATTGCCAGAATCACGTGGTTGAAGTCGGCCGCAGGAACATCGGACTTAACCACGCCGCGCTCGGTATGCACCAGCACGTAGTCCGAATCGATGCCGACCGCTTTGAGCATCGTGCTGAGCAGCGTAACTTTGTCCTTGCAGTCCCCATAGCGCATGCGGTAGATGTCCGGCGCCGGGTGCGGCTGATAGCCGCCGATGCCAATCTCAATGGCAACATAACGAATCTCGGCCTGGATGAATGAGGTCAGCGCGCGCACTTTGGCGTCAAAGGAAGAAGCATTTGCCGTCAACTGCTGCGCCTTAGCGGTGATCTCGGAGTTGGCATCGCGCCGGTCCGAGGCCAGTTTGTAATACCAGTCGCCAATCGCCTTCCACGAGCCAAAGTTTGAAGCCGCCGCGGGCTCGAAGAAGGCAAGCTCCATGTGTCCGGCAAGCGCGTACCGGTATGGGCTATGCCCCTCGTCGGGAATTCCCGCCAGGTTGTGACATACCCATTGCCATCGACTCGCGCCGGCTGGCGACGCTTTCTCCGCCGGGTAATTGGCCCAACTATCCTTGTACTCCCAACTGCCGGGAAGCTGCAGTGTGAAGCGGGCTTCGTCGACAGGAATATCCTCCTGAAAGAACCACGACCATTGGTCCATCCACAGCTTTCTCTTCACCGAATATTCGAACGCGACCACACTGCCCGGATTTCCCGCCGGCACTTCGGCGAGCCGATAGTGAATGTCGCTGTACATTTCTCCATAAAAGGGACTACTGTCGGCGAAATCCTTCTCCTTGATTTCGTACTGGTGACCCGCACTATCGATCGACCAGGCGTGCAGCGACTGGACCTTCTCCCCCGACGACAAGTACGTGCGGAAGCGGGCCTCTTCCCTCCCCTGCGGCCGCAGAATTCGGACTACGCGGCGGTGCAGGACTTCGGCCTCTCCCGGGCCGGTTACCGTCAGCGACTCATCATCCAGTAGCACTACCGCATTGGTGTCCGGCGGATATTGTCCCGGCGGCTTGGCTGCAGCCTGCTGCACCCAAGCGGGTGCATTGGCAAAGGCCCGCGGCGCCATGAACAGGCAACCGGCAAGGCTGAAGGCCAGCAAATATCCGGCACTAGTTTTGCGCAACATGGGCTACCTGCTTTAACAACGCCTGCTGTTCGTCGCTCTCCTTCACCTTGTCGTAGAAGCTCTTCAATGCTTTGTACTGGGAGGGTTGGAAGACGAACGTATTGATGGCAAAATCGCGAATGATGATGAGCTCGTTTTTCTCCTGCTTGCGCTCCACCTTATAGAGCGCATACTCGACGCGATCATTTTCGCCGGGCGGCAGGTTCTCCACTTGCAGGTTCTCCGGCAGCTTGATCCGAATGTCGTCGATCACGCGGCTAGGGTATTCCAGATAGATCGGATACTGGCGATCGTTGTGCGAGAACATCGCCGGCTGTCCATACTCAAACAGGTTCGTTGGGAGCAGAACTCGCTTTCCACCCGAGACGAGGATCGGAGTCGAAATCTTGTAGTCGGTCAGGAAGACGCCTTCCGAGTTCGTCCAGTCGGGCTGCTTAGTCACAGTAATTTCAGCATTCGCGGGAAGCAGGCTCTTCATTTCGTCTTCCAGTATCTTGGTCCGTCCCACGTCATCAGTCTTTGCACCTTCGCTGCGATGCGCGATCGCCTCCTGACCGAAGTACGCCACGGCGACGATGCCTTCTGCCTTGCCGTCGTCGCTTAGTGTCAGGCGCGCTACGCGCTTGGTAATGGCGCTCGTGTACTCCGGCATGGGAGTTCGGCCAAGGTCGATTCCGCCACCGGTTTCCCTCACCCCCGCAGTATCGCTGTGCGGCCAATACAGCAGGCCATAAGGACAAAACTTGGTACCCGGGTCGAGGAAAACTTCCCTGCCATCGAGATTAACCACGGCAACATAGGCATCGAGCTGATCGGTGCTCAGGTAGTCCTTATCAAAGATGCCCTGGCTGCGGTCGGTAACCCACATCGGATAAGCCTGCATGCCGGCGGCCCTGGCCATAGCGACAAAGAGCAGCGTGAGTTCGTCTCGGGTACCCGCCTGCTGATGCAGGATGTCCGCAACACCGCGCTCCTTCATGTCCAGCGCCTTCATCTCCTGATCGCTGAGCGCTGGTTTATAGCTCAGGTTGTCGAGCGATGCGACATAGGCGTAGATCTTCTTCGCCTTCTGCTCAGGAGAATCGTTGGGCGCCGTAACCTTCGCGACTGCGTCGGAAACTCCTCCATGCTTGCCCATGAACTGCTCGACCGCTCGCCTCCAGAACTTGCCTTCTTCTTTCCAGTACTGGTCGGCACTGCTGCCCGCGCCATAGTAGAAGCGAACCGAATATTGGAAAGGTTCGCTGGGCGGCATGTGCTCCTCCTCGACGAATGCCGGCACGTCCGTCATCTCGAGATCGTAGACATTACCTTGCGAGAACTTGACGCTGGCGCCCTTGGGAAGCCTCCAGGTGTAGGCAACGCCCGCGCGGACATTGTCGTGGGTTGTCTGGACAAGCTTGGTGTAGGCGATGAAACGGAAGTGCACCTTGCGTTGGAAGAGGTCGCCTTGTATCACCCACTGTGGAGGAAGCAACGCCTCGGAGTGGTAGTCCAGAGTGTAGCGGTATTCCAGCACACTGCCCACCTGCACATCAGGAAGCGAGAAGGCCTTTACCTGCTGCTTGACTCCCTTGCTTTTGATGATTGTCTTGTCCATGGGCTTGCCTTTGAACTCGACAATGGTTCCGTCGCTATGAATGGTGCGCCCCTGCACATCCGCGACTCCAAACTCGGTGCGCTTGTAACTGAAGTACGGAACCTGCACGTCGCCATACTTCCTGCCGGCTTCGTTCAGTACCTTGATGCGAACGTAAACGTAGTGAGCATGTTTCAAGTCGTCATCCGTCTCCTGCCGGAAGAGGACAAATGCCGGGGCGCCCGGCTGTTCGGGAAGGTCCTTCATCTGTAATTCGGCGGGATCAATGGCAGCCCAATCGGTAGCGTGAAGGCGAGGAAGAGCACTTATGGCAAGAATCGCAAGCAGGCACAACGCACGGGGAAAAGACATGGAGTCTCCTGAAGGGCGCGAAACCAAGCGCCCTGTATAGCGCAGCGGGGTGTCCGAACGCAAGGACTTTGACCATCGGATACGAAATTTCGCGTGATGATTCCTGTACTGGTACGAGCTACTACTGAATCCACAGTTGGAACAAAACTGGCCTGTTCGGGGTCTAAATATCTGAAGTCCTACCCCGGAAGGTGCTGCCTGGGCGGCACATGAGGGCCAATGTTTACAAGGACTTGTGAAGACGATCGGTGGCGGCAGTTGTTACGGGTTGGTGAACTTTGCTATATGATGAGGTTATCGCCGTGAGATCCATGGCGGGAGTAACCACATTGAGCAACCTCGTAAGTGCGATGGGGGTCCGCACCGAAGAAGCTGCGATCGTGGCCGAGTTAAAGGCCGGATCGGAAGCTGCTTTCGAGTGGCTGATCGCACAGTACAACCAGCCGGTATACAGTCTCGTGTACCGTATGCTGGACGACCCCTCTGACGCTGCCGACACCACCCAGGAAGTTTTCATCAAAGTGTTCCGAGGCATCAAGCGGTTCAATGCCGACTCGAGCCTGAAAACATGGATTTACCGCATAGCCCTGCATGAGGCTTCCAATCAGCGGCGCTGGTGGTTTCGCCACAAGGTAAGAGAGATGTCGATTGAGCCTCGCCTCGACGGTGACGAGGAACACGCGCATGGCATCAAAGACGTGCTGGTCGACGACGCTAAGTCGCCGCTGGAGAACGTCTATGACGAAGAGTTGAGGTCGCGCGTGGAAGAGGAGTTGCGAAACCTGCCCGAGCCATACCGCACGACGGTGATTCTGCGCGACATCGAAGAGCTGTCGTACGAGCAGATCGCCGAGGTTATGCAGGTGTCGCTGGGCACGGTGAAATCCCGTTTGGTGAGAGGACGCGATGCCTTGCGCAAGCGCCTGGAGCGGCACATGCCGGCTTTCGGCGTGAGTTGTGGAACGCGACGGCGCAAGGCCCGCAGAGATACCACCCTCGGAGCACAGGAAGCCGAGGTCTTGCCATGAAATGCTCGACAGCGCAGCGGCTGATGTCGTCGTATCTGGACGGCGCGGTGACGCGCAGCCAGCTGGCCCAGATCAGCGAGCACATCCAGAGCTGCGAACCGTGCTCGGCTGAGTATGCATCGCTGCGGGAAACGCAGAAGCTGGTGGGGGCTCTGGGCCGCAAGCCGGCTCCGCCTCAGGTGGCTTTGCGCGTGCGGGTGGCGCTTTCGCGCGAGATGGCGAACGCTCGCCGGCCGCGCTGGGAATCACTACTGGTTCGCTGGCAGAACGCCTTGAACGCCATCATGGTTCCGGCAACCGCCGGACTCATCACGACGGTTATCATCTTCGGCCTGCTCATCAGCTTCCTCTACTACCCGGCGCAGTTCTCTGCGGCCAATGACGTCCCGACCGCGTTCTATACTCCGCCTCAACTTGAGTTTGCTCCGTTTCAGTTGGCGATGGGCGTGACTAATACTGATTCGTTGATTGTCGAAGCCTACGTTGACGCCAACGGGCGCGTGCAGGATTACCGCATTCTCTCCGGCCCCCAGAATATGAAATCGCTTCCGGCAGAGTTGAAGAATGTGCTCATCTTTACCACCTTCCGTCCGGCGACCACGTTCGGGCAGCCGACCTCAAGCCGCGCTATCTTGTCGTTCTCGAAGATTCAGGTGAACGGATAGCATCGCTGACAATTAGACTAGCCAGACCAATCACTCATAGCCGGTCAGCTCCAACGATGCCAGGAACATCGCCGGCGCATCACAGTTCATCTTCAGTGCAACAGCCGGAAGTAAGGGTCCCCGTAGTGCTGATAGGCTCCCCAGGTTGTGGTGTTGGAAATCCGGCGGCGGGCAGCGCGAAGCGCCTCGAACATTTGCACCGGCACGCCGTCACGCTCGCCATTGGGGCCCGGATCGCCCAGCATCCTGCCGTAGAGTTCCTCCGCGAAACCACTGGCTGCCGCATCCGAAATCGGCCAAGCCGTGCAGATGAAGTTCGCGACACCTTTCTTGAAAAACGCTTCCGCAAAGCTCCACGGCAAGTCCGGAGTCGCCAGGTCAGGCCGCGACGGTAGAATGCCCGATTCGCAAGCGTTGGCGAAAACGAATTTCGGTGTGCGGTCCACCTGGTTCAGGTCGGCAGCGGTAAGCCGGTCATCGTCGGAGAACAGCAAGCCTGAACGCTCGGGGTTGTCCTTGTCATAGACACAGTGCCCGGCATAATGCAGCACATCGAAAGGCGGCTGGTCACTGATCTTCAAGAGCACATCGAGCGTGGTCGCCTTCGAGGGACCGATCAACGCGGTATATGCGATGCGGTTGCCGCTCTTCTTGCGCTCGGCAGCCTTGTTAACGCGGTCGAACAGCGCAATCAACAGTTGCGCTTCCTTCTGTGCACCCGGCAATCTCGCCTGCTTGTTGCCATCGGCAACGACCAGCACGCGCAAGGTGCGGCCAGTCGGCGGAGGCGGCTCTGGAGGCGGCGCCAGAACCGTGCGTAGCTGGCGCGTGAGGCCGCGCTGCAATCCCAGATATGGCATGGATTCCGCAGCTACCGACGGGTCGTCATCGCCCAGAGGCTGGGCCGCGATCTCCCAGTAAACTTTGGCGGCTTCGTTATTGAGTTGCAGAACAACGGGAGCACTGCCTGTAAGCTGCGCGCGGAGGTCGCGCGGGAAGAGGAAGTCGAGCAGGAACTTGCCCATCTTGTAGCGTTCGAGACTGTCGGTTGTCACCAGCAAGCGGGAGCTCACATCTCTCAGACGCCGGGGGTCCACCTTTATTACTCGCTCCGGTATGGACGCACTGTCGGTGATCGCGCTGTAACGATAAACGCCGCTCGGGTCGAATTCGATGGCAATACGCGTCGATCCGACCCCCGACGTGAGGGGACGCGTCACCGCTTCGACCTCAGGCATGTCAATTAGATGGAACGTCGTGGTATGGAGGGCTATCCTCGGATCGGAGGAGATCTCCGCTTCGCGTTTCAGCGCATTCACGACCGCGGCCTTGTAGGTCGGCCGGATGACGAACGTCACTGCCTCAAGCCGCGGCGCGTCCGCTTGTGCCGCGCCACCCAGGGCGCGGCTGATGCCCAGCAGCCAGGCATGAATCGCGTCGGCGAACGACATGTTCTTGATGCTGGCGCCGATGAGCACCGTGGCCAGATGCTTCTTACCGAGCTGCGCCGCCGACCAGCACAGCTCGCGGGCAAGCAGACTGAGCTCCGGATCACCGAATTCGCCTGTCGGTCCCATGCCGGCCACGGCGATCAACACATCGCTGTAGCCTTCACGCGGATCGGGGAGGAAAAAAGGAACGCCAAGATCGCCACGCAAAACGCCCCGCTCATGGAAAGCAGTGAGGATCGTCTCCTGCCCCCCTGGAGTATTGTGCTTGAGAGCCTTTGAGATGGCGATGTCCAGATCTCGTTCCGCGCCGGTCGGGCGTACGCGGAGATAATGACCGACCGCAATGCAGTCAATGGGATTGGGATCATGTGTCTCGTTGATGTCGATCTCTGCGATCGACTTCATCACTACACGAACCCGGATCTCCGTCGGAGGCGCCGGTATGACATTCTCCGTTGCAGTGGCGGCCGTAGCGTCGTCACCGGCTGCCGTGACTGAAACCGCCTGTGCCGCCAGATCTACCGGCACATCCGAGCCCACCGGCTGACCTTCGATCGAGAGCCGTAAGGGATCATGCTGTAACAGCAGGTCCGCAAGCGCCTGTTGCTCGGGCGAGACAGTGTCAGACTGAAGGTCTCCCCGGCTGAGAATCGCATTGCACAGCGCGGCAGCCTGCTGCTCTTTAATGGCTCGCCGGGCCGATTGCGAAGCGACCAGCATCGGCTGGCTCTCGGGCTCCGTTCCGCGCTGCGCATCGAACTCCGATCCCAGACCTTTCCACAGAAGTTTCTCATCGCTCAGATTGCAGGTGGTCAGCAACTGCGTGAGCGCCGACTGCACCCTCAGGTTGGCCGGCAGCTTCATGTGCTCTTCATCGACGTAGAAGGTTCGCACTCCCGCAAGCAATCCGAGATCATGGGGAACGGTTCCGTCTCCCCGCTTCGACAGCACGTAGCCGTTGTCGCTGCCGAGTTGTGTAACGTCCCGGATGGCCGCGGGCGTTACTCGGTTATACCCCGCGACATACGCCATGCGGTTTACGTCGATCGCACCGGCAATCTGTTGCTGAAAGACCAGCGAGTCGTCGAGCAAGGCCTGGGGAATTGTCGTCTCTGTGTAGGTAGCCGACCTGTACAAAATGTCCAAGCCATCGATATGGCCCTTGGCGGGCATCATCTGGTAAGCGCCCTGGAAGGTCTTGGCGATCTCCAGAAGCTGGTGGGGGCCATGGCTCAAGTCCATCTTTGCGACCAGAGCCAAAACGTCGTTGGTCCCGAACAGTAGCTTTGATATGGAAAACGATCCATAGTTAGGAGTCCCCAGCATGACGAGGTTGGCACGCATTCCGTCCTGACCGGCAATGCCCCAGGTCTTCGGAAATTGGGTGATGTAAGCGCGGGCGACCAGTCCTCCCATCGAGTGCGCAACCAGGTGGACCGGTTGGTTGGGGAACTGCGTCGTGATCATGGTATTCAGATCGGCTGCAGCGAAACGGATGTCGCGGCGCCAGTCATAGAAGAAGGGCCGCACATTCCATTCCCGGTTGAGACTCATCAACAGTGAGCCGTAGTAGCGGAGATAGATCCCGGAAGAGCGGACGTCATTCGGGCTATTTCCCTTATCGTCGAGCGCAAGCTTGCTGAAGTTGCCTGCGATCAGCTTCAGCACCTGCACCCAGATGAGCGCGGGCTTGTCAACGCCATACTCCGACAGTTCGCTCCCCATGATTCCGTGCAACACAACAACGTTGCCTCGTTTCTGGGCAGGCTCCGCCCCTCGGACCAACTGCTGCTTGGCAAGGTCTTGCAGGTAAGCGAATTGATCGGCACCAAAGTAGATTTGCAGAATCCTGGTCTGCCTCTCATCGGCATGGAGGATTTCGCTTGCAATCTCGTCCGGGGTCAGTCGCGACAATTGCTGCAGGTATTCGCGCTCGTTCATGGGGTCCTCGCTAACCGCTCATTTTCTGCTTGGCAATGTGGTCCCAGTCATGAAGAAAAATGTCTTCATAGTACTTTGCCGCGGTCGGACTCTCAATGATGACCGACGCGTCGCGGTTGCGCAGCACCCCGTCGCCTGACCAATTCTGGCTTCCCAGCGCAACCTTGACCCCGTCGATGACGAAGCCCTTGTTGTGCACGCCGTTTTGGACTTTCACTTTGTCCAGGTCAATGCCGACGTCCTGCAGACGTTCCAGCCATCCCTGCGTCGCCTGCCATTGGCTGCAGATAATACGCACATCCAGACCATCCTTGATTTTGCCGACGACCGCATCGATCAGCTCTTGGAACTTGCCGTCCACGCCGTCCCGGGGAGGATGGATGTACTGCAGTTGGATGTAGAGCTTCGACTTTGCCGACTGAATAAGCTTCAGCATCTGCGGCCGGTAAGAAGTGGCATCGGGAGTCAGCAGCGGGGTGATGGTCAGTTCCTCGTCGTCGATTCGCAGCGGCTCATGGAACTGAAACCTGGCGGTCGTCGCAGACCGGAACTGATCGCCGAGAGCCACTTCTTCCCCCAGGCCGCGTTCGCCTCCCTCTTCGGCGCTCGCGACTTTGAAATCGTGCTTGATGTACGCCTCGAATTGACGCGCGACATCGGGATTCTCGATGATCACGTGCCAATCGCGGTCACTCTTTCGGGCAGTCGACTGGTCCTTCGGGCCTGGGTTCCCGATGGGATCCATGTCGGGCTGGTTCGAGTTGTTCCAATTTCCACTGGAAAGCCACACCGAGGCGCTGTCCCGCACCGCCACCTTGATATGGTAGGCGGAGGGATAGATGTAGCGCGCTATCTCTTTGTTCGTTCTGACTAAGGCCCATGCCTGTTGAAACTCATCGCCCAGAGCATCGCCAAGTGAAGCGACAGTCTCGGAATCGCTCTGGTCGGCAGTGGGGTTCTTTGCCGGATGATCAAGCACAAGCTCCAATGCCCCCTTGCCGGTCATGTCACCGGACAAGGCGTCAAGTATGTGTTTGGCAGTAAAGTCGTAGAGCCCGACTGTAAGGGTCGACTGAATCCCGGAAAGGAAGCTGCTCAGGGTTGGCCAGCCTGCGTCAGGGCTTGCGTGACAGACAATCGGAATCTTTCCTTTGACCGGGGTCAGCGGTATCTCGGCAGGCGTGTATTTTATCTTGGGCTTTGCGGGGCCGCGCATCAGGTCGGTTTCCGCGAACTGTTCCTCGCTGAGGGCCGTAGCCTGGTCCTCGTCCGCCACTGGATCCACCTCCGGGAAAGCGCCTCCCCGGAATTCAATGTGATGTTGAGCAATCGCGTTGTACTTATCCGGGTCCTGAAAACGCAGCTCCTCGACAGGGCTCGCCGTCCGGATCTGTACCGGGATGTTCTCGACGGTGGCAGGTAGATTGAGGTCGCCGGCATCTTGCGAAACCGTAACCACAATGGCAGGCTCTTTCGTGGGCCAGTTGTCTTTGACAAGATATCCCGGACGGATCGAGATCACACCGGGCTTCTTGAGTTCATCTACGTGGGCATTAATGACGGGAATCAGGCTATCGAGTGAGCTCATCTTCTTACCTTCCGAGGTGGCGTTTTCGGCTTCCCTTATATATTTCTGCAAACCATTGACAAAAAGCTGAGGGAGTATACATCAGAAATCAGGTGGGCGGCCTATGGTCCCGTGTCACTGGTATTAATTCCCGCTGAATGTCC
The DNA here is from genome assembly GCA_963747055.1 of uncultured Acidobacteriaceae bacterium. Lineage (GTDB taxonomy): Bacteria > Acidobacteriota > Terriglobia > Terriglobales > Acidobacteriaceae > CAVVDY01. The sequence continues at coordinate 88,076 of CAVVDY010000027.1, read as the reverse complement.
AGTCGGGCTGTCAGTGAGCCCATAGAATCCAGCCAGATGGAATCTGTCATCACGCTCCGGCTATCCGGGCTCCCCGCTACGCGCCGCTGCGCTAGGTGTGGGACTGTCATCACACGGCCCTGCGGGCTTGGATTCCTCCGATGATCCTCCCATCTAGGCTGAGCAATAACTTACAGATCAAATGCGCTAGAGTTGTACATGCGCGAAATCTGGCAGCATCGCGGGATGCGGTTGATCTTCACCGCCAACCTCATCTCCATGATCGGCAGCGGCATGAACACTGCCGCCGTGACCTGGTACATCCTGCAGGCCACGCACTCTGAGGTGTCGCTCGGCCTGATGATCGCGCTCATGACGCTGCCTTCCCTGGTGTTGCTGCCCCTGACCGGCGTCATCATCGACCGCAGTGATCGCCGCCATCTCATGATGGGCCTCGACGGCGCGCGCGGTGTGGTGATTTTCACCATCGCTATTCTCGCGCTTACCCATCGCGTCCACCTGTGGCAGTTGTATGCGATGACCATGCTGGTTTCAGTCGGCTTCTGGATGTTCTGGCCGACCTTGAATGCCCTGGTGCAGGAACTGGCGCCGGAAGACAAGCTGCTCGACTCCAATTCCATGATGCTGGCGGCCGTGCAGGGAGGCTGGATGCTCGCCGGGGCCCTGGTGGGATTCATGTACAACCACATTGGGCTCGGCGGAGTGCTGCTGATCGACACCACCAGCTACATCCTCTCCATCGCCTGCGTCTTTCATGTACGCAAGGGGCGGGTTACGGTGGCCCACCCCGAGCACGAAGGCGCAGCCACGGATCGTCCGGCGACGGCCGTTGCCCGCTACTTTCACGAGCTGCACCAGGGCTTCGAATACGTAGCGACCCACCGGCGGGCATTGCTGCTGGGCATAGCATGGGCGCTGTTCATCGCCGCTATGATGACCAATCAGGTGCTGACAGCCCCGTTCAATGACCGCATTCTGCACAGCGGCGCGGTGGGCTACGGCTGGATGAATGCAGGTTGGGCGATTGGCGCGTTGGTCAGCGTGATCTATGCCTCGCGCGTAATCCGGAGCTACGGCGCTAACCGCTCGGTCACCGTAACCATGACGATCATCGGGCTATCGTTGTTTTTCCTTCCGGCTACGCGTTGGCTGGCACTTGCGGTTTTGGTCTACTTCGTCATGGGATCCAGCCGCGGCGTCGGCGGCATTGCCATTTCGTCAGAGATGATGGAGATGGTGCCCAAGTACGTCATGGGCCGGGTGCAAAATACGTTCTTCTTTTTGTCCAGCGCGCTACAGATCGGCACCTCGCTGATGGTGGGTGAAGCCGCGCACCGCGAGGGGCTCAAGTATGGCTTCTGGCTGGTTGGATCGATGTACGTCGGAGCAGCACTTGCGGCCGCGTGGCCGGTGCGAAAATCGGTGAAAGAGCTCGCGCCGGAACAAGCGGTATAGGACCGGGAATTGGAGTGGCTAATGTAGGATGGCGGGATTTGGATATCCTGGATACGAAAGGCCAAGGCGCGACCCGCAAACTCAGCGCTGACGAACCTTGGCCCAGAGCAGTTGCTACTCCATCGCTTTGCCGACGTCTTTGCCGCCAGCTTTCACCGCGTCGGCGGTCTTTTCGCCACCCTCCTCGCTGTACTTTACGGTGACCTGCGAGCCTTTCTTGATTCCCTTGCCCGCATCCTTGGTGCCTTCCCATGAGGTCTTGTCGGTGTACTTGATGGTGTGCTCGGTGCCATCGGCAGCTTTCACCACCATGGTCTTCGTGCCATGGTCAATGTGCTTCACCACGCCGCTGACCATGTGGGACAAGTCGTCCTGGGCCATCGCCATCTGGGACAAACCGACGATTGCAAAAACCAGTGCGCACGCCAGCGCCACCGGCACTACTGATCGGATCTTCATCAAAACTCTCCTTGAATAGTCCACCGCCTAAGCTGGTGGGACGTGATTAGAGTATCAAATTAGCTGTCAAAAAGATGCGGCAGCGCACCGACAGTCAGCCGGCCTGCTGTCCCGCCGGTTTGATTCAGCTGCGCAACGCGGAGTTGCGCCGTCAACCTCTTAGCCTTCGCAATGTTGTAATCTGATAAATTCGCAGTTCGCGAAGGAGACTTGTAGATTGCGACGCCTATCTGCGGTTGTTCTGTTCTGCGCCCTGAGCCTTATCCCATCCACTTATGCCCAGTCTGATAAGGCGGCCCCGGTTGCGGCATTCGCTCCGCCGAGCTCCATTACTGGCTTTCACGACGCCACCGCCGAGTTGCAGGCGGAGAAGACTTTTCTGGCCGTGCCCAGTGCAGAGCTGGCGAAAGAGCATCTGCGAATCCTGACTTCGGCGCCGCATATTGCCGGCTCGATTGAGGACAAGAAGACGGCGGAGTACGTCCTCGAAAAATTCAAGGAGGCCGGACTCGACGCCTACATCCAGGAATACAAGGTGTGGATGAACCTGCCGGGCGAGATCAAGGTCGATGTGGTCGCGCCGGCGGGCGTCACCATGCACGGGCCCTCGCCCGAGCACGTGAGCGACGATCCCTATCAGGACGATCCGCGCGTCAGCACCGCCTTCAACGAGTACTCGCCATCAGGTGATGTCACCGCCGAGGTGGTCTACGCCAACTACGGCCGCCTGGAGGATTTCAAGAAGCTGCAGGAGATGGGCATCGACGTGAAGGGCAAGATCGTGATCGTTCGCTACGGCATGAACTTTCGCGGGGTAAAGCCCTATGTTGCCGAACAGTTCGGCGCCGCCGGCGTGATCATTTACTCCGATCCCTGGGACGATGGCTACTTCAAAGGCGATCCTTATCCCAAGGGCCCGATGCGTCCGCCGACCGGAGTGCAGCGCGGTTCGATCCAGTACCTGTTCCGCTATCCGGGCGATCCGACGACGCCGGGCATCGCTTCTCTGCCTGACCTGCCGGAGAGCAAGCGCACGCCTCCCGACAAGGCGACCGACCTGACAAAGGTCCCGACCACCCCATTGTCGTATCAGGACGCAACGCCGATCATGGCCAATCTCGGCGGCCCGGACTCGCCGCGCGACTGGCAGGGCGCGCTGCCCTTCACCTATCACCTTGGGCCCGGGCCGGTGAAGGTCCACATGCTGCTCAAGCAAAACTATCACTGGGCAACGATGTACGACGTCATCGGCATGGTGAAAGGCACGCAGGCCCCGGATGAATGGGTCATCTCCGGGAATCACCGCGATGCCTGGGTGTATGGCGCGGTCGATCCCAACAGCGGAACTGCAGCAATGCTGGAGTCGGTGCACGGCGTCGGCGAATTGCTGAAGACCGGCTGGCGTCCCAAGCGCACGCTGATGTTTTGCAGTTGGGATGGCGAAGAGGAAGGGCTCATCGGCTCAACCGAATTCGCCGAGCAGCACGCCAACGAACTGAAGAACGCCGTCGCCTACTTCAACATGGACGTGGCGGTAGCCGGGCCGAGCTATGGCGCGTCGGCTGTACCCAGTCTCAAGCAGTATGAGCGCGACATCGCCAAGGCGGTGCCGAGTCCCAAGGGTGGCAGCGTTTACGATCAGTGGAAGCTCCGCCAGCAGCAGGAAGAACATGGCCGTCCGAACGCCATCAATTCTGCGCTGGGAGGGTCGCCGCGCGAGCCCAATGCCAAGATCAAGGAAGATGTAAGCGTCGGCGACCTGGGCAGTGGCTCGGACTTCACGCCCTTCCTGCAGCACCTGGGCGTGCCCTCGACCGACATCGGCTCGCACGGCCCGTACGGCGTGTATCACTCGGTGTTCGACAACTTCGCGTGGTTCACCAAGTTTGGCGATCCGACCTTTGCCTATGAGAAGGAGATGGCGCAGGTCTTCGGGATTCAGGCGATCCGGATGGCGTCCGCCGACGTGCTGCCCTTCGACTACCAAGAGTATGCCAAGGAAATCGCAGCCTATTTGAAGGTAGCGCAACAGAAGTCGGCGAAAGTCTTTGCAGCGCAGTCGCCGTCGTTCGGTCCGGCCGAGCAGGCAGCGCAGCGCATGGAGAAAGCTGGGGCAGCGATGTTGAAGGCTCAGGCTAGCTACAGTGGCAACACGGCAGCGATCAATGAGGCACTGATCAACACCGAGCGCGCCTTCGTCCTCGAAGACGGTCTGCCGGAAGGCCGCCAGTGGTTCAAGCACGCCATTTACGCTCCTGGCGAGTACACGGGATACGCCGCGGTGGTGATTCCGGGAGTAAATGAAGCCATCGACCGCAAAGATCTGGCGACGACGCAACAGCAATTGCAAGAGCTGACGGCTGCTATCAACCGCGCGGCGGATGTGCTGGAGAAGGGCGCAGGCGGAGCGGGGTCTGTCCGTTTTCGGCCGCTTTAGTTTTGAGGATTTCCGCTCGGCGTGTCTGCTCATTCCAGCCGCCTCCACCGCGGCTGGCCAAGAGCCTATGCCTGCACGCAGACGCGTCGGGCGTTATACATCAAGTATCGATGGCTGTTCGCGCGCCGCTTCCCAAAGCGGGCACTTTCAAGCAGGCGACGCGCCGTCCGCGAGCGCGTGACAAACAGATTAGCTCCGATTGCGACACTCGCACTTCCGTCTCACAAAGGGTGAGTTTTGCGACGCCCCGTGAGGCCAATGAAATCGGCCCCTTCAAGGTCTCATAACTCAATCTCAAAATCGAGTGCACGTTGTCGAGTTGGGCCAAGGGCTTGATCCGCGGGGCTGAGCAGACTGCACGGTCGCCGCCCGCCGAAAAATCTCAAATCTCAGTCTCAAAAAATCAGGCTGCGATTTCGGCTCTCATGGTGGTGCCCGGCCGTGAACACGCGGAGCGCCCGGAGTTAAATCTGCTGTAACTGCGACCGTTCACTAACCACAAGGATGTAGTCGGCAAGTCGTTCCCTTGGTACGGCACCTCGGGGCGTTAGCGTCCACTGCCCCTCGACGCTACGGTTCGATACCTATACGGGCGTTGACCGCTCCGCTGATCCACTGTTTACAACCAAGGTAGCGCTCAGTGGTCTGAACCGAAACGTGACCGAGGAGAAATTGCAAGCGTTCCAATTCTCCGCCTGCTGTGTGAAATAATCTCGCGCACTAACGATATTGATGAACGTCGGCTGACCCTCGCTGCGCGTTGCATAGTGAACGCCAGGAATGCTCCCGCATACCGTCGTCAACTGCCCGACATGGGCTTTTGCCTTTAGTATCCTACTTAGTCACGGGCCCGGGTCGAATCGCCATAGAGGATTGGATTCAAGCTTAATCACGAAAAGGAAGGATTGAGTTCGCAAGATGGCTCATGTCTCACAGCGGCTCTCGAATTCCTTTGAAGGCGCGCTCGCCGGTGGCGGCGACCCGGCGAGTTCGCCACTCTATGTCTTCGGTCCTTTTCTGCAACTGATCGTGGTAGCCGGAGTCGCCCAGATCACCTTCGGTGCGAGCGTTTGGCTGGTAGTGCTAACGGTGGCAGTGGTTTCCGCCATGTACCGCCAGGTCATCCAGTGGGTCACCGATGGCACCGGGGGCAGCGGCCTAACCGAAGAGGAATTTGGCAGCTGGGCGGTCAAGGTCAATGCCGGGATCACCTTCGTCGAGTACACCCTGACCTTCCTGGTCAGTGTGGCCGCCCTTGTGACTTTGCTGACCGACCGCTCTCAGTCCCTGGCCCAAAGCTTCTACGGGTTGCCCTATCGCACCGTGCTGGCCGTAATTTTCAGCCTGCTGATCGGATGGCTAGTCAATCGCGGCCCTAAGACGGCAGCCAAGGCCTTTGGCCCGGCAACCCTCGGAGTGCTTCTTCTGCTATGGGTCATGGTTATCGCTACGATCTGGCGATTCGGCATTCACTTGCCCGATCTTGATCTCCACGCTTTCTCTCCCGGATACCTGAACCTCACCCTGGGCGGCTACTCGCGGCTGCTGGCCCTGATGACCGGAATTGAAGTGTTCGCCAATCTCGTGGCCGCGTACGAGGGTACTCCGGAGCAAAGGAGCCAGAAGGCATTCCGCAGCTTGTTGATCGTGATGGGCACCACCAGCGTGACCATGCTGATCGTGGGACCAGCCATCCTGAAACTATCCGATCCCACCAACAGTCAGGTTTCTGTGTTTACTCAAACCATGGATCGACTCTTGCCGCAACCGCTTCCTTACCTGGGAACGCTGGTCGGCATCCTGGTCCTGGGATCGGCCGCGGCAGCCAGCGCGCAGGGACTGCAGAACCTTGCCCTCGGCCTTCGTTATCGCCACTACGTTCCGGCGCTAGTGGGGGAACGCAACAAGTTTGACGTCGCCGACTTGCCGGTCTGGATCGAAGTCGCAATCGCCTGCGGCTGCTACATTGCCTTTGGGACGCGGGAAGAGACCTACCTCTCGCTCTACGCCGTGGGAGTCTTTGTCCTGCTGAGCATGACGGCTTGGGCCGCAGCTAAGCGCATCATCCGGCTGCAGCGGCAGCAACTCTCGTCGCACCAGTTCTTGGGACTCGCCGGCACCATCATTGCCGCGTTGCTTACCTCCGGAGCCACGGTCATCATCTTTAAGGAGCGATTCGCACAGGGAGCTTGGGCCTACTTCTTCTTCATTCCATTGCTCTATCTTTGCTTTTCCTATGTGCGCTCCCGCCTGGGCAAGCCCATACCGTTATCCGATCAACTGGGTCGGCTCCATTCTGGACAGTACCTGCTGCCCGGCCAGCCGAAGCACGATACGGTGTTGGAAGACATCCTGGTACCCTTGGATGGTTCTTCCGCCGCCGAGACGGCGCTTGCCGTCGCCGATGTTCTTTGCCGTGGGCTCCACTGCCGTCTGACCCTGCTTTCCGTCGCTAGCGCAGATGGGAATCCAGGGCCTCGCGCGCTCGAGAGTCCGGAGGGGACTTACCTCAAGCAAGTAGCCTGGCATTTGCAGCAATCGGGATTGCAGGTGGACTTCACTGTCGAACGGGGCCAGCCCGTTCGATTGATTACCACCATGGCCCGCGATGTCGGGGCCGACATTGTTGTGATGACCTCGCATGGACACTCCACCATGGAACAGCTCTTCATGAGCGATGTCACGGAAAGAGTCATTCGCAAGGCATCCTTCCCCATCGTGCTGATACGTCCTACGGAAGAGTGGCGCAGCCGGCGAACTCGCTTCCAGCGGTTGCTGGTCGGCCTCGATGGCTCCTCCAGTGCGGAACGTGTCTTGGGCTATGCCAGAAAATTCGCGGAAAGCTTCCACAGCGAGATCGTCTTGCTAGGCGTACCCGAGGCCGATTTCGAAAAAGCCCACCTGAAGAAGTACCTGGAGAAGGTGGCGGGAGATCTCCGAGCAATAAATCTGCAGGCCAAAGCCATCGTGACCGGATCTAGCCCGGCTCGAACTATTGTTTCTGTCAGCGAGTCGGAGGACGCGGACCTCGTGCTGCTGGGCAAGAGTGGGCGGGGGAGTTCTCGGCGCTATGCCGCTCTCGGCAGCGTTGCCAACCGGGTCATCCAAACTACGCAACGTCCGGTGTTGTTGGTGGACGCATCGGACCGCCGCTTTAGCCGCTTAGCAGATTGATTCCGCCGCACTCGCACAGTACCGTGACCGCTCGGAGGATGCTTATGGCACGTCGGTTTTTTTTCGAGGCGTTTACGCAACTTGCATCGCCGGTATTTGCTTCGCGATGACCATGACCGCGGGTGCCGTACCACTGAATGAATTCATCGCTCGGCGTGTCTGCTCATTCCAGCCGCCTCCACCGCGGCTGGCCAAGAGCCTATGCCTGCACGCAGACGCGTCGGGCGTTTCTCGTGAACTTGACGCGGAACACCAACTTCCAGATTGCCCGTGACCCAGGCGCAATCCGCGGTTCACGTTGATTCTTCCCGTCGGTGGTTCTGCGCAAGGTGCTAGTCTGACGCAGTGGCCATGAACAACCGCGACGTCCGGGCAACGTGGAAATATCACGATGACACCAAGCACTCTCCTTGGAGTGTTCGTAACAATCCTCACTTCCTCGACTTCGCGAATCGGCCCCTGCCTTTCAAGCTTTATCCGACTCTAGAGCCGCGTCCGCTGCCACGAGACCTCCCCCAGACAGGGGTGACTGCGCTCTCAGCGATCGCAGAGCCCGTGCGCTCGTCGCGAACCGAAGCAGTTCCTGATCTTCACGATGTGGCGCGTATCCTCTACTTCTCGGCGGGCATCACCAAACAGCGTGCTTATCCAGGGGGCGAAATCTATTTTCGCGCCGCGGCCTGCACTGGAGCTCTTTACGAGATTGAGCTTTACCTCGTGACGAGCGATCTCCCTGGACTTGATGGCGGCGTGTATCACTTCAATCCGGCGGATGTGTCACTTCGACTTTTGAGAGGAGGCGATCTTCGGGGAAACCTGGCTCAGGCGACGGCGATGGATCCTGCCGTCGCCCATGCGCCCGCGACCATCATTTGCACTGGAACCTACTGGCGGAACGCGTGGAAGTACCAGGCGCGCACTTATCGTCATTTCGGCTGGGACAACGGCACGCTGCTGGCAAATATGCTGGCGGTTTCCGCAGCTTCGGGGCTGCCGGCCAAGATCGTGCTCGGCTTCGTGGACGCTGAGGTGAACCGCCTGCTGGATCTCGAGACCCGACGTGAGGTTTCCTTGTGCCTCGTGCCCATCGGGTGTGTACCGGGTGGTTCGCCGCCGGCGCCGAGAGAAGCTCCGGCGCTCGGGCTGGAAACGGTCCCGCTTTCACAGCATGAGGTCGAATATCCCGCGATGTTGCAGATGCACGATGCGTCTTCGCTTGAGAGAGAAGAGGAAGTACGAAAGTGGCGAGAAAGGCGCTCGGCCGTCACATCTTTCGCCCCGGTCGGAGAGGAGATCCGCCTCCAGCCACCGTCGGAGGAGGAGCAACCCAAGGATACGATCGAGCAAGTGATTCTACGCCGAGGCTCGACTCGAACGTTTGATAAGGCGGCATCCATTACCCTGTCTCAGCTCTCCACCATTCTCGATTGCGCCACGCGAGGTGTGCCCGCTGACTTCCTTGAACCTCCCGGATCACAGCTCAACGATCTTTACCTTATAGTGCACTCGGTGCAGGGGCTCAGGCCGGGTGCGTACTTCTTCCAGCGTGAGCGCAAGACTCTTGAGGTTTTGAAGCCGGGGGACTTCCGCACTGTGGCGTACCATCTTGGGCTCGAACAGGAGTTGCCGGCGGACGCCTGCGTGGCAATCTTCTTTCTTGCGGACTTGGAACGGATCCTCGAGCAATACGGGAACCGCGGCTACCGGGCCGTCCAGCTAGAGGCAGGCGTCATCGGCGGCAGGATGTACCTGGCTGCGTATGCCCAGCGCCTGGGTTCCACTGGACTGACCTTCTTCGATGATGATGTAACTGCCTTCTTTTCTCCACACGCGAAGGGAAAGAGCGCCATCTTCTTGCTCGCGATTGGCAAGCCGCTAAAAGGCAAGGCGCAGTAGAAGCGGCGGGCCGCGGCCTGGGGGAGGGCATAGGTGCTAGTATTGCAGCCCTGCAGGTGCTCCATGAAGCTAACTGGCACGGTAGACTCCGTCCTGAAGGGGAAAGGGCGGCCAAGTACTCTGGTCGGTAACCCCCGAGCAGTCTGTCTACGAAGCGATTGAGAAGACGGCTGAAAAAGAGATAGGGTTCCTGCTCGTGATCTCCGAAGGCAAGTTGGTCGGTATCCTCTCAGAGCGTGACTACGCCCGCAAATTCGTGCTCAAGGGACGGTCTTCGAAGGAGACTCCAGCCCGGGAAATTATGAGCAGCCCGGTTATCTTCGTGACTAACGCGGAAGCCGGAAGGCCGCCGAGGGTCTCCGCTTCGTGGGCTTTGAAGGCATACGGCACGCTCCCGTCAATATGCGCGGCTGTTCTGCCAGGCCGATAGCTCGAACTCCTAACCAGCGCTGCGCCGTGCCCGAAAAGAGATCCGCCGGGAGTCCTTCTTTGCGGCTGCTTCCCAGAAGCACGCTTAGCGGCCTGCGGCGTCAGTATTCACATCTTGGGTCCCTCGAAGGGCCACTCACGATGAAGAGTCGGTGACGGAAAAAGCTCTGGTGCTTCCTTCTAATCACTTGCGGATCGTATCCGCTGGCTACGACTTACGGGTCGACTATGGCCCAATGGCACATGCCAAACGATGCTACTGCCTTCACCCAGAAGTGATCATGTCAACACTACTAAAGTGTGAAGCCAAAACATGCTGGCCCTACTCTCTTCAAATGTCAGGCGCAAATTGCATTGCCCTCCATCGCGCTACGGCGTGGAGTCACTTGCTCGCGCCTGCATCGAATTGTCTGACACGCAGTCGCTATGGCAAGACATGTTGACGCCTCATCAAATGCGGCGATAACCACTGTTTTCATGATCGCCCTCCCTGGCCAAGGGAGGCATCTTTAACTTTGACCGTGTGCGACAGGACACCAGTGAGCTGGCCGAAAAGTGCCTTGTTGTGATGGCACTCTGATAAATGTTTTACTGGCCTAAAGGCGCCATGGCGCTTATATTGGTGGCACTTGCCCCTGTTTGGGGACGCGCCATGGTGGCCGAAGTTTCTCAGGCACCGATCATTGAGATAGCGCACGTGTTGTTCATCGACATCGTGGCCTATTCCACTCTGCCTCTCGACATGCAGCGCCGCGCACTGCGCAACCTGCAGAAGGCCATCACCCGAACCAGCGATTACGCTTGTTTCCGCGAGCACGATCAGCTCATCGTGCTTCCCACCGGAGACGGCGCTGCACTCGTCTTTTTTCGCGATGTCGAGGCGCCGGTGCGCTGCGCGCTGGAACTAGCGGCACACTTGCAAAGCGAATCCCAGGTGCGGGTGCGTATGGGTGTCCATACGGGTCCGGTGTATCGCGTCGCCGACATCAATGCCAACCGCAATGTTGCCGGTGGAGGTATCAACGTCGCACAGCGTGTTATGGACGTGGGTGACGCCGGCCATATTCTGGTCTCGAAGACGGTCGCTGAGATGTTGGCCGAGGTAGATACCTGGCGCGGCCGCTTGCACGATCTTGGAGAGGCGGAGGTGAAACACGGGGCTCACATCCACCTGTTCAATCTTTATACCGACGCGGTTGGGAATCGGAGTATTCCGGCGCGGCTAAGCTCGCCCGGCACTCGACCGCAGCCGCAAGTCTCGCGCGGCCATCGCATGTCTCTCCCTCCCCGCCCAAGCGCCCTGGAGCCAGGTTATGAATTGACCCACTACCGCATCGTCAGGCATTTGGGCGGCGGAGGCATGGGGGTGGTCTACGAGGCGGAAGATACCCGGCTGGAACGGCCAGTAGCGCTGAAGTTCCTTCCTGAGCATCTTGTATCCGAGCCTCAAGCGATCCAGCGCTTCCAGCGCGAAGCCCGTGCCGCCTCGGCGCTGAACCATCCTCACATCTGCACGGTGTACGACGTCGGCATGTACCAGGGGCTTTACTTCATCGCGATGGAGTTGCTGGAAGGCTCGACGCTTAAGCCTGTCATCTTGCACCGCACGGCGACGTTGCGGCAGGCGGTACGTTGGGGCGTGCAAATTACGGACGCGCTGGAAAGCGCACATGCCAAGGGCATCGTGCATCGTGATCTCAAGCCCGCTAACATTTTCGTAACCCGCCGCGATAACGTAAAGATCCTCGATTTCGGCTTGGCAAAAGTTACGACGCCGCGGAAACAACTCACGAGTCGAGCCCAGTTGGATCTCACTCTTGCGGGCATGCAACTGGGCACGATCTCGTACATGTCTCCCGAGCAGGCACGCGGCGAAGTTGTGGATGGAAGGAGCGACCTGTTTTCACTGGGCATCGTGCTGTACGAGCTGATAACGGGTCAGGTTCCGTTCCCAGGAGAGACGGCGGCCGTGATCTTCGATGGCATCATGAACCGCCATCCCGCCGGTATGAGGGAATTAGCTCCAGAGACACCCCAGCAACTCGAAGACCTTATCGCCCAGGCGCTGCAAAAGCGGCCGGAAGATCGTTACCCGTCGGCACAGGCGATGCGCGCTGACCTCGAAGCACTCCTGGCGATGTGGTCTTCGGGCGGCACGCAGGCAGCCCTCGAAGAGTCCAGTCTTACGCCAAGCAAGCCAAGGCCTCTTGAGCCAACGACTGCTTTGGCCCCCGGTGTGAAGCTCGGTCCCTATGAGATCGTCGCTCCTGCCGATATGGCCGGGACGGGCAAGCTTTATCGCGCGCGTGATACCCGGCTACAACGCACTGTCGCTATCAGGATTCTCCCCCGGCGGTTCGCAGATAGCCCAGAGGCGCGTCAGCGGTTCGAGCACGAGGCCCGCGCCGTCTCGGCCCTGAACCATCCCCACATCGGTCTTTTTTATGACATCGGCCACGATGGCGGAGTGGACTTTCTGGTTCTCGAGTTCCTAGAAGGAGAAAGCCTGGCAAAGCGACTGGAAGAAGGACCGCTAGCAATGCCAGAGCTGCTGCGCATCGGGATTGCGGTGGCGGATGGGCTGGCCCAGGCGCACAAGTTGGGGATCGTACATCGCGATCTGAAGCCATCTAACATCATGTTGACCAAGGTTGGGGCAAAGGTGCTCGCCTTCGGACTGGCCAGGGCGCAGCCGGTCGTAACCGTCGAGAGCAACGCTGCTGCCACCAAACCAGGCGAACCGGTGACTGCTGCAGCCAAGGGTGTCGGCACCTTCCAATACATGGCGCCCGAGCAGTTGGAAGGCAAGGACCCGGATGAGCGCGTCGACATCTTCGCGTTGGGCACCGTGCTATATGAGATGGCCACTGGCGCGCCGGCCTTTGTAGGCAAGAGCCGTGCCAGCTTGATCGCAGCAATTCTGACACACGATCCTCCTCCGATTGGGCAGCTACGCCCGTTAGCCGGCACCGGCCTGGAGAAGGTAATAAACAAATGTCTGGCCAAGGATCCGGAAGAGCGTTGGCAGAGCGCGAGCGATCTGGCGAGCAAGCTGACCTGGCTCGCGCAAGACAACTCGCACGCAGGTGCGGCGCCAGCGCAGAAGCCGCTCGCCGGGCGGTATAAGAAAAGTGAGTGGCTGGCCTGGACCTTGGCGGCAATCATGCTCGTCGCAGTTTTCGCCATGGGAATAGCCACTTCGGTTGGCCGGAAAGCGCCGCGTGTGCTGAGTGCGCAGATAGCGGCACCAGGCAACATACAATTCAATTTCGTCGGCGGCGAGGCGGGGCCGATAGTGATCGCTCCGAATGGTAGCGCCGTCGTCTTTTCGGGCGCCGAAGAGGGCAAGTACCATCTCTACGTGTGGCCGCTCGGTTCCAGCTCCCCTCGGCTCCTGCCTGGAACGGAGGGCGGGAAATTTCCTTTCTGGTCTCCCGACAGTCGCTCCATCGGATTCTTTTCCAACGGCCAACTGAAACGCACCCAGATCGCGGGTGGCCTGCCGCTTACTCTCTGTGACGCTCCGGATGCGCGCGGAGGAAGCTGGAGCCGCGCTGATGTAATTGTGTTTAGCCCAACCTACACCTCTGGCCTATTCCAGGTACCGGCCACGGGAGGCACCCCGACTGAAGTGCGGAAACTGGATTCTGCCAAGTACACGACGTATCGCTGGCCCTGGTTTCTGCCGGATGGCAAGCACTTTATTTACCTGGCATCGAACCACAATGCGCCCGGCAGTTCAGACACCGGCATCTTTCTGGCCTCGCTCGATGGCCGCGAGAACCGGTTCCTGCTTCCCACTCTTTCTAACGCCATATACGTTTCCGGGAACCTGCTTTTCTTGCACGGTCAAACCCTGATGGCACAGGCGTTCGATGCTTCGTCCGGACAGCTAAAAGGGAATCCCATCGTACTCGACGATAACGTACAGTTTGACTTCGGCGTGTGGCGGGGCGTGTTCACAGCCTCGGAGGGCGGTGTTCTGATTTACGAGCCTACCCTGGCCGCTACACGGCGGGTTCTCACATGGTTTGATCGGACGGGAAAGCAGTTAGGGACCGTCGGCGAACCGGACTCCTATCAGAATGTCCTGCTATCGCCGGATGGGAAGAAAATAGCGTTCAGCACAGAACGACCGCTTGGGGTTATCTGGACATATGATCTCGAACACCACTTTCGCACCCGGCTGACCTCCGATGAGAAGGGGTACAAAGGTTTAGCTTGGTCTCCAGATGGTGCCCAGATCGCTTACACTGCCAGTCTGTCGGGGGGGGCGCAGGGCGGCACGTTCATTAGGTCGTCTTCCGGCCACGGGCAAAAAAAGCTTGTGCTTGAGTCCCAGCAAGGTGTTCCCCAGACGGTAAGCGATTGGTCGCCCGATGGCCGTCGTTTGATTTGTGTGTCTGGAGATCCGGAAGTGGGATACGACCGTGACCTTTGGATCCTGCCGCTCGACGGTGACCGCAAACCCTTCGCCTACGTGACCGGAGCGGGATCGCAGACCGATGCCCAGTTCTCTCCGGACGGGCGTTGGATTGCCTATGCCTCGAATGAGACTGGCCGGTACCAAGTCTATGTGGCTCCTTTTCCCTGGACTGGTGCACGATGGCAGGTTTCCGCACAGGGTGGAGGTCACCCGCGCTGGCGGCACGACGGAAAAGAAATCTTTTTCCAAGGTCCTGGTGGCAGGCAGTTGATGTCGGCTGAGGTAAACGGAAGCGGACCTTTTTTCAACGTGGGCACGATCAGGACCCTGTTCCACTTGAACGAACCGGGCTCAGTTAGTGCTCCCAACTCCAGCCAGCGAGGCTACGCCGTCTCTCACGACGGGCAACGCTTTCTGATAATCACATCGGGTGAAACCAGTTCGATGCGTCTCAACCTGATACAAAACTGGCCCATGCGCCTTAAGAACAAATAGATGATGCTGACTCCGGGCGCCAAGCTTGGGCCCTATCAGATCGCCGCGCCACTTCGAGTGGGGGGAAATGGCCAAGTCTACCGTGCACTCGATACCAGCCTGCAGCGCACTGTCTTGATTAAGGTCCTCCCCGATTATCTGACTGCAAGGCCGGAAACTCGCGAGCGCTTCGAGCGTGAGGCTCGTGCCATCTCCTCCCTGAACCATCCCAACATCTGCGCCTTGTACGACATCGGCCATGACCAAGGAATGGATTTTCTTGTCCTGGAATACCTGGAAGGCGAGACCCTGGCGCAACGTCTGCAGAGGGGGCCTCTTCCCGTGCCGGAAGCACTGCGCATCGCCGCTGCAGTAGCCGATGCAGTGGGCAAGGCACACAAGCTGGGAATTGTCCATGGCGGTCTGAGACCGGCAAACATCATGTTGACGAAGTCCGGCGCGAAGCTCCTCAACTTCGGACTCGCGAACGCACCCTCCGGCTTGAGCGTCGAACCTGCCAACACCTTCGCTGAGCAGGTAAACGGCAAAGAGACGACGGCCGACGCAATCCGGTACATGGCGCCCGAGCAACTAGAGGGCAACGAAGCTGATGCCCGCACCGACATCTTTGCTCTGAGCGTAGTGATTTACGAAATGACGACCGGAAAACCGGCGTTTGCTGGCCAGAATCCGGCCGGCGTGAGGGCGGCGATGCTGACCCACGATCCTCTCTCAATTTCGGGGTTTCCGCCCGGGATACCCTCCGGGCTGAAGACCGTCGTCAAGAAATGCTTGGCGAAAGATCCGGAAGAGCGCTGGCAAAGTGCAAGTGACCTGGCCAGCGAGTTAAGGTGGATTGCTGAAGGTTTCCCCGAAGAGCCGCCTGCCGTAGCAATCAAGCATCGCAGGAACCGCGAGTGGCAGGCGTGGGTCTTAGTGGCACTGGTGTTCCTCGCAGCTGTGGCTTTGGCGGTCGTTGATTGGGCTGGCCGAAGGCCAGCAAACCTGCTGCGCGCACAGATTTTCAAACCCGACAATATTCAATTCAATTTTCTCGGTGACGAGGGTGGACCGCTCGTGATTTCTCCCGATGGTAGACATCTGGTTTTTTCTGGCATCGAAAGCGGCAAGGTCCGCCGCTTGTACCTCCGCTCGCTGGATTCTTTTCCCATTCAAGCCTTGGCTGGCACGGAAAATGCCACCTCTCCCTTCTGGTCTCCCGACAGCCGCTCGGTTGCGTTCTTTGCCGATGGCAAGCTAAAGCGCCTCGACATCGCTGGCGGTACCCCAGTCACGATCTGCAATGCTCCCGACGGGCGCGGTGGCAGCTGGGGTCGAAGCGGGGTAATCGTCTTTACCCCGACTTTTACCTCTGGTCTCTTCCGGGTATCTGCTAACGGCGGCACTCCGACAGAGGTTAGAAAGCTGGACGCCCGCAAGTACACGACCTATCGCTGGCCTTGGTTCTTGCCTGATGGCAAGCACTTTCTTTATCTCGCGGCCAACCACATGTCGCCAACTAGTGCCGACACCGGCATCTTTCTGGCCTCGCTCAACGGCGAGGAGAATCGATTCCTGTTTCCCAGCCTGTCCAATGCCATCTATGTTTCCGGGTATCTGCTCTTCTTACGCGGCAATAGTCTGATGGCGCAACCCTTTGATGCCTCTGCCGGCAAATTGGACGGCAACCCAACCATACTCCACGACAACGTTCAATTTGATCTTAATCTGTGGCGTGGCATCTTCACGGCATCTGAAGATGACAAGTTAATGTACCAGTCAGGAGTGGGTGCTGCTGCCCGGACCCTGGCATGGTTTGATCGCGCCGGAAGGCAGTTAGACACCGTCGGCGGACGCGACGCGTACGAATTGGTACAACTTTCCCCCAATGAAAAGAGACTGGCGTTCAGCACTGGCCAACAAAGTGGGGCTATCTGGACCTATGCCCTGGGACATGATTTCAAACCTGGCCTGAAGAATCGCCTCACGTTCAAAGATGAGGGCTTTACAGGATTCGCGTGGTCCCCGGATGGCAACCGGCTGGCATACTCCGCAAGTCCAGAAGCGCCTGTGACCTCGGCCATCTTTATCCGCACCTTGTCGGGGGGTGACCATGAGAAACCGTTACTGGAGCCGAAGAGCGGCGTTGCGCAGTCAGTCTGTGATTGGTCACCCGATGGCCGTTACCTGATTTACGTGTCTGGAAACGTTGCCACCGGAGCCCAACTGGATCTCTGGCTTCTTCCTTTGTTTGGTGACCACATTCCCATTCCTTACTCCACAGTACCGGGAGACAAAGTGGACGCCCAGTTTTCTCCTGACGGACGTTGGATCGCCTATAGCTCGCGCGAAACCGAACGCTACGAAGTCGAAGTAGCCCCATTTCCCTGGACTGGCGCAAAATACCAGATCTCCTCCAACGGTGGTAGGCACCCGCGCTGGCGCGGGGATGGCAAAGAACTGTTCTTCCAAGTCCCGGGCGGAACCCAGATTATGTCCGCTGAGGTCAATGGAGACGGGCCTGGGTTCGAGGTTGGTAAGGTTAGCTCTCTTTTTACTCTGGACGTACCCGACTCAAGCCAACTAGGCGAGGGCTATGCCGTCAGTCGGGATGGTCAGCGCTTTCTGGCAATTACAACCGGTAGCGAGTCTTCCATGCCTCTCACCCTTGTAAGTAACTGGACGTTAGAGTTGGGGAACAAATGATCCTCATGACGAGAGGTCGAACCCCCGGCGCAACAAGTTTCGTTCTGACGTGGCAGATTTTCACCTCCGGCTAAGTTCATCCGCGCCTGACCCCGCCGGCCAGCCATAATCTTGTGCTGCCGGTACTAACGACGCTGGTGGCATGGACGAAGCGAAGGAGCAAATACGCAAAGTAGTGCAGGCGCATCTGAGCCCGGAGAAATACACGCGCTATAAGATCGCTCGTAACGGCATCCTGTTGTACGGCCCGCGCGGGACGGGAAAAACGTTCCTGGCGAGAGCGACAGCGGGTGAGTTCATACTGAACTTCGCGTACGTGTCCGCACCGCCGTTACTGAACCGCTGGACAGGCGCGACCGGCGAAAACATCCAGGCAGTCTTCGCACAGGCCACAGCCCGCAAGCCTGTACTTTTCTTTCTCGACGAGATCGATGCACTGGGACTTGGTCGGCAGGACGAAGTTCCGCTGGAACGAGGCTTCATTGTCGAGCTGATGAAATGGCAAGAGCTGTGTCTCGAGTCCGAAGGACAATGGCTGTTTCCCAGTCCCGTGACCGGTCGACCCCTGCATGTGGACTCGATCCGGACCGACCACCTTATTCCGACCAGTCTGGAGTTGGGGCTAGGAAGGATCGGGTTCCATACGTTCCGCCACAGCTGTCGTGCGTGGCTGGACGAAACCGGAGCACCCGTGGGCGTGCAGCAGAAACTGATGCGTCACGCGCACATTTCCACCACGATGAACCCGCACGGCAATGCGCAATGGAAGCCAAGCGCAAAGCCAATCGGCCTCTGGTGCAGAGACTCTTGAAACGAAGCGCTGGCAGGGAGCCAGCTTTTCTTCAATAGATGAGGGAAACTGTGTGCCAGTTTCCCTCATTAGACAGCTTTGGACAGTCGCTCAACTTTAAGTTTTGTCCGCAACTCTATGATGGCGTTGGTTGCGGGGGTAGGATTTGAACCTACGACCTTTGGGTTATGAGCCCAACGAGCTACCAGACTGCTCCACCCCGCAGTCTGATAATAAAGCTTGATGAACAAGAAATCAACGGGATGGGCTGGCGATTACGACAATCGGCTGCTCAATCCGCAAGTTGGACCACCGCTCCGCTTTCGCCGCTGCCCCTCCGCGCGGATGCCCTCACGCTATTCCTGCGCCGCAATCAGGTACTGCTCAAACTTCCCATCCCTCATCTGGTAGATGTTGATGCCCACGGTCTTCTGGGGAAACTTCACCTGATAGCTCATGTGCGTCATTCCTCCGCGCAGCGATCTTGAGGTCTGCTTGAAGCTCTGCACTTCGCCGAGCGCACTCAAGCTGCTGGAGTAGTCCTTCAGCGCCTGCTCGGTAAAGTACGAGTTGGCGTTGTCGGTGAACTCTGCACGGTCGATCTTCCCAGCCCGCAGATCATCGAAGATCTTCCGCACCAGGGCGTCCTGTTTGGGATCGCTGACATTGGCGCTATCAAGATAAGCATTCATCACCTGGTGGCCAATTTCTCCGGCAGCGCCAACTGCGTCCTGATTGGTGAGCACGGCAACGGCAAAGTTGTCGTCAGGCAAGACAATGTTGTCTGCCACAAAGCCCGAGACCTCTCCGCTATGTTCCAGCACACGATGTCCCCTGGTACTCGATACCGCCATGCCTAAGCCGTATCTCGTACCGACTCCGTTTCTCAGCAGTGTGTCAGTCTCCATTGCGAGGTAAGAAGAGGGTTTCATCAGCGATTCGCGCATCAGCGAGATGTCCCACTTGCCCAGATCAGTCGGACTCATCGCCAGCTCCCCTGCGGCAAACATCCAGCCTGGCCCTTCATGGGGAGCAGGCCGCAGCGGTCCCAGGGCATAGCGGAAGTATCCTTGGGGATCGTTCTCCGGCAGCTTCTTGGCATTGCTATCGAGCACACTGGTGATGTTCAGGGGCTTTAATATCCGCTCCCGCAAAAAGGTGAACAGCGGTTGGCCCGAGACCTTTTCGACAATCACTCCCGCGATCACATAGTTAGTGTTGCTGTATTGCCACTTTGTGCCCGGCTCAAAGTCGAGGGGGATGCGGGCCCATCGATCCAGGATCTGCTGCGCCGAGATCGGCTTCTCCCACTCGGGAATCATGTAGTCCTGCGGAGCATAGTCCTGATAGCCGGACGTCATCGACAATACCTGGCGAAGAGTAATTTCGTTCGCGCGCGTCAGCTCGGGCAGCCACTTCCCTACCTTGTCCTCGAGCGACAGCTTGCCTTGCTCTTGCAACATGAGGACCGCGGTCGCTGTGAACTGCTTGCTGATCGATCCGATGCTGTAGGGCATCTGCGTCGTGGCGGGCATCTTGGGATCGAGTCTCGCGTCACCATAGGCCTGGACATAGGCAATCTTCCCATCCTTGACCACCGCCAACGACGCGCTGGGAACGCCGGTCGCCTCCAGCACCTTGTGCGCGATGCCGTCGATGTTCGCACGCTCCTGCTGGGTGAGTGTCGAATCGGACTCGGCTTGCAGGCTCGAAGCCACCAGCAGGAGCACGAAGAAAAGCCGCAAGACAATTGAGGTTCTATGTGAATGCATCATGATTAATCCCCGAGGTAGGAATATAGGCGCAGTCTGCGTGAATGCCAAGCGTTGGTTAATAAATACGGCAGCGGTAACTAACTCCTGGCGATTACTCTAGCTTTTCGGATTCTTGGTTTTGGGGTCCTCGGCATCCGACGCGTCGCTTTCCGCGGACGCATCGGCGGTGGCCATCGTAGCCGGCGTGCCTGCCTGCCTGCGCTCCCGGTTGCCGTTGGGCATCGCTTGCGGAGTATAGTTGTCCAGCAGCTTTCGGTGCATGCTGTACAGCGCAAGTTCCAGGCGGTCGGCAACCCCAAGCTTGTCGTAGATTTTGCGGAGATAGTTCTTTACTACCTGTTCAGTAGTGCCTACTTGCAGCGCAATGTCCTTGTTTTTGAGACCCTGGGTGACGCCGCTGATGATCAGCATCTCCTTCTCGCTGAAGCGGAGCTGCTGTTTGCCCGTCCCGAGCAGTGCCTGGCTGCGATAGGCATCGATGATCCAGTTGACGCCTTGATTGTCCAGCCAAGTTTCACCCGCCGAAACCTTACGCACGCAGCGTACGAGCAGCTCCGGCGAGACCGAACGGCTTAGAATGCCGCGCACCCCACGGCGCAGGAAGTCGACAGTCTCATGTTCGGAGAATCGCTGGGCAATCATGATGATCTTGGCCGCCGGAAGAGCACGTCGCATGACCTCGCTGACCCCCTCGGCCGGGGTCGGAGACAACCCCGCTTCGAAGAGAACGACATCGGCCTCCAGCTCGGCGACTGTAGTCAAAGTCTGCGACAGGCTTTCGGTCTGAGCCACGACCTCGAGGTCTTGTTCCAGGGCGAAGATCTTGCTCATTCCTGCGCGGAAAATTGCTTCCGAGTCCGCGATGATGATCTTGATGTTCTTGAGTTCGAGTTCCATGTCGCTGAAGAACAATACCTACCGCTGTTCAAACCGGTATTCGTCAATAACGATCGCCACCATGCGCCCCGAGCCTTCCTCGAAACTCCGCACCACGCGGCCTTCACAGCTCACCAGCACGTCTTTTTCAGCACCAAGCGTGTCGCCCGGCATACGTACGGTGAACTGCACCACCGATCCCACCGCAATTTCGGCCTGGGTGAAGAACAGTATTCCTCCCGCAGAAATGTCGCGGGTTTCCGCCTGGTATTCCGCGGTCGGCGTTCTGAGGGCAACCGCTAAGTGCAGGGGAAAGCGTACTGCGTTGCGAAAGTCGGGCTTCTCGCTGGCGGACATGAGGGAGCCCTTTCAGGATACATCCGACGATCGGTTCATTGAGAAGTTACTAAAGTACCACAGACGGTTACCCTGTGTCTGCAATAAAACTAGCGCATCTTTTGGTTAGGATTCCAAAATGGAACCTGGACGTCTGTGCCATTGTGCCCGAAATGACACACTGACCATCTGCAATCTACTGAATAACGGTCATTTAGACGCGCAACTGCGACATAATGGAGCTCGCTGCCGAATGATGATCAGAACTGTCAATCTCAAGGATGGATTTCCCAGCGTAGAGCAGGCTCGTGCCCGATTACGCTCGGAGATTGACGCCACCCGCAGCTCAGGCTTGAAGCTGCTGAAGATTATTCACGGTTATGGCTCCCACGGAGTAGGAGGCGAGCTGCGCATCGCTCTCCAGGCTTCCCTTCGCAGAATGGCTGCCAAGGGAGAGATTCAAGACTGCATCTATGGCGAAAACTGGCGCAAGAGCGATGAGCGCTCATGGAATCTGCTCAAGAGAGACCCAGCGCTAAAGAACGATCCTGACTTGGGCCACAATAACCGCGGAATCACCATCGTGCTGCTGTAACGTGTGCGGTGCACTCGGGAGCCCGCACCGGATGAAGCTGCCAAACTGCTCGATCAGGTATCTCGTGCCTCGCCGTCTCGCACACAAAAGGACGGGCAGCCACTGCGGCTGCCCTTGTGAAGTTGTTTTTGCTTGTTGCTAGTCGCTAGTTGCTAGTCGCTTCTTCTATGTTCCTTCGTTCCAACTCGCCAGGTACTCTTCCTGCTCGGGCGTCAGGCGGTCGATCTTGATACCCATCGATTCGAGCTTCAATTTTGCAACCCGCTTGTCGAGCTCTTCCGGAACCGGAAAGACCTTCTTCTCCAGCGAAGCATGGTTCTTCACCAGATACTCCACCGACAGCGCCTGATCGGCAAAGCTCATGTCCATCACCGAAGGCGGATGCCCTTCGGCAGACGCCAGATTGATCAGGCGGCCCTCGCCCAGCAGGTTGATCTTGCGCCCATCGCGCAGCGAGTATTCCTCAACATACACACGCGTGGTGCGCTTGGAGGACGACATCTTCTCCAGCGCCGGAATGTCGATCTCCACGTTGAAGTGTCCGGAGTTGGAGATGATCGCTCCGTCTTTCATCGCTTCGAAATGCTCTTTGCGCAGCACGCTCTTGTTGCCCGTGACGGTGCAGAAGATGTCGCCGATCTTTGCGGCTTCCTCCATGCTCATGACGCGATAGCCGTCCATCACCGCTTCGATGGCCTTGGTCGGATCGATCTCGGTGACGATGACTTCGGCGCCGAGTCCGCGTGCACGGCTGGCCAGCCCGCGGCCGCACCATCCGTAGCCGGCGATGACGAACTTTGAGCCCGCCAGCAGGAAGTTGGTGGCGCGCACGATTCCGTCGATCGTCGACTGGCCCGTGCCGTAGCGGTTGTCGAAGAAGTGCTTGGTGTCGGCATCGTTGACGGCGATGATCGGGTACTTCAGCACGCCCTGCTTCGCCATGGCCCGTAGGCGGATAACGCCGGTGGTCGTCTCTTCCGTCCCAGCGATGATGCCGTCCACCACATCGGTGCGCTTGGTAAGTGCGATGGTCACCAGATCCGCGCCGTCGTCCATGGTGACGTGCGGCTTGTGATCGAGCGCCGACATGATGTGCTGGTAATAGGTGTCATTGTCCTCACCCTTGATGGCGAAGACCGGGATGTTGTAGTCGCGTACCAGGCAAGCGGCGACGTCGTCCTGCGTCGAGAGCGGATTGGACGCGCACAGCGCTACGTCGGCCCCGCCATCCCGCAAGGTGATGGCAAGGTTGGCGGTTTCAGCCGTGACATGCAGGCAAGCCGAGATGCGAATGCCCTTCAGCGGCTGGTTCTTGATGAAGTCCTTGCGAATGATCTGCAGGACCTTCATCGACTGGTTTGCCCAGTCAATGCGCTTCTTGCCCAGATCAGCCGTTTCGAGGTTGGCGATATCGCCGGGAATGTTTGCAGTAGTTGTCGACATAATCTCCTTACTTGCCCGCCTTGACTTTGTGCTTTTCGCCCGCCAGCCCGGCCTGCTCGCGCAACGCACTGGCCTTGTCGGTCTGCTCCCAGGTGAAGTCGGCATCGTTGCGGCCGAAGTGCCCATAGGCAGCCGTCTTGCGATAAATCGGACGCCGCAGGTTCAACGACTCGATGATCCCCTTGGGCGTCAACTGGAAGTTGGCGCGCACCAACTCGGCAATCTTCGTCTCATCAATCCTGGCGGTGCCGAAGGTCTCGATGAGCACGCTGACCGGTTCAGCCACGCCGATGGCGTAGGCGAGCTGCACTTCGCAGCGATCAGCCAGCCCGGCAGCCACTATGTTCTTGGCGATGTAGCGTGCCACGTAGCATGCCGAACGGTCGACCTTGGTCGGGTCCTTGCCGCTGAACGCGCCACCGCCGTGGCGGCCCATCCCGCCATAGGTGTCGACGATGATCTTGCGCCCGGTCAGACCGGTGTCGCCCATCGGCCCGCCAATCACAAAGCGCCCTGTCGGGTTGATGTGATACTTGGTGTCCGCATCGAGCATCTCTGCCGGAAGCGCTGCCTGGATGACGTGCTTCAGAATGTCGGCGCGCAACTCCTCGGTCGTCACGGTCTCGGAGTGCTGCGACGATATCACCACTGCATCGATGCGCACTGGCTTGTGGTTCTCGTCGTATTCGACTGTGACTTGCGACTTGCCATCGGGCCGCAGGTAAGAGCAGGTGCCGTTCTTGCGGACTTCGGTGAGGCGCTGCGTCAACTTGTGCGCCAGAAAGATCGGCGTCGGCATGAAGTTGGCGTTTTCGTTGGTTGCGTAGCCGAACATCATGCCCTGGTCGCCCGCACCGCCGGTGTCCACACCCATGGCGATATCGCCTGACTGCTTGTTGATGCTCGATATCACCGCGCAGGTGTTGGAATCGAATCCATACAGCGCGTTGTCGTAGCCGATGGAGGCGACCACACCGCGCACCAGCGTCTGGAAGTCGACGTATGCCTTAGTCGTGATTTCCCCGGCGATCACAACCAGCCCGGTGGCGGTAAGCGTCTCGCAGGCGACCCGGCTGTACGGGTCCTCTTTCAGGCAGGCATCGAGAATGGCGTCGGATATCTGATCCGCAATCTTATCCGGGTGACCTTCTGTCACAGACTCGGACGTGAACAAGTAACGATTCTTCGACAATGTATAGCTCCTTGATTCAGTGCGCGACATAACAGCGCGGGAGACATCGGCTGGGCAGGATCTGCTGCGGCCTGGAAGTCAGCTTCAGGATAGCAATCGCCGACAATCCTCCCAACATTTTACGGTCAATCGGCAGAATGGGCCAGTCAAACGGGATTTCTGGCATTCAAACTGAAGCGTCGATTTGCCGCCCTAGGCGCGCAAAACCGCTTGAATCGCAAGCAGTTGGTCCAGCACGCCTGGCAGCAATTTCAAATCGAGAGCGTTGGCTCCATCGGACTTGGCCTGCGCTGGATTGTCGTGAACTTCCATGAAGACGCCGTCCACTCCGGCGGCAACAGCCGCGCGCGACAGCAGCGGTATGAACTCAGGCTGTCCGCCGCTGATTGCCGGACCGCCACCGTCGTTGGCCGCCGATGGAAGCTGCACCGAATGGGTCGCGTCGAACACCACCGGAGCAAACTCGCGCATGATGGCCAACGAGCGCATGTCAACCACCAGATTGTTGTACCCGAATGACGCTCCGCGCTCGGTGAGAAATACCCGCTCGCCTCCCGCTTCGCGAACCTTTTCCACCGCATGCCGCATGTCCCATGGCGAAACGAACTGGCCCTTCTTCACGTTCACCGCGCGGCCGCTCTTCCCTGCCGCCATCAGCAAGTCGGTCTGCCGGCAGAGGAACGCAGGAATCTGCAGCACTTCGACTGCTTCCGCCACGCTCGGCACATCGGCGGCTTCGTGGACATCGGTGAGCACTGGGATCTTCGCCGACTCGCGGACCTTACGCAGGATGCGCAGACCTTCTTCGATCCCCAGCCCACGAAAGCTGCGGATCGAAGTTCGGTTCGCTTTGTCGTACGACGCCTTGAAGATGAAGGGCAGGCTCCTGCTGCGCGCGACGGCGGCGATGGCCTCCGCCATCCTCAGCGCGTGCTCTTCGCTTTCGATGACGCACGGCCCGGCGATGAGGAAGAGCTTGCCTCCGCCAATGGCAACGTCGCCGACCTGGAATGAGTGCTGGCTCACAAGGGTGTCAGACTACGCTCACGATTCTAGCGTGCCGAGCATCGAACAGCGTAAAGGTCTTTGAAAGGTCGCACTTTCAAGTCAGGCGTAGAATAGCGCCATGTACATGCAGGACAAGCTCAACAACGCCCGGGCAGTCATCTACGCGATTGGCTTAACGGTTCTGGTCATTCTGCTGGGATGGAAACTCATTCTTAGATGACCTGCTGCCGAAACTGAGACGCTATCGATCCCCGCCCTGCTCCTTGCCCGCACCATACGCATCTACTAAACTTCAAGGTTCGCTTGTCGCGGGGGAGTGTCCATGCCTGACCAGAAAAATAGCGGGAAAACTGTTGCTGAGTCGCCAGTCAGCGATCTGTTCGAGAACGGCCGCCATCCTTCCGGCTCCGAGAAGCAGTGGGCCGAGAAGACGCTCGCTCCGACGCTGGAGAAAGCTCCGGAGAAGCCCATAGGCGCGCCTACCGGCATCAATCTCGACCAGCACGGCCACGCCCGCTACACCACCATTTCAGGCATGCCGATCCGCCGGCTCTACACGCCCGCCGACCTTCCCCAGGATTGGGCCTACGACAAATACCTGAACTATCCCGGCCAGCCGCCGTACACGCGCGGCATTCACGCCTCCGGCTATCGCGGCAAGATGTGGACCATGCGCCAGTTCTCCGGCTTCGCCTCCCCCGAAGAGACCAACGAGCGCTACAAATATCTGCTGGCGCACGGCGGGCAGGGGCTATCGGTCGCATTCGATCTGCCGACGCTGATGGGCTACGACAGCGATCACATGATGAGCGAGGGCGAAGTCGGCAAGTGCGGCGTCGCCATCGATTCGCTGGAAGACATGGAGATCCTGTTCAACGGCATCGACCTCGAGAAAACCACAGTTTCGATGACCATTAACTCACCCGCGTCGGTGCTGTGGGCCATGTATCTCGCCGTCGCCGAGAGGCAGGGCGCCGACTGGAAGAAGGTCTCCGGCACCATCCAGAATGACATCCTGAAGGAATACATCGCGCAGAAGGAATACATCTATCCGCCCGCGCCGTCGATGCGATTGGTGATCGACACCTTCGAGTTCGGCTCGAAGTTCACACCCCGGTTCAATACCATCTCCATCAGCGGCTATCACATTCGCGAGGCCGGCTCGACTGCGCTGCAGGAGTTGGCCTTCACCGTCTATGACGGCGTCGAATACGTGGAGTGGGCGCTTCGCCGCGGACTCGATCTCGATGAGTTCGGGCCGCGCCTCAGCTTCTTCTTCAACGCGCATAACGATTTCTTCGAGGAGATCGGCAAGTACCGCGCCGCGCGCAAAATTTGGTATCGACTCATGACAGGCCGCTGGGGCGCCAAGGACCAGCGCACCTGGCTCATGCGCTTCCACACCCAGACCGCCGGCGTCTCGCTCACCGCGCAACAGCCCATGAACAACATCGCGCGTGTCGCCATTCAGGCGCTGGCCGCGGTGCTGGGTGGAACGCAGTCGCTGCACACCGACAGCTACGACGAAGCGCTCGCCCTGCCCACGGAAGAAGCGGTGCGCATAGCGCTACGCACGCAGCAGATCATTGCCTACGAATCGGGCGTGGCTCAGACCGCCGATCCGCTGGGCGGCTCATACTTTGTCGAGCGCATGACGCTCGACATGGAAAACGGCGCCTTCGATTACTTCGAGAAGCTCGACGCCATGGGCGGCATGGTGAAAGCGATCGAGAAGGGCTACCCGCAGAAGGAGATCGCCGAGGCCAGCTATCAGTTCCAGCGCGCCAGTGAAGCCAAAGAGAAGATCACGGTCGGCTCCAACGAGTTCGTGGTCGAAGAAGAGTCGCCGCACATTCTGTACATCGGCGAAGAAGTAGCCCGCCACCAGACAGAGAAGCTGAATGCGCTGAAAGCTCGCCGTTCAAACGACGAAGTCCGCCGCACCCTCGACGCGCTCAAGAAGGCCGCAGCTCAGGAACCCAAGGCCGGCGAGAACGGCCAGATTTCCCCGGCAAACACCATGCCGTTCATCATCGATGCGGTGAAAGCCTATGCGACGGTGGGCGAAATCTGCGACGCCCTGCGCGAAGTCTACGGGACCTACGAAGAGAGCGCCTTTGCATAAGGTCATGCTGGTTTTCCCCTGCGCTACTACAGATTGTCATCCTGAGCGAAGCGAAGGACCTGATTTTCGCCGGGTGCTCCATCCCGGCTTCATTTTTGTCGGTCCACTGACCAGCATCTGCAATGTCTACATGCGAAGTCCCCACCCGGCGAAGCCGGCCTGAGTGGGGCGCCTGTGAGCTGATCCCCCGGCTGTCTATCACGAAGTCTTCAACCCTACCGCCCGCGCCAGCTTCGCCTGTCTCTCATCGAAGGTCCAAAACTCCTGCGATCCCAACTCCAACGCTGAAGCGACATGCAGCGTGTCGAGAGTGCGGCAGCCGAGTTGCGGTACATGCTTGCGAGCAAGTTCCACGGCGACCTCAAAGACCGACTCCGGCATATCCCGTTCCAGAAACAGCCGAAGCTTGCGGTCGGCCTCGAACGCCGAGTAGAACCGCACCGCTTCTGTGCGAGAAACCGCACCGCGAAAGACGTGCTGCGCGATGGCATGAGTCCATTCCACCCGATGGAGAGGAAGAAGCCAGATGCGCGGATGCTTTGCCATCCGACGCTGCGCTTCGATGGAATGCGCATCGTCCATGTAAAGCGAGACAAAGAAGCTGGAATCCGCGTAGATGCTCAATATCTTGACTTCTCGCGTTCCTCGATCAGCAGATCGGCACCTGGGACTCGCCGTCCCCCGAGAATCTTCTTCGCCCGTGCCGCAAAGTCGGGCCACTCCACCTGCTCGGGCTCCGGTCGCTCGGGCACAATGCGAGCCAGGACGCGGTCCCGCTCGCGCAGTTCGACTGTCTTGCCTGCCTTAAGCCACTCTTTCAGGCGTCGCGTATCCCGTAATTGCCGGAGATTGATGGACAGTGTCGGCATGAACATAATGTGACACAAAATGTGTCACATCGTCAAAGAGCCTGGGGGTTCATTCCTTCGGGTGCCCCATTCCGGCTTCGGTTGCCGGGGTGGGCATGTTCACCTACCCACCAACACTGGCCGAGTGAAGTCACCCATCATCACGCGCGCTGCCGCCGATAATGCCTTCTCGCCTTCTCGCGATTCCCGCACGCGCTCATCGTGCACCAGCGCCGGCTGTGATTGCGGCTGTTGTCCAGGAAGAGCCAATAGCAATCGGACGCTTCGCACTCGCGCACTCGCTCCAGATCAGGCGAGGTCAACAACTCCGCCGCCGACTCGGCGAGTGGCCACAGGATTTTTTCCAAGGCCGGCTCGTCATCCCACCGCCACGCATAGCTGCCGTTCACGCGAACGATGTGCCGATGGCGCAACGCATCACTCGCCGCCTTGTCGAGATACCCGACATCCTCGGGCGATGCCGGCTTTCCCATGCGCCAGCGCCAGGAAGGCGCGGAACGTCGCCTCGCGCAGTGCAATTGCCGACCGCAAAACCTGTCCAGCCTGCTTTGCCTGCGATTCGGCCTTCCGTCGAAGAGATCTCCGATTCCTCAATCGAAACAACCTTGCTCTGCCGCGCAAACGCAATCAGATCGAAGTAGCTGTTCAGGTGCTCGACGGTCTTGTCGGGGAAGTCGCGGCGGCTGATGGAATTGGCAAAGTCGAGCGCAAGGTGCCCTCCCGAGAGGTCAAACTGAAATTCACGTGGACATTGCTCGGCAGACACCGTATCTCGATTGTAACCAATTTGCAGACTGATGGCGGTTAGTTTCTCGACGCGCAACTCCCATCGCTGCCCTCCACCCCACTAAAACGTCTTGTCATGGCGAAGCAACGCAAGTATGTTGAGAGACTCGCAATTCGAAACCAAGCATCCATATGCCGCGCCGCAAGACCCTGATCGCCCTTCTTTGCATGCTGTTTGCCGGAAGCCTTTGGCTTCCCGCCCAGGTCCCTGAGCAAGCTGCCCGGGAAATCACCAAAGAAGCTACCAAGTCTGCTGCCGAAAAGGCGGCCGACGCCAATGCCGAAGCCATCGACAAGACAGGGGCAGAGGTAAGAGCGACCAATGAAGCCTGGCAAAAGTACCAGGAGGAGGAGCGTAAATATTACGAGCGCTACTCCACTCCCGACCGCGAATATTTCGGATGGTTCTCGTCTGCCGAGATCAAGAAACCGTTCAATCAACTGGTCGATGACGCAATCGTGTCGATTCGTCATCAGGAAGGCGCCAGGCAGTTCAAGAGCGCCGGCAACCAGCAGATCGTCGAAGCTCTATCCGCGGAAAGCCAGGCCCTGCCGCCGCCCGATCGCCTTACCCTTACCCTGCATGAACATTGGCTCATGCCCGACAGTCTCGATGTCAGCAATGCCAACAGTTCCGCCACTGCGACCATCCGCATGACTTCACTCAAGGACTACATCTCCGATGCCATCGATCAGCTTACCTATCCTCCGCCCGATCCCAGCAAGATTGTCCTTCACCCTAAGAAGGTGAACCCCAACGCTCCACTGGTTTCTCCCAAGTGAACGGTCATGGCCAATCCTAGCCACCTTTCCATCCTCGACCAGGGGGTCAGCGCCTGGAACCAATGGCGCGAGGCGAACCCGCAGGAGCGTCCCGACCTTTCCGGCGCCGATTTGTTCGACAAGCATCTTGGCGGCGTCAACTTCTCTCGCGCGAACATGGTTGGTGCGCGGTTGATGCGGACCGACCTGACCAATGCCGACCTTCACTTCTGCAACCTGATTTGTGCCAACTTGATGCAAGCCACGTTGACCGGCGCCAACCTGGATGGCGCCGACCTCTTTTGCGCCAATTTCGCCCGGGCGTCGTTGCAAGGCGCTCTCATACGGCGAACCAATTTGATGGGCGCTGTGCTGGTGGAAGCTGACCTGACCCAGGCGAAACTGTCCGAGTCCCTTGTCTATGGCGTCTCCGCCTGGAACGCCAGGCTGGACGGCACCGCCCAGTACGGCTTGATTGTGACCGGCCCCGACCAGCCCCACGTCACCGTGGATCATCTCGAGATGGCCCAGTTTGTGGCTCTTGTGCTCAACAATGAGAACATCCGCAATGCCCTGGACACGCTGACCTCCAAGCTGGTCCTCATCCTGGGGCGATTCACCGCTGACAGAAAACCTGTCCTCGATGCCTTGCGCCAGGCGTTACGCGAGCGCGGTTATGCGCCAGTGATCTTCGACTTCGAGCCCGCCAGGCAGACTCTCGACGAGACCGTCTCCACGCTAGCGCATATGTCACGTTTCATCATCGCCGACCTGACCGATGCGAAAAGTGTTCTCCAGGAACTGCGCGCCATCGTCCCCAACAGTCCTTCTGTCATCGTTCAGCCCTTGCTTCTGCAATCCCAAGAAGAGCCCGGGATGTTCGACTTCTTCCGCACCTTCGACTCGGTCATCCGCCCGGTTCGATATAGGGATCAGGAGTCGCTGCTCGCCGAGCTGACTGAAAAGATCATTGCTCCCATGGAAGCCCGAGCGGCCGAACTGGCGGATAAGCGAAAGAAGCTTGCCGAGCCCTACTAAGGGCCTTCGCGACGCGCGCTGGCGCTTAATTTTTTCCGGCGTCCAGCCGTCACCTGAGGCGATACAATGGCGCGCATGTCACGCGCCTTCCGAAACCTGCTTGCCCCTTTCTTTCTCCTGTTTTGCTTCGCTCCTCTTAACGCACAACAGCCGCCGTCGTTTTCCGAGCTCACGCAAAAGTACATTCGCGTCGAACTCGCCTCGGGTCGTCCTCGAGCACGTTCGCGTTATCGACGGGACCGGCAAAGCGGCGGTTGAAGACCAGAACATCGTGATCGAGGCGGGAAAGATTGCCTCCATCGAGCCGGGCGCGGACGTCGCGAAGGCCGACGGAACCACCGTACTCGACCTGCGCGGCTACACCGTCATGCCCGGCATCGTCGGCATGCACAATCACCTCTTCTACATCGCGCGCCCCGACCTGAATGCTGCCGGCAAGTGGGAAGCTCCGTTGCTGGTGCCGCAGATGACCTTCTCCGCGCCGCGGCTTTACCTCGCGGCCGGCGTGACCACGATGCGCACCACCGGAAGCGTCGAGCCCTACGCGGATCTCAATCTGAAGAAGATGATCGACACCGGCCTGGTGCCCGGTCCGCATCTGGATGTGACAGGCCCCTATCTGGAGGGCGAAAACGAATACCTCTTCATGCAGATGCATCAGCTCACCGGCCCCGACGACGCGCGCCGTCTCGTGGACTACTGGGCCGATCAGGGCGTCACCTCTTACAAGGCCTACGTGGACATCACGCGCGATGAGCTCAAAGCGGCCATCGACGAGGCGCACAAGCGAGGCATCAAGGTCACGGGACATCTTTGCTCGGTAACCTATCCCGAAGCGGCCGCGTTGGGTATCGACGATCTCGAGCACGGCTTCTTCGTCAACACCCAGCTCGATCCTGACAAGCAACCCGACAAGTGCCCCAAGACCTTCGGCGGCCCCACGATGGAAAAGATGGCGCCCGACTCGCCCGAAGCCAAAGACCTGATCGCGCTTCTGGTGAAGGACCACGTGGCTGTGACATCGACCTTGCCGGTCTTCGAGCATTCGATTCCCGGGCGGCCTCCGCTGCGCCCGGCTGCGATGGAAGCCATGTCGCCCCAGGCTCGCACCGCGTTCCTCTACGCGCGAAATCTGCGCGCCTCACGGCCTGCGGGAGACTCCGCCAAAATGTTCGAGCGCGACATGAAGCTGGAGTATGAGTTCGCGCAGGCAGGCGGATTGCTACTCGCCGGTCCTGACCCGACAGGAAACGGCGGCACCGTTCCCGGCTTCGGCGACCAACGCGAGATCGAGCTGCTGGTCGAAGCCGGGTTCACCCCGGTCGAAGCCATCAAAGTCGCTACCCTGAATGGCGCGACTTACATGGGCAAGCAGAATGAAATCGGCTCCATCGCTCCCGGCAAGAACGCCGATCTGGTGGTGATCAAGGGCAATCCGGCGGCAAAGATCGACGACGTCGAGAACGTCGAAATCGTCTTCAAAGATGGCGTGGGATACGATTCAGCGAAGCTGTTTGAATCCGTCCGCGGAAGATACGGCGAGTACTAAAGAACCCGATGAAGACTCCGTTGGAGCGAAGCTCCGCGTCAGGGCACGACTTCAGTCGTGCCGAAAGACGCCTTTAATTTCTGTAGCGCGAGCGGGCTTCAGCCCGTGAGCGCCTTGGTATCTCGAATTTTCAGCCCCGCTACGCTACTCCACCTGCACCTTTTCCTTATACGCCGCGACCTGCACATTCCATCTCAGGTCTTTGATCATCGTCTCGCGCAACTGCGCGGCTGCGTCAGGCTCGCCATGCACCAGGAAAGTCTGCTTCGGTGGATGAGGAAACGTGTGCAGCCACTCTAGTAACTCGGGCGTGTCGGCATGATCGCTGAACTGCTCCAGCGCGGCAATCTGCGCCCGCACCGGCACCACCTGTCCCAGCATCTTCACTTCCTTCTCACCATTCTTGATGCTGTAACCGCGGGTGCCGGGCGCTTGAAAGCCGATGAACAGCACCAGGTTGCGCGGGTCGGGCAGCCGCTGCACCAGATGATGCAGCACGCGCCCGCCGGCGACCATGCCGCTGGCTGACACGATGATTGTGGGGTACCTCGATTCGTTGATCTTCTTCGAGTCGTCCTGGGTGGTGTCGAAGTAGAAGCTCGGCCACTCCAGCGGCGATCCATACTTGGCGATCAGCGCTTTCGTATGGTCGCTGAATTCCTCGGTATGCTTCAGAAAAATCTGCACCGCCTTGATCGCCATCGGGCTGTCGGTGTGCACCGGCACGCGTGGAATCTCGCCCGTCTCCATCAGTTCCTTCAGGATGAAGAGAAACTTCTGCGTGCGCTCGACGGCAAAGGCCGGCACCACCACGCTGCCCCCACGTGCGATGGTTGCACGAATCAGCGCTGCCAGTTCCGGCCGCGGGTCCTCATGCGGGTGCAACCGGTTTCCGTACGTGCTCTCCATCACCAGCAGGTCGCAACTTTCGCCTTCGCGTGGACCGGTATGAATCACCATTCCGGGAGCAATGTTGCTGTCGCGCACACGCCCAATGTCGCCGGTGAACAGCAGCCGCCTCTGCGTCCCGTTGCTGGTAAGCGTGATCTCCGCCATAGACGAGCCCAGGATGTGAGCCGCGTGTACAAAGCTGAATGAAAGCTCGCCGCTCAGTTGCTTCACTTCGCGGAACGGCACCGGCCGGAACATGGTCAGGCACTGCTGCGCCTCCTCCATGGTGTAGAGGGGCAGCGCGGGATGGTGTTTCGAGTAATGATGTCTGTTGGCAAACTCCGCGTCCTCTTCCTGCAAATG
This sequence comes from uncultured Acidobacteriaceae bacterium, assembly GCA_963747055.1. Classification (GTDB taxonomy): domain Bacteria; phylum Acidobacteriota; class Terriglobia; order Terriglobales; family Acidobacteriaceae; genus CAVVDY01. The sequence goes on along the minus strand of CAVVDY010000027.1, from coordinate 54,222 downwards.
CCCCGAGTCAGGCAGCAGAATGCTGCACAAATCGATGGTCGGTGGAGTGGCGTAGATTGGGCCGTGGAAACCTTGCTTGACCAGCCGTGGTATCCAGCCGGAATGGTCGAGATGCGCATGGGTAAGAATGACGGCATCGATCTCACGCGCGGGAATGGGCAGATCAGCCCAGTTGCGTTCGCGCCACTCTTTCTGGCCCTGAAACAGGCCGCAATCGACAAGCACCTGAATGCCCCGCTTGCCGCTAGACCCGTCGGTGTTGATCAGGTGCTTTGATCCGGTAACTACCCCGGCCGCGCCTAAGAATTGGATGTATGCCAAGGAACCTCGCTTATCGACAGGCTTTTTTTAACACGGAGGCACGGAGAACACGGAGGTTTTGCCCCGGTATCTCTGTGTCTCGGTATTTCTGTTGTGGTTGCATTGCCTTGAACACTCCGCGGTTTAAGACCAATTCTTCTCCGTGGCCTCTGTGCCTCCGTGGTGAGACGTTTCTGGATTACGACTGTGGCTTGTTCTCGAACACATATTCGTTGTTCTCCGTCTTGGCCTCGGGCACGCTGCCGTCGTTAACCACCACCTTCGTCGGCAGCACTGGAGACTCAACCCGCGCATAGCCTTTGTCGTGCGCTCGAACCACCACCCGCACAACCTTCTCGCCCTGCGGGGTCTGAACCATGACCGGCACCTCAGCTCCAGCGCCGCCCAGGTTTTCAATCGTTGCCGTCACCACATAGTCGTTGCTGGCGCCGCTCAGCAGCTTGCGCGAGAATGCGGTATCGACGTGGAAGTCCGGCAGGCCGCGATCACGATACACCCAGTCGTCGAAGAACCATTCCAGATCGTGTTTGCTCTGCGCCTGCAGCAGCTTCTGAAGATAGGTGGGCTCGATGTCAGCCTCGGGATGATAGGCGGCAAGTGCGTGTTGCATGGCCGTATCACCCAGCATGTCGTGCAGCATCCAGAAGACGAAACCGGCTTTGACGCGCAGATAAAGTTCATCGGTCGTATTCAGCAAAGTGTTGTCCGACTCGCTCGGCTTCGCACCACCGGGCTTGGCTGATCGCGCCTGCTCTTCCCCTTTCGCCAAAGGCGCTTCGTACTGGTCAAGAAACTTGAGCGCCGCCTCTCTCCCGCTGTGCTCGCGAACCAGAATCGCCTGCATCCACAGCCCGAGACCGTCCTGTATCCAGGGACGTGGGCTGGCAAAGCGCGCCGCCACCTGCGTAGGCAACAGCAGCAACTGTAGGTTCTGTTGTATGGCTGAACGCAGCGGCACGAAGAGCGTGCCTCCGTCCTGATACGGGTTAGCGTCGGGCTCGGTCAGCTCGATCAGACGGACTGGACGATTGGAGTTTTGCGGCAGCCAGTTGTCGAGCAGCGTTTCGTTCGCTTCCGTTGCGTTGGCGTAGTCTTTCGCGATCAGCGAGTGTTCGGGCGTGAAGGTAATCTTCGCCGCCGGCCGGGAAAGCTCGTCGCAACTTGAGTACATGACAAATGTAGGTGTGACGCTTTGCAATCCGTGCGTCTCCAGCGTGATGCCACGGACCTGTTCCTGCTCCTGACTCTGGCCCTGCGCCGCCTGGCCTTCCTGCGGCTTTGCATCGCCTGCACCTCCCCCCACCGTCCAATAGCCGCCCGACTCGGCGACGTTCGAAGCGATGCACGGCTGCGGAGGGCTGGCCGGCGAGTTGACGCCCAGATTCACGTAGAACTGGCTGTTACGATGGCGCTCCTTCCACAGGGCGATCGCGTCGAAAACCGCATCGCCATCGCTCATGCTCACCGCATCAATCGACACCGGATACCAGACGACATAGCCCAATCCGCGCACGGCGGTGAACGGTTCGCTGATCTGGTCCCAGTCGCTCTGCGATGCCAGTTTCTGTGGAACGCCGATGCGCGTCAGGCGGGTTGAATCGGGGGTAATCTTGCCACCGTATTGCACGTCGAGGGCGACACTCCCACCCGGTGGGACATCCTTCTCCAGCGTTACAATCGCTTCCGAGAGCGCGCCCGTATGGTCGATGTCGGAGGTGTAGGTTTCGCCCAGCCATTGCAGCTTGCGCTTGGGGGTTGCAAAACAGTTGCAGTTGAGCGGCTGGTCATCGGTGCCAATGTCATTCCACTGCAGCGACGACGAAATCTGCAGCGCCATATTCTTCTGCGGGACCTTCGAGTCGTTACGCAGCACTAGCCGTCCGGTGGTGACAGCGAAAACGTTCGACGCACGGTCCACCTGCGCGTTGAGCCGGTAGCTGGTGACAGTGAAGGCATTGCGATCCAGCGAGTACAGATGAGCGGCGCCTGCGACACACAGCAGGCAAAGAAGAAGACATCGTTTCATCGCGAAGCTTTACTCTTGGCGCTATTCGGCGCGCCCGTGCCGGCCTCCTGTCCGGCGCGGCGCTGGCGGGCGACCTCGTACATTACAACACCGCCGGCGACCGACACGTTCAGCGAAGGCACCTCACCCAGCATCGGAATCGACACCAGGAAATCACAGCGCTGGCGCACATGTTCGTGCAGCCCCTTGCCCTCGGCCCCCAGCACGATGGCGCAGTGCATCTTGTAATCGACCTCATCGTAGGTCTGGGTACCGCGCTCATCCAGCCCGACGATCCACACACTGCGGTCCTTCAGCTCTTCCAGCGTGCGCGAGATATTGGTGACGCGCGCGATCGGCAGGTGCTCGGAAGCTCCCGCGGAAGCTTTCACCGCCGTGCCCGTCAGCCCGGCAGAGCGGCGTTCAGGAATGATGATGCCATCCGCTCCCGCTCCATCGGCGGTACGAATCAGCGCCCCCAGATTGTGCGGATCTTCGACTCCGTCGAGCACCACGATAAAGCTGTATTCGCCGTGGCGCTGCTCCAGCAGAGTATCGACATCGGCATACTGCTTGCCGGTGGTAACGGCGATCACGCCCTGATGGGTATTGGTGTTGGCAGTACGGTCGAGCTGCTCCCGGGGAAGGAAGCGCACCTGGACGCCGCTGGCGCGGCAATCGTCAATCAGACGCTGAACTCTTTGATCGTGCCGCTCGCGCGCGATGCCCACATACTCAAAGCTGCGCGCCCCCGATTTCAGCGCTTCGCTGACGGCATGTATCCCATAAAGGACGACCATGTGAATAGAGTGTACGACATAGCGGGCCGGATAGCGGCGGCCGGCTTTGTGCCCGGAGCGCAAGCCCCGGCTGCCGATTGCTCTTAACGTCGTCAGGCCGCGGAGCGGCCCACCTCAATCCCAATTGCGCAAAAACAAAGCATCCATTGAAAACGCGTTGTAGCGCAGGAAGCCGATCAGAATGAAGTACACGGTCGAGTAGATCAGTTGCAGCCCGGCGACGTTCCAATCCTGGCGCAGGCAGGTGCCAAACGTAAGCGCAACCATCACCAATGCGCCCGCAATCAGCGCCACCCGGGTGAATAGTCCGAGGAGCACCGCCAGTCCGATCACGGCTTCCGCCAACGGCAACACGTACCCAAAACCCTGCACTGCGAAATGTGGCAGGGGAGTGCCGGCGAACTGGCTCGTCAGGCTGGCCGCAAATCCAGCCGTCCCCGCCATGATCCGGCTGACGCCGTGAACTGCAATGTTCACTCCCAGCGTTATCCGCAACAAGGCATATGCGACCGAGAGGTCATCCTTGTACAGCGCTCGGAATCCGATCGCCGCCTTATTCGAATCCTGCTCTGCTCCTCGCACGGGGATGTAGATGCCTCAACCCCGGCCCTTGGAGCAGCCGGTCTTACTGTTTGTTCGGCTAGAAACCTTCGCAGGCACGGAAAACGAATCAACCACTGATTAACACGGATAGTCACGGAACCAACTGCAATATCAATTTCCATTCGTGCTCATCGGTGTAAATCCGTGGTTCAAAGCATCTACTGTTTCTGCGGCGGCAGGCCCTCCGGCCCGACTGCAGCTTCGCCCGGCTTCAGCTTGCGGCAGCAGCCCATCACCATGTCACCCGACGGCAGCATACTCTGTGCGTTATAGGGGAAGGTCTCCTTGCGCTGGTTGTCCACGCAGCTCTTTGGCTGGATGGTCACGACCAGGTGCTCGCCCTTCCCGTCCACGTTGTCCCCCTGCCAGTTCCACACGTTCTCGTTCGGCACCCAGACGAACTTGCCGTTGTAGAAGGAGTCGGGCTGATTAATACCGAGCCGCCGGGCGCGGCCTTGCTGCAGTTGGATACTCCAGTTCGGCCCTTCACCGAAGCAAACCATATCTGGCGCCTTGTTGGGAATATCGACCGGCGTCGCCTGATCGGCCTGGCCGGGTGTCATGAACTGCGCGTGGGCCGAGACCGCCAACCCAGACAAAGCGAGCAACAGAATCGCGAAGATCCTCATAATGGCTCCATTGGGGCTTGAAGAAAGAGCTTCTATCGTAAAGCCAGCGGATGTCAATTGCTAGATTTGCCAAGTAGCTCGCTGCAAATTTGCGGGGCCGACCTGCCCTGAACGGGAAGCCCTGGGGCAGGACTCTACGTCCTCGGGGTTATACTCGGTCAGGAATTTCATACAGCGTGTTTCAAGAAGGCGGTCTGAAAGGGCACGGCTTCAGATCTGGCCCTGAGCGCAATTGAGGGGGCAAGTCCGGTTCGCTGAATGCCTGGGCTTTAGCCACTGAAGATACCAGCGCTCCTTCGCCGGACACGCTCTACGGAGTCTTGATGCCGATTTCTGCACTGGTTGTCGATGATGAGCAATTGGCGCGGGAGGAGTTGGCCTACCTGCTGAAGGACGCCGACGTCGAGGTCATCGCGCAAGGCAAAAACGGCGTCGAAGCCGTCAACCTCATCAAGGAACTGTCGCCCGACCTGGTCTTTCTCGATGTGCAGATGCCCGGCCTGGACGGCTTTGGCGTCATCAAAAAACTGATCGACAAAAAGGTCCCGCTGCCCCAGATCGTCTTCGCCACTGCCTACGATCAGTATGCCGTGCGGGCGTTCGAGGTAAATGCGGTCGATTACCTGCTCAAGCCCTTCGACAAGAAGCGTGTCGCCCAGGCGGTGGAGAAAGCCCGGCAGAAGCTGGAGAGCGCTCCGGCAACAGACCAGATCGGTACCATCGTCAAGCTGCTGGAACAGCAGCAACAGCATCGTCCCCAGGCCGCCAAGGTGTTGCTCAAAGCAGGGGGCAGGCTCTTCCTGGTCGATCAGAAAGACATCTGCTACGCCTGGATCGAAGAAGGCATCATCACCGTCGTCGCCACCAACATGGAAGGCCAATCCAACTGCCGAACCCTGGAAGAGCTGCTCGATTCGCTTGACCCCAACCTGTTCTGGCGCGCCCATCGCTCATACCTGGTCAACATCAATCGCATCAAGGAAGTTGTTCCCTGGTTCAAGAGTTCCTACCAGATCCGCATGGACGACAAGCACCAGGCGGAAATCCCCGTCAGCCGCGCCCAGACCAAGCGCCTGCGCGAGTTGTTTGGCTTATAAGGCAAGGGTCAACCGAGAGGAAGCGGAGGAATTCAGAAATTAATTTCTCCGTGTACTCCGCGTCTCCGTGGTGAAAGCTTTTTCGCGTAAAAGCAACAAGGCACGGCTTGCGGCCGTGCCTTGTTCGCTAAGGTTGAACGTTCGACTACAGGAGGCGGCGGCGAACTACGCCGAGCGCGCCCATCAAGCCGGTACCCAGCATAACCAGGGTGCCAGGCTCCGGAACCGCGCCGTAGCCGAAGCCGGTGACCAGGCCGTAGCCCGGAGTGTCAGCCACGCCGCTGCTGCACGCATCGCCGAACGGGCAGTACACGCGCTGGAACAGCGAGCCCGGGCTGTGCACATCGTAGTAGATGTTGACCGGGATCGAAATGCCGTTGCCCACCACGTCGACGAGCAGATTGCCGCCATTCGGGTCATAGTTGAACGGTGTGTCGAAGTGGATGTCCAGCGTGTCGCCGAAGTTCCACGCCTGGCTGATGCTGCCGGAGAACACCTGCATGTTGTCCGCACCAATATTGTCAGCGAAGGTCGGGCTCATTGTTCCAACGCCGGCAGAAGTGGTCGAGAGGTCGATGGTGTAAGTTCCAGTGGGCGTCTGTGTGCCGCCGCTGTTGAACTGGGTGTTGTACAGGTACATGTCCGTGATCTGGATCGCGCCCGAGAAGCTGGAGCTGGCATACACCTGCTGGTATTCCGCGTTATACGGGGCGCCAAACGGGTATGAGTTGCCTGCGCCCGAATCTGGCGGGTTGCCGATGATCAGCGTGTCGGCCATGGCGGGCACGGCAATCAAGCCAGCCAGCGCCAGGCACAGAAGCACTTTCCTCATAGTTTCCTCCTTGAAGGTCAGCTAAAGCAGCCGAAATTTACGCACAGGAGCGATTCGACAGTTAAAAATGCCGCGCCTTGGATCGAGCCAACGTGGCCCTGCCGAGGCAATAATTGTGACCCCAATGACCGCTGCGTGGCAAGGGAAAAGTCCATCTAATTAGGCACCGCCGTTTCTAGATAAATACAACAAATCCTTTAACATAGCCCGACTCTTACCAATCGTGGCACCTTCGTCCCTCAGCTGTCGGCTAGCCGCCAGATTTGCCTTGCCAATAGGGAAATCCGGAGCCCCGCCGGGCAGTTGACATCGAGCCGGGCCTTCAGTCAAAATACGAATCGGAGTTCGCGTTCTTGTTCCGCAGGCGCTCACCGCCTGGGTTCGCGAATGCGGGCTCCTCGCTGCCCCGTGGAGCGAGGGCGACCTCGCTGGCGAAAAACCAAAAGCCAAAGGCGAACAGCGATTTACAAAGTCGGCCGCAAGGAGCCACTTTACTTATGGGTGTACCGATTTCGCAGATGTGGACGGTTGCTTCCTACGTCCTGAAGCAGCGTGTTAAGGGCCGCAAGCGCTATCCCCTGGTTCTCATGCTGGAGCCGCTGTTCCGCTGCAATCTGGCGTGCGCCGGCTGTGGCAAGATTCAGTACCCCGGCCACGTACTGCGCCAGCACCTCTCGGTCGATGAATGTATGCGCGCGGTCGACGAATGTGGCGCGCCCATGGTGTCCATCCCCGGTGGCGAGCCGCTGCTGCATCCCGAGATCGACAAGATCGTCGATGGCCTGGTCGCGCGCAAAAAGTACATCTACCTTTGCACCAACGCCTTGCTGCTCAAGCAGAAGATCGATCTCTTCAAGCCCAGCAAGTACCTGACCTTTTCGGTTCACGTCGATGGCCAGCGCGAGCACCACGACTTCTCCGTCTGCCTTGAAGGCGGATACGACAAGGCCATCGACGGCATGCGCGAAGCCGTTGAGCGCGGTTTCCGTGTCACCACCAACACCACGCTCTTTGACGGCGCCGATCCCAACAGCGTGCGCGCCTTCTTCGACGAGATGATGGACCTGGGTGTCGAGGGCATGATGCTCTCGCCCGGCTATTCCTACGACAAGGCCCCCGACCAACAGCACTTCCTGGGACGCGATCGCACCCGGCGCCTCTTCCGCGCCATGCTTTCGAATCGCAAGCAGCGCTGGGTCTTCAACCAGTCGCCGCTCTTCCTCGAATTCCTCATGGGCAAGCGCGATTATCCTTGCACCCCCTGGGGCATGCCGACCTTCAACCTCTTTGGCTGGCAAAAGCCGTGCTATTTGCTGCAGGATGGCTACGCCGACACCTTCGAAGAGTTGATGCAGGCAACCGAGTGGCATAAGTACGGCTATGAGTCGGGCAATCCGAAGTGTGCGAATTGCATGGTGCACAGCGGCTATGAAGCCTCAGCCGTGAATGACACCTTCATGTCATGGAAGGGATTCCTGGCAACGGTTCGCGCCACCTTCTCAAACAGCTATCAAGACCCCGCAGCCGCTGAGATATTGAAAGAAGAGTATCGCCCGGTGCATAGCGTCAATCCGCTGGTTCAGATTGGTGCAGCGGATTAGAAGAAGGAATTCACCACAGAGGCACGGAGTACACTGAGGAATTTTGAGATCAATCTCTCCGTGTCCTCTATGGTGAAGGGTTTAAGGCGAACAGCGAAGAGCATCTTCCATGTCCGAACCCCAGCGTACCCACAACGAGATGAACGAAGAAGTTGTCCCCGGCGGCGAGCGCGAGCACGTCGAAGGCTGGATTCCCGAGCTCGCCTCCGAAGAAGACATACGTGAGGCACTCGAGAAGGCATTCGACTATCGCGGCGACGTGACCATCACCCGCAAGGACGGATCGCAGATCGAGGGCTACATCTTCGACCGCCGCACTGGAAAGACGCTGGCCGACTCCGTCGTGCGCATCATCCCCAGGAATGGGACTGGCAAGACCTCAGTTCCCTACTCCGACATCGCCGCTCTGGCCTTCAGTGGACGCGACATGGCCGCCGGCAAAAGCTGGGAGGCCTGGCTGAAGAACTACTGGGAGCGCAAAGCCGCCGGCGAGAAGAACATCGGCATCGAGCCGGAAGAGTTGGAATAGCCGCAACTCTCCGTCCTCCATTTCTCCGTGCCCTCCGTGCCTCCGTGGTGAGCCGTTCTTCCCTGCTAGAATCAATGCTTGGGCTTGTGCCCTCGCTTTCCTCCCATCATGAAGTGTCCGTTCTGCGGGTTCGAAAATGACAAGGTGGTCGACTCGCGCGAGAGCAAAGAGGGCGAATCGATTCGCCGCCGCCGCGAGTGCCTGAAGTGCGAAAGGCGCTTCACCACCTACGAACGCATCGACGAAATCCCCTACATGGTGGTGAAAAAGGACGGGCGGCGCGAGAAGTTCGAGCGGCAAAAGGTCCTGGCCGGCCTGCTGCGGGCGTGCGAAAAGCGCCCCGTTTCCATGGGCAAGCTGGAGCAGATCGTCAACGACGCCGAAGGCTTCGTCATTGATTCCGCCGAGCGCGAGCGCAAGACCAGCGAAATCGGCGAGCTCATCATGAACCGCCTGAAGCGCATCGACAAGGTCGCCTACGTCCGCTTCGCCTCGGTCTATCTCGACTTCAAGGATGTCGGAGAGTTCATGTCCGAGCTGAAAGATTTGTTGGACACCAAAGAGCACCCGCCTGTGAAAGGGAAATAGTACGACGCCTGCAGAATACGCTCGGTGTCAGGCATCAAGCATCCGGTGTCAGATACGAGCTGAGATTGAGACCTCACCGCTTCGACAGGAATGCTATTTACCGTGTGATAGTCCAGTCCGCAGGACGGCATACCCTAGCCCAGGACGTGAGTCCTGGGTAGACTTAGTAAAGAATTGCGAGTCCCCCCCGGGGACGGCACAGAAGGACGTCCCTCGACCGCTGAAACCGTCTCGGGACGGCGAATTGCGTGGCTCTTTAATGTACGCCTGAAGGCGTACTCCACCGTACCAGCTGTCGAATGTTTGCAGACTACTGACAACTGACAACTCAGAAAACAATGGCACACACAGTTACCCTCATCCCCGGCGATGGCATCGGCCCCGAAGTTGTCAACGCTACTGTCCGCATTCTGGAAGCTACTGGCGTCAAGTTCGAATGGGAGCGCTACGCCGCCGGCGCCGAAGCCTACGAGAAGTACAAGGAATACATCCCCAAAGAACTCATCGAGTCGATCGAGCGCACCAAGGTTGGGCTGAAGGGTCCGATAACGACGCCGGTCGGCGGCGGATTCTCCAGCATCAACGTCGCCCTGCGCAGGAAATTTGAGCTGTTCGCCAACTTCCGCCCCATTCGCAGCCTCCCAGCCGTTCTCTCCCGCTATCAGGGCATCGATCTCATCGTGGTGCGCGAGAACACCGAGGGACTCTACTCCGGCATCGAACACGAAGTCGTGCCCGGTGTGGTGGAGAGCCTGAAGATCATCACCGAGAAGGCCTCAACGCGCATTTCTCGCTTTGCCTTTGAGTACGCGCGCCGCGTGAAGCGCAAGAAGATCCACGCCATCCACAAGGCCAACATCATGAAGATGTCTGACGGGCTCTTCATTCGCTGCTCGCGCAATGTGTCGAAGGAGTACCCGGAGATCACCTACGGCGAGCACATCGTCGACAACACCTGCATGCAGCTGGTGATGAATCCCTACCAGTACGACATCCTGTTGCTGGAAAATCTCTACGGAGACATCGTCTCCGATCTGTGCGCCGGTCTGGTCGGCGGACTCGGTCTGGTGCCGGGCGCGAACTTCGGCCACGAGTGCGCCATCTTCGAAGCCGTACATGGCTCGGCGCCTGACATCGCCGGAAAAGACATGGCCAACCCGACGGCGGTATTGCGCTCGGGCATCCTCATGCTGCGGCACCTCGGAGAAGAAAACGCGGCGAACCATATCCGCGCCGCCATCGAGAAGGTCTTCACCGAGAAGCAGCACCTGACGCGTGACATCGGCGGCACCGCCAGCACCACTGAGTTCACCGACGCCATGGTCGAAGCCCTGCACACCATCCCGCCCCCGCAACCGCAGCCGGTGGAGGTGGAGATATAGCGGGTAGAACAGCGCTTCAGCGCTCCGCTGTGGTTGGTGATATATTTTCCGCATTCCGCTGGTTGCCGTAGAAAGTAAAAAGAGGAGGAGTACCGCCATGGCAAGGTGGCTGCTTTCCACTCGATGAATGAGTCTACGAAACCGCCCGACAGACGCGTCTATCACAACGACAACACCTGCCCTTCAGGCGAGATATACCGGCAAATAAACGCCTTCCTGGCAGGGGAGGTTACACGCTTTGCTTACACTGTAAGAGTCGGTAGCGACCGCGCTACGACTCCTGTTCTCGCGCGAAAAGGCGAATAACGCCCCCCGGTAAGTTGAATGTTTATGGCATGGCAACGGGTTATCCTAACGTGCATTGCAGTGCTCCTGCTCTTCTGTGGCCTCGCAAATTGTCAATCGGGGTACCTAGCACAACACTGCACCGACCTAGAAGACCGCGCTTCGAAGGCACTGGACAGCGGACAATCTGAGACCATCCTGAGGGCCGAGAGAGAACTTATCGCCGATTGCTCAGAGTTAATGTCCAAGAAAGAGCAGGCATCTACACTTCAGAGCCTCGGCATGGAATTAATCAACCAGCGGCAGTATGACGACGCGATTCCCATTTTGCAGCGCTGCGTGGCGATTTACGCCGATCGGGCGGGCTGCTGGGTGTTGCTCGGCAATGCGAACTGGGAGCTAGGAAAGCGCTCTGATGCAAAGACCTGCTGGGAAAGAGCTGTCGCAGTAGGTGGGTTCGACGACGCGAACACGCATGCGATTCAAGCAGCTAAACGGCTTTTGCTTGCACACTCCGCCGAGTTCCCGAACATTGGGTCGAAAAGCGAAAACACCCCCAGTGAACCTGTTGCTAGCGAAACAACCCACAGTTTCGGAACAGGATTCTTCGTAAATAATCAGGGCGATATCCTCACCAATGACCATGTGGTCAGGGGGTGCAGAAAGCTTACAGACCGAGACGGTAAGCCATTGCACATTACGTCTAGAGACGTAGATGCTGATTTAGCTCTGCTAAAAACAGATAGGGTGAGCTCTTCTTCAGCCGTGTTCAGGAGCGGCCCTGCACCGAGAGTTGGTGATGCAGTTGTGGCGTTCGGCTTTCCCCTGCCCGACATCCTCTCTTCTGAAGGCAACGTTTCCACCGGGGTTCTCAGTGCTACCTCTGGGCTACAGGACGATCCGCGCTTCGTACAAATGACCGCTCCCGTTCAGGCGGGCAATAGCGGCGGTCCCTTGTTCGATTCCAGCGGCCACGTAATCGGAGTGGTGGTAGCTAAGCTGGATGCATTAACGGTCGCACGTGTGACGGGTGATGTTCCGCAGAACGTGAATTTCGCTGTACATTGGGCGGAGGTACGGGCTTTCCTCGACACACAGGGCGTGCGGTATCAGAAGGAGCCCTCCTTCCGAACTTCAGCAACGCGCGATATTGCTGCGACTGCGAGTCGTATTTCAGTGGCGATTGACTGTACCAGGTAAACAAGCGGCGGTTTCAGCGGGCAGATAACCCTTGCGATGCCCGACCTGGAGTGAAAGCCGTTCTGTGACGCAGACGAGGAAGCAAATGGCAACAAATGACTACATCTATAAAAAGATGGTTAATCCTGCTCTTAGCTGGATCGTGCTCGCCCCTAAACGCTGCTCCAGCCTTCAGGACCGAGTTGCAACGGTTCTACGTTATTCCTTTGGGTTACACGAACGGGACTTTCCCGCGCACTTGAGGCAGGATTGGCGAAATTTGACTGCCGTCTGGCAGCGGGAGATTCCAGACAACCGCTCGTGGATGAACAAGACTAACGCTAAGGCCAGTACCCTAAAACCAAATGAGGCCAAGCAGGTTCTTCAATCGTTTTTGAGGATTGCGGACGCGGTAATCAAACGACAGGGAATTACCGAACGCGCTCACGCAGGCAACTAACCCAAATGTATTGGCTCGGTATCAAGCTTGATGCCAAGCGACGGGGCCAGCCCCCTCAAGCCGCTACTCCGCGCAACACCCTTTACCAGAGAGTACAATCCACCTGAGGTAAAAACCATGTCATTCAAGAATGGTGACCGCTCGCGCGCTCACCGGCTTCGCAAGGCAAAAATCAAGCTGCGCACCAAGACCCGGGCTCTGCAAAGTTCACCTGCAACCCCAGCGCGCTCCCGGGTGGTCAAGAAGAAGCCATAACTGCGCGATCATGATCTTTGCTTACCGCGTCTCATCCGTTTGCCTGCTGGCTCTGTCTCTTCTCTTCCTCTCAGCCTGCAACAGCGCTCCCCGGCCGTCAGCCAACGCCGCCGGCAAGCCTGCCTCGAAGCTTCCCCCCATTGACCCCGCCACCACCGCGACCATCAGCGGCGTGGTGACCTTCTCGGGCGCCGTGCCCAAGCCCGAACAGATCGACATGTCGGCCGACCCGGCGTGCAAGGGCGACACCACCTGGCAGCCGATTGTCGTCGATAACGGCAAGCTGGCGAATGTGCTGGTTTATGTGAAGCAAGGATTGGGCGATCGCACCTTCGATCCCCCGGCCACCACGGTCACGATTGACCAGAGAGGCTGCCGATTCGTCCCTCACGTCGCTGCCGCCATGGCCGGGCAGACGGTCGAGTTCCTCGACCAGGACCTTACCATGCACAACATTCATCCCATCCCGAAGAACAACCCGGAGTGGAACCAGGCCGAGCAGCCCGGAGGCAAGCCGATTCGCCGCACCTTCGACCATCCCGAGTTGATGATTCCCATCAAGTGCAATCAGCACCCGTGGATGAAGATGTACCTGAACGTGATGTCGAATCCCTTCTTTGCGGTGACCGGCCCGAACGGTACTTTTACATTGAAGGGTCTGCCACCGGGCACGTATACCATCGCCGCCGTCCACGAGAAGCTAGGAGACACGACGCAAACCATCACCGTCGGCCCGAAGGAAGACAAGCAAGGTGTTACGTTTGCGTTGGGACAGTAGTAGCTCATAAGGTGCTCGCAAAGTCTCTTGAAGGGGCGCAGCTTTAGCTGCGCCGAAAGAGCACATACCAGAGCGGCTTTAGCCGCTGAGGTTAGCCGCCTCTTATGGCTAGCTAAAAAGCGAATCACCTCAGGGGCTGAAGCCCAATCTCAAGCCAGCCTGATCGGCACGGCTGAAGCCGTGCCCCTTCAAAAACAGCCGCGCTCTTCAGGGACTGAAGCCTCTTGATAATTCGCGCCTTTCGGCCCGACTAGAAGTCGGGCCCTGATACAAAGCCCGCAAATCCGACCTTTCGGGGCCTGAGGCGACCTCGCTCAAGCAAATTAATCATGTGTGTCGCATTTGGATGTCTAGCCCTCAGTACCCCACCGCCTCCCCATAATTCCTTCCATCGCTCGCGCCCAGCCGCTCGCCCGTCTTGGGATCGACCATGATGCACTCCGCATCGCCCCAGAAGCCGGAGCGCACATCCACCTTGTGTCCCATGCGCTGAAGAAGGCCGATAGTGTCGGGCGAAAAACCGATGTGCTCCATCATGATCTGGTCCGGGAGCCACTGATTATGGAAGCGTGGCGCATTCACCGCCTCTTGAATGTTTAGTCCGTAGTCGACCACGCCCATCAGAATGTTGGCGACCGTCGTCGTGATGGTCGGCCCGCCCGGCGTTCCCAGCACCATAGACAGCTTGCCGTCTTTCAGGACAATCGTCGGCGTCATTGCCGACAGCGGACGCTTGCCCGGGCCGATGGCATTCGCCGGGCCCTGAATCAGCCCGTACATATTGGGCACGCCCTGCTTGGAGGCGAAGTCGTCCATCTCGTTGTTCATCAGGAAGCCCAGCCCCTCGGCCGTCACCTTCGACCCAAAGCTGCCATTGAGCGTGGTCGTGACCGAGACGGCATTGCCATCCGCATCCACCACCGAGTAGTGCGTCGTATTCTCCGGCTCTTTGGTGGGCTTGGGCTGCGGATGATCCTTTGCATACTGATCAAGCTGATAAAAGACCGCCGGCCGCTTCAAATCTCCGCTGGGCGTGGCGCGGCGGATGGGAATCGTCTCCCGCCAGGCATTGGCATAGCGTTTGTCAATCAATTGCGCAACCGGGATCTTCGAGAAGTCAGGATCGCCCATAAACTCCGCACGATCGAAGTACGCCCGCTCAAAGGCTTCCGAAGTAAGGTGGATGCTCTCTGCCGAGCGGTTGCCTTGCTTCGCCATGTCGTATCCTTCGAGGATGTTCAAGCTCTCCACCAAGACCACGCCGCCAGACGACGGCGGAGGCGCGCTGATGACCTCATATCCACGATAGGTGCCGCGAATCGGCTGCCGCTCCTTGACTTCGTAGTTCGCCAGGTCCTCGGCGGTGATCAGCCCACCGCCCTTCTGCATGGCAGCGGCAAGCTCCTTGGCAAGCGCGCCATGATAGAAGTCGTCAGGGTTTGCCGCGATGCGCTCCAATGTCTTCGCCAACTCCGGCTGACGAAACACCTCGCCCGGCTGATAGTAGTTGCCGTCGCGCTGGAAGATGCGCCGCGATTCGGGAAACTCCGCCAGCTTCGAGTTGCGCATATCCATGGCTTCGGCGTAGTCGAGCGTGTAGCCGTCGCGCGCCAGTCGAATAGCAGGCTCCATCACCTGCCGCAGCGTCAGCTTGCCCCAATGCTTCTCGGCATAAGCCATGCCGGCCACCGAGCCCGGAACCCCGATCGCCTTGTAGCCCAGCGTGCTCATGTCTTTGATGACATTGCCATTGCTGTCGAGATACATGTTGGCCGTCGCCTTCGCTGGGGCCTTTTCGCGATAGTCGACAAAATGCACTTCGCCGTCGGCGCGGCGAAACAGCATGAACCCGCCTCCGCCGATGTTTCCCGCCTGGGGATGCACCACCTCCAATGCGAATCCGACCGCGACGGCGGCATCGACTGCGTTGCCGCCCTCCTTCAGGATCTCCACCCCAGCCTGCGAGGCTTCGGGATGCACGCTGGCCACCATCGCCTTGGCTGCGTGCGTGGGCTGTACCATGTTGCCGGCAAACGCCGGCAGGCCGATCGTTAAAAGCAGGAGCACCAAGCCCAGGGAAAGAGAGCAGCGCTTTGACGTTGGTATGCGGTTCGGCAGGACGTTCACAGACAAGCGCAACAAGGAGTTCATACGAATACCCGATTCCTCGTGAACGAGGCTAGTCTTCGTCATCGTAGGCGTCAAACTCAACCATGCCGGTTGGACCCTTTCAGTTCTTCCGCTCCGTCCAATCCTTGGTCAGCTTCTTTTCCGCAGCGAGCTTGTTTTGCTCTTCCAGCGTTTCGCGCGTGTCCTGGGCGCTGTCGCTCACCGCGTCTTTGGCGTTGGCCAGCACGAACGAATACTGCTGCAGCTCTTCCGGCGGCGACTGCTCCTTCAACTCGCGAAGCTGGAGCTGCCATTCGCTGTCAGCTTCGATCAGCAGCTTGAGCCCCTTGCGCATGTCGGCATTGTGCGAGCTGTACATATCAATGTTGTCGCTGATCTCGTCGAGGATCGCGACGAAGTCCTGCAATAGCCCATGAATCTTCTGCGGCCGATCGGGAGCAATCTTGCTCGCCGTGCGCAGGTCGTTGATGCTCTTCATGCGCGCGCGCCCAAAGCCCACCATCAGCTCCAGCCGCTTGTTAGGAAAGTCGGCAGTCTCGCGCATCTGGTCGACTTCCTGCTCGGTAAGAGGATCGCGCTTGTGCACCTGCGCGAGAGCAGGGGATGCCAGACAGGACAGCGCCACCGCGCCCAGCAATACCAGATTCAGGGTCCTCATGACTTGCTCCTCGGCTCAGCTTGCTTGCCGAACATTGCGATCAGCAGCTTGGTGCGCAGCTTGTCGATCTCATCCACCGACTTCAGCAGGGGCGGACGGTCATCCAGGTTCAAGCTTTCGGCGACGTCCTTCATGCGCTGCTGCAGCTTCCGCAATCCGATCTCCGTCTGCTTCAGGCGCTTTCTCGATTCGGTCGCTGCGTTCGTTCCCTTCCGCACGTATTCCATCACGCTGGCCACCGCAGACCGTCCCTGATCGACGTCGCCCTTGGTGTAGAGATCGTTGGCGTACTCCAGCTCACGATGAGCATATTGAATGCAAAGCTTGGCCTGCTCCGCCCCCTTGGGCATTGTCGGCGCGCGCCTTCAGCTCCTCCAGGCTCTCCGTCTTCGCCGGCATAAGGGAGCACAGCAGTACCACCATCACCGGGATTTGCCAGCGAACTCGCATATCACTTTGGCGGGCGGTACTTGTTTGCGTTGGCCGGATCGAGCGCGATCAACCGGTGCCGCGCCTGCCACTCCATGTCCGCCTGTTTCCCCGCATCCGCCTGGAGAAAGCGCTTGTAGTATTCCACCGCCTGCGGCACGGCCTGCAAGTTGTCAAACGATGTGGCGCGGAGAAAATAGGTTGCCGGAGTCTCCGGCAACCCGACCTTGGCGCGGGCATCGAGCGCCTGGATCGCCAGCTGATAATCCTTGTTCTCTGAGGCAACAACGGCCAGGTTCCCGTAGGCCGCGCCAAGATCGGGTTTCAGCTTCACCGTCTTCAACAGCTCCTGCTGCGCCTCAGCATACTTCTTTTCCTCCATCAGCGCCGAGCCCAGCGCGAAATGCGCTTCCGCGTCCTGTGGCAGCTTCGCGACAGCTGCGCGAAACATCTTCTCCGCCTCGGCGTATTTCCCGGCCTTGACGTAGAGCGTCCCCAGCTCCAGCGCGGCCTGCGGATCGTCCGGCACTTTGCCATCGCCCGCCCCCAGTTCTTTGGCCGCTTCGTCAGCCTTGCCCTCGGCGGCCAGAATGCGCCCCAGTTGTGTCCGTACCGTCTGATTTTGCGGATCGGCATCCAGCAGCTTGCGCAGCATCGCCTCTGCCTGCGGATACTTCTGCTGCTTGGTATACACCACCGACAGCGCCACTACCGGCTCGACCGACTTGGGATCCAGCGCCATCGCCGCTTCGTATTCTTTTGCCGCTGCGTCGAGTTGGTTCTGCTTTTCCAGCAGCTCACCGGCAGACATGTGCGGCTCGGGATTGTTCGGTTCCAGCTTCGCCGCCTGCGCAAAGGCATCCAGCGCCTGCTGCGGATCGCTGTCCTCCAACACGATTCCCAGCGACTGCCAGGCACGCGCCTGCCCTTCCTCGACATGGGCCGTGGGCGTCAGTTGCGTAGCCGCCTTCAGATACTTCGCCGCTTCCGCCTTGTCGCCCTGCCCTGCCAGCAGTATGCCGAGATTGAGATTCGACTCGAAAATGTCGCCCTTGGCTGCCACCGACTTGCGATAGGCATCGATGGCTTGCGCCTTCCGGTTCGTAGCGTTGTAGACATAACCTAAGTCGAACCAGGCGCGGAAATCATTCGCGTCGGCTGCTGTCGCCTTCAACAGCAAAGGCTCTGCAGCCGTGTAGTCGCCCTTCGCCAGCGCGGCTTCAGCCTGCTCCAGCTCCGGCGACGTCTCGCTCACTGCAACCTGATGATGCCGTATCGTGGGCTTGCTCTCCTGGGTATCGGCACGGCTATGGAGCGGCAATAACAGGCAAGCGAGGCTAAGAAAGAGCTTCAACCACAGAGAACACCGAGTCTTATAAAGAAAATCCTCATGTCCTTCTCCGTGACCTCCGTGTCTCCGTGGTGAAGATTCTGCCCTACGCCGCGTCATTGCTTTGCCAGCTCCCCTTCCCGCGCCAGCAAACGCGACAACCATTGGCCGGTGTAGGACTCGGCGACCTCCGCGATCTTCTCCGGCGGCCCCGCCACCACCACATGTCCACCGCGTGCGCCGCCTTCCGGGCCAAGATCGATGATCCAATCCGCGGTCTTGATTACGTCGAGATTGTGTTCGATCACGACAATCGATCCGCCTGCCTCGATCAGCCGCCGAAACGCTGCCAGCAATTTGCTGACATCGTCAAAGTGGAGGCCCGTGGTCGGCTCATCGAAGATGTACAGCATGCGCGGAAGCCGTTGGTCGCGCTCCTTGCGCGAGCGTCCCAGGTCACGCAGCCGCGGTTGCAGATGCGCCGCCAGCTTCATGCGCTGTGCCTCCCCGCCCGACAGCGTCGTTGCCGACTGCCCCAGCCGCAAATAGCCAAGCCCCACCTCTTCTAATACCCGCAGCTTCTCCACAATCTTCGGTACCCCGGAGAAAAAGTGCAGTGCTTCTTTGACGGTCAGGTCGAGCACTTCGTGAATGTTCCTGCCGTGGTAGCGAATCTCCAGCACCTCAGGCTTGTAGCGCGTGCCTTTGCATTCTTCGCAAATCAGCTCCACATCGGCGAGGAACTGCATTTCGACCGTGACCGTCCCGTCGCCCTGGCAGGTCTCGCAGCGCCCACCGGGGATGTTGAACGAATAATGCCCCGCCGCATAGCCGCGCTTCTTGCTCTCCGGCAGGCTGGCGAACAGCTCGCGTATGGCATCGAACGCCTTGATATAGGTGACTGGGTTCGAGCGCGGCGTGCGGCCAATCGGCGATTGATCGACCAGCACGACTTCGTCAATCCACTCCGCTCCCTCGACGTCAGTCCACCTCCGCGCGCGGCGCGCCGGTGACCTGCCCTTTCTCTGCCGCGAGCGCGTTGAAGAGCACGTCATGCACCAGCGTCGACTTGCCTGAGCCCGAAACGCCGGTGATCGCCACCAGCATGCCCAAGGGAATGGTCACGTCAATCTTCTTCAGGTTGTGCGCCCGCGCGCCAAATAACCTGATCTTCCTGCCGCTGCCGTTGCGGTGTGCATGCGGAGTCAGGATGCGCAGCTCACCCGTCAGATAACGCCCGGTGAGCGATAACGGATTCTCCACAATCTCGTCATAGTTGCCGCTGGCGATGAGCCGCCCCCCATTCTCGCCCGCTCCCGGCCCCAGATCGAGCAGGTGATCGGCCGCCCGCATGATTTCGGCGTCGTGCTCGACCACAAGAATCGTGTTCCCCAGGTCACGCAGATCATGGAGGATCTTCATCAGCCGTGCAGTGTCGCGGCTGTGTAGTCCGATCGACGGCTCGTCCAGCACATACAGCGTTCCGACCAGGCGCGAGCCCAGCGAGGTCGCGAGCTGAATCCGTTGCGCCTCTCCACCCGACAGCGTCGACGCCAGCCGGTCCAGCGTGAGGTATTCCAGTCCAACATCGTTGAGAAATCTCAGCCGGTCGCGGACTTCTACCAGCAGCTTGTCGGCGATGTCGGCCTCTTCACGCGTCAGTTGCAGCTCGGCGAAGAAACACGCCGCCTGCTCCACCGTCAGCGCCGACACTTGGCAGATATCCTTGCCGCCAACCTTCACCTGCCGGGCTTCCGTCCGCAGGCGCAGACCGCGACAGTCCGGACACACCGCATACCCGCGATAACGGCTGATGAACACCCTCACGTGCAGCTTGTACTTCTTGCGCTCCAGATACTCGAAGAAGCCGCGCACGCCCCAAAACTTGTCGTCCCCTTGAATCACCCAGCTCTGCTGGTCAGGCGTCAGGTCGGCCCACGGCACATCCAGCGGAATGCCCGCCCCGCGCGCATAGCGCTTCATCTCGGTCGCGAACGGCTTGTACTTCGGCTTGGTCCAGGGCTCAATTGCGCCTTCCGCCAGCGTGAGCGACTTGTTCGGGATCACCAGGTTCAAATCGAAGTCGATGGTGTTGCCAAAGCCCTGGCATTTGGGACACGCGCCGTAAGGATTATTGAACGAGAACAGCCGTGGCTCCGGTTCCTCATACTTAATGCCGCAAGTTTTGCACTCAAAGCGCTGCGAGAAGCGCAGCCGCTCCGGCGCTTCATCCTCGCGCGGCGCGGTCTCGAATATCACTTCGCCCGCCTCGCGGTAGCCCTGCTCCACCGCATCCACGATGCGCGCGCGCACGTCTGGCGCAACTGCAATGCGATCAATCAGCAGATACACCGGCTCGGCGAAGTTCACATCCAGCAGCGACTCCGGGGTCGAGAACTCGAACACCTGCCCGTTCTGATACAGGCGATTGAAGCCACGCTTGCGCAGCTCGAACAGCCGCTCCTTCAGCAACGCATTTTCCGCCGGCTTCGCCGTCTTCTTCTTTGCTGACTTGGCCGGTTTGGCTGCTCTGCGTCCTTTCGGCTTCTCCGGCTCCGAAGGCTTCGGCGGAGGCTGCAATGGAAACAGCACCTGCACCCGAGCTCCTTCGCCCAGCGCCAGGATGCGGTCCGCCACCTCATCGACCGTGTCCTTCTTCACCTCCTGGCCGCAGTTGATGCAGAACGTCCGCCCAATGCGGGCATACAGCAGGCGCAGGTAGTCGTAAATTTCCGTCGCCGTGGCCACGGTCGAGCGCGGATTGCGGGTGGTGTTCTTCTGCCGGATGGCCACCGCCGGCGCGATGCCGTCGATCACGTCGGCGTCGGGCTTCTCGATGCGCTCCAGGAACTGCCGCGCGTAGGCCGAGAGCGATTCCACGTACCGCCGCTGCCCCTCGGCGTAGATGGTGTCGAACGCGAGCGAAGACTTGCCCGAGCCCGACACTCCCGTCACCACCGTGAGCTGGTTGTGCGGAATCTCGAAATCGATGTTCTTCAGATTGTGGACGCGCGCGCCCCGTACAACGATGCTATCGGTGGACATTGCTCTAACGACTCGGGCCTCTCCGGCAAACGACTGCGCGCATCCCCACAGAATGGCTCAGCAACAAGGGCTGAAACCTTTGATTATAGATGCCGGGGACGCCTTATCGTAGCTTGCTACAAAGGAGGAAAGTAAGGAATAATATTGAGGTAAGGGCAATCCATATCGCAAGGAACAAACTAATGCTACATTCTACAGTGACGAGCAAGGGGCAAACAACGATTCCGAAGAAAATTCGCAGGGCGTTGCGAATCAAGCCGGGCGATAGATTGGAATATGCGGTGGAGGGAGACCGAGCCATCATAAGTGTGCATCCCGGCATTGGATCACTCAAGGGCGCGCTCGCCAGCAACAAGGGAAAGGGAATGTCGTTTGCTGAAATCCGTCAGGCCGCTGCTCGTGCCGCGCGGCACGAGGGTCCGCGGTGAGCAAACGAAGACTTGTCGACACCAACCTGATTATCCGTTATCTGGTGCAGGACCATGAGAAGCATGCCAGAGCAGCCGGGAAGCTATTCGATGCCTGCGATCGGGGCAACCTGGAAATCGTGGTGTTGCCGGTGGTTTTGGCAGAGTGCGTGTTTGTACTCGAGTCTTTCTACGGGCATTCACGTGCCGACATCGCTTCTGCACTTGGACGCCTCATCTCCAGTCCGGGCATCGAGATCAGCGACCTGAATGTCCATTTCGACGCACTGGACCGCTATAAAGC
This sequence comes from uncultured Acidobacteriaceae bacterium, assembly GCA_963747055.1. GTDB lineage: Bacteria > Acidobacteriota > Terriglobia > Terriglobales > Acidobacteriaceae > CAVVDY01. The sequence continues at coordinate 32,575 of CAVVDY010000027.1, read as the reverse complement.
AACCAAGGCTCATTTTGTCGACTGTCTGATCGCCGCCACCGCAGTTGCTAAGAACCTGCCCGTATCTACCTTCGATCAGGACTTTCGAAACTTTCCCGAAGTGCGCGTGCAAACCGAATAGTTACGGGTCACGGCGTCCAAGGCGCGGGACGGAGAGCATACTCCACAGGATGGGTTGGAAACGACGGCTGAAATCTCTGCTTATAGATAGTTGCGAGCGGGGGATGTCGCGAGTTGGCCGCATGACGATTATCCTAGTAATCGTCTAATCTCTTTTCGAGCGAGCGGGATGATGAACGCACTGAGCATCGCGAGTTTGGGCTTGTTCGTAGGAGCGATTGGGGAAGGGGTTTTCTATGGAATTCTGTTCCCTCACCTTCCCAAGTATGTCTTCGTTGTATGGTTGATCCCGTGGTTAACTGTTTTTACGATTTCCTTCTGTAGGCAAGCTCCGTTTGGCCCCCGGCCGTTCCGTTACTGCTTGATCTTTGCAATGTGCTGGTATTCCGCCCTCGCGCTGGGAGCCGAAATCCTCTACGAAACCCGTCGGTGGGTCCCTAGGGGAGACGTATCTATCACCATTGCGCGGGTACTTGTGTACAGCGGAGCTTTAAGTTTTATAGTGTTTGTTCGCGCTTGCATCGCCCTGCGGCGCTATGAAACCCAGAACAGCGCCTAAGACCTCGATGGACGCCTTATCGCACGAAGTACAGCAGCCCGCCGCCCCAGATTCGCCCCGTCTTTGGGCTAACCTGCGCGCGCTGCGTGGAAGCAGCGGTGTAGGCAGGGGTCAGCTCGTCCCACCCTGCGGGACAGCATATCTAAGCCCACCGTTTCAACGGTGGGTAGCGGATTGAATACAGCCCGAGTCCCGCCAGGGACGGCATATGCACAACAAAACCAGGTCGGGTGTCATGGACCAAAATATCCGGCTGGGTAGCCTAAACCACGAAATGAGTGGAAGAACCTACGCCTCGTACCGTTCCACATAGGCGTCGATCAACCCTCTCAGCATGCGCTGATACGGCACCCGGTTCAGCTTTGCCTGCCGCTTAAAAAACTTCAGGCTGTTGGCCGTCAGTTCCAGGGTCACCTTGACGGTTTCGGGTCGCTTGACCAGCCCGGATGGCGGCGGCAGGAAGTCCTTTACGCGCTCGCCCAGCTCAATCGGTTCATCCGTGTATTTTATTTTCCTGCTCATAGAGGTTCTTGGCTACGTCCCGAATGAAGCTTGCCATCCATATAATATACCATACTTTTATATGGGATTATGCCACCTTGCCGAGCACCGAGAATGCTAACCATGCGCGAGTTTCAGCCCTATGATGCCCATCACGATCAGCGATGCGGAACCTAAACGCAGGATGGTACTGGGCTCACCATAAACCAAAATGCCTACGATCAATGTGCCCACCGCGCCAATACCAGTCCAGACAGCATATGCCGTACCCATCGGGATCTGCCGTTGTGCGAGCCATAGCATAGCTCCGCTGGCAGCCATGAAGATGACAGCCGCTATAACGCCGCGAGTCCGGCTCTCAGGGTTTGAGGCAATCTTGATGCCGAGAGGCCAGCCAATTTCAAGCAGTCCAGCAAATACCAGGTAAACCCACGCCATCGGAATCTCCTTGTTTTCTAGTCAGGCAAACAACTTCTTCCCGCGGGGACACACAGGTCATAGGGTCATGCGCAATTTTTCAATATTTAGGGTTAGACCAGCCTACCGCACGAAGTACAGCAGCCCGAACACATACACCCACAGCAGCGCCATGAAGTGCCAGTACCACGCCGTCACATCAATGACGATGCGGCGCGATTCCGGTGGGCGGCGCAGCCAGGTTGTGGCTCCGGCATAGAGCAGGGCCAGGATTCCTCCCAGCAGATGGACGGCGTGCACGCCGGTGAGCACAAAGAAGAAGCCGCTGCTAATGCTGACGCTCAGATTTTTGTTGGCCGCCGCCAGCCGCGTCCACGCGTAATATTGCCCGCCCAGGAAAGCAAGCCCCAGGACGATCGTGGCATAGAGCCAGGGCAATGCCGACCTTGCGCTCACCCGAATGCCCGGCATATCTGCGATTGGCGCCAGAGCAACATCGGTGGCCGCGCGGCGCCGTGCAACCTCCAGCGTGAATCCGCTCAGCAACAGAATCAGCGTGTTCAGCAGCAGCGTCTTCACCGGCAGAACAGCCGGCACCCAGTTGCTGATGTAGTCGTTGCTCGCCGGGTCCCACACCGCTCCAGCCTTGCGCACCACGTAAGCGGTGGTGAAGGAAATGAACAGCATCACCACCGACGTCAGCCCCAGCACCACGCCCATGCGGTAGCGCCGCAGCCGCTCGCGGTAGGGAACGTCGTCTCCGCCGCCGCGGCCGCCCGGTCCTCCGCCTCCGCCCGGCCAGGAATTGACAGGCGGGCGCCCCGCCCCGCCGTGCGAGGTCTGCGGATCGTGAACGCTGTCCTTCGGGCCCAAGGTTGGAGTCCTCAATCGACGTTCTGGTCAGCGCAAAGGGGCCTACCCAACTTGCCGGAAATTTGCTTGAGAAGGGAGCGGTCGAGCAGCCCACATCACAGCTTCCTGTGACATATGATGCCTTCCGGCGGGCTGGAACTCAACCCGCTAAAGTGAGAAACTTTCTCACCGGCAAGAAAGGCGGGGCGACCCTGCAGCCCTCCGCTCCTGCATCCCATGCGACGAGCCCTGATCACGTTGGCCGTGTTGTTGGCAGCAATCTATCTGGGCGACTACGGTTGGCTGGCCTACCGCGCCCACAGCAACCGCAACGCCTTTGGCAACGTGACCCTCGACACCTATTACATCGTGAAGCTGAAGAATGGCCGGACCGAATTCGACTATGCCGGCCAGCAAAACGTTGAGTGCGTGAACTCCCTGCTGCCCCACCTGGGCGACAAGCCCTGCTGGTACGAGGGCCGCAAGAAAGACCAGCAGATCGATATCGATTCCGGCGATCCCAACAACGTCCACATCTTCTGATCTCGCGCTAAAAATTCAACCCCAGCGCCTTGGTGGTGAACTCTACCAGTGGCGCCATCTTGCGCGCTGCCGCCGCGTAGTCGCGCAGAAACTTCGAGCCGCAGATGCAGTCTTCGCTCAGTTCGACCGACGCAACGAAGTCCTTCAGCTTCAGGTCTTCGATGAAAGGATGTTCTGGATCGAACCCGCGCGGCGGTCGCTGCAACCGGTTGCCTTCCAGCGAAAGCTTGCCTCGCGCCCGCTTCCACTCCTCAGGCTGATTCACGATCGCTGTGCGCACCTTTGTCAACGCGCGATTGTCCGGATGCCAGATGCCCGCCGCCGCGAAGCATCCACCCGGCTCCAGATGGAGATAGAACACCGGCGCATGTATGTCTTTGCCCTTGGCGTGCGAGAAGTGAATGCCGATGTGCGTCTTGTAGGGCTTCTTGTCGTGCGAGAAGCGCGTGTCGCGATAGATACGGAACAGCGATCCCCGTGTGGGCCGCGCGTCGGCAACAAAATACGGGCTGATCTCCTCCAGGTGCGGCGCAAACGCCGAGATGAACGCCAGCGCCGGCTTGACCACACTTTCTTCATAGCGTGGCTTGTTCCTGGCAAACCAGTCGCGATTGTTGTTGCGCTTGAGCTGCTTCAGAAAGACAAAGATATCGGGCGTGAAAAATTGCGTCGTGGGCATACTCCCTAGATTAGACCAGCCCGGGAAGGGCCGGAATCTACCTGGGCTGCGAAGGGCGGGCTGCCGCGCCTGCGCTAGGTCACCATTCGCTTTTCCATGTTGTCGGGTGTGAGGCCGTTGTACGACCAGATCACACTGATCACGGGAATGTTAATGTTGGGAAAGATGTCCTTGGGCGTAGTAATTACGGCGGAAACGCCGAGAATGGCGATCAGCACCGATACCACCACGAAGGTATACGGGCGGCGCAGCGCTAAGCGGACGATCCACATGACTACTTAGCTTCCTGGCTCATTTCAGAGCAGCATTACGGAACGATAAATGAGGCCTTCCTCACAGTTCCAGTGTTCCAGAGAAACGCAACAATTCTTAACCTGCGAAAAGCCCACGAGCAGAAATATACAGATCGTCGCTGGCTTGCGAAGGGTTCAACCAGGGTGAAGTATTTTATTGGCCCGGCAAGTTACCACGGGTTTTGTACGCGGCGGTTTGAGGAACCAGAGCTGCCGGGCACGAAACGCTGTCCAACGAGGGTTCTTCGGGTATCATCTTGAAACGAGTGAACCACGAAACCAACAACCAAACCGCCTTGCAGAATAACGATCGCTCCAGCACGAGCGCCACTTGGTACAAAGACGCCGTCATTTATGAGGTCCACGTCCGCGCTTTCTACGACAGCGTCACCGACGGCATGGGCGACTTCGGGGGACTTAGCCAGAAGCTCGATTACCTTCAGGACCTGGGAGTCACTGCCGTATGGCTCCTGCCCTTCTGCCCTTCCCCGTGGCGCGACGACGGATACGACATTTCCGACTACACCGATGTCCATCCGGCGTACGGCACGCTGAAGGACTTCCACAAGTTCCTGCGCGAGGCCCACCGTCGCGGCCTGAAGGTGATTACCGAACTGGTGCTCAACCACTCTTCCGACCAGCATGAATGGTTTCAGCGTTCACGGCGCGCAGAGCCCGGCTCGCGCTGGCGCAACTTCTATGTATGGAGTGATACGCCGGAACGCTACAAAGACACCCGCATCATCTTCAAAGACTTCGAGAACTCCAACTGGACCTGGGACCCGGTGGCCAAGGCCTATTACTGGCACCGCTTCTATTCCCACCAGCCTGACCTCAACTGGGACAACCCCGAGGTCAAGGAAGCCATGTTCGCTGCCATGGATTTCTGGCTCGACATGGGGGTCGACGGTCTGCGCCTCGACGCTGTTCCCTACCTGTACGAGCGCGAGGGCACCAACTGCGAAAACCTGCCGGAGACCCATCAGGCGTTGCGCGAATTGCGCAGGCACGTCGACGAAAAATATCGTCACCGTATGCTGCTGGCGGAAGCCAACCAGTGGCCCGAAGACGCCGTCGCCTACTTTGGCAGCGGAGACGAATGCCACATGGCATTCCACTTCCCCCTCATGCCACGCCTGTTCATGTCGCTGCGCATGGAAGACCGCTACCCGGTAACCGACATCATGAGCATCACTCCGTCCATTCCGGAAAACTGCCAATGGGCGATGTTCCTGCGCAACCATGACGAGCTGACGCTGGAGATGGTCACCGACGAAGAGCGCGACTACATGTACCGCAGCTACGGTCGCGATCGGGAAATGCGCATCAACCTGGGCATTCGCCGCCGCCTGGCGCCGTTGCTGGAAAACGACCGGCGGCGCATTGAGCTGATGAACGCGCTCTTGTTCTCTCTCCCCGGCACTCCCGTCATCTATTACGGCGACGAGATCGGCATGGGCGACAACGTTTTCCTCGGTGACCGCAACGGCGTCCGCACTCCCATGCAATGGAGCGCCGACCGCAATGCCGGGTTCTCGCGCGCCAACCCCCAGCGGCTTTACCTTCCGGTGAACATCGATCCCGAATACCACTACGAAGCGGTCAATGTCGAAACTCAGCAGAACAACTCGCACTCTCTGCTGTGGTTCACCAAGCGCCTCATCTCGCAACGCAAGCGCTTCCAGGCTTTCGGGCGAGGCACGTTGGAATTCCTCTATCCCAGCAATCGCAAAGTGCTGGCGTTTGTTCGCCACTACGACGACGAGCACATTCTCGTAGTGGCTAACCTGTCTCGCTTCGCACAGTCCTGTGACCTCGACCTGTCGGAGTTCAACGGAAGGGTGCCCGTAGAGGTTTTCGGCCACAGCCGCTTCCCCAACATTACCGACCAGCCTTATCAGCTTTCGCTCGGCCCGCACGCATACTACTGGTTCCACCTGCAGCCAAGAGAAGTTGCCGAATCCCTGGACTTCGGTACCGGCGGTGACACGCCTCTGGTCTTGCAGGTCGACGCGATCGACAAAGTCTTCTCCGACGCGACCCTTGCATCGCTGCGATGGGTTGCGCCCCGCCTGCTGCGCAAGCGTTCCTGGTTCCTGCAAAAAACCCGCACCATCACCGGCGTCAGCGTACGTCACATCCTCGCGCTACCCGGCACGACTTCGCACTTGCTTGCAGTACACGTGGACTACGCCGACTCCGACGGCGAAAGCTATCTGGTGCCTTTGAGCGTGGCGATCGAAGACAAGGCGGACTCCATACTGCGCGACACGCCGGAATCGGTGCTCGCCCGGCTCGAAGGATTCGGCCCCAAGGTGAGCGCTCTGCTCTTCGGAGCAGTCGCCGATCGCGATTTCAGCGACGCCCTGCTGCGCGCCATCGTGCGGCGGCGGCATGTTCGAGGACCTGGCGGCGAGCTCGTCGGCTCCCACACCCGCGCCTTTCGCAAAGCCTGGACCTCGGCCCGCTCCAATCTGGAGCCCACTCCCCGGGCCACCGAACAACCCTTCACCGAAATCGATTACGGCGATGACTTCCTTCTCAAGCTCTATCGCAAGCTGGAAGAGGGACCCAATCCGGGCTCGGAGATTCCTGAGTTTCTCACCGAGCACACCGACTTCACCGCCATACCTGTGGCCTTAGGATCGCTGGAATTCCGCTGGACGGACGGCGCCCCGGGGGTCCACACCACCACGCTCGGCGCTCTCAGCGGTCTGGTACGCGGTGGGACCCACGGATGGGCTTACACACTCGATCATCTCAGCCTGTTCTTCGAGCACGCCCTGGCAATTGCGCAGGACGACCCCAAGCTTCGCGACCTGCCACTCCCCGATCCGCTCAACTGCCGCCATGAATCGATGCCGCCGGTGATGTCGGACCTGTTGGGCAACTACGTGGAAGTGATTCGCGCCCTGGCTCGCCGCACCGCCGAGTTGCACAACGCGCTGGCCAGCCGGCCGGATATCCCGGCCTTCGCGCCTGAACCCTTCACCGAGTTCTATCGCCACAGCGTGTACCACGGAATTCTCGGGCAGCTGAATCGCGCCATGGATTCTTTGCGCATCAGCGCGGGCGCTCTTCAACCGGTCGCACAACAGGAGGCTGCTCAGGTCCTGGCACACGCCACTGAGCTTCGCACCCGGCTGCAATTGGTTCGCGATCATCGCCTCGGCGGCCTGCGTATCCGTCAACACGGAGACTACCAGCTCTCCAACGTTATCTACGCCGACAACAACTGGATCATCACCAACTTTGAGGGCGATCATTATCGCTCACTCAGCGAACGGCGAATCAAGCGCTCGCCCATGCGCGATATCGCCACCATGGTGCGCTCCTTCCACTACGTTTCGCACGCCGCCCTGTTTGGCGACGTTCCCGGTATTATTCCCAGCCGCGAAGGTCATCCCACCATCGAGAAGTGGGCCCGCGCCTGGTACCGTTGGGTGAGTTGCATCTTTGTGAAGGAGTATCTGCACTCCGCGTCCGAAGCCGAGTTTCTTCCTCGCGGAGAAAATGAGATCCGCATCCTGCTGAGTTCTTATCTCCTGGAGCGTGCCCTGCTGGAAATCGAGCAGGAACTTCACCATCGTCCGCAATGGATCCGTATTCCCCTGCACGGGATTCTGGAGCACTTGGCGAAAGAGTAAGCCTGGCTTGCTCCCAATAAAAACGCCGGAGCATTGCGCCCCGGCGTGTACGGATTCAAACTGCAAGGATAGGTCTAGAGCCCCAGCTTGCGGCGGAAAATTCCACCTATCGCCAGAACGCCGCTGCCCAGCATGACGAACGTGCCTGGCTCGGGTACGCCGGTGGCAAGGATCTGGAAGGTGTACAGGGTTGAACCTGGAGCCGAATTCCAGTTTACGCCGTCGTATGTGTAGTCCACCTGTCCGATATCGTTGATGCTGTTCCAGTTCCAGGCATCCCAGGTATCGTTCGGGGTAGAGGCCACGAGGACATATTGCTGCCCCTGTGTCACACTTACACCGTTGATCCCCGTGATCGCGCTGTAAGCGCAGCAGTTGCCGAACTGCTGCAGGTTATTGATGTCAAACGCGGGGCTAGCAATCGTACTCGGGAGGCCATTAGCGTCGGCGTTCCATAGCTGTACGGTTGCACCATTTGTTCCGACAACCCAGCCGATGGCAACGTCGATTTCGGAAACGTTTCCACTCGCCTGAGCGGTAAACAGAACGCCCTGGTCGATCAACCCCACTGGCGAGCCTGATCCACCCAGGGTCCCACCGGTGCAGCAATTGTAGCTAAAACCCGCATCGAAGTTGTTGTAGACAACGCTATCGGCCATTGCCGGCAGGCTGCAGACGCACAGCCCAACCAGCACAAGAAGTGTCAAAACGCGAAGTTTGCTCAAGTGTCACTCCTCCTGTTACGCGGTTTACGCAGTGTACGCACATCACTGCGTTCACATCCTTCGGCACAACCCACAGAGTGCGATCAGTCTTTGCAAAGCGCCGAGGCTGCCAAGGGTACTCCTCGGGTTGCACTTTCGACAATACACTTTAGTGGTGGTTGATCGAAAATATTAAACCAAGGTGAAATTGCACGGCGTACCAACAAAACGCCGGAGCATTGCGCTCCGGCGTGCTTACGAAACTAAGCGGAAGAGAACTACACACCAAACTTGCGGCGAACGCCAGCGACGGCCGCAAACAGGCCGCTGCCCAGCAGCACCAGGGTGCCTGGCTCAGGAACGCCGCCATCCACGCGGAAGCCGGAGGTGGTTCCGTCGAACTGGCTCCACGGGCCGTTGATGCTACCGGTCTGATCGAAAGCCAGATGGCCTTGCTGGTCCTGATAAGCGAACATCCAAGCCTGCTCGGTGTTCGGATCGGGTTCCTGGGCGATGATCCAATACTGCGTGCCCTGATTCACCGTGCCGCAACCGTTGCAAGTGAACGTAATCAGGCTGCCACCGGAGTTGAATGGCTGGATGGTGCCCTGCTGAGTCAACGTCGCCAGAATGGTGCCCGGCTCGTTGAGACCATCGTCAGCCGCCAGATACGCATTCACGGGGTTGTTGCCGCCGGCGTAGTTGCCCAGCGCCAACACCGCGTCCATCATCGTGGTCGTGGCGTTCGGCGTGAACGGCAACGCCAGAACCTGGTTGTAATAGTTGGCACCATCAACGAAATAGCCACTGCCGGTGTCATATTCGCCGTTGGGACCTAACGTGGTGTACAGAATGTCCGCACTTGCCGTGGCGCAAAGCGCCAAGGTGAACACGGCCACTAAAGCCAACACAGTGAATTTGCGGGACAAGGTTTCCTCCTATTCGCACACGAAGTAGCTGCACAGCTAAGCGTCGGAAGCTTATATCTGATCGGCATAATTAGCAACAATATTTGTGGGGATCCGAAGAAAATTTCATGACTCCTCCACGGCCTGAAGTCATATTCGGAAAGTGCTTTCGTTACCCAGTCTATGCTCTGATGATCTGTCCATTTCTTGTAGAAACTGCTGGGCTACTTTATTGGAATCAGCGCGCTTGCCGTCAACCTCGTAATTCATCTTTCGCATGGCCTCAGCGCTGATCTTGCCCCCCAGCTTGTCGAAAGCCTGTCGTGCCGCCGGAAAGCGCTGCAGTAGTTCCGGCCTGACCACTGGCACGGCATCGTAGGGTGGGAAGTAATGGCGGTCGTCATCCAGAACTACCAGCCCGAGAGCATCGATCAGCCCATCCGTGTTATTTCCGGCAATAATGTCGACCGTCTTATGTTCCAGCGCGTTATATAAAAGACCCAGGTCCATCACCACCGGAGACCCGCGAAATTTCAGGTCATAGGTTTTCACCAGCCCGTTGAACCCGTCAGGACGCTCGAGGAATTCGTATCCCACTCCTAACGTCATCTGTGGCGCGTAGCGCGACAGTTCCGACAGCTTGGTGATTCCCATGCGCCTGGCGTCATCGCCCCGCACAATCATGGCAAAGCTGTTGTTGAAGCCCAGCGGAGCCATTACGTCCAGGTTGAAGCGCTGCTTGTAGCCCGTCTTCATCTGCTCGTAGACCTGGGCGCGGTTGTCGGAGAACTTCTCCTTTAGCACAGCGGCGACTGCTGTGCCGGTGTACTCCACGTAGGTATCGATGCGCCCGGCGAGCAGTGCCTGCTGGCAAATGTACGTTCCCCCCATGTAGAACCTGCCGTCGGTGGGAGCCGAGCACCTCCGCCCGAGGTATTGCAGGAGGATCTCTCCCAGGATGAGCTGTTCAGTGAAGTTCTTCGATCCGACGACGATTTCGTCCTGCCGATGGGTGCAGCCAGCCGCGAACATCGCCAACGCGCCGGTGACAAAGAGGCGCCGGTCCATCTCAGCGCCCTCGCCGCGCGAGCCATTTTTCCAGGCCGCCCAGGGAAACGTCGGCGATCAGCGCCATCGCCGCCGCCGGTAAAGCGCCCGCGAGGATCACGCCGTTGTCCACCATGGCAATTCCGCGGAAGATGAACTCGCCCAAACCGCCCGCGCCAATCGCCGCGGCGATGGTCGCCACGCCTATCGTGATCACCGCCGCAGTGCGAACACCCGCGAGGATCACCGGCGCCGCTAGCGGCAGCTCCACCATCACCAGCAACTGCTGCGATGTGAGCCCCATCGCCACCGCAGCCTCGCGTACCGGCGCGCTGACTCCTGTGATACCGACATACGTATTACGCACGATCGGCAACAGCGCATAGAGCGCCAGCGCCACGATGGCCAACCGGTCAGCCCTGGCACCCAGCCAAGGTAACGGCAGCAGCAGTCCGAACAGCGCCAGACTGGGAATGGTCTGAATCACGTTCGTACTGCCCAGCACGATGGCTTTCATCTTCGGACGCCGCGTCAGCAGAATCCCCAACGGAACCCCCATGGCCACCGCGATCAGCATGGAGACACCCACCAGCCACAAATGTTCGGCCGTGAGCGTCGCCACCTCGCGCGGATGTGTGAGGATGAAGTTCATTATTGCTACCCGGATTACTCAAAACGCCTGAAGCTCTGATTCAACTCCAGCCTTGAAGGGGGCGGCCTTTAGGCCGTCCGTCGGTGCCTGAGAGAAGGGTGGGCTTTAGCCCCTGAGGGACATCGGAGCCACCTGTTCAGAGTTTCCGTTGTGTCTTGCACCTCAACTGTCCAATCGCTGCTGCCCTGCCCGCACAACATTCATATACGCCTTCACCACTTCGTCCTCCGCCCGCAAGAACTGCTCCCTCGTATACACGCCGCGCAAGTGTCCCGAGTCCATCACAGCTATTCGGTCGCCCAGCAACAATGCCTCACTAACGTCGTGAGTCACGAACACGACGGTCTTTCTCAGCCGCCGTTGCAGCTTTTGAAACTCCATCTGAATTTCCGCGCGGGTCAGCGGATCGAGCGCGCCAAAGGGCTCGTCCATCAGCAGGATTGGCGGCTCGGCGGCCAGCGCGCGCGCCAGCCCTACTCGCTGCCGCTGTCCTCCCGAAAGCTCGTTGGGATAGCGATTGGCAAACTCCGCAACCGGCAGGCCGACCAGCGCGAGCACCTCCTCCACGCGCGCGTTGACGCGCGAGCGCTCCCACTCCTCCAACTGGGGAACCAAGGCAACGTTCTTGCGCACGCTGTAGTGAGGAAACAGGCCCACATCCTGGATGGCGTAGCCAATCGATCGCCGCAGGCGGATGACATCCCACTGCGAAAGCGCCTTGCCCTTCACATAGATCTCACCGCCGGTTGCCTCAATCAGCCGGTTGATCATCTTCAGACAAGTCGTCTTGCCCGATCCGCTGCGGCCCAGCAGCATCAGGGTTTCGCCGCTGCTGACCTGAAGGTCGATGTGTTGCAGCAACAGGCGGCCCGCCGCCAGCCGGTACTCGACGTCGCGAAACTCGATGGAGATGGTAGTTGGCTCTGTCATTCGGCGTTTGCTGCGAAGCGGTCAGCGTATCAGAGTTCGCCCGCGGCCAACAGCTCTGCCGGGGCTGCCCGCACGCGAAAGATTGCAACCTTGAGCGGGTATACTCAAGACATTCGCATGGCCAGCAAGTTGGATGAGATCATCGCTGCTACCCGCGCCCGAGTCCAGGCGTCGAAGGCGACAGCCGATGTGCGCGCCCTGGAACAGCGCGCCGCCGCTCACCAGCCACGCGGATTCCGCAATCGTCTGGTGCAGGTCTCCGCCTCGGGTCCGGCAGTGATCGCCGAACTCAAGAAGGCTTCGCCGTCCAAGGGCCTGATCCGACCGGATTTTCACGTTGTTGAACTCGCCCGCGAGTTGCAGGACTCAGGCGCAGCAGCGCTCTCCGTCCTCACCGACGAGCAGTTTTTTCAAGGATCGCTGGATAATCTGGCCGCGGCCTCGAATGCCACTTCGCTTCCCTGTCTGCGCAAAGACTTCATCGTCGATGCCTTCCAGTTGCCCGAAGCCCGTGCCTACGGAGCTGACGCCATACTTCTGATCGTCGCCGCGCTCAGTCAAAGCGAATTGCTCGACCTCTCGCGCCGTGCTCGCGGAATGGAGCTCGACGTCTTATGTGAAGTGCACGACGGAGCCGAGCTCAAACGCGCTCTGGATGCCGGATGCGACACGATCGGTGTGAACAATCGCAACCTGCATACCTTCCGCGTCGACTTGAACACCTCGCTTCAGCTTGCCGCAGAGATGCCGGGCAACATCGTCAAGGTCGCAGAGAGCGGTATCGAGACCGCCGACGACATTGCTAGACTTCGCGCCGCTGGTTTCGCCGCGTTCCTAATCGGCGAGACCCTGATGCGAGCGGCGCGTCCCGGTGAAGCTTTGGCCAACCTTTTATCGCGGGCTACGGCGGCAGTATGACTTGGATCAAGATCTGCGGCACGACGAGCTTGGCCGATGCCAACCTCGCGCTTGCCGCCGGCGCTGATGCGGTGGGATTTGTTCTTGCGCCCAGCCCTCGGCAGATTCAGCAAGAGACGGCTGCTGAAATCATCGCCGCTCTGCCCGCCAGGATCGAAAAAATCGGCGTGCTTGTAAATGAGTCGCCAGAGAGCGTGGCCCGGCTCGCGCAGAATGTCGGGCTGACCGGCATACAGCTTCAGGGCGACGAGCCGGCCGACCAACTTCGCGCCTACCGCTCGGCCCTCGCCTCGCGCAAGATCATAAAGACGCTGCAGGCGCAGCAGTTGCTCGCGGGCGGCAGCGATTATCTTGATCGGTATCTGCGTGCCAGTGAATTCTTCGACGCCGTGCTGCTCGACTCTGGCGTGCCCGGTCGGCGCGGTGGTACTGGCGTTACTTTTGATTGGAATGCCGTGTTGCCGCTGGTCGCGCGGATCAAACAGCAGATGCCGGTGATCATCGCCGGCGGCTTGACGCCGGAGAACATCGCCGACGCAGTTCGGTTGTTCGCACCCTGGGGCGTAGACGTCGTCTCTGGTGTCGAGAGCGCGCCCGGAAAGAAAGACGCAGCCCGGTTGCGTAATTTTGTCGATGCAGTTCGCCGGGCAGATTTTCCCCGAGATGCGCAAGATGCAGGCGCATCCGTTGGGAGAGAGGCCGGGTCGTCGGTCCGCTAGCGAAAAGTTAAAAGCGAAGACGTTTTTATGGAGCATAGTTCCGAATCGCAAACCTCACCGAACGCACCGCACCCTCTGAAGGCGCGCCGCCCCCGCTCTGTTCCCGGGCGCTTCGGCTCCTATGGCGGGCGCTTTGTTCCCGAGACGCTCATGTCGGCGCTGCAGGAACTCGAGGCCGCCTACGAAGAGGCCCGCCGCGACAAAGCCTTTCGCAGCGAGTACCAGCGTCTGCTTCAGGAATTTGCCGGCCGACCGACTCCGTTGTTCTTGGCCGAGCGCCTCGCTCGCGAACTAGGCGGCCCAAAGATTTATCTGAAGCGTGAAGACCTGCTGCACACCGGGGCGCACAAGATCAACAACTGCATTGGACAGGCGCTGCTGGCGCGGCGCATGGGCAAGCACCGCGTCATCGCTGAGACCGGCGCCGGCCAGCACGGAGTCGCCACCGCCACCGTCGCTGCCCTCTTCGGCATGGAGTGCGTCGTCTACATGGGCTCGGAAGACATGCGCCGCCAGGAGCTCAACGTCTTTCGCATGCGGCTGCTGGGCGCGGAAGTGCGTTCCGTGGAATCAGGCTCGCGCACGCTAAAAGATGCCATCAATGAGGCGATGCGCGACTGGGTGACCAACGTCCGCACCACGCATTATCTGCTGGGAAGCGTGCTGGGCGCCCATCCTTATCCCACCATGGTTCGCGACTTTCATCGCGTCATCGGCCAGGAGGCGCGCAAGCAAATCCTGCGCGCTGAACGCCGCCTTCCCGACGCCATCATCGCCTGCGTGGGTGGCGGCTCCAACGCTATCGGCATCTTCTACGAATTCATCAAGGACCCAAACGTGAAGCTCATCGGAGTTGAAGCAGGAGGCCGTGGCCGCGCTCTGGGTCAACACGCCGCTCGCTTCGAGGGCGGCGGCCCCGGCGTGTTGCAGGGAACCTATTCCTGGGTGCTACAGGACCAGGCAGGCCAGATCGCGCCCACGCATTCCGTATCGGCGGGACTCGACTATCCCGCCATCGGGCCCGAGCATGCCTGGCTGCACGATCAAGGCCGCGCCGAATATGTTTCCGCCACCGATACCGAGGCTCTCGACGCGCTGAAATTGCTGGCGCGGACGGAAGGAATCATCGCCGCGCTGGAATCGGCCCACGCGGTAGCGGAGGTCATCAAGCGCGCGCCGCACATGCCGAAAGACAATATCGTCATCGTGAACATCTCCGGCCGCGGCGATAAGGACATCGGGATATTGCGGGAGAATTTGGAGTTTTGAAGAAGGGCCTGCTTTCTAGAAAAACACGCGGGGCGATAAAGCAGTGCAATGAAAACAAGCCGCTATTTCAGAGAGCAGGTGCTACGAAAGCGTCCGTACATCAAACAGGAGTGGTGCGAACGCATTGTCAAAGAGCCGCTGATGAGAGCACTTCAGTCCGATGGCCGCGTTCGATATTGGGGCGCTGTGCCAGAATTAGAAGGGCGGATACTCCGCGTAGTAACGCTGGAAGATGGGGAGACGCTGCACAATGCCTTTCCTGATCGCAATTTTCGTCTTGCGATAGGAAAACAGGAGTAGCCAATGAAGCTGCACTACTATGCAGAGACTGATTCCCTCTACATCGACTTGAACGCCAGGCCGAGCGCTGATTCTCGCGAGATCAGCGACGGGTTAGTAATTGATTTCGACCAGGAGGGCAGAGTTGTCGGAATTGACATCCAGCACGCCTCTGAGGTCATGGATCTAAAGACCCTTGAGACTGAGGAGTTCCCTGCCAGAAAAACGGTGCTCGCCTGAAAGCCAACCTGTTTGGAATGGCACAACCGACCACTAGCCACTGACAACTGTTTTCCTATGCCCCTAACCTTTAAGCACAAACCCGGCCTGGTCGCCTACATCACCTGCGGTGATCCCACACTCGAGATCTCGCGCGACGTTGCCCTGGCGGCCATCGCATCGGGCGCAGAAGTCGTCGAACTTGGCGTGCCGTTCAGCGATCCGGTCGCCGATGGCCCAGTCATCCAGCGAGCCAGCGAGCGGGCGCTCCGTCAGGGCACCAATCTCGACAGCGTCTTGCAGGTCGCGAAAGAAATTCGCGAGCAGTCCAAGGCCGGCCTGATCATCTTTACTTATATGAATCCCGTTCTCCAGTTCGGGATCGACCGCTTCTGCGCCTCGGTCGCGGCAGCGGGCGCCGACGGGGCTTTGGTGACCGATCTTCCGGTCGAAGAAGCTGGCGACTACCTGCGCGCCATCAAGTCGCGCCGTTTGGCGCCCATCTTTCTGGCCGCGCCCACCAGCACCGACCAGCGGCTGCACAGCATCGCCCGCCATTCCCGCGGCTTTATCTATGCGATCTCGCGCACCGGCGTGACCGGCACCCGCCAGGAGGTGGCCGGCGACGCGCGCCAACTGGTGGAACGGCTTCGCGCCTTCACCCGCCTGCCGATCGCGATCGGCTTCGGTATTTCCAATGCCGAGCAGTTCGCCGAAGTTGGACAGTACGCCGACGCTGCTGTCATGGGCAGCGCCATCGTTCAGCAGGTGGAGAACAATCCTGGCCGCGAAGCCGAAGCAGTTGCGGAGTTTCTTTCCTCAGTGACTGGCGTGCGTCAGCAGACCGGCGTTTCGAGTTAGGTTATAACTGAAGTACAAGAAGCTACGAGCGCGGAGCGGGCATGGACATCGCCGATTGGCGTCGCAAGATCGATGAGTTGGACCGCCAGCTAGTCGCGCTGATCAACCAGCGTGCGCAATGCGCCCTGGAAATCGGCAGGCTCAAGCGCAACTCCGAGATGCCGGTGTACGAGCCGGACCGCGAACGCGTCATCTTTGACAACATTGCGCGCAATAACACCGGCCCGCTCTCCGACGTGCATCTGCGCCGCATCTTCGAGAGATTAGTCGACGTCATGCGCCAGATTCAGGGCGAAGAGATGACTCCGGCCGAGGCGCAACAGCAGAAGAATGGCGCCGGCGAGTTGGAGCCGAGGGATTGAAGAAGTTGTCAGTTGTCAGTTCACGGCTGAGTAGAAGTCATCGTAGTAAGTGAGCTACGGCTTTACGGGAGCTGAAAGACTCGGGTGCAGGGTGATTCGCGTCAGGGCACGACCTCGGTCGTGCCGAGATAGGTTCCTTATTTCTGATACCCCGAGGCGACTTCAGTCGTCGAGGGGATCTGCTGTTCGAGCTTTTCGGCAGCCCGCTTTACCCGTGCCGTACGTGAAAAAAACATTGATCGGGCTTTTAGCTCCTGAACAACTGCTGGCAGAGGCTAAAGCCCAATTCGATCGGACCCTGAGTTTTCGGCACGACTGGAAGTCGTGCCCTGACGCGAATCTGCACAGGCCCAGCTTGTATTAGCTCGCGGCTGGTAGCTGGCAGCTATGGAAACTGAGAGCTGACGGCTGATAGCTGATAGCTGAAAGCCGCAAGAACCAGGAGACCACATTCACCCATGATCGTTGCGATGCTGGAGTCCGCTACCGAAGACCAGATTCAGGATGTGACCGATCACCTGATGCGGATGGGCTTTGCCGTGCATCGCACCACCGGCGCGCGCCAGTCGGTGCTGGCGGCCGTTGGCAAGCGCATCGACTTCGACACCCGCGACCTGGAAGTGCTGCCCGGCGTGGAGCGTGTCCATCGCATCAGCGCGCCCTACAAGCTGGTGGGACGACAATTCCGCGGCCACGACACCGTCGTCAAGCTTGCCAATGGCACGGAAATCGGCGGCAAAGAAGTTATCGTGATGGCGGGGCCGTGCTCCGTCGAGTCGCGCGAGCAGATTTTCCAGGCCGCGGAGCACGTCGCCAAGGCGGGAGCGAAGGTGCTGCGCGGCGGCGCCTTCAAACCACGCAGCTCGCCGTACACATTTCAAGGCATGGGCCTGGAGGCGCTCAAACTATTGCGCGAAGCCGGTGACGCGCATGGACTCATGGTGATCAGCGAAGTCATGGAGATTTCGCAGATCGAGATGATGATGCCCTACGTCGACATCTTCCAGGTGGGCGCGCGCAACATGCAGAACTTCAACCTGCTGCGCGAGCTGGGCAAGGTCCGCAAGCCGGTGCTGATGAAGCGCGGCATCGCCGCCACCATCGAAGAGATGTTGCTCTCGGCGGAATACATCATGTCGGGCGGCAACTACGAGGTCGTGCTCTGCGAGCGCGGCATTCGCACCTTCGAAACCTACACCCGCAATACGCTCGACATCTCGGCCATCCCCATTGTGCACAAACTTTCGCACCTGCCGATTACATCTGATCCGTCGCATGGCACCGGATTGCGTGACAAGGTCGCGCCCATGGCCTGCGCCTCGGTCGCGGCGGGAGCCGATGCTCTGCTCATCGAAGTGCATCCCGATCCCGACCACGCATTGTCGGATGGCGCGCAGTCGCTCTTCACCCATCAGTTCGCGGAATTGATGGGCCAGTTGCGCATGATCGCACACCGCAGTGGGAAGAACAATTGGGTGAAGCCGCACTTCACCACGGAGGTACGGAGGTCACGGAGAACGCTAGAGTCGCAGTTTTCTGTGCAAACTCGCACCAAAAAGGTGCGGCTGATCTGAAGTTATCGATGCTATGATTGCATCGGCCATGTCGGCTCCCGGAGTCTCGGATAGCGCGCAACAATGGCATCAGCCTCAACCAGACGGAGAAACAGGTAACGGCTTCCCATTCGCTGGCAGAAGACTCTGAACGACCACCTTGGGTACACGCTAAACCTGATCCTGACATTTGCAGTCGCATCTCTTGCGTATAGTTTCTCGCTAATTAAGGATACAAATTTCAATCCACCCGAATCAGCGAAGTGCCTACTAATCTTAGCAATGCTGATGCTGGCGCTGTCATCGGGTTGTGGACTTCTATGCACGCTAAATCGCTTATCGGACTTCAGAGAGACTGACACGACGGGCCAGAAAGCATCCAGACAGGCTTACAAAAGGCGAAGTAGATGCAATCGGCAGGAGGACTTGGACTCTCTTTCTAAGCCAGGTCGCTGCGTTCGCTGTAGGTGCTGCTTTTCTTGCGGTAAGCCTACTTTTGACCTACGGCGCGAAGCTTCGATAGCTGCGTAGCATCGTAAAGTAGATATTTCCGAAAGGTAATTTCCTAAGGGAGGCTTCCCGAAATGCCGGTAACAGCGCATATTACAGTCCGCAGATTCGAGATGTTCTTATTCTTTCTGAACTGCTGCTTACTCGTGTTGGTTGGGTTCTACCTATGGCACCGAGCATGGCTATTTTCCGTTGTAATGGCGTTGTTTTGGATGTTGACGGCCATGATTGGTCAGGCGCTTCCGCACAGAAAGAACCAACCGGGAGCAGAAATGGCCCAAGGAAAGCCTGTAGACATTGAATATGGGGAATTGCGAAGTGACGTTGCTCTCGGATTGGGTAAAGCGGTAACTGGTACCTCGTTCTTGATCGGCTTCGTTTGCCTTGCCATCGCTTGGCACGAAGGCTGGCGCTGGTATCTGATACTCGCCGCTGGTCTGGCTGGCTATGTCTTTGTGTTTGTGGCGACGGGCATATTGTTCGCGATTCCTTCGTCCCAACGCACCACCTCCCGCGATTTCTCCTGATTTCCCCTCAAACACATTCCAGACAGCGGTTGCCCCCGTGGTGAACCCTTCTTTTCATCTGCCAATGTATCTTGGTAGCGTACGATGCCCATCCGCCAAATCACGATCGTCGGCACCGGCCTGATCGGCGGCTCGCTCGGGCTGGCTTTGCGCGCCAATGGATTTGCGGGCTCCATCGTTGGCTGCGACAAGCACGCGGTGCTGGACAACGCGCTGCAACGCGGCGCGATCAATCACGCGAGCCCGACCTTGACCGCGCCATCCAAGGCAGTGATGTCGTCGTCCTGGCCACGCCCGTTGGTTGCATTCTTTCGCAACTGGAGGCCATCGCCCCGCTGCTTCCGCCCGCCACCCTCATCACCGATGTCGGCAGCACCAAGCAGCAAATCGCTGGGCGCGCTCGTATGCTCTACGGAGCCGATGCCCACTCTCGCGTGCTCCCCGGACACCCCATGGCCGGCAAGGAGCACGGCGGCATCGAGTACGCTGACGCCGAACTGTTTCGCGACGCGGCGTGGATCATCACGCCCATCGACCCCGACGCGCCCTACACCGAGCGCCAACAGGAATGGTTGGCACTGCTCGCCTCCATCGGCGCTCGCCTCATCACGCTTGATGTGGAACGCCACGACCGCCTTTGCGCCTGGGTCAGCCACCTGCCGCAGATGATTTCCACCGCATTTGCAACCGTGTTGCGCGATGAGCTAGGCGATGACGAAGCGGTCTTGCAGATCGGCGGACGGGCACTACGGGAGATGACGCGCATCGCCCACAGCCCTTATTCCATGTGGCGCGACATTGCGCTGACAAACAGCCAGAACATCGAAGACGTGCTGCTGCGCTTCGAGCAGCAGTTGACCTACCTGCGGGAAAATCTGCGTGGGCCGGCGCTGCGAGAATTATTTGAGAGCGCCAACAAGTTTGGGCGGGAATGAGCTGAGAGTAGCGGCACCAAGTTGTAGCTTGTCATCCTGAGGTCGCCGTGGCGACCGAAGGACCTGCTTTCGCCCCGAGTTGCGATCAGGGTCGCGGGTGAGCGGGTCATCTACTCGAATCCGCTGGGCTTACCTAGATGTGATGGCCGCGCCACCGACAGCAGGTCCTTCGCTACGCTCAGGATGACAATTGCTTAATTTATTGATTACCGAACTAACTGACGTTTTCAGCGCAGAAGAACAAAGTCGCGACACCCTCTCACCGCTTCCCCACCGCCGCCGTCTCGCTCTCCGCGTACAGCTCCTCGATCTCTTTCTTGTAGCGCTCCTCGACCTTGCGCCGGCGCAGCTTCATGCTGGGAGTCATCGTCCCGTCCGCAATGCTCAGCTCATCCGGCACCAGCAGAATCTTCTTCATCTTTTCGAACTGGGCCAGGTTTTCGTTCAGTTCATCAACGATCGACTGATACAGTCCCCGCACCTTGGCCGATTGGACCAACTCAGCGCGCGATCGCACCTGCACTCCGTGCCCCTTCGCCCAGTCTTCCAGAACGGGAAAGTTAGGAATGATCAGGATCGCAGGAAAGCGCCGCCGGTCGCCCAGCATCGCTGCTTCGCCCACGAACATGTTCACCTTGAGCGCGTTCTCGATGGGCTGCGGCGCAATGAACTTTCCGCCTGAAGTTTTGATCAGGTCCTTCTTGCGATCGACGATCGACAAGAATCCTTCGCTGTCGATGCTGGCGATGTCTCCCGTCTTGAACCAATCGCCATCGAAGGCCGCCGCCGTTTCCTCGGGCATCTCCCAGTAGCCGCGGAAGACCGACGGACCGCGTACCAGCAGCTCGCCATCGCTGGCCAGCCGCAGCTCCAGGTTCTTGAGCGGCTTGCCCACGGTCCCGATCTTGTGGCTGCCGGGAACGTTGATCGCAATCACCGGCGAAGTCTCGGTCAGGCCATAGCCCTCGTGGATGACGATGCCGGCATTGGCAAACCAGTTCGCCAGATCGACACCCAGCGGCGCTCCACCGGAGAGAAACAGACGCACCCGTCCGCCCATCTTCTCCACAATCTTCGAGAAGACCAAGCGGTCGGCCATCTTCCAGTCCAGCGCGCCCGGTCGGCGGCCTGCCAGTATTGTCTGGCGATGCTTGCGCCCCGTTCGCAGCGCCCACTCCAGAATGCGTCTCCTCGGGCCTTTCGCCTTGAGCTGCACCTGGTTGCACATCTTCTCGTAGACGCGCGGCACGCCCACAAACAACGTTGGCCGCGTTTCCGGCATGACCTGCGCTAGCTCGTCGATCACCGGGCAATAGGCGATGGTGACGCCGCGGTAGTACAACAGGTAATCGAGGTGCCGCGCGGTTATGTGCGACAACGGCAGAAACGAAACGCACAGGTCCGCCGGACCAACGTCGACCAGGTGGCGCGTCATGCTCAGGTTCGACGCCACATTGCCGTGCGTCAGAATGACGCCTTTCGGGGTGCCCGTGGTTCCGGAGGTGTAGATGAGCGTGGCAACATCATCGGGCTGAATGCTGCGCGCGATGGCCTCGATCTCGGGATCGGCGCCAGGCTTGGCGTCCTTCAGAAATTCTGCCATGGGGATCACGTCGTGCAGTCCGCCGACATAATCCATCATCACCACACGTTCCACTTTGGTCAGCGGAATGATGGCCGAAACTTTCTCGTACTGCTGCGGGGTGGAGACAAAGAACACCTTGGCGTTCGAGTGCTGCAAGATGTGCAGGCATTGCTCGGCAGTTTGCGTGGCGTAGATCGGCACATCGATGGCGCCGATCAGCAACGTGGCAAAGTCGGCGATCGGCCACTCGGGCCGGTTCTCGCTCAGGATGGCGACGCGATCGCCCTTGCCAATCCCCCAGCTCCTGAGATGCCGCGCCGTGGCATACACCCGCGCCTGCAACTGCGCGGCGGTGATCGGCTCCCAGGTTCCCGACTGCTTGGTCAATGCCACACGGCTGTCACCGCGTTCAGCCACCGTGAAGAAAACGTCGTTGAGCGTAGCAAGGTTCATTGCCGCCCCCTTTGCGAATTCGGCGCATCACTGCTCGCTGATGACCGCATTCCGTTCAGCAGAATTTCGACGATTGCGTCCGCCGCATTGGCCAGAGGAAAGTCATGCTCACTGAGGACCCACGAGGTCACCATCTCATCCAGTGCGCCAAAGAAGCAGTTCGCCGCAATCTTGTCGGGCAGGTCGCGGCGAAACTCTCCCCGCTGCTGGCCTTCCTGAATCGCCTCGCGCACCAGGCTGAAGTATTCGATCAGGTGACGATGCGAGAACTCCGACAAACGCGTGCTCTGCCGCAGCTCCATCTGAAAGACGATGGCCGCATTGCGATTGCTACCCAGCGCATCCAGGTGCAGCCGCGCCAGCCGGCGCAGGCGCTCCGCCGGGTCGGCAATCTCCTTCAGTTCGGTGCGAGCGTTGCTCATGAAGGTGTCGAAAGCGGTACGGATCGCCGAGGCGAGGATCTCATCCTTGTTCTTGAAGTACAGATAGACCGTGCCGTCGGCGACATTCGCGCGGTCGGCGATGTCGGAGATACGCGAAACAAAGAACCCCTTCTCCGCAAACACCGCCATGGCCGCTTCGAGAATCCGGTCGTATTTCTCCGGATTGCGGGGCACGGGCGCAGCAGCTTCCGATGATGGTGACAGTTCGCGCTTGGGCAAGATCAGTCCTCGTTAGGGCCCGGCAGCCAGACTTCCGTCGGTCACATTCCGCCGAATGAATCCTCATTCACTGTAAGGCCGCGGGCCGCAATTCGCAATGAAACGCGGATATTCGGCAGCTTTCGTGGCCCGTTATGGGAGGCCGCGACTCGTGTGTCACAATGTCGGTTACTTCCCCGCACGTGGGAGAGGAGAATTCCATGAAGCAAGCATTTCTGGCGGCGCTGCTGGTGATCAACCTGTTGCCCGCCCTGCACGCTGCCGATCAAACGGCGCCAACGCCGAAAGTCAAGGTCGGCGACGTTGCGCCCGACTTCACCTTGACCGACCAGAACGGCAACAAGGTTTCGCTGCACGAGTTCCGGGGCAAGAAGAATGTCGCCCTCGCGTTTTATGTCTTCGCCTTCACCGGTGGTTGAACCCAGGAGATGCAGGGTTTCCAGCAGAACCTCGCGAAGCTGGAAGCCGCCGACACCCAGGTCCTGGGTGTGAGCATGGATTCTCGGTTCTCCAACGAAGCATGGGCGAAACAGATCGGCATCACTTTCCCGCTGCTGAGCGATTGGGGCGGCGACATCACCAAGGAGTACGGGCTCTACAATCCGAGGTACAAGGCTGCGCGGCGCGCGACGTTCGTGATCGATAAAGAAGGCAAGGTCGTCGACATCAAGCTCGACAAAGATGCCCTTGACCCGACCAAGACGGTCGAGGCCTGCCAGGCAAGAAAGCTGAACCGATAGGGTGGGAGACTTCGAAGGGGCGCGGCTTCAGCTGCGCCGAAAGAATCGTTTTTGGGGATCTCCGGCTTTAGCCTCTGAGGGAACCTGCCTTCTCAGGCCAACACCTAGTTCCCTCTGCGGCTGAAGCCGTGGGCCGGCCGCTGCTCTTCGGCGCGCCTGAAGGCGCGCCCCTTCCGAGGCTTATCTCTGCGCCCGGAAGCGCGTCGCCGTCAGCGTAATGTCGTCGGCGGGAGGCGCTTCTCCGCAGAACTCGCGCACTGCGCGCAATACCGACTGCACCACCTCGGGAGCTGATCCGTTCTGCACCTGCTCCAGCGAAGCCATGAGCCGCTCTTCGCCAAATTCTTCGTTCTGCATGTTGCGCGCTTCGGTGACACCATCCGCAGAACATCACAACCATGTCCTGATCGCGCAACTGTAGGGTCTCTTCCTCGAAGATCGCTTCCTTGAAGGCGCCCACAACCAGGCCACCGCAGGTGAGTCGCCGTGCTTGTCCCTGAGAGATCACCACCGGCGGGTTATGGCCGGCATTCGAATAAACAAAGCGCCCGTCGCCGGAGAGCACTCCATAGACGAGGGTGGCATACTGCACGCCTAATCCGCGGGCCAGCAGGGCGCTGTTCAATCGCGCCATCAAGGCCGCGGGCTTGGTCAGCGCACGCGCTTCCACCGCCAGCATCCCCTGGATCATGGCGGCCAACAGTGCGGCCGGCGGCCCCTTGCCGGCAACATCGCCCAGCGCAATGCCGAGCGCGCCGGAAGGCAGCTCCATGAATTCAAAGAAGTCGCCGCCGATGGTGCGGCAGGGAACCGAATCGCCCAGGGCCTCGTAGAAGTCCCCCGCTCGCGGCCTTCGCGACAGCAGCGCTGACTGAACCATCGCCGCCATCTTCAGCTCCTGGTCCAGACGCGCCTTTTCCAAGACTCCAACTACCGCGCCAATGTCATACATCCGCTCTTCACGTACGACTTTTCCGTCAGCCAGCGTGAGGAGCAGTAGGTTGCGATAGGTGACCTTCTCGCCCGTGGGAGGAAGCCCGAACCAGCCTTTGTTGTCGGTAAAGGAATTAAAGGCGATGCCCAGGATGCGGTCGCCGTCCACCAATACATCCACCCCGCCCACCGTCCAGTCGGGAAAGGTGGCAAACATCTTCTCCCAGGAGGCGGCAATTTCTTGCCGGCCATGCATTTCGTGAAACGCCGGGCTGATGACGGTCGCGTCTTCGGCGTAATGCGAGAGAAGTGTTGCCGCATCGTGGCGGTTGACGGCATCGGCCAGACGGGTGAATAGTGCGATCGCCTCTTCTCGTGAGATAGCCATAGGAATTCCTGATTATTTCAAAATCGCTGCACGCACGTCTTTATGATGGCACGCATTGTGGCCATGCCGGAAGCATCTCGGGCTATGCCAACCCAAGCCCTCGCGCCGGAGGCGCGGTGGAGCTTAGAGTGCTTCCAGGTTTGGCGTATCCTGCTTTGAAAGGGCCCGCCTTCAGGCAGGCCGCACGGCCTTGCCGCTGGGTTGTTTTCAAATACTCGGTGATACACTTCGTTCGGGAAGACGACGAATCTGTGAAACCACCATCCAACGTCAAGACGCCAGCGCAATACATCGCCTCCCTCCCCGCCGATCGTGCGAACACGATCACGGCGGTGCGCGCACTCGTGAACAAGCACATTCCCCGCGGCTATGAGGAGTGCCTGGTCTGGGGCACCATCGGCTGGACGATCCCCCTGTCCCGATACCCAGACACTTACAACCAGCAGCCGATATGCTACGTCGCGCTCTCGTCGCAGAAGAACTACTGCTCGCTCTACCTGATGGGGGCGTTTTGGAGTGCGAGTCAGCTCGAGCAACTGAAGGCGGCATTCAAGGCGGCGGGGAAGAAGCTCGACATGGGTAAGTGTTGCGTTCATTTCGAGTCGCCGGACGATTTGCCGCTCGAAGCCATTGGCAAGCTGATCTCGGCGATTTCGAGCGAGAAGTGGATTGAGATGTACGAACAATCGCGCTTGATGACCAAGGCAGGGCAGGCGCAGAGGGCGAAGCAAAGCGTCCCATCGGCGAGCAAGGCGGCAGCCAAGGGTGTGGTCACAAAGCGTCGGAAGACGCTGCGCTAGACAACGATCGGTTGGCGATAAACCGCCATTACACACATAACGAGGCGGGTGCCCCAATTCATCCTCAGTGGGATTGAGTGGGAGTGAAGGTTCTCGAACGAGAACTCACTGTATGGAGCAGCGAGTTTCGATCCCACACGTTCGAAAACCGCGAATGTGTAGGGCACCCGGCCTTAGCCCCGTAGGGGCGGCGGGTTTGGGATTGTGAGTGTAATCGTCCTCTTAGCAACAGTTATCCTTGAGAGCTTTATGGCGTTAGATTCAAAAGATGTCGTGGTCGGTGGTGGCCCCGCGTTCGTCAACGGGGTGCGAAACGAGTTCAGCAACGTTCATGTCGAGATGCTGCAAGACGCTGGCATTGCGGCCCGACTGGCGGTTTTTGCTGATATTGGAGCTGAAAACCAAGCAGCGTGGGCGAACCAGAGGGGTGTGTCTGAGTGGTATTTTGTACTTGTGCCAGACAGTCAGGCAGAACAGGCGCGGCAGGTGAATCTACAAGTCTCAGACTGCCGGACATGTCTGAAATGCGAAGCGTACATCAAGCCAGGACTAACGAGGTGTCCCAGATGCGGCGTTTCCGATGAACGCGACCCCTCTGAGCTTAACGCTGCCTACAATGCGGCCCTGCTGAAACACCTCTCCGAGAATCCAGCCCGGTAGTTTACGATAACGGCTGTTAACGACAATGACTCTGGAAGTCAGCGATTCTCAGTCTTAGAGTGCTTCATGGTGAGAATGGTAAACGTATTGCTGCTACTGACCATTTCCGCAGTTTCTACTGTCGCGCAATCTAGCGTTCAGTCTATCTGTAACCTTCAGGAAGCCGGACGAGGAAGTCACATTACGGTGCAAATTTCCGGCGTATATGGACCAGGCTTGGATCGCAGCGTTCTGTCGGACGCGGCGTGCCCTAACGTTTATACATGGGTGGAGCTTGATTTGCATTCGCAGAAAAACAAGGAGAAGTTGCGCAAGCTGCTTGATGATTCGCGTCAAGCGAATGTTGTGGTCAAAGGTGAGTTTTACGGCCCGCCATTGCCTGATCTGAAACTGCCCGAAGCCATCAAGAAGCAGTACCATCCCGGCTGGGGTCATCTGGGGGCCTTCCCCACAAAAATCGTGATATACGAAATCGACTCCGTCGAGGCTGTCGGCAACCCAGCTGGATAGTTGTTGATAATTCCCATTACACAAGTAACAGGCTCTCCCCGAGTGCCCAAGCTGGGTAGGGCCCAAATGAAACACCGTAGCCCCGTTGGGGCGGCCGGTTTAGGATTGTGCGTGTAATCGCCTGTTATCGACACTTGAATCTGAGGCTGTCATGAAGCACATTGCGGCCATCATAATGACGATCTCATTATTTGCCGCCATCCCCTTGGCGGAAGATGGATTTACCGTCAGCGGCGTTGGGGCATATCCGATCTCTGCCGGGATGACTTCTATGTGGCTCGCTGCGCCAGATCATCACCCATTGGTAATGGCGTATTTCCAAGGCCCGAATGGCTGGCACGATACTCAATGGAAGGTCGATTCGAAGTTTGAGAAAGGCAAACCGGGTTGGGCCGAACTGCGTTCGGAAACAACGACACTGCGGCTCTCGATGGACACCGAAACAGGTGAGGTGGAGGTGCAGTCCAGGAAATTCAAGGTGACGGAGAGCAACACCTTCTTAATCTTGCATATGGGGGAGCCTTCAACCGCACAGAAAATCGTTCCGCTGGGTGTTTACAATCTTTTACCGTCCGCAGGTCAGCCAGCCTCGATCCTATTGCTCAAAGCACATCCAGAACTCGCGCAGCGTCTCAACGAAGAGGTTGCAGCGAGCCAGGGAAGGTCCAAATGAAACACCTTACCCCGTAGGGGCGGCGGGTTTGGGATTGTGAGAGCTATCGCCTGTTATCGTCAACAATCCGCGACCGCTGCACTCGTGACCTGCGTCATAGCGTCTTCCCCGAGCTAGTGGTGTAATCGGCGGTTAACGTATGACCCCAACGCTCTGGAGTTGTCACCACATCAACGCAGTTCTGTGCATTGGGTTGAGAGAGGATTTGCAATGGCACGATTCGCGCTCGTTCTGATGTCAAGCCTTGTGATGTTTGGTCTGGCCGCATCGGCGCAGACGATACAGGTTAGCCGCGACAATAAGACCATCTATGTGACGTCAGAGGGCGAAGCCAAGGCAGACGCTGAGATTGCTATTCTCACGCTGGGCTACCACGCGTGGAGCAAAACCAAGGATGCTCTTTACGATGAGACCGCAACAGTTTCGGACAAGGTGGTCGCTGCGCTGCTTCAGGCAGGTGTAAAGAAAGGAATGATCCGCACCGAGAGGACTTCGCTCACCCACGTGGAGGCGGAGCCAAACTGGCCAGCCGATTGGAAGGCAAACAGGGTTTTCGAGGCCGATCTGCGGTGGAAGATTACCGTTCCTGTCAAAGATGCGGAAGCCGTGGTGGCAATCGCTATGAAAGCAGGAGCAACCGAGTTAAGCGACGTGGCGTGGGACGTCGTAGATCGGACGGGGCTGCAAGCCGAGGCTGGCAAGAACGCATTAGGAAAGGCGCGCGCCGTTGCGGATTCCATGGCTTCAGGATTGGGAACCAAACTAAGTGCATTGCTTTATGCCAGTAACTCCGCACCCATCCGACCCTCCAATTGGCCGTTCTTTGGCGGCCTGAATACCAGCTCGGCAACAGTGGAGGTTAGTGGGACGCCTCTGCCGCCAAGGATGATCAAGCTTCTCCCTGAGAAGATCACGGAGAAGACCACGGTTTATGCCGTATTCGCTGTGGAGTAACAATGGTGACCTCAGGTCGATATCGGGCAGATTGCTGGCATAACATCCCCATTACACAAAGAACAAATTTTCCCCGAATGCCCCAACTGAGTAGGGCCCAAATGAAACACCGTAGCCCCATGGGGCGGCAGGTTTAGGATTGTGAGTGCTCTGGCCTGATAACACCAACAATCGCAACCGCTACATTCGTGACCAGCGTCATAGCATCGTGCTGGCGTCGGTGGTGTAATCGCCTGTTATCGTCAATCGTTTAACCCGTCCAAATGGTTCCGGTTGTGTGATGCGATGATCTATTTCACAGTCTTGATCTTGGGCGCGACCTGGTTTTTCGCGTTGGCCCTGCGATACAGATTCGATCTTGACAAGCCACTTGACCGGACTTCTGTCATGTCTAGGTGGGCTGTCGTGTTCCTAGGATTTGTCTGTGCATACACTCCAGAGCCGCATCTGGACCGTGTCAGACTCCCAGCCTATGTGATTGCGATGTCATTTCTATGCTGGCCGAACCTTGCACATAGGCTTACGCTGCAAGGCATCCGTCAGAAGCAAGCGTAGGTGGTGCTAAATTCCCATTACACAAATCACGGGCTTTCCCCGAATGCCCAAACTGCTGTCGTCCCTCTGGACGCGGAGTGGTGATCTTGCACCTTTCCCAACGCTGAGGCGGTGGGCTAAGCTCGGATGGCCCTCCGGAGCAAACAGGCAAAAGCTTCGTTCGATGGCGTTTATCAACCGTCGCTCATTTCAGTTCTTTCGCGAAGAAATCGGCAGTCGCGGTGTACGCCTTCACCCATGATTTGTACATCAGGAAGTCGTGAATCTCGTCGGGGAAGACCAGCACCTCGACGTGAACGTGCTCCTGCCGCAGACGCTGCGCGAGATCGACCGTCTGGCTGAAGGGAACGTTGCGGTCGTCGTCACCCTGGATCAGCAGCACCGGCGACTTCCACAGTTGTACCGAAGCATTGGGCGAAGATTCGTAGGCCAGCTTCTTGGCCTGTTCCAGGTCAGGGGCCTTGGAAGCGTACGGACTCCAATCCGACAGGAACAGCGACCAGTCGTGCACGCCGTGAAAATCGACGCCCGCGGCAAACAGGTCGGAGTTGCGCGCCAAGTCCCAGCGCCGTCAGATATCCGCCGTAGGAGCCGCCCCATAACCCAAGCCGCTTAGGATCGACCGTAGACTGCGAGCGCAGATACTTCGCCGCCGCCGTGATGTCTTTGTATTCCGAGGCGCCGCGCCAGCCTCCGTCGGCCGGCTCGCGAAACGCGCGGCCATACATGATGCCCAGCCGGTAGTTCACCGACAGCACCACGTAGCCCTGGCTGGCGAGATACTGATTCATGGCGTAGGCGTTGTGGTAGTACTCCATGTAATGGAAGCCGAGCACCATCTGGCGAATCGGGCCGCCATGCATGAAGATCAGCGCCGGCCCCGCCTGGCTGCGTCCCGCGGGAACGAAAAGCTGGCCGTGGATCTTCAGCCCGTCTTCGCTCTCGAAGATCACTTGCTTTGGCACCACCAACTGCGATGAAGGAAAATCTGCCGGCAACGCCGACGCCGCAATCATCTCGCGCCCCTTCGGTGTAAGCCGATAGGGCATGGCAGGAGAAGTTGCCGTCGAACCCAGGCAGGCGAGATAGCTGCCTGTACCGGTCTCGACCGGCGACCACTCGATCGTCTCGCCCTGCGTCACCGCCTGAGGCTTGCCGTCGGGCAACGCAACCCGCCAGATGTGGCGGCGGTCAACATCGTTCTCGTTCGAGGTGAAGAGCACCGACTTTTTGTCGGTTGCGAGAGTGACGTCCTCCACTTCATAGTCGCCGGGTGTTAGCAGGACCGGCGCGCCGCCGGTTACCGCAATGGAATAAAGATGGTTCCAGCCATCCTGCTCGGAGGCGAAGACCAGCCGGTCGTTTGACGGAAACTTGAACGACACATCGGCGGTCAGCTCGGGATACGAGTCGTCGAGCTTGGTGCCGCTCTGCCAGATCGAATGTCCCTTGCCGGTCGCGGGATCGGCCACCCAGATCGACCAGGGCAGCGGATGCTGCGGAATCAGCGTCTGCTTCTGCTCGGCTCCTGCGACACGCTCAAATGCCACTTGCTTGCCGTCCGGCGACCAGCGCGGCGAAACATCGCGATCCACTCCCGCCGCGAGATAGCGCACCTCGTCGTGGCCGAAGTCATAGATGCCGATAAAGCTGTGATCGCCGCGATCGCTGACAAAGGCGATCTCGCGTCCATCGGGCGACCACTGCGGGCTGACCGTGTTGCCCGGCAGGTCGGTCAACTGATGCGCGGGTGTTGCACCGGACACGGGCGCGATCCATAACTGCTTGCGCGCCGCCCATACCGCGAACTGCCCGTCGGCTGAGATCTCGACATCTTCGCATCCTTCTTCATTGCAGCCCATTTCGCCCAGCGTGCGCGGAGCCTGGCCGTCGACGTCCATCGCCCACACCATCTGCTTGCGCGGCGAAAGATCGTCCGTAGGCGCGGCCACGCGACCCGCCTCGTTGGTCTCGCTGCCGCGAACGAAGACGACGGTGCGTCCATCGGGCGTGATGCGCAGGCTGGCGATGGGAGTGCCATTGTCGCCGGTGAAGTGCGTTACCTGGCGCGCCGCGAAGCTGGGCCCGTCGGCGATCCACACATTGCGCGCGCCTTTGTCGTTGAATACCCACGCAATGCGTGATGAGTGCTGGGCGGCGACCAGTTCCGATGGAAACGGCGAGCTCATGACTTGCTCGATAGTGAAGGAGGCGGCGTAGGCACAGACACCGGAGAAGACAACGACGAAGAGTGCCGTACGGCGTAGCAGGTTGGTGGTCATGGTGCCACAGCTTACCATTAGCGATTGTGATTACGAGCGGTTGTTTTGCTTTGTATCGGGTGTAGGAACTTGTCGTGGCCGGCTGACCTCGCGCCACGGCGAGAGCAGATCCCTCGCTTCGCTCGTGTGACAATTCTGTCCGAAGCTCTGCCTCTGGGCACGACCACAGCAGGCCGCCTCCTATACAATGCGCTCGGATGCCCAAACCAATTTCCTTCCTCCGCATTGCCCTTCTAGTCGTGCTCGCCGTCTGCGCCTCGGCCGCCAAAGACCAGTTCACGCCGGTGATCGCTTCGACGCTGACCTCGAGCGTGACGCCGGTGGTTGGCACCGATGGCCAGCAGCATCTTGTCTATGAGTTGGTCATCACCAACACCAACGCCACTCCGGCGACGCTGAACAAGATCACCGTGCTTGATGCGTCCAACCCCGACAAAGTGATCGCCACCTTTGAGGGCGACGCGCTGCTGGCCCGCTTGCGGACGGTGATTGGCGGCGTGGCAAAGAATGCCAACATCGAGCAGAGCAGCACGCGCCTGTTTCTGGTAGATATCGCGCTGCCGGGGAATGCAACGATCCCGGCGCGCCTGATTCATCGCTTCGAGTTGCTGGGCGGACCCTCGCCGGCTCCGCAGCCCGCTGCCTCGCTGAGTTATGTCGCCGCGCCCATCCAGGTCTCGCGCGCGTTACGCGTAATTGGGCCGCCGCTGAAAGGCAATCTCTGGGTGGCGACGAACGGTTGTTGCGCAGCGGGTTCTGTTCATCGCGGCGCCGCGCTGGCCATCAATGGCGGCATCTATTTCGCGCAGCGCTTTGCCATCGACTGGATGCAGATGGATGACGGCGGCCGCTTCGTCCGGGGCGATGCGTCGGACGTACACAACTACACGTCGTACGGCGCCGATATTATCGCCGTCGCCGATGGGACAGTAGTTGAGACCGAGAATCATCTTCCCGAGCAGATACCCGGCAAACTACCCGATCCCAAGACCATCACTATCGAGAACGTCGATGGCAACCATGTGATTCTGGATTTAGGCGGCGGCGTCTACGCCTTCTATGCCCACATGATCAAAGGCTCGGTTGCGGTGCATGTGGGCCAGAAGGTGAAGCGCGGGCAGCTGCTGGGCAAGCTGGGCAACAGCGGAAATACCTCCGCGCCGCACCTGCATTTTCAGTTGATGGACGGCCCGTCGGCGCTGGCCGCGCAAGGGCTGCCGTATGAGATCGACTCATTCGCGCTGGCGGGCGAAGTTCCCCGGGCGCAGTTCGATGCCGCGCCGGGCGTGGAAGGCGACTGGAGCGAAGGCCTGGCCACCAAACCCAGCCCGAGGAAGAAAGAGTTTCCGCTGGACTTGAATATTGTGAATTTCTGA
>CAVVDY010000026.1:0-109102 GCA_963747055.1 uncultured Acidobacteriaceae bacterium | reverse complement strand
AGTGGTGCAGCAGGTGAACTAGAGGCTGCATCAAATCTTGCTATTGCGGAGGGTAGGGCTTCAGCGTGGATTGTGCAAACTGGTAGGAGTGCCCTGGCAACTGATATTCGCACGAATATCACCGCCACCGAGTTTGGAAGCAATCTAGAAGCTAGCGGATATGTCAAATCTATCGCCAAGGACGGCGTAACGGCCCTCTATTCAAAAGGTAATGAGGTGTATTCGATTTATAAAGACTCGTCATTTGGTGGCACATCAGCGCAATTAAGAGTAGCCGGATCAGTAGTAACCAAAATCAGGCTGCAGTAGGGAAGTAAGTATGAAATGGCTAGAAGATCAAGATGCATTTAAGATGCTCTACCGCCGTGCGCTCGATTGTGCAGCGCTGGATAGCGGAAGAGGTCGCATGTCGCTGCTCAAATTGATTTTTGACGATGCAGAGATCTGTTCAAAAGTATTTGCTGAATTATTGCAACGACTCTTGGAATTGTCGGCCGACGATGAGTGCGCTTTCGTGGTTCTCCGGCCTGATCCGATATACTATTTCCATCACTTTTTCGGAAAGTATCCAGTCGTCAAGATCAAGCGAGAGATGAATGACGCTGACTATCTCGCCATTCTGAATGAGGGGCCACCAGATAGCAGAGCCGATGCTCTTGGAATAATCTACTCGGAATGTGTTTTTGTACCACCATCTCTTCGGTGGTTTATCCACGCATTGCGGTCCGTTGAGAACGATGGTGGTCATCTCTGGATACCATCGGAATGGGTGGAAAGGGTGTCAACCGTTTACCCATATGCAACCATTGTGGCTCCCCTGTAGAGAATTAGGAACCGGATGGTCGGCGCTCGTCGTCCTTTCGGAGAATCTGGGCCATGATCGCAGGACAGTTGTATCAGCAACATACCTCACGGGCGCTGATACCCTCAATGGTGGCACCAATCGCATCGACGGTGCTAGCTACGATGGCGCCGGAAATTACAAGCCGGACGGCACCTATACCTACGATGCCGAGAACCGCCTGGTCACGGCGGGCAGCTATTCGTATGTGTACGATGCGGAAGGCCGTCGCGTGGCGAAGAAGTCTGGCGGCGTGATTACCAACGAGTATCTGTTAGACGCCGACGGCAGGGTAGTCATCGAGATGGGTGTGGGGGTTCAGTTGCACACCGATCTATACGCCAACGGCAAGCTGTTCGCCACCTACAAGAATGACAACCAGACCTACTTCCACTTCTCCGACTGGCTGGGCACGCGGCGCTATCAGACCAACGCTGCGGGAGACCTGCAGCACACCATGAGCTGCACCAATTACCCGTTCGGCGACGGCCAGATCTGCACGGGCTCGGGAGTCGACGCCACCGAACATCATTTCACCGGCAAAGAACGCGATACCGAAACCGGACTCGATTACTTCAGGTTCCGCTATTACGGTTCGAATATCGGCAGGTTCATGCAGCCTGATCCTGCGGGTATGATGGCCGTCGATGTTGACTATCCCCAAACCCTGAATCGCTACAGCTACGTCAACAACAACCCACTTTCGTTTACTGACCCGCTTGGGCTCGACTGCGTCTATCTGACCAACTCTGGAAAAGGTGTCGAGAACGTAGATCAACATGGGACCTCGGGAGAATGCGGCAAAACGGGTGGGTACTGGGTTAACGGAGCCGTTACGGATGCCAAGATCGATTCAGAGCAAGGAATAGTCAGCCTGACCGGAACAACAAACGGCAAAGACAACGATACTTCGGCAACATATCGGGATACGACTGCAGATGTCGGCTGGTATCAGAACACGGCAGCAAACCCTTGGGGACATGCCACTATGGGTATCGGTGGGGGTTTGCCTTGGGGACTAAATCCGAAGAGTGATCGCCAGTTCATTACCAATCGACTGCTCCAACTTGGGACTGACCTCACCGTTGTGCCGGGCAAGGTGAGTCCGCAAGTCGGAGGTCAACTGAAAAAACTTGTCCGAATCCCTATTACGGGAATGCAGGCTCAGATGATGCAGAAGGCAATGCAGGCGAGTCAGGTAATATCGCCGGACTATACGGACAATCCGATGTGCGGGATCGACTGCGCAGGATATGTGCAGCAAATCCTTGGCGACGCGGGCGTCAACTCTGGACCCCGCACCCAGTACCCAGAGAAGTTGATGAACCAGCTTGAAGAGCGGTATCCGCAATAACGAGGTGATCCCGATGGCGAATATAAAATGGCGCGTCTGGTTAGTCTGCATGGCAGCGTTGATCGGGTTCTCCGTTCCGGTCGTCCTCCGCGGACTGCCAGCAACGGTTCAGGTAAGTACTTGGGCTGTGGTCGTGTCCTGTCCTCCGTTGCTTGCCACAGCTACGGTCGATCCCGGTTGGGGCAGCATCCTACTGATCATCGCCCCCCTGAATGCGGCCTTGTACGGTGCTGCGATCTACTTGTTTCTGCTTCTGAGCAGGCTTCAAAAAATGACGTCGTAATACCCGGATGATGTCCCAGCTCATGCTTCGCAGCCCTCCTGGACTGGCGGCGTGATCACCAACGAGTACCTGCTGGATGCCGACGGCAGGGTAGTCATCGAGATGGGTGTGGGGGTCCAGTTGCACACCGATTTATACGCCAACGGCAAGCTGTTCGCCACCTACCTCAAGAATGACAACCAGACCTACTTCCACTTCTCCGACTGGCTGGGCACGCGGCGCTATCAGACCAACGCTGCGGGAGACCTGCAGCACACCATGAGCTGCACCAATTACCCGTTCGGCGACGGCTTGAGCTGCTCAGGTTCGGGAGTAGACGCGACCGAGCACCACTTCACCGGTCAGCTACGGGACAGCGAGAGCGAGGCTTTTTAGCGGACGATATCCATACTTGAAGCTATCGTTTGCGAAACGGGTGAAGCTACTGTCCCAGGTTAGCGTCCGAGGAAGGACGCAAACCTGGGGCTACAGCTCGCCTTTGACGACCAGTGGTGTCTCAATGCACGCCGATTGGGTTGTTGATAAACGGGAACAGCAGCTCATTGCTGGCACCGGGAGTACATGTGGGACTGTTTCCGCAGACGTTTTGCAGGAACAGGACCCGGCGTGCGACATCACCAAACAGCGTCGGACCCGCCTGGCCCGTTGGATCAGTCACTGACTCCCTGCATGCACCGGTGCTGCCGCTTCCCAGATTCTCCGTTTGTATAACGCACTGAGGACCCTGATTCCCCAGCAAGAAGTTGGACAATCCTGAGGGAGAACCCGGCAGCCGGTTGGTCACTTGCACGAATCCGGTGTTGGTCTCCCTGCCATGGCAACCGTTACAGGTATTGAAAGAGAAGTCGATTCGTGCCGTTCCGTTGCCCTGGGCAATGCCAGTGTCATTCCAGAAAGAGGGGGCAGTAGGTCCCGCACTATCCAGGTTCAATGCAGAACCGCCAAGAAACGCGCTCCCATCGAAGTTCTGCGGTACCGGAGGAGCGGCTCCCTGCGTCTGCTGAAACACCGGATTGGTGGCGACGGAGTTGATGTAAAGTCCGACAGTGCCGCCGACACATGTATGGTCGTTCACTGCATTGCACGGAGGCTGTCCCGAAGGAGCAGCGTCTTTGTTGTTGAACCGCGGATCGGGCGTCTGTGCAATCATGGCTTCGGTGGCACAGGTGCGCCTTACGCTGGCCTGGTGGCCCAGGTAGCAGAATTACACTGGGTGCCCCAGGTTCGGCCATCGGTTGGCCTAACCTGGGGATCACTGACACGGCGACCGGACATGGTGTAGGTTGAAGTTTATGCCACGCGGTCTTGGGTTAACCCGGCTTCAAGACACAGAAGCCCTCACCCACTTTGCAGGCTGGTGGCCCAGGTATGAAGCATTAATTAAAGGTGGGGTGCCCCAGGTTCGGCCATCGTCTGGCCTAACCTGGGCGAAGCTAAACTAGGTGTCACTGTTTTTTCCCATCACGCCCTCGCGCGATCTTTTATTACTCATCAATTCCCATTCTGGAACGACATAGGTTACTAACGGACATTCCCTTTCGTAACCTCTCCTCCTCACATTAAGCCTGACTTCACTCCCTCCCTCCGGTAGCCTAGAAATGGGGAAATACGGCTCTTGGCTATTAGCTCTTGGCTCTTCCAACAGCCAAAAGCCAACAGCCAAGGGCCAATCGTAACCCAGGAGAAGACATGCCTTATCCAAGCTGCCGTCACATTAAGGAAGACGGCCATCTTTGCCAGTCTCCGGCCATGCACCGCGGCCATTACTGTTATTTCCACGACAACCATCGCGCCCGCCGCCTGAGGATCGCGCAAGCTCGCGCCCGTGGCGAGCGCATCTGGCTCGACCTGCCGCCGCTTGACGACATGCGCGCCGTGCAGGCCGCCATCGGGCAAATCATGGAGGCCATTGCCGCCGACGTCATCGAACTCAAGCGCGCCCGCGCCTTGCTCACCGCGCTGCGTCTTGCGGCCAACAACTTCAAGGCCATCCGCGCCTGGGGCGACCACAGCCAATTCGAGGTTGACGAGTGGCACGAGAGCGTGGCCGACTATCCCGAACTGGCGGCCGAGTACGGCCTGCCGCCCGACACCGATCTCGACGCCCATCCCGAAGATGTCTTCCCGCCGGCGAAGCCGAAGCCGGGCGCTCCACCCGTGGCCCGCTTCGTGGGACACAAGCGCAGCGCCGTCGGATATAAGACCGTGCCGGGCATCATCGACACCTGCAAACAACTTGGCCCCGACGACCAGCTCATGATGCTGCAGGAACTGCTTAGCGCGGTCAGACTAGGCATGGGCAAAAAGCCGCCCACTGCGGCGACCGGGAATGTCACCGAAATGCCCGCATCCCAATCGGGGGGTGCAGGAGCATGAACCTTCCGGCCAATAGCCAAGAGCCAAAAGCCAAGGGCCGCCGTGGGTGGCCTACATTTCCCTTCCGTTGGGAAATGTGGGGGACAAGGATCGCCTCCCTCTGGCCAAAAGCCAAAAGCCGCTGTCCTAACCCCTTGCGCTGCAGGAATTTACCCGTAACCACCTGTGAAATGAGGAATTTAGGAGTAGAAATCGCGCTAAACTCAAGAAAATAAGGATTCGCGCATAGTAAAATCTGCAATCTCTATATGTCGCGGTCCTCATGAAAACTCTAGCCTCCCTTTTACTTGCTCTCATCTGCACGCTGGCGGGTGCGCAGGAGATTACCGGCCACTATGTATTGCAGGGCGCGATGGAGGTTGGCTCCGAGCTCGAGCTCAAGCCCGATGGCACCTTTGAGTACATGCTGGCTTATGGCGCGGCAGACTACTGGGCGCAAGGCACCTGGAAGCAGGAGGGTAATGCCGTTATCCTGCATAGCGCTGGCAAAGAAGAGCCGCCCTTTCGCCTGCTGCGCAGCGAGGCCGGCAAGCCCGGACAGATCCAGGTCTGGGTTCTGGGCCAGAACGGCAAGGGGGTGGCAAACATCCGCGTGGGTTTGCAGGCGGGTGACAAACGGCTGGAGGAGACAACCGACTCGGACGGCCTGGCGGTTTTTCCCGATGCTGCCCGATGCCCGCGCTGTCAGCTTCGAGGTGCGGGTGTATTCCGTGGAAGCCGGGCCATACACGATTGATCCGACGCACAAAGACTTCTTCTTCGAGATCAACGGCAAGACCATCACCCAGGTGCTGTTCAAAGACGAACGGCTGGCCATCGATAAGCAGGGCCTGGTGATGCTCCACTGGGACCCCGACAAGCCCATGCACTACGTCAAGCAGTGACCCGCCGAAGACAGAGCGAGGCTATCCCACGTTGTGGGACATGGAAGCTCTTCTTCAAGATGACGTGCCGGGGGCTAGCTGTGAGCAGCTGCTGCGCGCGCCGCTAAGCGGCGCCGGAATCGGCAGCCGCGGCGTTGTCGTTCATCAGCCGATCCAGCTCCTGGTCGGCCTCCTCAATCAACTTGTCGGCGCTCTTCTGCGAGATCAGGCCTTCGTGTACTGCCTGTTCGATGGAGCTCTTCTTGGCCGCGGCCAGCTTCATTTTGGCGGTCTGCAGCTCGGGTTCGACCCGGCTCTTGTCCTTGCCATAGAGATCGGCCACCTGGGCTTCCGCGCTCTTCATCTGCAAGTCGATTTCGGTCCGCAGCCGAGTATAGGTGGGGCCTGAGATCAGATGGCTGTGCAGCATGTCATCCAACTGGGCGCGAGCTGACGAGACGGCGATGTGCTGCACGCGCGCCAGCTCATAGGCGTCCTCGCCGATCACGCCCATCCCCATCACACGCAGCAGCGGCTTGATGGTGAGGCCCTGCACAATGATGGTGAAGGCCACGACCCCGAAGGTCATGGCCAGGATCTGGTCGCGATAGGGAAAGCTGCGGGACAGGCCCAAAGCCAACGCCAGCGCCAGAGCGCCGCGAATGCCTCCGGCGACCATCACGTGCTGCCACCGCAAAGATATCTTGCCGCCAAACAGGTTGCTGAACGGTACCAGACCATAGACAGAAAGCACGCGTCCCAGAACCACCGTCGCGATGGCCAGCAGGGTAGCGCGCCACTGGTGGAACAGCGTTCCGATGTGCACCTGCAGGCCGATGAGCAGGAATACCAGGGAGTTGACGACAAACGACAGGTACTCCCAGAAGGACCACAACGCAATGCGGCTGCGCGGGCTCATGCCGACTTGCGTGCCCAGATTGCCTACTGTGAGGCCGGCCGCGACAACGGCGATTACGCCGGAAACATGCAGTGCCTGAGCCCCCAGGTAGGAGCTGTACGCCAGCACCGTGGTCAGAGTGATCTCGATGGCCGGGTCGTCGATGCGCTGCGTGATGCGGCTGCCGATGTAGCCCAGCAACACGCCCACTGCCGTGCCGCCGACCACTTCTCGGAGCAGGTTCTCGATTCCGCCGCCAATGCTCAGGCTTCCCGAAGCCACTCCCGCGACCAGCACCGCGAATAACGCCGCTGCGGTTCCGTCGTTGAACAGGCTTTCCCCTTCCACCACGATGGAAAGCTGCCGGGGCACGGCCATCTCCTTGAAGATCGACAGCACCGAGATGGGATCGGTTGCGGCGGTGACCGCTCCGAAGACCAGCGCGATCAGGATGGGCAGTCCCAGCAGCCAATGCGCCGCGAATCCCGTAACCAAGGTGGCTACCAGCACGCCTACCGTTGCCAGCAGCACAATGGGCAAGGCGTTTTCTCGCAGCTGCCGAATCTGCAGCTTCAGGCTGCCCTCGAACAGCAATGCGGGAAGAAAGATTATCAGAACGATGTTGGGCGTAAGCCAGTTGGGCTGGTTCTCGACCAGCGTCTGCACGATCGGCAGACGGACCGAGCCCAGCACCAGTCCGCCTATCACCAGGGCTACGGTATAGGGAATTCGCAGCCGGTTGGAGACCAGGGCAATCACCGAGGCCGCAATCAGCAGCCATATCAGGAATTCGACAGCGATGTTTGGGGTCATCGTCACCTATCCGATGCGCTACAGCTCAGACGCGTTACGGGTGCAAGCGTCGAGTAGAACTGCCCGCTTAGGCGTTTCATTCTAGCTTGTGTGCCATGAGTGCAAACTGCGGCCTTCCGGTCAGGCCCGCTCTCCCGCGTTTGCCTCCTCTTCGCTGCGACTCTACAATGAATGCTTATCCCTCCGCGGATTCATCATCATGATTCATTTTCCTGTCCCTGAGGCGCTTACCTTCGATGACGTGTTGCTGTTGCCTGCCAAGTCCGATGTTGTTCCGGCCATGGTGGACACCTCGACTCGCCTGACCCGCAACATCAAGATCAACATTCCCCTCATCAGCGCTGCCATGGACACGGTGACCGAATCGCGCATGGCCATCGCTATGGCGCAGCACGGTGGGCTGGGTATCGTGCATCGCAACCTGACGATCGACCAGCAGGCGCAGGAAGTCGACAAGGTGAAGCGCTCGGAGAGCGGCATGATCGTCGATCCCGTCACCATGTCACCGGAGGCCAAAATCTCTGACGCCCTGGAAGTGATGCGCCACTACCGTATCTCGGGCGTACCAGTGACGAAAAACAAGAAGCTGGTCGGCATCCTGACTAATCGCGATCTGCGTTTCGAGACCCGCACTGATATTCCTATCAGCGAAGTGATGACCAAGGAGAACCTGATCACGGTTCCCGTGGGCACCACGCTGACCGAGGCAGAGGCGATCCTGCACCAGCATCGCGTCGAGAAGCTGCTGGTGGTCGACGACCACTTTCATCTTAAGGGCCTGATCACGGTCAAAGACATCCAGAAACGGCTGAAGTATCCCAACGCGGCCAAAGATTCCCAGGGCCGGCTGCGGGTGGGAGCGGCCATCGGGGCTACCGGTGATTATCTGGAGCGAGCGCAGGAGATGGTGCGAGCCAAAGTCGACCTGCTGGCTATCGACAGCGCGCACGGGCACTCGACGCGGGTGATCGAGGCCATCCGTGAAGTCAAGTCGAAGTTTCCCGAGGTCGATCTAATAGCTGGGAACGTTGGCACCTTCGAAGGCGCGTGCGAGATGGCGCGTGCCGGCGCCGATGCCATCAAAGTTGGTATTGGGCCGGGTTCGATTTGCACAACTCGGGTTGTCACCGGCGCTGGTGTGCCGCAGATCACCGCGATTGCCGAAGCGGCCCGTGCTACTCGGGACAGCGAGGTCCCGGTCATCGCCGACGGCGGCATCAAGTACT
Source organism: uncultured Acidobacteriaceae bacterium (assembly GCA_963747055.1). Lineage (GTDB taxonomy): Bacteria > Acidobacteriota > Terriglobia > Terriglobales > Acidobacteriaceae > CAVVDY01. The sequence goes on along the minus strand of CAVVDY010000026.1, from coordinate 100,448 downwards.
CCGGCGATATCACCAAAGCCATCGCGGCGGGAGCTAGCTGTGTGATGGTCGGCTCGCTGTTTGCCGGGACGGAAGAGAGCCCGGGCGAAACCATTCTTTATCAGGGGCGGTCGTTCAAGGCTTATCGCGGCATGGGTTCGCTGGCCGCCATGGCGCAGGGCTCGAGTGAGCGCTATTTCCAGTCGGCGGAGAGTGACTCTTCCGTTCCTGTCACGTCAGAAGATGGTGGGGAGAGCAATCGGCTGGCAAAACTGGTGCCCGAGGGCATTGAAGGCCGCGTGCCTTATCGGGGCACCGCCGGCATGATCGTCTACCAGTTGGTGGGTGGCCTCAAAAGCGGCATGGGATACGTGGGCTGTGCCAGCATTTCGGAGCTGCAGCAGAAGGCACGCTTTGTCCGCATTAGCGGCGCCGGGCTGCGCGAAAGCCACGTACATGACGTCATGATCATGCGCGAGGCGCCCAATTATCGCGTTGAGTAATCGTCGGTTTTCGCTCTGCGCATTTAAGGATCGGTAGTTGAGAGCAACTCTGCGAACCATAGCCCGTAATTGGTGGCCAGTCGCCGTCTGGCTGGGCGTCATACGCGTTGAGTCGACCGGCTACGCCTCTGCGTCGAACACGTACATGCTGCTGTACCGGGTCCTGTACTTTTTCTTCGGGAGGGTTGACGGCCGCCTGATATGGGAACTTGACCATATCCTGCGCAAGAGCGGCCACTTCGTGGGCTACGCCGTGCTGAGCGGACTGACCTTCCTGGCCTTGCGAAACACCCATCGCGATCGCGTTACCAATTTGTCGCAGAAGCCGTGGGGGAAATCTTTCAACGACTTCTGGCGGGCGGAATGGGCGCTGATTGGAATTTTGCTGACGGTCGTGACCGCCTCGATGGATGAGATCCATCAAACCTTTCTTCCCTTTCGCACCGGCCGCTGGCAAGACGTTGTCCTGGATACGAGTGGAGCCGTCCTGCTGCAACTCATCATTTACCTGGCCTGTCAGGTGCGATTCAGTTCCCGCGGCCCGGGAAATTTTCCTCCTTCGCGAAAACTGCCGCTTGCCGAAAGTGACTAAACTGCCGACACGTTATCGGCACGATAAAAAGCCAAGGCGCGGATGGCTCCGCGCCTCGAACCTAGGTGCCCGCTAACCACCATTCGACTACTTTGCCAGAATGTTCTTGCCGAAGTTGAACTTCGTTCCTATCGTCACCCGCACACTGCCGCGGCTGCCGTTCAGCAGATCGGAAAAGAAGTTGAAGCGGACATAATCGGCTGCGATGCGAAGTCCGAAGTTGTGGGTCGCTTCCCATGTCACTCCGCCCCCAAAGCCATAAAACACGACGGTGTCCGACTTGCTCAGGCTGGGACCGACCAGGCCGGTGACAACCTTGGTGAGTATGGCCTGACACTGCAGCTGTGGCTGTTGGCACGCACCGGGCTGCGCTTTGAAGGTCGAGTGCAAGGCTCCCAGCGCAGGGCGCGCGAAGTAGGTGAACTTCTTCTCTTTTCGATAATTGAATTGCGGTCCGGCCTCGTAGGTGTAGGTCGTCGTGCTGTAGGGAACGGCCAGCACGAACCCCGGTGGAAGCAAGGGGATAATGGGAGCTAATTTGGCCTGGGCGGAAGACGACAGGTAGCCCGGCAGAATAGAAGAACTGCCGGCGTTGTAGCTGAAGTCGCCACCAACTGTGAGCCAGGTGCGCATGTTGACGCCAAAATCGGCATCGAATCCGCGCTGCACCAGATTCAGGGAAGGCGTGCTCAGGTATGAAAACGCTGTGAACACGCTGTAGCGCGCTATGTAATCCTGCTGTGAGAACGAGGGTACAGCGCAAAGAGATAGGACAATAAGTAGTAATGCAGAACGCCGCATTGGGCTTCTCCCAGTAAGAGTGTTGGATTCCAGATTTCTGGGCGCCTCCGAGCAAGGGTCGCTATTAAGAACCTGTTACCTTCTAAACTTTCTCGCCCGGGACGTTTTAAGTGTCCGCTTTTCTGTCGGTTAACGAACAGCGAATTCGACATTTTGCTTCATCGCCTCTTCCCATTTTGGGAACCGAGAGCGAGCAGAGCGCGCCAGCACGGACTTGACCGACGATCTCTTGACCTTTTCCTGCGCCTCAGCCCGACGCAGCCGGAGGCGGCGAAACAAAAATGCCAGGTTCCGACAGAATCAACAGCCCCTGAATTGACGCGCTCAGGGAAACCGCGTTATTGTACCCGTACACTGGAAAGGAGGGTGATCCAAAATATATGAAATCTGATTGTCATAGTTGTATCCCAAGTGAGGTGGCTGAGGCTTAGGGCTTCCGCTCTAAAACCTCGCAAGACTCATAGCTTTAGGAGTTTGCCGCTGGGGCCACATAGAGTGGACAGCCTCAGGCCAATCCCAACAGCTAACCGGAAGGACCCGCCAGGCGCTTGATCGCGGCGGGTCTTTTCTATTTGCGGCTCGGCTGCTATCACCCGGGGAATGCCCTGCAAATCCGGCACGACCCGAACATCCTGCCACACAGTCGGCTGCAACAGCGCGACCACTTCCTCCCGCATGGAATACCCGATCTCCACCGCCAGCCATCCGCCCGGCTTGAGTGCCATCTGCGCCTGCTCGACCAGGCGGCTGATGACATCGAGGCCGTCTACCCCGGCAAACACGGCGTGCAGCGGCTCGAACTCTCTGACAGATTTCTGCACCTTGTCGGCCTCACGGTAGGCAACATAGGGCGGATTGCTGACCACAAAATCGAGATCGCGAAATGGCAGAGCGAGTGTAGGAGGCCTTCGACTCATTTCGCTTGCTCGGGACGACAAGGAAGCGGAATCCGCAGACTCCAACACGTCACAGTGCAGAAACTGCACGCGGCTTGCAAGCTGTAGGCGCGCGGCGTTCGCCTTGGCGATCTCCAGCGCTTCGAACAGAAATGTCAGCTGCGTAGATTTCGGCTGCTGGCAGTTCATTTGCCAGCGCCAGTGCGATACATCCTGAGCCGGTACCGACGTCGACGATACTCAGCTTGGCGGTGGACTGCTCCTGAGCTTCGCGTATCAGCTCCAACACGGTCTCCACGACGTGCTCGGTCTCGGGACGGGGAATCAGAACGGCAGGCGTGACCAGAAAGTCCAGGCCCCAGAATTCCTGATGGCCGGTGATGTACTGCGACGGCATGCCCGTGGCGCGCTGGGCGACGGCTTCCTCGTAACGCAGCTGCTCCTCAGAGTTGAGTTCCCACTCAGGATGGGCGTAGAGATAGGCGCGGTTGACGCCGAGCACGAACATCAGGAGGGTCTCGCCGTTCAGACGTGGAGAGCCGATTTCGGCGGCTTCCAGCCGCTCGACCGCCGCCGTTAGTGCAGCTTTCAGTTGCACGAAAAGTTATTTCACCACTGAGGCACGGAGAACACGGAGGATGAGAAGTCTTTCAGATCTGTTTTCCGCGTATCCCCTGTGATGATTTTGGTTTCTTCCGCCAACACCACGACAACGCTTACCAGGGAGCGGCAGAATACACAAAGAATACAGATATCTCTTTGGCCCAGCCTTTCTCCGTGTCCTCCGTGCCTCTGTGGTGAATTCCGCTTTTATGCCAGTACTGCCGATTCCTGCTTCAGCTTCTCTGCCTGGAAGTGGGTAATCAGCGCATCGATCATCGGCTGCAGCTTGCCGTCCATGAATTCAGGCAACTGGTGCGCGGTGAAACCGATGCGGTGATCGGTCACGCGGTTCTGCGGGAAGTTATAAGTGCGAATCTTCTCGCTGCGATCGCCCGAGCCCACCATCGCCTTGCGCTCCTTGGCCAGCGCTTCCTGCTGCTTCTGCTGCTCCATCTCGTAAAGGCGGGCACGCAGGACGCGCATTCCCTTCTCGCGGTTCTTGATCTGCGACTTCTCGTCCTGGCAACTGACGACAGTGTTGCTGGGCAGGTGTGTGATGCGCACCGCGGAGTACGTAGTGTTTACCGACTGTCCACCCGGGCCCGAGGAGCAGAAGGTGTCGATGCGAATGTCTTTGGGATCGATTTTGATGTCGACCTCTTCCGCTTCCGGCATCACCGCAACTGTGACTGCTGAGGTGTGGACGCGGCCCTGCGTCTCGGTCTCAGGAACGCGCTGTACGCGGTGCACGCCGCTTTCATACTTCAGCCGCGAATACACCCTCTGGCCTTCGATCAGCGCGATGACTTCCTTCAGTCCACCGACGCTCGACTCCGAGGTCGACAGCACTTCCACCTTCCAGCGCTGAGTTTCGGCATAGCGGTTGTACATGCGGAAGATCTCCGCCGCGAACAGTGTGGCTTCGTCCCCGCCGGTGCCGGCACGAATTTCCAGAATGACGTTCTTCTCGTCGTTCGGGTCTTTGGGCAGCAGCAGAACCTTCAACTCTTCTTCTACGGTAGCGACGCGCTCCTGCAGCCGATCGAGTTCCTCCTGCGCATAGGCGCGCATCTCGGGATCGCTTTCGTCCTCGAGCATGGCCTTGCTCTCGCTGATGCCGCGCGTCAGGTCCTTGTACTCTCGATATTTCTCGACTACGAGCTGCAACTCGCTGTGCGCCTTGGCGGTTTTCTGATAGCGCGAGGAGTCGGAAACGATCTCCGGCGAAGCCAGGGACTGGGTCAGCTCTTCGTATTTCGATTCGATTTGTTCTAAGCGCTCAAACATGGGATCACCGGCTGGTGTTTCTCTTTAGTGTTTCTTTTTAGTGTTTCTCTTCTGCGCGCCGTGCCAAATGGTCAAAATCCTGACTCTCTGGCGGCCAACCTTGTATAGCACGATGTAAGGGATACTTCCGATTACCAACTCTCGGACTCCGGGCTCTGCACCTGCGCGCCCGATGTAAGGAAATCTTCTAAGCGTTGCAACTACGCTCACAATCCGCGAGGACAATCGGTCGGCTGCTGCAGGCTTGTCGGCCGCTACGTAGCTGTGTATTTCGCGAAGCCGGGACAACGCCTGGAGAGACCAAACAACCTCCAACTCCGGGCGTTGCTCCTCGGGCGGCTCCGGTTTCACGCGGCCTCGGAGTCGTGATGCTTCCCGCAGACGCACTTCGGCGGTGGCAGCTCATTCTCGGTTCCCCAGGAGAGCAGCCACGCTTTCATGTCCTCATCCTTGATATAGTGTCCAGCCGCGATGTCACGTTCGGCCGCTCGAATCTCCGCTTGAAGACGCTCCTGGTCCTCTACATACGATTCCACGGCATCAGCAATCAGAAAGTTCGCGCTTCTTCCGGACGCCTTCGCCAGCCTGGACAATTTCTTCTTCGTTTCGGCTCTCAGACGGATGCTGAAGGTGGTGGTGCGTGTGCTCGCCATGAACACATCTTACCACTGCGTTCCCGATTGCTTTTCGAGCTGATTATGTCTGGATTTTTTTGCGGGGAGCCCCGCTAGGCAATCACCAGTTCGCCACCGCGAACCTTTTCCAGTTCCATGGCTTCGTTCAGCGCGGTGATGGCGCACTCCACCTGATCGTCGCTGGGAGGCTGCGTGGTAATGCGCTGCAGCCACAAGCCAGGCTTGGTCAGCAGCGCGAACAGCGACGCGCCGTGCTTGGCGGCAAAGCGAATCATTTCGTACGACACACCGGCAATCACCGGCAGAAGCGCTATGCGCAACCCGAACTTCGCCCAGAACCCCTGTACCGGGAACATCATGTACACCACGATGCAGATGAGCATGACGGTCATCAGGAAGCTGGTTCCGCAGCGGGGATGATAGGTTGAGTAGCTCTGCGCGCTCTGGATGGTCACCGGATCGCGCGATTCGAAGGCAAACACCGTCTTGTGCTCGGCGCCGTGGTACTGGTACACGCGGCGCAGGTCCGGCCACAGCGAGGTGGCCCAGATAAAGGCCAGGAACAGGGCGATACGAATCACGCCATCGACAACATTAAAGAGCACCTGATTACCGAAGGCGGGATAAACATCCTTCAGCTTGGTGGCTGCTACCAGGGGAACGAATTTATAGAGTGCGATGAAAAAGCCAACCGAGAAGATGATGTTGACGGCCATCACCCAGCCGCTCATTTCCTGCTTCTTGCCCTGCTCTTCCGCAGGCTTAAACTGGTCCATGGCCACGTCGGCGGAGTAGCGCAACGCGCGGAAGCCCAGCGCCATTGCCTGTCCCAGCGTCATGACGCCGCGAATGACCGGCCATCCCATCCACTTGTGCTTCTCCGACAGGCGCTCCAGCGGCTCGGAGTGGGTCGAGATCGTGCCATCGGGTTTGCGGACCGAGATCCCCCACGCATGCGGGGACCGCATCATCACTCCCTCCAGCACGGCCTGTCCGCCGACCAGAGTCTCTTCACCGCTCTCCAGAGCGGGTAACAGTTGCACGGCTGCCAGGAACTTGAGATGTCGACGCAGGGAAACCATAGCGATTGGATGTGCTTCGGCTGGGAACGGCGCAAACCGATGCAGAATACAGAGTAGCAGTTTGGGCGGGGGTGTCAATAACCGCTATGGGCTATTGGCTTTTGGCTGGAAAAAGTCAGAGCCGCCCTGAGGGGCCCCGAAGATGTGAGCGCGCTCCTAGCCCTGCCCTCGCCTGGATGAAGGCATGGACTGCCACTGTTTAGCCCAAGCTTCGTCAAAAAACTTGGAAGGATCTGCTCCATTTCCGGCAATGCAGCTTAGAAGCGGGATGAGGGCCGGGCAACGAATGGCAGACGCGAGAGGCGATGATCAGCAGTTGCTACGGCAGCTAGCCAGAGGAGACCAGGCGGCGTTCCACACCTGTTATGAACGCTACCAGGTCCCGATCTTCCGCTTCGCTTGGCATATGACGGGAAATCACACCACCGCCGAAGAGGTGACGCAAGAGGTCTTCCTGCGGCTGATCCACAACCCGCGCAAGTTTGACGCGGCCAAAGGATCGCTGGCCGGCTATCTATTCGGAATCGCCCGTAATGTCATGCGGCAGCAGATGGCGGCAAGCTATCTTGACGTTCCGCTCGAGGACGAAGAGGTGAAAGACGATCCGGCGTTTGCCGCGGACCAGGATATGCTAGCGGAGCTCGATCGGCAGGAGAGGCTCGACCTGCTTCACAAATCGGTGCTGGCACTCCCGGCTACGTATCGCGAGGCGTTGATTCTGTGCGATCTGGAAGAGATTGGTTACCCAGAGGCGGCAGCCATCCTGAATTGCCCGGAAGGGACCATAGCGTCGCGGCTGCATCGCGCCCGGGCGATGCTGAAAGCGCGGCTGCTAAACATGAGGTGCGTGCGATGAATCCGCAAAGAGACAGATTATCGGAAGCGTTGCTCGAGCTTGCGACGGCATCACCGCAGGCATCACCGGAGCTTGGCGCCAGGTTGAATAGCGAGTTCACCCGCCATCATGCACGGCGGCGGCAACGCAATCGTGTGGCAGTTGCCGTGGGGGTGGGCGCGTGCCTTGCGATCTCGGTCTGCGCTGTTCCGAACGGGAAAGCAGAGCGCGCCGGTGAAAGTGGTGCAACTGTCATCACAGACAGCGAAGGCGCCATCGCCTGAGCCGAAGACGACCGCGTCCGCGAGTTCCGAGGTTCCGGCAAAGCAGATTGCGAAGGTCGCGGTGAAGCCCCGGGCTCACAACCAGCCGGCGCTGGAAGCCCGCAAGGGCAGCCCCAAGCTGCCAGTCGCAGTTCCTGAGGCAGGAGACTTCGTCGCCTTAGCGACCTTCGATCCGGCGATTCCGCCGGGGCCGTCGCGCATCGTGCGCGTCGATATGACAGGTTCCGCATTGCAACTGATCGGCTATCCCGTCGACGGGCAGCTTCTGGATCGCCGCATCCTTACCGATGTTCTGGTTGGCCAGGACGGCATGCCGTACGCCGTTCGATTCGTACAAACCCGCAACGTTCATTAAGGAGTACAAGGAATGAGAAACATCGCTTTGCTTATCGCCAGTGTTCTAGTCTGCTGTGCGTGCGCCGTCAGCCAAAACCCCGGTACCATGGCGACGCCCGACACCATGGAGCTCCAGCAGGCAGCGCCGGTAGAGCCGCCTCCCGGTGGGGCGCCTCCGAATGTGTTCTTTCACACCCAGAAGATGGGTGGCAAAGTCACCACCAGCTATATCGCGATCGCAGATTCAGCGAAGCCGGTGACCGGCGCTCCGTACACGGCGACCGCGATCACCGAGACCACGCAGGTGCTTGCCGACGGAAATCGCATCGTGAACAAGACCGAGTCGCAACTGGCGCGCGACAGCCAGGGGCGCACCCGGCGTCAGGAGATGACCAGCAACCTCGGTCCCCTGGCCACGAATGCCCCGAAGATCGCATTCATCAATGACCCGGTCGACAAGGTCAGTTACGTCCTTGACTTGAACGACAAGACAGCTCGGGTCATCAAGCTTTCGGCTGGGCCTCGCACCTTCGCCACGGCGGCGGGGGATGTGCCCAAGCCTGTATCGCCGGGCGCCGGGGCGGTCACCGTTGAGAAGAAGATCATCGTTGCGGGAGCGGCAAGTCCGGGAGTGGAGCAGCGAGTGTGGGTGAATACCGCAGGAAGCCCAAGCGAAACCAAGACGGAATCCCTGGGCACGCAGACGATTGAGGGAGTCTCCGCCGTGGGGACACGCACCACGCGCACCATACCCGCGGGCGAGATTGGAAACGAGCGTCCTCTGGAGATTACCTCTGAGGTGTGGACCTCGCCCGACCTGCAAATGGTGGTGCTGAGCAAGCGCAACGATCCGCGCATCGGAGAGACCGTCTACCGGCTGACAAACATCCAGCGCGGGGATCCGGATCCGTCGCTGTTCCAGATACCCAGCGGATTTACCACCAGGCAAGGTTTCGAGTAAGTCGCACTCCGGAGCAGGCGCAATCTGGATGAAGTCTGAGGATCGCGCCCGCTCCGTTTTTTGGTCGCTTTCGTAGGGCCTACCCGAGGTTTCCTACACTACAGGCCCTCAAAGCCGGCCAAAGTGCCCCGCTGCGGGTAAGTGGGGTGGCTCAGGCGAGCCCTTGCGTGCTGCTGTTCAATATCCCAGTGTGTACACGTTCAGGTCATAGAACACGACGGAGCCCTGGAATATCACTTGGGTCACGACGCCCCATTCGGTGGGGAAGTCCAGTTGCCGTACGTTGGTGTCCATCATGTATGTGTGACTTCCGACGAACCTGCCGTTGTAGTAGGCGGTAACCACCAATGGACTGCCGCCGGGGCCCAATGTTGGATAGCCCGCCGCTGCATGGGTACTAACCAACATGAATCCCGTCCTCGGCGGTTGAGGAGTATTGGGGGTCGGACGAATGCTGACCGGAACGCTGAGCGAGGCGTAGCAGCCGAGGCTGGGGCAGGCGTAGGGAGCAAAGACCACGTCGCTTCCCCCCATCCAGTCTGCGTGCCTGAAGCCCGGACCAGCGCCCTCCCAGACGAAGGGATTGACGTAGAAGAAGCCCGTCCAGTTCAGGTTGGCGTAGCTGTTAGGCATGGGGCTGGGGTCGAGCGCACTCGGCATGTCGCCGAAGTTAATGATCCCCTGGGCCCCAGCGCCGATGGCCAGCGCCAATACCGTTATCAATGACAGCATGATTCTTTTCATGACGAATCCTCCGACTCGAGGATTGGTAGTATCTAACCTCGATTGACCTGAGTGTGCATCGGAAGTCGCCGGGTGTCGATGCACGCGAGATGTTTTGACGGTGTTTTCTGGGTGATCCGTCTAAACTATTCCAGCCACAGCCCTTATATGCATTTCGGCGCAATTGATGACTTATCGTTGGCTGAATGGTGCAGCCAACTAGAGCTGTCCTGGCAGAAGTTCAGCGGCGGGCCGACGGTAAACAGGCAGTACTCGAGGCGATCAACGCGCCAAGAATCAGCTTGCAAACCAGGTTGGATGAATGACTCAACACCAAACACAGACATGCCACCCGCTATGATTGCTAATTGATGAAACGAGCTGTCATACCATCTGCGACTTCCTTGTCATCTCTGCTTGCTATTTGTCTCGCGTCGATTGGGCTTGTCGGCCAGTCGACTCAACCTGCGCAGCAAGCTGCCAGCGCGCCTCCCAATCAGCGCATCGTGATTGCCGCCGGCCGCGTGCTCGACGGCAAGGGTCATGTTCTCGAAAATCAACGCATTGTGGTCGAAGGTTCGAAGATCATCGCCGTCGAGCCTCTTGGCAGCGGGCCTGTGGACTACGACCTGCGTGGGCTGACAGTGCTACCCGGCTGGATCGACGCGCACGTGCACATCACGTGGATCTTCGGCAAAGACGGCAAGAATGCGGGCACGGAGGGCACAAGCCAGGCCGACGCTTACAAAGCCGCGTCCAACGCCTGGGTGACGCTGATGGCGGGCTTTACGACCGTGCAAAGTGTGGGCGCGCCGAACGATGTTCCGCTGCGTGACGCCATCGCCGCCGGAGAGATTCCGGGGCCGCGCATCCTGACCGCGGTGGAACCACTGGTGGGAAAAGGCGAGGACACCGGGACTCCTGACCAGATCCGCGCATACATCAGGAAGCAGAAGGAAGCCGGCGCGGACCTGATCAAGATTTTCGCGTCGAAGTCAATCCGGCTGGGCGGAGGTATGACGCTCTCGTTTCAGCAGTTGTCCGCGGCCTGTGACGAAGCGAAGAAGCAGGGGCTGCGTACGCTGGTGCATGCCTACAAGGAGGCGGTGCGCGCTGCCACGCTTGCCGGATGCACAGAAGTCGAGCACGGCACCGGCGCGAATAAAGAGGACCTCAAGCTGATGGCGGAGAAAGGTACATACTTCGATCCGCAGGCGGCGCTGGTCATCAACAACTATTTGCAGAACAAGGAGCGGTACCTGGGGACGCCGGGATACACCGAGGAGGGGCTTGCTGCCATGGAGAAGGTCCTGCCCGAGGACTGTGAGCTCGTGCGGCAGGCGGCGAAGACTCCCGGGTTGAAGATGGTCTTTGGAACTGATGCTGTCGCCGGCGCGGATGGACGCAATGCCGAGGAGTTCATCGACCGCGTGCACTGTGGTGTCGATCCCATGGCAGCCATGGTCTCCGCCAACTCGCTGGGGGCCGAGGCGATGGGCCTGGGCGACCAGATCGGGTCAATCGCGCCGGGCATGCAGGCCGACATCATCGCGCTTGACGGCGATCCCGTCAACGACATCACTGCCGTGCGGCGGGTGGTCTTCGTGATGAAGGGGGGCGTGGTCTACAAGAACGTGGCGAAGAGCGCGATTCCGTTCTATGCGGGTGTAAAACCTTGACCAATTGCACTCACGCCGCTGGTCGGCCTTAAGTCTAAGCGCCGTGTGTTGGGTGCTGTTGGACTCCAATTCGCGTAGCTAGACTAAGGTGTCCGTTTGCGAACAGCACTGCACGAAAGGGAGCGTTGGCCGGTGTCCGACACGCCCCAACTTGCTGTTATTGCAAGGTCGCTTCTGGCGTGCCAATTGCTGCCCAAACGGAGATATTAAGCGCCGTCAGTCGGGGGTGAATTGTGGATTCCATTAGAAGAGACTTTCTCTACGCCTGGCGGGGTCTCCGCCGGTCTCCCGCGTTTGCCGCAATTGCCATCCTGACGCTTGCGCTGGGAATCGGCGCCAACACGGCAATCTTCAGCGTCATTGACGCGGTGCTGCTGCGGCCGCTGCCGTTTGAGCAGCCCGGCCAACTGGTTCGCCTATACGAGACTGAGGATGCTCCCGGCAATTACCCCTTCACCGGTCCCGACTTCATCGACTGGAAGACGCAAAACCATAGCTTCCAGGACATGGCGGTGTACGGCTGGGCTAACGACCTGAACTTCAACTCCAATGGCCAGCCTGACCATGTCATTGGAACTCCAACGGAAGCCAACTTCTTTTCCGTGCTGGGTGCGCGCCCATTGCTGGGAAGGACGTGGGCGCAAGGTGAAGACGAACCCGGGAAGGATCGCGTCGTCATCCTCAGCTACGGACTATGGCAAAGCCGCTTCGATGGCGACTCGCAAATCGTGGGCAAGCAGATCACCCTCAACGATCGCAAGTATGAAGTGATCGGAATCATGCCGGCGGGTTTTCACTACCCTTCGGAATCGCAACTGTGGATTCCGTTGGACATGGATAAGAAGCATCTAGGAGAGCGCGGCAGCCATTGGCTCAACGCAATCGGCCGGCTGAAGCCTGGCGTCTCGCTGCAACAGGCGCAGGCCGAGATGACGCTGATCGCTTCCCGCCTTGAGCAGCAGTATCCCGACTCGAACCATCGGGTAGGAGCCTCGCTGGTGGGAATGCACGACGACATGGTTGGCGAGTCGCGCACCTCGCTGCTGCTCATGCTCGGCGCCGTCTTTCTCGTCCTGCTCATTGCCTGCGCAAATCTCGCCAACTTGCTGCTGTCTCGTGCCGTGGTCCGTGAGCGGGAGATTGCCATTCGCGGCGCGTTGGGAGCGGCCCGTGGGCGCCTGGTGCGGCAATTGCTCACCGAGAGCCTGCTGCTGAGCATGGCTGGCGGAGTACTCGGTTTGCTGCTGGCCTGGGGTGGCGTCCGAGTTATCACGACCCTCAAGCACGTTGGCCTTCCCCAATCGAACGCCATCGAAATCAACCTTCCGGTACTGGCATTCACCTTCTTCGTGGCCATCCTTACTGGGCTGGTATTTGGACTTTTCCCGGCGCTACAGACGTCGCGTACCAATGTGTCCGAAGCGCTCAAGGGCGGAGCCGGCGCGACAGGTACAACGGCGCATCGCCAACACCGCGTAGGCGACGCTCTGGTGGTCGCTGAGGTCGGTCTCTCACTATTACTTTTGGTTTCGGCGGCGCTTCTGCTGAAGGATTTCCTGCGGATTCGGAACACCGATGTCGGCGTCCGGCCGGAAGGGGTTTGGACGGGGGCGCTCCTGTTACCGCAAGAGCGATATGAGAAACAACAGCAACAATTCAACTTCTCGCAGGCCTTGCTCCAGAAAGTGCAGAACATTCCTGGAGTCGAGTCAGCATCGATCACCAATCATCTCCCGCTGGAAGGCGGCAACAACAGCTACGTCACTTTGCGAGGAAGTTCTTCGACCGGCATGAGCGGCCCCCTGGTCGAGAACCATTCCGCCACTCCCGACTACTTCCGCGCCATGGGCATCCCGCTGCTGCAGGGACGTGAGCTGACTGCAGAGGATGCGGCGGCTGCGCTGGCGCTCGACAAGCAGCAGACAGCAGCCTCGGAGGCGAATGTAAAACTGCCGGCTGAGGAAACCAACGCCATGGTGTACCCGGTGGTGATCAACCAGAGCATGGCCAGGTATTTCTGGCCCGACCGCGAATCCGATTGGCCAGATGTTCTCCTATGGCGAGAAGAACGGTCCATGGAGGCAGGTGGTCGGCGTGGTTGGAGATGTGAAGGAATGGAGCCTCTGGCACGCCGCCGTGCCCGAGGTATACAACGGTTTTGACGGCGAGCGCTGGATTGTCATTGTCGTGCACACCTCCTCGCCGCTCAACGTCACCCCTGAAATTCGCAGCGCGATGGCACAGGTTGATCCGAGCTTGCCGCTCTTCAACATTCGCACCATGAGCGAAGTTATCGCCGAGAACGCAAGTGGCCAGCAGTTCCTTGCTGGGCTCCTGGGCCTCTTCGCGGGGCTGGCGATTGTGCTGGCGGCGGTCGGCATCTATGGTGTTCTGTCCTACCTCGTGACCCAGCGCCAGCGCGAGATCGGCATCCGCATGTCGCTGGGAGCTACGCGCAGTGGCGTACTTCAGCTAATGCTGAAGCGCGGCATGCGCCTGGCGATCATCGGTTTTGCCGTCGGTCTCATTGGCGCCTTTGCCACAGGACGGGTGGTTGCCAGTGTTCTGCACATGGTGCGCCCCTATGATCCGGCAATCCTGGTGCTGGCGCCGTTGCTTCTGGCCGTAGTCGTGCTGTTCGCCTGTTATCTGCCGGCGCGACGGGCGGCGAACGTGGATCCCATGGTGGCGCTGAGGCAGGAATAGGCGTGTCCTGGCAATGGATTGCCGCTGACGCAGTTACCATGATCTGATGCGGCTGCTGGCCGAGACCTGCGAGCGCATTCGCGCGACCACCAGGAAGCTGGAGAAGACGGCGATTGTCGCCGAGTACTTCCGCTCGTGCGCTGTGGACGATGCGACGATTGCAGCGGTGTTTTTGTCGGGCCGGGCTTTTCCGGGATTCGAAGAGCGCACGTTGCAGGTTGGCGGATCACTGCTGTGGAAGGTCGTCAAGGAAGTCACTGGCGCATCGGATTCCGCTCTCAGCGCGGGGTATCGCAAGACTGGCGATCTCGGCGCGGCAGTGTTTGAGGTGATGGTCGGTAGTGAACCCAGCTTAGCCCAACAGAAGGGCGAAGCTGGGGCACAAGCTCTGAAGCTTTCCGATGTTCGAGCCGCCTTCGATCAAATCGCCGCCACCCGAACCGCTAACGCAAAGGGCGAGTTGCTGTCCGACCTCCTCGCTCGCGCGGGCCCTCTCGAAACCAAGTACATCCTGAAGATCATCACCGGCGACTTGAGAATCGGGCTCAAAGAAAGCCTGGTCGAGGAGGCGGTCGCCAAAGCCTACGATGAGCCGTTGACCGAAGTGCAGCGCGCCAACATGCTGCTCGGCGACATCGGCGCAACGCTCAAGCTTGCGGCTGAACATCGTCTAAGCGAGGCGCGTATGCGGCTGTTTCACCCCATCGGATTTATGCTGGCCAGCCCCGCAGCCGATGCCGCGGAAGCCTTTGAATATTTCGAGCACGCGCTGGTCGAAGACAAGTACGACGGCATTCGGGCGCAGGCGCATTGCGGCCAAGGGCAGGTCCGCATCTTCTCGCGCACGCTCGATGAATTACCCAGTCGTTCCCTGAGCTGACCGCCCCGCTGAGTGATCTGCCGGGCGAGGTAATCCTTGATGGGGAGATTGTTGCCTGGCAACACGAAGACGATGGCGGGCATGCCATGCCGTTTTCCGAGCTGCAGAAGCGGCTGGGACGCAAGCAAGTGAGCGAAGTACTAATGGCGCAGGTTCCGGTAGCTTATGTAGTCTTCGACTTGCTTTACGCAGAAGGCGAGTTGAGGTTACAGAATCCGCTCTCCGAGCGCGGTGCGATGCTGGACCGCGTCTTCTCCGGAGCGAAGCGAATCGAGCCTCGGCCGGTAATCAACGCGCAGGGACAATTGCTATTTGAAGCGGAAATCCCGCCACAGGCTTCGTCGGGATGGATACTGCGAGCGCCTGCCACACGCGCCGACTCGGTTGAACGGTTGGAACAGCTCTTCGCTGAAGCCATGGCGCGCGGCAACGAAGGCCTGATGATCAAGGACGTCAACTCACCCTATATGCCGGGCCGCCGCGGCCGCTGGTGGCTGAAGCTGAAGCGCGAGTTGGCAACGCTCGATGTTGTCGTCACCCGCGCCGAATTCGGCAACGGCAAACGCGCGCAAGTGCTAAGTGATTACAGCTTCGCCGTTCGCAAAGGCGAGGAACTGGTCAACATCGGCAAGGCCTACACCGGCCTCACCGACGCGGAAATCGCCGAGATGACGCAATGGTTCTTCGCCCACACCATTGCAGATTACGGACACGTCCGCGATGTGGAGCCGCAGATCGTTCTCGAAGTGGCGTTCAACGCGGTCATGCGTTCTGACCGCCACGATAGCGGATTTGCCCTGCGCTTTCCCCGTATCGTACGCATTCGGCGAGACAAGCTTCCCGCCGAGATCGACACCATCGATCGCGTCGAGGCGATCTATCGGCAACAGCATGGCCGGAGTACTGAGCCGGCCACCGCATCGAGCTCGCAGCGCCGCTCGAAAGCGCGCCGCAGGCGCTAAAACCGTGCCCTGACACGAAGCCGCAACGGAGACGGGCTTTGTCCTTGTGCCCTCACGAATCCTCTTCCTTTTTCTTCTCCTCGGGCTTGATCGCCGAGCGGACCACCATGAACTTGTTCAGCAGGTCGAACCAAAACGGCGCACCTAACGACAGCGCCGCGGCAGTAAAGCACCAACCCAACATCCGGAACCAGGCAAGCCTCATGTCGGTTGGAAACGAACGGCCGTCGGCGGGAGGAGGACCGGACTGGCTACTTCCGAACAAGGTACCGATGGCGCTTCCCACATCCGCAACGATGGAATGCTGCCCTCCCGAAGCAATTGGCCATCCTACCGGTATTTGCAGTGCTTGCAGCTGAGAATTCAGGCTGTCGAGGGCAGTCTTCACCTGCACCGCGCTGGGTGGCGAACCAGTGGTCGTCTCGGGCTTGTAGTCCTCGACGTACCTATCGGCAGCGGCGACCGTTGCCTGCCGCAGCGCCGGATTGTTCCAGAGCGTTCGCGCCACCAGAAAGGAGTCGGTGTTGGTCACGATGGCCACGAGCAGGCCCAGCACAAACAGGACCAGGGTGGTCCTCCGCTTGTACCACCCCGAGATCCGGTCCATGCCATCGCTGTACCAACTCTCCAGCGATTTCTTGATCTCTTCGACCTTGGTTTGGCCCTGATTGACCAGCGCGGCCAGCGCTTCCTTCCCCTTGCTGGCAGGAAGGTTGGAAATTGCGGTCCGAAGCGTATCAACCGGATTGGTGTCGGCATTCGGGCCAGGCACGAGAAGGTTTACCAGGGTCGTGGAAAACAATGCTGGCGGTATGTAAGATGGCCCGCCTCTTCTCAAGAAGATCTTGTCCCAGAAGCCGCGGCTGTAGAGGCTCTGGATCAGGCCATGAGCGTATAAGGCGTCAGCCAGCGAGGTTGTATGGTTCAGGTTTCCATTAGTGAAGAGCCCACGGATGCCCCTTTCAAGGTTGTAGGCGCGCGAGCCCGAAATGCCCGCAATCCACTCATTCACGATCGAGCAGAGCAGACTGAGAAGCAGATAGATGAAGGCCAGGCCGACCGCGACTTCAACGATTCCGGAACTGAGGATCGATGTCACAGTGCACCTCCTGAAACTATGGCAAGTCGGGCAAAGTAAAACGCGACTTGCTTACGATGTCAACGGGAATCTGGTTTCGCCGGCGGGATGAAATCAGTCGGTTACGAGGCAAGGTATCACGGCGACCATGGTGACAACCTGAACGCTACTCGGCGTTTTGCAGCTTCACTTTCTTGATGGTCGCCTTGTGTTCCTTACCGTCATCGTCCAGCAGGTACATTTTGTTTTTCTCCACCACGAACTTCACGCTCTCACCCACGCTGATATTCGCCGGCTTCGACCAGGGAAACAGCAAACGTTCGCTGGCGGTATAGATCTTGCCTGCGCCCTGAATGGTGTAGATCTGGAACGTATCGTAGTCCTGGGTCGCGGTGGTTGTGGTGTTCTGGGAATACTTGGTTTTGTCGCCCTTGGGTTTGGCGGTCCCGTCTGTGCTGCTGTTGTAAGTGGTGCCGCTCGGGACTTTCTGCTGCTCGGTTTCCAGCAGCGTCCCGGTCTTCCAGTCGCGAGCGGGAGCAGCGGCCATCATCTGACCGGCAAGGAGGAACAGCAGAATTGCTACGGCAAAACGTCGCATGAGCAGCGCCTCGTCCTGAGATCAAGTCCGGCCATGTTGCCACAGCGCGTGTGAGGGAAGCAAACAGACGTTGCGGATTTGAGTTGGATCACCGGGTTGCTGGCGGCGCGATTTGCTGCAATGATGACAGCACTCCGCAGGTACTCGTAGCGTGTTGAAGAAGGTTAATTGGCGCCAGATCCGCGCAAGATCGCGATCGTCATCTCAGTCGAGACCGCTCACCATTGGGCGATGGGTTAGTGTCCTCGGGTTGGCGCTCCTGTTAATCTCCTGCGAGCTTGTCTCAGCGCAGTGCCGTCTACCTTCCTCGATCCAAAGCGGCGGCCAGGCTACGGACAGCACAAGATCCACCTCGGAAACGCTGCTGCCGGAGTCCGGATTACTGACCGACGATACCTATACCAACCTGTACTTCGGCTTCGCGCTTCACCTCCCGATTACCCTTTCGGGCCACCGCCTGATGCTCCCCATCCGCCTGGCGGGTGAGCATGCATTGCTCGGCATCGGCTTCCAGAACGGCCCGCATTACGGAACCTTCGTGGTCACCGCAGGTGGGAATCAGGACGAAGATAAGGGCATGACCCCCGAACAGGTACGGCAACGGGATGAGATGGCGCGCAGGATGTCCAGATACACGCATGAGGGTTCGGTGGACTCGGCGCCCGCGCCCATCCACTTCAAACGGGTTGACAAACACAGAGACGGCGTCTGGGGCACGCGGTTTTCTGCGAACATTCGGGACTACAACGTCCGCTTCACCATCCAGACCAACGACAAGGCGTTTCTTCGAAAGTCTCGGAAAGCGATTGAAGACGTGCAGGCCTTCTGCACCGATGGCGCTGGAAACTTCTTCACCACGGACGGCAAGCCATTCCATGTGGAGGGAGCGGTGACGAATGGCCCGACCATCCCCACGGCGGTTGTCGATGAGGCGATTCGCACCCGTCCGGCCGAGCACACCATCCCGCCGGGGACGCTTGCGGCCAAGGAGTTTGGCATCCCGGAGATGGATTTCACGTTCGCATTGCCTGCGGGCTGGAGCTATACCACGCAGCCGCCGCCCCAGGATGAAGACGCTATTAATAACCAGTTGACCGAGCGGCTCTACTACCTTTGGAGGTCGTGCGCGCGGACCTTGCTCCGAGGCAGAGCGGCCAATGGTGCAGCCACGCTTGAGCTGCGAGTGCTGGATCAGGCTTGCATGGGATTGCCCTTTCCGGCCTCGGCCGACGATAACCTGGGCTCCGAGTCGCTCGGCGAATATCTCGAGATGCTCGGCCGCTTTGGCGAGATCAAGTCGAACCGCATCGTACAGTCGGGAGGACGAGTGTTTACGGTCTATCGCGGCACTTCCGCAGGCCCGCCGGAGGCACATGAACTTGAGCGGCGCCGCAACGATGCCATCGTTGCCACACGTTATAACAAGCTGATATTCACGTGGCTTTGGAGTGCTCCCACAGGGTCGAACCTGGAGCAGGTCCCGGCTTCAGACGTCAAATTTGGCGATGCTGCACCGATTTTGATCGGGCCGGCGATGAGCGGAGAAAAGTGAAACCCCGGCCAACATCACAACCTACCTTTCAAACCTCATCTCCACAGTGATCTGTACCGGCACCGGTTTGCCGTCTTGCTTCGCGGGCTTGAACCGCCAGGTCTTCACGGTAGCGACAGCGCTCTTTTCGAAGGCCTGGCCAGGACTGCGCAGAACTCGGACCGGCTTCACGTGGCCGTGCGCGTCAACTCCAATCTGCATGACCACTATGCCGCTCGGCTCGGCATCAGGCGGGAGGTCGGGAAACGGTGGATCGGGAGAGTGTGTTGCCTTCGGTGGAGTCATTCCTGCAGTGACGAGTTGATACTCGGCAAAGGCCGCGTCGTCAGTGACCTCTTCGGGGGTGACGGAGACATTGGATTGCGCCAACACTCGCAAAGAGGGAAAGACAAGCAAGGCAAGGAGCGTGAGGGTCAGTTTGAGTTTCACCGTATGGGAAGCATGTTCACTTCAATAGTTATCTTGATTGGAATAGGCTTATTGCCCCTCATCGCGGGAGTAAAGTGCCACTGTCGAACCGCTTCCAGAGCTGCTTCATCCATTGCGCACGACACCGACCGACTAACAACAGCGTATTCGACATGGCCGGATTCATTTATGCCGACCTCTATCACAACCATTCCTTTACGCGGCCCGTGCCCTGTATTACGAGGATACTTCGGATCAGGTGCCTGAATGGCCCTCGGAGCAACAAGGCCTGGTCCCTTGTGCAAGTACTTGGTTTTGTCCGACGGCGGATTAGTCAACGAATACTGACAGGGACTCTGACCGGCAGCATCCGCTGGCGCGGGCGTAATCGCCACCAAGTCCTCAGTTCCTGCATTCGCGACACTCAGGCACACAGCCACCGTAAGCGCCACAAGGGCCGATCTCATAACTCTAGTGTACCGAAGAAGCTACGCCTCCCCCCGTTTTCTCAGAAACGCCGGAATCTCCAGATCGTCAGCATCATACTTGATGTTCACGCTGCTGCTGACCGTCTCAATCGCCGGCATCTCTTCGCGTTTGACAGGCGGCGGCTCGGGCGGTTTTGGGTAGTCTTCCATCGGGGCGGCATGGCGCACGATGCCGGAATCCAGCGCGTAGTCGTCGACGATTTCCGGCCCGTCCGAAACGGCGGTCGCGACCTTGGGATCGAAAGCGGACTCCACCAACACGGACGCCGCCGCCGGAACGCGCTCGGGAACATGCGCTTGCGCCACCTCATACGTTGCCTGCGGCGAGTTGCCGTTATTCCGGTTTTGCACGGTGGAACTGCTCATCGATTCCTGATGCTCGTGATGGTGCGAGGTCTCTTTGAAGCCCGTGGCGATCACCGTGATTTTCACTTCATCCTTCATCTTCTCGTCAAGCACCGCGCCGAAGATGATGTTGGCATCTTCGTGGGCTGCACTTTGAATGATGGTCGAAGCCTCATTGACCTCCGCCAGCCGCAGCGAACTGGAGCCGGTAACGTTGATGAGGATGCCGCGCGCCCCATCGATTGCTCCCGCTTCGAGCAGCGGTGAAGCAATAGCCGCCTGGGCCGCTTTTGTCGCCCGGTCTTCTCCCCGTGCGGTGGCGGTGCCCATCACGGCGTATCCCATGCCCGCCATGATCGTTTTCACATCGGCAAAGTCACGGTTGATGATGCCCGGGATAGTGATGATGTCGGAGATTCCCTGCACCGCCTGCCGCAGGATGTCATCGGCCACGCGGAACGACTCAAAGAAACCGGCGTCTTTCGCGACCGCAAGCAGCTTCTCATTGGGAATGACGATGGTGGTGTCGACGGAGTCGATGAGCTCGTACAGACCGCGCTCGGCCTGGGTTTGGCGGCGCTTGCCTTCAAAGGCAAACGGCTTGGTGACGACCGCCACCGTCAGCGCGCCCATCTCGCTGGCCAGCGACGCGATGATCGGCGCCGCGCCGGTACCGGTGCCCCCGCCAAGGCCGGTGGTGACGAACACCATGTCCGCGCCTTCCAGGGCCTCGATGATCTTGTCGGCATCTTCCAGCGCCGCTTTGCGTCCGACCTCGGGATTTGCGCCCGCGCCCAGACCGTTCGTCAGCTTCACGCCCAGCTGGATCTTCACCGGCGCATTCGACAGCTTCAGCGCCTGCAGGTCGGTGTTGGCGACTACGAACTCCACGCCTTCCAGGTGGGACTCGATCATGCGGTTGACCGCGTTTCCGCCGCCGCCGCCGACGCCGATGACCCGGATACGCGCGCTGTTCAGTAGCTCTTCATTGAACTGAATGCGAAGGTCGTTCTCAGGCTGCTTGTCATTGAAATCTTCGATCATCGTTGACTCCCACTGAATTCATTTGCTGACTCTTACGCGTTCGGCCGGGCGAAAATTGCCTTCAGCCTGGCCCCAATACTGCGATCAATGTTCATGCGCGCCTGACGCGCCCGATGTCCGTAGAGAACCATGCCGATGGCGGTGGAGAATTCCGGCTCCAGCAACTGCGAGGGCAGCTTGGCAATCGGCACAGGGTAGCCGAGACGCACCGGCCGCCGCAGAATGTCATCCGCCGTCTCCAGCAAGGCGGGCAGGCGCGAGCCACCGCCGGTGAAGACCACGCCTGCTCCCAGCAACTCGTAAACTCCAGCCTGGCGAAGATGCTCGCGCAACAACTCCATCAGCTCGCGCGAGCGTGGCTCCAGAATCTCGCCCAGCATGCGCTGCTGCAGCAGCCGCGAAGGACGATCACCCACCGAAGGAACTTCGATCTCGTTGCCCTCGGGAATGCGCGTGACGATGGCACAGCCAAACATCTTCTTGATGTTCTCCGCGTCCGGCAGCGGCGTGCGGAAGCCGACCGCGACATCGTTGGTGAAATGATCTCCGCCCAGAGGAATCACGCCGGTGTGAATCACCACGCCTTCGAAGTACACAATGAGGTCGGCAGAGCCGGCGCCGATGTCAACCAGGCAAACGCCCAGTTCCCTCTCGTCGGTCTGCAGCACCGAGTCGGCGCAGGCCAGCGCTTCGAACACGGTGTCGTCAACATGAATCCCGGCACGGTTCACCGCGCTCACAACGTTCTGCGTCGCCATCGTACCGGCGGTAATGATGTGTACCCGCACTTCAATCTTCTTGCCGATCAGGCCTGCGGGGTCATGGACTCCGGGCTGGCCATCGAGGATGAACTCCTGCGGAAGCAGGTGCAGGGGCTCGCGGTCGTCGGGCAGCGGAATGCTGCGCGCCTTCTCCACCGCCTGGCGAACATCGTCGCGGCTGATCTCGCGCGAACGCGAGCCCAGCGAGATGCCACCATGACTGTTGACGCCGCGAATGTGCGATCCGGCGACCCCCACCACGGCATTCTCGACGGGAGCCTGAGCGACGTTTTCCGCCTCTTCCACCGCCTTCTTGATGCAACCGACCGCCTTGTCGAGGTCGGCGACCACGCCTTTGCGCATACCGCGGGAGTCGGAGATACCATGCCCACGGTAGCGCAGCGCGTAGTCATTCACCTCCGCAACAATGACGCAGGTCTTGGCGCTTCCCACATCGACGACTGCTAGCAGGTTTTCGCTCTGGTTCGCCATCTTTAGTTGTGACTCTTCGCCTTGCCGCGCGCGCCTGGCTTGCTCTTTCCCTTCGCCGGCGGCACGGAATTGCCACCTGCGGAACTTCGGGCCGCCGGCTGCTGGGCCTCGACCGACCTCATCGGGATTGACGATCACCTGATGCTCGTAGCGCAAATCAACCGACTTGAGCGGCTGGAATTGCGTCCGCCACTCCTGCACATGGGAAACATAGACCTGGAAGCGCTCCAGGAAATTCGACGACCCAAGATGGACCAGCACCGCTCCCTGCGGATCGGAGATCGTGGCTTTTACGTCGTCGGGATCGCTTAGGTTCACGTCGCTAAGATTGCGCGAGTAATGTGTCCCGCCGGAGTCGAGTTCAGTGATCAGCCGTTCGTAAAGTTTCATGCGAGCCGCGCGCGTGGCCAGGGGCTCCTCATCGGTCATGCCGACGATCACGGGAAACGAATAGTCTGATTGTTGCCCGGCAGGCATCTCCATGATCACGCCATGCGCGTCGATCAGAGCGATGTGCGAATCGATCTCGACAAAGGCCACCGGCGTGCGCTCCTTGACCTGGACCTTCAAGTGGTCGGGCAGCAGGCGCATCACCGTCGCCGATTCAACCCAGGGAATCGCTTCCAGCCGTTGCTTGCGCTCCGCAAGCGGCACGAAGAAGATGTTGCGATCGATGTCGGAGGCGAAGACGTCGAGCACCTGAGCGCGATTTACGTTGTGCGCCCCCAGCACCTCGATGTTGTCGCTGGAGTCGATCTGGAACCTCCATGAGTGGGTGGCGTAGCGATACACCGTGACTACGATCAGACTGATGGCCCCGCCCACCAGGAGCACAAACAGCAGCACCTTAAACCGGTCGAGCGCCTTGCGAGGCAGCGCACTCCGGCGCACCGGCACGCGTTTTTGTCCGCGGAGAAAGGGGGACTCGGCTTCATCGTCCACATCGAAGAGAGTTCCATCGAGCGGACCGTCCTCGAAGCGCCGGGCAGAAGAGGGCGATTCGGGGGCTATCTCGAGTTCGTCTTCCGCGATGGTGGATGCGTTCTTGCGAGCCATGAAAAGTACATCAAACGCCGAGAAATCAAGCCTTTCGCCCAACTATAGCTGCTTTCGAAGCGGATGCCGCAGCCCATCTGCTGCACTCCCGCATGGGAACCACACAAGTAACGGGAACGTTACCGAATCAGGGATTGGCGATTGAGAAACTCTAACCGGCGACTGCGCTCTTCGAGCTCTCTTGACGTGTGAGGTACTCCAGCACCAGCCTGCCAAGTTGCGAGACGTTGCCGGCGCCGAGGGTAAGGATCATGTCGCCAGGTCGCGCGCCGGCGCACGCAAGTTGCACCGCCGCATCGAATGAAGCCGCATTTTGTACATCGCAGGTGCTGGTTTGCGAGATTCGGTCAGCCAGCGCTTGGCTCGTCACACCCGGAAGCGGCGGCTCGCTGGCAGGATAAATATCGAGCAGGACGAGCGCGTCTGCGTTCTCGAATGCCGTCGCGAATTCTTCCATCAGAAGCTGGGTCCGGCTGTAGCGGTGGGGCTGGAAGATCACGTGCACGCGATGGAATCCGCATTGTCGTGCAGCAGCCAGCGTTGCCTTGATCTCCGTCGGATGATGCCCGTAGTCATCGACCACCGTTATTCCATTCACCCGGCCTTTGATCTGGAAGCGGCGGTCGACACCGCTGAATTGCTTCCAGGGCTTCGCGAATGCCGGCGACGGGCACATCCAAACCGATACCAACCGCGATAGCAGCCGCCGCATTGCGCACGTTGTGCTCGCCGGGAACGTGCAAACGAAACTCGCCCAGATCGCGGCCACGGTAGCGCACACGGAAGCTGGTCTGCGACAGACGCACACCGTCGCCCGCAGCAAAGCACAGATCGCTGATGCGGAGGTCTGAGTCTTCGCGCATGCCGTACGTCAGAATGCGGCGGCGGACGGCGGGAAGCAGCTTGCGCAGGTTGTCATCATCGTTGCAGGCCACCACGATCCCATAGAACGGCACCAGGTCCATGAACTCAATAAAGGTCTGCTCCACATCGCGCAAATCGCGATAGCAGTCCATGTGCTCGCGGTCAATGTTGGTCACGACCTCCACAATGGGCGACAGCTTCAGGAAGGAGCGGTCGCTCTCATCGGCCTCGGCAACGAGATATTCCGACTTGCCCACGCGAGCATTGGAGCCCATCGCATCGACACGGCCTCCGACAACCACGGTAGGATCAAGCCCTCCCGCCGCAAGCACGGCGGCGATCATGGAAGTGGTCGTGGTCTTCCCGTGCATGCCGGCGACCGCGATGCCGTACTTCAACCGCATAAGCTCAGCGAGCATCTCGGCACGCGGGATGACCGGCACGTGCTGCTCTCGTGCAGCCTGCACTTCGGGATTGTCATTGCGGACTGCCGAGCTGATGACCACCACATCGGAGCCGCTGATGTGCTCGGCGCGATGGCCCTCGCAGATGCTTGCGCCCATGGCGTGCAGGCGCTCGGTGACAGGCGAGAGCTTGAGGTCGGAACCGGAAACCTTGTATCCCAGATTGAGCAGCACCTCGGCGATGCCGCTCATGCCGATACCGCCGATGCCGACGAAATGCACGCGTTGAATCTTGGCGAACATGGAATAAGTGGTAGAGCGGCGCTTTCAGCGCCGCGTCCTGCATGCGAATAGGAAGCGGGCTAAAGTTCATCGCTAGCGATGAACTTTAGCCCTAATCCTAGGAACTGCATCTCAACGCGGGCCTGAAGGCCCGCTCTACCAGCGAATCCCTTAGCCTACCGCGTGTTGGCCGGACACGCCAGCGGCCCGCAAGGCGATGTGGGCGATCTCTGCGGCAGCGTCGGGATGCGCCAGCTTGCGCGCCGCCTGTGACATCTGCGCCAGCAGCGGAGGGTTCGCCAGCAGCTCGGCGATCTCCTGAGCCAGCCGACTGGTGGTGAGTTCCGACTGAGGCAGCAGTCGGGCCGCGTGGGTATCGGCAAGGGCGGCGGCGTTGTGCCGTTGATGGTCGTCCGCCGCCGTCGGCAACGGAATGAAGATCGCTGGACGTCCGGCAGCAGCGACCTCCGCAACCGTGCTGGCGCCGGAGCGGCACAGCAGCAGGTCGGCGCGGGCGAAAGCGCCCGGCATATCGTCAATGAAGGGCGAAACCTCGGCGGAGACGCTCGCCTTCGAGTAGGCGGCCTGGGCGTCGGCGTAGTCTTTTTCGCCGGTCTGGTGAATGACGTGGATCTCAGGCAGCAGCGACGCCAGGCGCGGCAAGGCTTCCAACACGGCAACATTAATCGCGTGCGCGCCCTGGCTGCCGCCAAACACAAGCAGCGTAGGCCGTGCATCCGCGGGGCGGGGCGCGACGTGGAAGAACTCGCTGCGTACCGGCACTCCGGTCACGTGGCAGTTGCGGAAGTAGCGGCAGGTCGCCTCAAACTGCACAGCAGCCGAACGCACCAGGGGCGCCATCATGCGATTGGCGAAACCAGGAATGAAGTTCGGCTCGAAGGCAACCAGTGGAACATTCACGATGCTCCCTGCGAGCATTGCCGGCCCCGAGGCATACCCGCCGACGCCGATCATGACGTTGGGACGGAAGCGCTGAATCAGCTTCACCGATTGAAAAACAGCGCGCGGCAGATCAATGACGGTCTTAATGCGGGTCTGCAAGCCGACTCGATTGAGCTGGCCTACTTGCACCAGTTCCAGATCGAAGCCGGCCGCCGGCACCAGCCGCGTCTCGATGCCTCGTGCGGTGCCTACAAACATCACTTCCGCCTGATGCTGGTCGCGCAACTCACGCGCAATCGCCAAGGCGGGAATGACATGGCCACCGGTGCCGCCTCCCGCGATGATCACACGCATGGCTAGTCGGTCTGCTGGGTGATGTTCAGAAGAACTCCAACGGTGGCCAGCGTGATAAACAGCGACGAGCCGCCATAGGAAATGAAGGGCAGGGGAATACCTTTGGTCGGCACGATGCCCAGAACCACGCTGATGTTGATGAGCGCCTGGATCACCACCATCGCCGTGATGCCGGTAGCGAGAAACCGCGCGAAGGGGTCTTCTGTGCGCAGGGCCACACGCACGCCACGATATAAGAAGATGCTGAACAGCACGACGATCAACAAAGAACCCCACAGCCCAAGCTCTTCCGCGATATTGGCGAAGATGAAGTCGGTGTGCGGCTCGGGCAGATAAAACAGCTTCTGCTTGCCTTCCATCAGCCCTGCGCCCATCAGGCCGCCGGTTCCCACCGCAATCATCGACTGGATAATGTGAAAGCCGTGACCTTGCGGGTCCTTGTAAGGATTGATGAACGCCATGATGCGGTTCCAGCGCCACGGAACGCGCACGATCAGGAAATACAGGGGTACGACAGAGGCCGCCATCGCATAGGCAAAGTACCGCGTCTGCATGCCTGCGACATACAGAATGGCGCCGGTGATCGCCATGCAGGCCACGGCCGTTCCGAGATCAGGTTCCTTCACGATGAGCAGGGCCAACAGCACCGTGGGGGCAACCGCCGGCAAAAGCACATGTTTCCAGTCCGTAATCTGTTGCCACCGGGTCTCCAGGAAGTAGGCAAGATAAAGGATGATGGCCGGCTTCGCCAGCTCCGAAGGCTGGAACGACAGGATGCTGAACCTGATCCAGCGATGCGTGTTGTGCGAATCGTGAAAGAAAAAGGCGGTAATCAGCAGCAGGCAGGTGGTCCCCAGAAACGTGAACACGATGGTGGGACGGCGAAGCTGCCGATAGTCGATGTTCATCACCGCCACCATTGCGATCACGCCCGCTATCGCCCAGGCGAGCTGCCTGAACAGAAACGTGTACGGCGATCCATAGCGCGCTTTCGCCATCACCGCCGATGCGCTGAAGACCATCACCAGGCCAATAAACACCAGCAGCAGCGTCACGCCGAAGAGCCACTTGTCGACACTGACACGCTTGGCCACTAGCGGTCGCCTCCCGGCTTCGAAGTCGCCAGGCTTTGTTCCTGCTCTCTTGCCGCCAGCCCGCGAACCAGCTCTTTGAAGACGCGCCCGCGATGCTCATAGCTGTCAAACTGATCGAAGCTGGCGCACGCCGGCGCCAGCAGAACGACATCACCGGCAGTCGCCAACTCACTGGCCCGCTTGACCGCGTTGTTCAGCGTCTCGCTGTGCAGCACCTCGGCCCCGCGGATCTGCGATTCGATCTTCGCCGCCGCAGCTCCGATGGTGTAGACCCGCTTCACCCGCTGCGCGATCAGGTGGTTGAGCACGCTGTAGTCGCTGCCTTTGTCCTTGCCGCCAAGAATAAGGTGCAGCCGCCCGGGGAAAGACTCCAGCGCCTTGATCGTCGCGTCCACATTGGTGGCCTTGGAATCGTTGTAGTACTCGACGCCGCGTACCGTACCCACATACTCCAGGCGATGCTCGACCGCGCGAAACTCCTCGACCGCCCGACGGATCGCTGCCGGCTCCGCCTTCACCAGCATGCCAATGCAAACCGCGGCAAGCACATTCTCCAGGTTGTGCGAGCCTTTCAGCGGGATCTCTCGCACCGGCAGAACGTTTTGCTCGCGGCCCGAGTCCGTCCACACGATGTCTTCGCCGCGCACAAAGGCTCCGCGCTCCAGCTCGCGCAATCGGCTGAACCAGTACACCCGTGACTTCACCTTGGCGGCCATTGCAACGCAGGCGGCGTCATCCGCGTTCAGGATGGCGAAGTCGTCGCTCGTCTGGTTCTCGAAGATGCGTGCCTTGGCGGCGGTGTAGTTCTCGAAGGTGTAATGCCGGTCGAGGTGGTCGGGGGTGACGTTTAGATATGGCGGCGATCTTTGGCCGGAAGCTCTCAATGGTCTCCAGCTGGAAGCTGCTGATCTCCAGCACAATCCACGTCTGCTCCGTAGCCGTCTCGACGAAGCTGATGGCGGGAGTGCCGATATTTCCTCCTACCAGCGTGTCCCGGCCGGCAGCCGCAATCACGTCCCCTGCCAGCGTCGTGGTCGTTGTCTTACCATTGGATCCGGTGACGGCAACGATGTTGCCTTTAAGAACACGGTATGCCAGCTCGACTTCACCGATCACGGGAATCTTTCGCTCGCGCGCTCGTGCCAACAGCGGCATGTCGAAGGGAACGCCCGGGCTGACGACGATCATGTCCTGTTCGCGGAAGGTGCGCTCGCCATGCTCGCCCGTCTCCACCGTGATGCCGGCGTCGAGCAGCATGGGAATCTCCTGGCGAAGTTGCTCCGGCGATTTCGCATCGGAGACGGAAACGCGCGCACCACGCTTCTGCAAAAACAGCGCGGATGCCACGCCCGGACTTGCCAAGCCCGACGACCAGGACCCGTTTTCCGTTCACATTCATGCGGCGAGACCCGAAGTTCTCATTGTGCCATTTCCTGGAGCGAACTTAGCGCAATTTCAGGGTGGTGAGAGCAAAGAGTGCAAACACCAGGGAGGCAATCCAGAAGCGCACGATGACCTTCGACTCGCTCCACCCCAGCAGTTCGAAGTGGTGATGGATCGGCGCCATCTTGAAGATGCGTTTACGGCGCAGCTTGTACGACCCGACCTGGAGAATCACCGACAGCGCCTCAATGACGAACACTCCGCCAATAAAGGGCAGCAGCAACTCCTGCTTGATCAGTACGGCGACCGTGCCAATGGCTCCGCCCAGCGCCAGCGAGCCCACGTCGCCCATGAAGACTTCCGCGGGATGAGCGTTGTACCAGAGAAAGCCGATTGCCGATCCCGCCATCGAGCCGCAGAAGATGGTGAGCTCAGCTACCTGCGGCATACGGGCAAGTTCCAGGTAGTCGGCAAAAACGGCGTGACCGCTGACGTAGGTCAGGATCGTCAGTGCGCCCGCGGCAATTACCGTGCAGCCGATCGCCAGCCCGTCTAGACCGTCTGTCAGATTCACGGCGTTGCTGGAGCCGACGATGATCAACGCCACGAAGATAAAGAAAGGAAGAAACGCCAGCGGCCACCACATCGTGTGCAGCCAGCTGCTGATCACCAGATCGGGCCGCACTCGTTTGAAGAACGGAACGATCAGGCGGGTCGAGTACAGCCCGTACCGCTCCAAACCGATCAGGGTTATACCCACGGCGAATGCCGCAGCGAATTGGTAGGCCAGCTTCGCCCGGCCGCTGAGGCCCAGGTTACGCCGATGCACGACCTTCAAGTAATCGTCAGCAAACCCGATGGCGCCGTAGACCAGGGTGGACATCACTGCGATCCACACAAAGCGGTTGCTGAGGTCCGCCCATAGGAGCGTCGGCACCACCATGGCGACGACAATCAGCACGCCGCCCATGGTTGGCGTGCCGGCCTTCTTCTGATGGGCCTTGGGCCCCTCTTCGCGGATGTATTGGCCGACCTGAAACGCGCGCAGCCGCCGCACCACCGCCGGCCCCACGATCAGCCCCATGAACAACGCCGTCAGGCTTGCGAAGGCAGTGCGAAACGTCAGATAGCGGAAGATGCGGAACGGGCCGATATGGAAGGCTTGAAAGCCTTGCTGGTACAACAGCCAATAAAGCAAATTCTTCCCCGTATGAGAACTGTGCCAGATTCGGCCTTAGTGGTCGCCACCCGGTTGGCGATTCATCCACACATCCAGCGCCCGCTCCAGGCGCACGCCCCGTGATGCCTTGATCAGCACCGCATCCCCGGATTCAACCTCGCGCTTCAACCACCCGCCGGCCTCTTCCGGAGTATCCACAAACTCGGCATCGACTCCGGCTTCGTGCGCGCCCTGCACCATAGCTTTGGCCAGCCCGCGGACTCCCAACAGCTTGTCGATGCCATAGTTCCCCATATACTTGCCGCAGTCACGGTGCAGGGTCTCCGCTGCCGGACCAAGCTCCAGCATCTCCCCGGCCACGACAATGTGCCGCTGCGCCTGAAGCTGTGCCAGCGAGCGCACCATGTTTTCCAGGGCCTTCGGATTCGAATTGTAGCAATCGTTGATGACCGTCGCGCCTGCGAAATGCAGCACCTCACCACGCTTGTCACCTGCACTGAGCGACGCCAGCGACTGGGCTGCGGCCTGCAGAGGAACTCCATATTGCAATCCGACGGCAATCCCCGCCAGCGCGTTGTAGATACTGTGCTCGCCAAGCAGCGGCAGTGCAGCCCGCGCCTGTTCATTGTCCACAACGACATCGAAGACCGAGCCCGCAGTGCCATGCGCCTCGATGTTCTTTGCCATCACATCGGCAGGCTTGTGCAAGCCGAACATCACGACCTTGCCATGGAAGTCGCGGCCAAACTGCGAAACGTACTGATCGTCGGCGTTCAGGACCGCAATTCCGCCTGCGGGCAGAGATTCGATCAGCTCGTACTTGGCGCGCGCGATTCCGGCAAGGGAGTCGAAGAACTCCAAATGCACCGGCGCGACCATGGTCACGACACCGCAGGTCGGCTCGGCCAGTGCCGCCAGCGCCCGTATCTCTCCCGCGTGCGACATGCCCATCTCAATCACCGCCATCTCATGCTCGCGCTCAAGTTTCAGCAGTTGCAGCGGCATTCCGAATTGATTGTTGAGATTGCCTTGCGACTTCAGCACCCGGTGCCGGGTCGAGAGCACGTGAGCGATGATTTCCTTCGTCGTTGTCTTGCCGGCCGATCCGGTCACCCCGATCAGCGGCCTCGCCCATAGCCTGCGCACCGCCGCGCCCAACCGCTGCAACGCGACGAGCGTGTCCTCAACTACGAGCAGCCGCGACTGGTCGGCGAACTGCCTCAGCCGGTCCTGGCGCACCACCGCACCGACCGCGCCTGCGGCCAGCGCGGCTTCAACGTAGGCGTGCCCGTCGAGCCGTTCGCCCTTGACGGCGAAAAACAGCTCACCCGGTTGCAATGTACGGGAATCGATGGAGTATCCCGTGGCGATGGCGTCGCGATCGAAGCTGCCGGTTGCCGGCAGGAACTCCTCAGCTCTCCACAGCGGCAGCTTCATGTGTGCGCAGGATGGGCTACCCCATATCCTGCATGATGCAACGCCGTGCGCGCGACTTCGACATCGTCAAACGGCAAGGTGCCCTCGCGCGTGACCTGAATCTTCTCGTGTCCTTTGCCCGCTATCAAAACGATGTCTCCCGCCTGCGCTTCCTGAATGGCCAGTTCGATCGCCTTCTTGCGGCTGGGCTCCAGCGTGTACTTCGTGCCGGTTCGCTGAATTCCCGGCAGAACGTCATTCATGATATCCACCGGGTTCTCACTGCGCGGATTGTCGCTGGTCAGCACCACCAAGTCGCTGCCGTTCCCCGCTGCTTCTCCCATCATTGGCCGTTTGCTGCGGTCGCGGTCGCCGCCGCAGCCAAAGACGATGATCACCCGGCCCGGACCGCCACGCTGTTGTATGAAGTCCTTGGCCACCGCGGTCAGATTCAGCAGCGCGTCCGGCGTGTGCGCATAATCCACGATGACGGTGAACGGCTGCCCCTCATCGATGCGCTGGAACCGCCCGGCAATGTGCGCGATCTGATCGGCCGCTTCCGCCATCGCCGAAGGCTCAACATCCCGCGCGTACGCCGCAGCCGCTGCGGCGATCAGGTTGTAAATATTCACCCGCCCCAGCAGCGGACTATAGATCGGAATCTCGACCTGCGGCGTCACCAGCTTGAACTGCACCCCGTTGTGCTCGACCTTGAGGTCCTTGGCGTGAAAGTCGCCGCGCTCGATGCCGTAGGTGATCAGCTCTTCATACTTCTTGCACTGCTTCAGAAGCTGCTGCCCGTACGGGTCCTCGATGTTGACCACCACCACGCGAGGCGGCTCAACGCCCTCGCCCTTGAACAACAGTGTCTTGGCCGCGAAATAACTCTCCATCGACTCGTGATAGTCGAGATGGTCGCGCGTCAGGTTGGTGAACAGCGCCACGTCGAAGGGAATGCCGTACACCCGTTCCTGATGCAGCGCGTGCGACGACACTTCCATCACCGCTTCTGTACATCCGTCCTGCAGGGCATGGGCAAAGAGCCGGTTCAGCTCCAGCGCCTCCGGCGTAGTATGTGGAGCGGGAAAGATCTGCTTGCCAATGCGGTATTCCACCGTGCCCACCAGCATCGTCTTGCGCTGCGCTGCCTGCAACATGCGATGCAGGATGAACGACGTAGTGGTCTTACCGTTGGTCCCGGTGATGCCGGTGATTCTGAATTTCTCCGCCGGGCGATGATAGAAGTTGGCGCTCAGACGCGCCAGCGCCCGCCGTCCATGCGGCACCTGCGCCCACGACACGCCCGGCCGTGGCGGCAGTGAGTCGCTCACAATGGCCACGGCGCCCGCCGCCAGCGCCTGCTCAATGAATAGGTTGCCGTCCGTCTTCTCGCCCCGCATGGCCACGAAACACCATCCCGGCTGCACCCGCCGGCTATCGTAGTCGAGTCCGGCAATGGGAGGGTCGCCCTGTTGAGCCGTATATTCCGCACCATCTAGTAATCTCAGGAAATTCATTCTGACTAAATTATAGTCGGGGCTTTTGACAAGGGTGCCCCTACTTCGGCGCCCGCTTCCAAAATGGAACTGCCTGCGAACTCGACTCCAACTCATTGCATTCCTTATATGATCGCTAGGCTATGAAACGAAGGGATTTTCTGAAAACATCCAGCGCGGCCGCCCTCTTGCCCTTGTTCCCACGTGAGCTGCTTGCCGCCACCCGCCGCCTGCGGCCCTCGGACAAGGGCTGGCCGTCAGCCCAGCAATGGAAGCACTTAAACGATGCCGTCAGCGGAAACCTGGTTCCCGTCAATTTCCCGCTGGCAGCCTGCGAATCGCACCCTGACGGCGCCGAGTGCAAGAAGCTCTTCGAGAATCTGAAGAACCCCTACTACATCGGTGACCAGCCGGGCCTCACCCAGACGCTGGGTTGGATCGATGCCTGGACCACCAAGCCCAGCGTCTATGCCATTGCCGCGCGAGATGCGCACGACATCGCCGCCGGCGTCAACTTCGCGCGCGAGCATAATCTGCGGCTGGTCGTAAAGGGCGGCGGCCATAGCTATCAGGGCACCTCGAATGCCCCTGATTCGCTGCTCATCTGGACGCGTCAGATGCACGACATCACCATGCACTCCGGCTTTGTTCCCCGCGGATGCAAAGGCTCACATCCACCGCAGCGGGCGGTAACGCTCGGTGCCGGCGCCATCTGGATGCAGGCCTACGATGCCGTCACCACCAAAGCCGGCGCCTACGTGCAAGGTGGCGGTTGCACCACCGTCGGCGTCGCCGGCCTGGTTCAAAGCGGCGGGTTTGGAAGTTTCTCCAAGCACTATGGGCCTGGTAGCAGCTGGGCTGCTCGAAGCGGAGGTGGTCACCGCCGACGGTGAGATTCGTATCGCCAATGCCCGCACCAATCCCGACCTGTTTTGGGCGCTCAAAGGCGGTGGTGGCGGCAGCTTCGGCGTCGTCAGCCAGGTGACGCTGCGCGTGCGCGAGCTTCCTGAATGGGCTGGAGGAGCCATCTTCAAAGTCAAGGCTTCCTCCAACGATGCCTACCGGCGGCTCATTCGCCACTTCGTCGGCTTCTACCGCGATGCGCTCTTCAACGACCACTGGGGCGAGCAGGCGCACATGACGCCGGACAACACGCTCGCTCTCAGCATGGTCTCCCACGGTCTCGATCCCGAGCAGGCGAAGAAGGTTTGGCAACCCTTCATGGATTGGCTGGGCAGGTCGCCCGGCAGTTACACCATCAGCGCGCACCCGATCATCCTCAGCATACCCGCACGGCACTGGTGGGATGTCGACTGGTGGAAGGAGCGCCATCTGAATGTGTTTGTCACCGATCCCCGCGCCGGCGCCTCTCCCAACAACGTGTGGTGGACCGGAGACAGTGGGCAAGTGGGATGGGTCATCTATGGCTTCGAGTCCCTCTGGCTTCCGGCATCTTTATTGAAGGACGATTCGCAGGAACGGCTGGCCAATGCGTTGTTCGCTGCCTCCCGTCATGGCGAAGTGGAACTTCATTTCAACAAGGGCCTCGCGGGCGCGCCGCCGGAGGCCGTCGCCGCGGCGAAGGACACCGCCATGAATCCCGATGTGATCGATGCCTTTGCGCTTGCCATTGTCGCCAACGGCCAGGGCCCGGCCTACCCCGGAATTCCTGGTCATGAACCCGACACCGCTGCCGGCCGCGAAGCCGCCAACAAGGTACGCGACTGTATGAGCGAGCTAAGATCGATCTCGCCAAACACCGGAAGCTACATCTCCGAGAGCAACTACTTTCAGCGAAGGTGGCAGCGGGCCTACTTTGGCACAAACTATGACCGGTTAGAACAAATCAAGAAGAAATACGACCCGGCCGGACTGTTCTTCGTGCACAACGGCGTAGGTTCGGAGGACTGGAGCACGGACGGCTTCACAAGCGTCTAGATTTCCGGGTAAGTCCGGGCCAACGGAGGCCTCGAAAAGCCAACCCGTATCAAGCTGCGGTCACCAGGGCGAGTCAATGCTCGCGAACAATAAGCCCGTAGGGCGTCATTTGGTTTAGCCGTGGGCGTCATCCCGCGGGATGGGATCAAAATAACCCCCGAGCCGCGTCAGCGGCGGCGCGGGGTTGCAACAACCAGACGACGTGCCTTCCCATCCTTGTAGTAACCAGAGCTATTGACAGCGATTCAACTCCAGGGTCATCATGCCTCTCCCCGTGGGCTTCCTGAATATTTCAAAAGAGGGGATGGCATGAAACACGTCAGATTGTTCGTGACTCTGGCTCTGGTCTGCTGCATCAGCAGCGTCTTGCTGGCACAACCGCAGCCTCAAGCGAAATTCAGGGTGCCACCCGATCCCAAGAGCCTGCCGCAGATTGCGCCGCAGAAAATGTTTGCGCCGTACTGGACGGCCGAGCCCGGCTGGCACACTGAGATTCAGTTGCGAAACAATTTGATCACCGGGACGCTGGTGGTGACACCGGTGCTGCGGCTGGCAACCGGGCAGGAATATGTGTTGTCGCCCGTGGCCATCGCCGCATCGGACGTGGTTTCCGTCGATGTTGCTGACGAGTTGCAGAAGAAGTACAGTCTCGTGGGCCAGGCTGGGACGTATGGTTCGCTGCTTGTCCGCTACGATGCGGTCTCGCATCGGAACCTCTATGCGGCTGTTATGGTACATGAGATCGGGCAGCCCATCGGGTTTCACATCGATGCGTTTGGCAGCGATGAACAGGATTTTGGCTCGAGCCACGAAGGCATCTGGTGGCTGCCAAGATCGGGTATCAAGGACACACTCATCATCGCCAATGCCAGCGACAAGCCGAACAAGGGCACGCTGTTTGTGTATGACGCAGCCGGTAGACCATGGCAGCAGGACGTGCCGCTGGGGCCAAGGCAGAGCGTAAAGTTGTCGGTTGGCGAGCTGGTCAACCAGGCTGGCTTGGCGGGAACCTACGGCGGCTTCAGGTTCCAGGCCGCTGCGCGCTCCGATTCGGTTGATGCAGTCTACTTCATGTATGACGAAACCAGCGGATTCTCGGCGCTCATGAAGATGTTCGACCACGACCCAAGTGCGACGGTGAAGGAACACATCTTCGGCGGCAACCAGGTGTGGACCACGTGGGCGCCGATGCTGGCGCTGCAAACTCCCGATCCCGCGCTCGCCCTTCCCGAAGGAACCGAGTTGCAGCCGCAGGTCCTCATTCGTAACACCACACCACAGGTTCAGGCCGCGAACGTGAGCTTTATATGGCGGGGAGACACGAAAAAAGGCAATGTTGCAGTACCGCCAATGCAACTTAAACCGTTCGAGACCGTCTTACTTGATGTCAAGGCGTTGCAGCAACAAGGCAAGATTCCGCCTGATGCGCACTGGGCGCTGGTGAAGATTTCCAGCTCCACGGCCAAGCCTGACGACATCATGGCGATAGCTTCCAGTTACGACAGCACAGGGCGCTATGGAGCGCAGACACCCTTTTTCGATCAGCTTGCCAACCACTGGGCAGCCGGAGCGTTTGTGGTTGACTCAACCCACAATTCGCTGATCACGATCACTAATGGCGGGACCAAACCGGCGGATGCGGTGGTGACGTTCCACTATAACGACGGCAAGAGCAACTATGAGATTGCGCGAACGATTGCGCCAGGTGACCAGGCTTGGATCAATATGGCAGAGTTAATTCGCGGACAGATTCCCGACGCGAAAGGCGCCAAATTTCCGGAGGACCTCACGACCGGCTCCTACGACGTTCGCCAGCCGGGCGGAGCGGGCTACCCCAGCCTGTTGGAAAACAAGATCATCGTGGACAAGACCTATGGGCACCTGGCTTACGGCTGCGCCCTATGCTGCGGGTACACTGGTACTAGTTTTAACCCTGACCCCTTTGCCGGAGGTGTCGGTGCCGGGACCTTGAACACGATACTGGCGCAAGACGCCTGCGACCAATGGCAAGATGACGTTACGAATATCTCAACTAGTTGGGGCAGCGACAACCCGCCCGTAGCCACAGTGGCCAATGCGTATAGTCATCTAGTTGGTGTGGGGGGAGCGCATGGAAGCGCTTTTGTAAGCCTTCCGTGGGGGGCACGCAACAAGTGCCCGAATCACGGCACAACGCCGGCAGGTCCACTGAGCGGTCTGAGTGTGAGTGTCACAACTGTAGATCTACCCTCGGACAAAGTGACCGTCTCGCTGTCAGGTCCCTCGGGTATTAGCGGCATGCTGTCCGTGACTTGGAGTGGCCCAGGTCCAAATCCTGCCATTGCATATCTCAATGAAGGACCGGGCACTTACACTTTTAATCCTAGCCTGGCTGGACTCCAGGCCGGACAATACACCGGTGTCTCCGCGCAGTGGACCGTGCCCGGCGGGTCGTCGGGCGGCAGCAAGAACTACAATTTTAATGTCTTGGGGACCTGGAGACACTCCCAGTACAACACGCCGACCGAGATCAACTGCAGCGTGCCCACATCGCCCGCCTACACTGTGAATAGCTCCACCTGCGCATATTCAACAAACAATCTGCGGGCACAATTCATCAGTCAGTCCTGGGAAAATGGAAGCGGGCAAAGCATTAGCTCATATTACGGCTACACGGCCGAACAGAACGCGCAGTGGTGCATCAGTCACGGCTATCTCCCTGGAGACGCAACCGGAAAAAGCTTCGCTTTTGAGCAGAGAATTATCCCCTCCTGCGGCTCGGGCTACTCCTTAAACGCAAACACTGTTGCTTGGAACTTCAGCAGTACTCAGACCCTAAATTGCGGCGATCAGGTGCTGATCGTAGGTTTAGGCGCTGGTACTGGGACCGTCAAGACCGTAACCGACAAATGTGGGGCGGGATGCTCTAATACCCAACTGGATAACTATACGACTGTTCCCAAATGCGATCCGCATCAGTTCGTTGATCTTGGGAACTTCACCACTATAAGGCTTGGCAGGTGAGGAGGCAATTTGTGATCCGTCTTCAGGCGTACCTGCGACATATTACGCTCGCGATTGCATGCCTTGCGACATTTGGCGTTGCCGCTGCCCAAGTTCGTGACCTTGATGCAGCACCGTTGCAGACCTGGCAGCCCGATGTTGCATTCCGACCGGACCAGCAGTCAAAGCTGTCGAGAACCTCCGAATCGTGGGACGTAACCATAACAAGTTGGAAGTCGTGTCCCGAGGCGTTAAGCAATGAGTGCTTCTTCTTTCGTATTTCCAACAAAGCCCAACACACCGAATCTACCTTCAAGCTTGCCAACCAGACCACACAAATCGATGCTTTAAGGATAGTCTCTCCCTCCCGACTCGTAATTCTGGGGAAGTCTCTGCCGAACTTGTCAATTGTTACGATCGTGGATATGTCTCAGGATCGGGAACTGGACGGTGTGGTTTGTGAAAAGCCGACTATCTCTCCTGATGGTAGATATTTAGCCTACCTGAAGTTCGTGCCGGTGCATCCCGGTTATGGATGGTCCTCCAGCGCTGAATACTTGATCTATGACTTCTCCCTATCACCTCAGGAGAATCGTACGCGATTCAACTCATCCCAGCAGACTAACCCTTACAATGTTGGGTGGCCTTTGTATCCGCCAGGAACCAGGAACATGCCAGGGGACAATCTTTTGGAGGGTCAAGACGTGCCCGTTCACTGGTCAATATCTCCTTTTTTCTGGGTCAACTCATCCGAGGTGGCTTTTGTTGATCGTTGGCATGGGTCGGCGTACCTCGTATTGGCGAGTCTGAAAAGCGGAATTCAGCACCCTATAGTTCAGTATCGGCAACTGGACATGAGTGAACTGATCGACCTTTCCGCGTGCAAGAACCAGGTTTCAGCAGAAGACTTCGAAGGCTGGTCTAAAGATCCGGTTGTACTTCTTTCGGTGGAGCGATTCGAACTCTCGCGCGACAGGAGCCGCCAGATCGTACTACATTTGGCTCGGCATGCTTGCCTTAAGACGGATATTATGAAGATGTCTCTAGACTCTGGCTTTACTTCTGTTGACGTGAACGCTCCCTGATAGGTAGTCGAAGCTGCCGGCCGCCCCACACCTTCCTTCGGTTGAAATATGTGGGATGTCAAGTGGATTGTAGTGCTCCATCACAGATGATCTACCAGGCATATCTCTGGTGTCCCGTATCGATGGTTTCCGGGCTGCCCCTGATTTCTTCCCATCCCTGACAGCAAAACCTACCGCGCAAACCTCACCATCACCCGCTGCCCTGCCGGTAAGCCGGCTGCCCGGTGGCGGGAACTGCTCACGCGCAATGCCCGACCCGACAACACTGATCTCCAAACCTTGGTGTTGCGCTTCTTCCACGGCGCCGCGCATCGTCTTGCCGACAAACGACGGCACCACTGGGCCGCTATTCACGTCAATGATGACCGTGCCCTTGCCCGAAGACGAGTCCGTTGCCGCTGCGGCTGACTCGGGACTGGCCGCCCCGTGCCCCAGGTTTGCGTCCTTCCCTTGGACACCAACCTGAGTGGAAAGCGCCTCCCCACCCGCCACCGGCTGAGTCACCGAAGCATCGACGATCTTCCCATTGCCCACCGCGCTGGAAGCAGGCGTCTGCTTCGCCTCAACCTTCGCGTCGCCGCTCGCGTCGTCGTTCGTCACCAGCGGCGCACCCAGATGGTCCGAGTCCTCGTCGATGTCCGCTTCCTTCGCCGAAGCCATCAGTGCCTGCCGTTTGGCATCGTTCTTCGGGTCTTTGACGTCGAGATCGTACGGGACGTGCATGTACTCCAGCACCTGCTGCGCAATGCGCCGCCACACTGGCGCGCACACCTGCCCACCCTGGTGCAGGCCGACCGCCGAATCCAGAATCACCAGGATGGTAAGCGCCGGCTCGTTCACCGGAGCGAAACCTACGAACGATGCGATGTACTTTGTCTTGGAATATGTACCGGTCTTGGGATCAACCTTCTGCGCCGTGCCTGTCTTGCCGGCCACGCTGTAGCCTTGCAGCGTCGCCCTCCGCGCTGTGCCGAACAACACCACCCCTTCCATCATCTTCTTCATGGTTACGGCAGTCTCAGCGGAGATCACGCGGTGCTGTTCTGCGGGATGGAAGACCACTGGCTTCGGTCCGGCGTTCGGCGGCAGCTCCCCGGCTACAATTCGCGGCGGTGTGTACATACCATTGTTCGCGATGGTCGAGATCATGGAGACGATCTGCAGCGGCGTGACGCCGATCTCCTGCCCCATGGAGATGGCGCCGATCGAGACTTTCGACCACCGGCTCACCGGCTTGGTCAGTCCCCGCGTCTCGCCCGGAAGCTCAATCCCGGTGGGCGAACCGAAGCCGTAGTCGCGAATGTAGTGGTACAGGCGATCGTCGCCCAGCTTCATCCCCACCTTGATCGCGGCCACGTCGCTGGAATGCGCCAGCGCCTCCGCAATAGTGATGGTCCCCAGGCTCTCATGGTCGTG
Source organism: uncultured Acidobacteriaceae bacterium (assembly GCA_963747055.1). Classification (GTDB taxonomy): domain Bacteria; phylum Acidobacteriota; class Terriglobia; order Terriglobales; family Acidobacteriaceae; genus CAVVDY01. The sequence continues at coordinate 60,085 of CAVVDY010000026.1, read as the reverse complement.
AATGCGCATTCCGAACACGTTGATCGAGCCGTGCTGGCAGTCGATGAGATCGTCGGGCTTGACCAGGTGCTGCTCGATCGCCGAGGAGTAGGTCACGATCTTGAACACCGAGCCGGGCTCATACACGTCGCTGACGGCGCGGTTCTTTAGCGCCTCGCGGGGTACCTGGTTGTAGACGTTGGGATTAAAGGTGGGCCAGTTGGCCAGCGCCAGAATTTCGCCGGTGCGCGGATTCTGCACTACAACCGTCCCGGCGATGGCCTTGGTATCCTCGATCCCTTGCGCCAGTTCCTTCTCGGCGATGTATTGAATCGTGCTGTCGATGGTCAGCACCAGGTTCTGGCCGGGAATGGGCTGCCGCTCCGTGTGGCCAAACCATTTGCGGCGCGCGTCGACCGAGATCAGCTCGCGGCCCGGGATACCCTGCAGATCGTCGTTGAACTCCAGTTCGATCCCGCCCAGGCCTTCATCGTCCAGTCCCACGTAGCCCAGCACCTGCGACGCCAGCTCGCGCTTGGGATAAAAACGCTTCGGCTCTTTGCGGAAATAAATGCCCTTCAGATTCAGGTTGCGGACCCGGGCGCTGGTGTCGGCGTCGACCTTTCTCATGATCCAGGCGAAGTTCCGCGACGCCTTCAGGCGTGCCACGATCTCCTCAGGATCGATATGCAGGACGTTGCCCAGAATGCTCGCCGTCGTCTCCGGCTCCGGAATCTCGCTGGGAACAGCAAAGATCGAATCCACGTCGATCGACATCGCCAGCTCTGCGCCATTGCGGTCGTAGATGTTGCCGCGGCGCGGCTCGACCGTGATGGTGCGGCTCTGCTGGCGCAAGGCCCTGTGCACCCAGACGCCATAGTCCAGCACCTGCATCTGCACCAGGCGGTAGCAGACGGCAAGGACCCAAAACGAAAGCACGACGGTGAAGAAGATCAGCCGTCGCGTGGGGCCTTTGGATTCGGGTTTAGAGCGAGTGGGCAATGGCACTCCGAGGCTCGTCGTAAGAGCACGGATTCACAGGCTTCGAAAAAAGTTGCTCGGAGGAATACTCCGCGTCAGGGCACGACCTTGGTCGCGCCGAGATCCATCCTTCTTACTTTGTCATCCCGTGTGGGCTTTAGCCCGCGAGGGACCTGCTGTAGCGTCGTCCCTCCGGACGACCCTTCGACGGAACAAAATGGCTATCCCACAACGTAGGACAGCCATTCCTTAAACCAACTTGGTTCTCGGTTCACTGTATTGCCGACACCACCATGATCCCGTTGGCCTTCGCCATCACCGGCGCGTTGGAGTCGTTGCCGCTGGTTTCCATCACTTCCACCTGTCCTACAGTCGGGGGGCCCATGCCCATCTGCCGCGCCAGGGTGTCGATCCGGGAGAGGTCGCGCAGCGACGACACCTCCAGTTTCAGAGCGCGGTTCGATTCCACAATCGAGTCGCGCTCCGACTTGAGCTGCTCGATCTTGTACCCATACTCGATGGCGCTGAAGTGTTGCCAGACATACACCATCGTCAAAACCAGGAGCACGCTCAGCATGATCGCAAAGGACGCCAGCTCCCGCCGCCGCTGGGGATCGACCACTTTCACCACTCGCGAGTTGTCGATGCGCTTGGTGAAGTAGATTTCCGGCGTACCGATGAACGTGCCCACCGGCTGCATGGCCGGCTGGCTCGCCCCATCGGGCTCCGACATTGTCATAGTGGGGTACAGAACTCCGGCTGCCATTTTGGCCTCTCCTACTTTGTGTCACAGAGCCTGTGAATATCTCTGCGGAAAATGTGCAAAACTTTCGAAACTCTTCTATAACCTCTCTGCCGCCCGCAGCTTGGCGCTGCGCGAGCGCGGATTGCGATCGATCTCTGCCTCGTCCGCCGTCACCGGCTTCTTGGTTAACAGCCGGTAAATTCCCTCCCGCGCGCCATCTCGTAACCCATCTTTCACAATGCGGTCTTCCAGGGAGTGGAAGCTGATTACCACCAGCCTCCCGCCTGTCCTTAGGACCCGCGGCGCAGCCTCCGCACCAAGCAGCGCCTCTAAGTCCTCAAGTTCACGGTTCACCAGAATTCGGAGAGCCTGAAAGGTCCGTGTCGCCGGATGAATACGCCGCTCAGCCTGGTTCATTGGCCGGGCCGCAGCCGATATGACCTGCGCAAGCTGCGCCGTGGTCGTTACCGGCCGCGCCCGAACAATGGCTCTGGCGATTCTCCGCGACCTCCTTTCCTCACCGAATTCGTAAATCGCGTCGGCCAGCTCGCGCTCGTCGAAGCGGTTTACCACTTGTTCGGCCGTCAGCCCCGCCTGCGGATTCATCCGCATGTCCAGCGGGCCCTCGGCCTGAAAACTGAATCCGCGCCCTGCATCTCCCAACTGCATCGAGCTGACGCCCAGGTCAGCCAGCAGCCCGTCTGCCGAGCCCGCCGCCACATGCTCCGCCACCTCCGCAAACGAGGCATGCACCAGCTCAATACTTGGCCAGCCCAGCTCCCACTCTGTAGGAGGCGCCATTAGACGCTCGCGCGCCCGTTCCAGTGCGGCCGGGTCCTTATCGAAGCCAATCAAACGACCCTGTGCGCCGAGGCGTTTTGCGATTTCCCAACTGTGTCCGCCCAGGCCCAGGGTTGCGTCGATATAGGTGCCGCCACGCCGCACGGCCAGAAATTCGATCGCCGGTTGTAAAAGAACCGGGACATGGCCATATTCCCTTCCGCCATGTCTGCCCTCTTGAGGGCTGCCCGTTTCTCCAAACTTGTTTTCCATTCACTCCCGTCTGCCGATCGCGAATGGAACCTGTTGCGCTAAATCCCCAAACCGCCCAGGATTTCTTCATCCTCAGTGGTAAACGGCTCCTGCACTTCCTTACGGAGTGCCTCCGCGTTCTCTACTTCCAGATAAGTCAACCGCCCGCTCACCGCCACTTCGCCCTTCAACTCCGCAGACTCGCGAATGATCTGTGGCAGCAACAGACGCCCTTGTCCGTCGAACTCCACCGTCTGGCCGTAATAACTGGTGCGCTTCAGCAACTTCTGTTTGGTGGGATGGAAGTTGGAAAGGTTCGCCAGCTTGCGCTCGATCGCCTCCCACTCTTCCATGGGATACACTTTGGCACTTCTCCCGTCCCAGCTCGTGATGTAAAACTGAGCACCATAGCGCTCGTCGAGCAGACGCTTGAAGTCCGCCGGCACCTTGAGGCGCCCTTTGTCGTCGAGCCGGGTTAAGTGCGTGCCGCGAAACATTGGCGCTTACGTCTTTCTCTGGGAGGGAGCTCACTGCGGCTTGCCATTCCATGCGGCTGCTTCGATCTGGTTGCGAGTCGCGTTGGGCGAAAGGAACCATGTAGAACCGACAGCAACCACGAGAGCGGATCCGCTACTGCTTCACTGATCGGCCAGCTGGCCAATCAGCTTTACCACTCTCTCCCACTTCTTACCACTTGACACGTATGGTACGCCCAAACATTTATGTGTCAAGGGGAAAAGTGCACTTTCGTGGAAAAGTTAATCGGGCGGTCATTCCCAGACGAGCAATTGTGCCGATTCGGGAACAGCCCCACCTAATTGCGTTTACTGGATTGGTGCCGGGGAGAAAAGGCCGCTTTTGGCTTTTGGCTTTTGGCTTTTGGCTTTTGGCTTTTGGCTTTTGGCTTTTGGCTTTTGGCTTTTGGCTTTTGGCTTTTGGCTTTTGGCCTCTTCGCTTTTGGCCTTGGCTCACGGCTCTTCGGCTCTTCGGCTTTAGCTCTTGACCTCTTCGCCATAGGCCTTGCCATCACGAGCGAAGCGAGGGATCTGCTCTCACTGACAACCGACAACTGATCACTGACAACTACTACTGATGGCTGACCGACGGAACGAGGGCTTCGCACTTGCCTTTAGCAGTTGCTAATTGTTACTTGCTCGAAGGTTCTTGTACTCCGCCTTAGCCTGACGGTAGATGGGAATGTCGGGATCGGCATCTTTCCAGAGCGTGAGGAAGTCCTGATACGACTTGCGTGCGGCATCCTTGTCGCCCATCATCACCTGCGCGCGGCCAAGTTGGAGGTGAGCCAGCGCGCCGGTTACAAAGTTCAGCACGATGCCTGGGTGGTCCAGCATCTTCTGAAACTCGGCTGCCGCCTGAGCGGCCTGACCTGCTTGCAGGTAGGCCTCTCCCCGGATGTAAATCGGGTACAGATACACAATATCTGCTCCGCCTAGCTCGTATTGAGTCGCTACCTTTAGCACCTTGATCGCCTCAAGCGGGCTCTTCGCCCAGAGCAGAGCGGCCGCTCGCGCTGACGGTAGCTCATAGTCCTGAACTATGGTATCCAACGGCGACTCCCGGCTGAGCTTGTCGGCAAGGTCAGTCGCCTGCTTCGTCTCCCCAGCCGTGGCCAGGGCCAAGGCTGCTATCAACTCCACTCCCTTAGCCTTGCTCAGTGCCAAAGCCTCGGTGACATCGTGTCTGGCGCGGACTCGGTTGCCAACTTCCGCCTCGCGCAGAGCTTGGGTGACTCGGTCAGTGGCCGCCGTTTCGGGGCCTCCAGTACCTGGGGCGGACTGTACAGCTCGACTCGTGAAAACCCGTGCCGCCTTGAGTCTGCCGTGGTATGCCTCGGTGTCAGCTTGCATTGAGAGCAGGACTTCAGCTCCGGGCTTGCCCATGGCCCGCGCTACCTGCTCCGCCATTTCTCGCTCGTTGCCTTGCAAAAAAGCCAGATGGTATCGGATCTCATGGAGAAAGAAGTCATCCATCTGGTGCGCTTGCGCCTCTTGAAGTGCAGCCCTGGCTTCGTCCAGCCGGTTGAGACCGATATTGGCGAATGCCAGGTCAAAATAGCCGATTGTGCTGGGCGTCAACCGCACGGCTTCTCGCGCTTCGGCGGCAGCAGCTTCATAGTTTCCCAGCACCCTGAGTTTCACGCTGCTAAACCTGTGTGGCTCCGAATCGCGGGGATAGTTTCGTATCCACTCGGCGAAGGTTCGCAGTTCCTTGTCTTCCCCAGTCACGCTGCTGTAGTAGTACGCCTCTATGTAAAATCGCTCCCGCTGACTCGCCCGGTTCCGCAAGGCAAAAGCTTTGCTGACATTGAGACTCATGAGGGAAGGCTCAACGAGACGTAGATAACAAGAACCGAGCAAAACGTAGGCGTAGGCGAAGTTCTGGTCAAGTTCCACTGCTCGCTTGAAATACGGGAGGGCTGCTACATCCCCCTGCTGTACCCTAAGCTTGACGCCCTCGGCGACAGCCTGCAGCGCTTCCAGCGACGCGCTTGTCGCCTCATCCAGGGGATGGTTGAACTTTTGCAACGAGGCATGCGGTTCGCCCAACTCGCGGCGTAGCTCGTTTCCTGCAACACCCAACACCTTCACGACTTCGCTCCGGTTCCCCGCTTCTTTCTTTGTCCTGGCAAAGGTCTGTCCCGTCCGGCAGTTCACGGCCCGTAGTTCGATTCCATACTGATTGCCCATATCGGCGATCGAGCCTACAAGGTAAGCCTTGCTGTTGGTCTGAAGACAGACCTGACGCGCCAGGTTCGGTGTCAACTTCTCGTTCTCTGCATGGTTCATCTGTCGCAGTGTGCCGCGCACCTTGTCGGGGCCGAGGGTGTTAAGGAAAGGCGTTTGCTCCAACTCCGCCCGCAACGCTGTGTTGAGGGCGTCATTGAACACCGGCTCACTGGTCGTATTGATGAAATCGGCAAGCACGATGGTGTCCTGGTCCGTGAATCTGACAGCATTACGTGAGTGCCAGTAAGTCCAGCCGCCGGCAGCGACAGCAACAAGCAGCGCCCCCGCCGCCAGCCAAGTCCATCGCGGGCGCCGCGATGTTCGCCTCCCAATCCTGAGCTGTTCGAGGTCACGGCGCATTTCAGCAGCAGACCGGTAGCGCCGCTCGCGGTCCTTCTCCAGTGCCTTATCGATCGTCGCGACCAGCTTCGCTGGAAGTGTGGAATTCAGCTCGCGCATTGGAACCGGTGCCTGGTTCACAATGGCGTCTTGCACAGTTGCTTCGGTCTCGCCGGTGAAAGCCCGCTGGCCAGTTGCCATTTCGTACAGCACTAGGGCGTGTTAACACTAAATAGGAATCTGAGCGCTTCCACGATCAGAGCGAAATAGACGAAGCCGAGGAAGATCACGTCGAGCTTCTCAAAACGCGAGAAGATGCGGCGGAAGCCTTTCAGCCTACGAAACAGTCGCTCCACTTCGTTGCGTTTGCGGTACATGGCGCGGTCCAACTGCCAAGGATCGAGACGATTCGGACGCGGCGGTACGACCGGAATGTAGCCGAAGTCGAGCACCAGCTGCAGCGTGGTTTTGTCGTCATAGGCGGTGTCCATGATCAAGTGCAAGGGGGCGGGCAGTGGGCCGATGCTGGCCAGCAATTCGCGGCCTTCGACGGCATCCGAGGCTTGTCCCGGCGAGAGGGCGAACGTTATGGCCGTTCGAGCATTCGCGGCAACCATATGAATCTTGGTGGTCCATCCGCCGCGGGACTTGCCGATAGCTTGGGGGCCGTTTTTTTTAACGCCCCCGTACCGTCGGGATGCACTTTCACGCTGGTGGAATCCAGGCTCACCGACTCAATGCGGATGCGCACTAACTGTTCGCGCTGCAATCGCTCAAACACCGCGTCCAGCACGCCACTCTTCGACCAGCGGTTCATGCGGGTGTAGATGGTGTGCCAGGGACCGAAGCGTTTCGGCAATCCGCGCCACTTGCAGCCATGCTCAGCCACATAGAGCAGGGCGTTGAGAAATTGCAGGTTGGTGACCCGTACATTGCCGCGCTGACGGGGAAGACTGGGGGCAACACGCTGGTACTGCTCCTCGCTAATCTCCATGCAGCGCAGCATAGCATGGAATTACCATTTAGTGTTAACACGCCCTAGACCGAAGGAGAAGATGTCGGTGCGGGCGTCTAGCTTCTCGCCGCGCACCTGCTCGGGCGACATGTATCCGGCTGTGCCCAGCTTGATGCCAGTGCGCGTGAGGGTGGTTTCTTTCGGGTAGAGCCGGGCTTCAGCCCGGCGTTGCGTGTGCTCTTCCTCGCCGGGCTTTAGCCCCAGCATTTGAAGGGGCGCACCTTTAGAGCGTTTCTAATTTATGTGTTTACATACCCGCAGGCCGTGAAGTAGTGTAAGCATTCCTCCGAGGAAACCGACTGCAGCAGAGTTCCGATTTCTTCCCAGAGAGTCTCGGTGGACCGCCTGGCCGCCTTACGCAGCAAGGCCTTGAGCTTGGCGAAGAAGTTTTCGATGGGGTTCAGGTCGGGGGAATAGGGCGGCAAATAGAGCAGGGTTGCGCCAGCGCCCTGGATGGCTTGGAGCACGCCAGCCACCTTGTGGCTGCCCAGATTGTCGAGGATGACCATCTCTCCGGGGGAGAGGGTGGGGACCAGCACCTGCTCGAGGTAGGCGAGGAATACCTCGCCATCCATCGGTTCGTCGATCACCATGGTGGCGGAGATCCCGTGGCGGCGCAGAGCGCCGACGAAGGTGGTGATCTGCCACTGACTGTAGGGCGCCGAAGCGCGACAACGCTGCCCACGAGGGGCACGGCCGTAGCGTCGAGTCATGTTGGTCGAAGTCCAGGTTTCATCGATAAACACGAGCTTTTCGACGTTCATCGCGGGCAGAGCTTGGCTCCACGCCCGGCGCGCCGCGACCACGTCCGCGCGTGCTTGCTCGTCGGCGTGCAGGGTTTTTTTTGAAGGTCAGATTCCACTTGTTCAACTGATGCCATAGCGCCCCGGACTTAATGGCAATTCCCTGACCCGCCAACCGGTCGCAAATCTGCTGCAACGCCAGGTCGGGTTCCGCTTCGATCCAGGCCCGCAGCTTCGGCTCTAGGTCGGCAATCCGGGAACGGCGATGGCCGCCCATCGGCAAACTCGTTCGCAGCCCCGTGGTTTGTCTGCGGTCCCGCACTTGATAGACCCAGACCCGGCTGACCTCTAGCCGCCGCGCGATGGCCGACGGTCCCTCTCCGCGCTCCAACGCCCACAGCACACGATCCCGCAGGTCTTGCGAATAGGAGTGCATCCCAGCCGCCTCCCGACGGCGAGACTATTATCGCACAGAAATGTTAATACTTAAATTAGAAATACTCTAAGCTCTTTGAAATCTATATTTTGCCTGTAAGTCTCATGGGCTCAGGATTTTGCTGACAAAAATGCCCTATAGCCTTGAAAACAAAGGGTCAGCTTGAACGGATTTCTTGTACTTTGAGCGCGTTCTCAAGCGTCGCCAGGTACCTGAGCCCGACTGAAATCAGCCCAGGTGACAACCGAGGCGCATCTCAGCCCATAGCCAATGGCCAAGAGCGATCTGACAGAGTAACGTTGCCGACGACTTGGAATGAGCTGTCGTGGTGTAGTATCTCTCGGCGGTGCCCCATGAAACGCGCCCTGACCATCCTCGTCGTTCTCGTTGCCATTGCCGTTGCTCTCATTATCAACACGCGCCTTGTGGACTTGCGCACCCGCCCGGCCGAGGCCCGTGAGGGCGGGCAAGTCATGGACACCGGCGTGGTTCCGGCCAACGTTCGAGTGCAAGGCTCGGGCCCGGCGATCGTCCTGATTCACGGCTTTGGCGCGGCCATCGATTGGTGGGACGCCATCGCTCCTGCGCTTGCCGCCGATCATCGCGTCATCAGCATCGACCTCATCGGCCACGGAGGCACCGCCGCACCCGACAGCGGCTACACCATCGAACGGCAAGCCGCGCTGGTGGCCGCGGTGCTCGACAAGCTGGGCGTGGAGCGCGCCACCGTCATCGGCCACTCCATGGGCGGCGAGGTGGCCACCGCTCTGGCCGAGCGCAATCCGGCGCGCATCGACCGCATAGTGCTCATCGACAGCCCGGCGACCGCCGCGGCCACATTCACTCCCTTGACCCATCTCTATATGGATCCGGTACTTGGCCAGTTGCTGTCGCGCTTTGAAACCGACAACGCCCTCCGCCGCGGCTTGGAACAAGGCTTCGCTCCTGGCTTTCCCGTGCCCGAAGCTTTTGTCGCCGATCTCAAGCAGCTCACCTACACCGCGTTTCGCTCGGCGCACGACGACAGCATCAGGTATCGCACGGTGAGGCCGCCGTACGACCGGCTGGCGGCGCTCCAGCCTGTACCGCCGCTGCTGGCCATCTTCGGCGCCGAAGACGCCATCGTCCCGCCGGAGAACGCCAGACTTTTCCTGCGGGTTCCGGGCGCGAAGCTGGTGATGATCGAAGGCGCCGGGCATTCGCCGATGGTCGAGAAACCGCAACAGGTGCTGGAGCAGCTTAAGGATTTCCTGTCGCGATGAGAGGCTTGAATCTCGTGCTAGTTGGTCAGGGTGAAGTTGACAATGACTTTGGTGTCGACCTCGACTGGCCTGCCGTCGAGCTTGTAGGGCTTATACCGCCACTGCTTGACTGCATCGATGGCCGCCGGAATCAGCATGGGGTGGCCGCTCTCGGCGGCGATGCTCTTGACGCTGCCGTTCCTGGCGATCACTACGGCCAGCACGACCTCGCCTTGCACCCGGGCCTGGCGAGCCAGTGGCGGGTACTCGGGTTTGACCTTGCGAACGATCCAGCCCTTGGAAACTGCTTCTGGGATGGAAACTCGATCGGGAGTCCCGGATTTGTCTTCCGCCGACGAGAGCTTGGACGTCGTGCTGGCGGCCTTCGTGCTGAGGTTCGTTGCCGCCACAGTCTTGTTCTTACCTTGATCGGCGCCCGCTGTCGGCGCCGAGCTGTTGTCGGACGGCGGCTTCTGTCCAGTGGCCTCAGTCGGATTGGCATTCGCCGGCGCAGACTCCGAACCATTCGCAGGCGAGCTCGCAGTGCTCGAGCCCTGACTGGCAGGAGTCTGGGCCTGAGGAGCTTGAGTTGCGCTGGTCGTCTCCGCTGACTTCGCTTCGGCCGGTGTCTCCGGATTACCGCGCCGCAAGAACAAGTACGATGTCACTGCGATCACGACCAACAGAATCGCAGCGCCGGCGAGGTACAGCGCATTGCGTTTGTTGCCCAAAAATGAAAGCGAGGCGGCGCTGCCCGGCGTAGCGCGTGACGCCTCTCCCGGCAGAGGAGCTTTAGCAGCAGCCTTCGCCGCAACGCGCCGTTTGTTCTCGAACTCCTGCTGCTGCTCTTCGAGCCGCCCTAGGTCCATGCTTCTGCGCTCGACCGATTCCTGCTGTTCGCGGCGCAGTTGTTCCTGGCGGACGCGAATTTCCGCCGCCAGGCGCTCTTGCTCCTCTTGCGCCAGTCGCGCCCGTTCGACAGCCTGCCTGGCTTCCTCTTCCAGGCGCGCCTGTTCGGCAGCGCGCTGTTCTCGCCGCTGCTTTTCGTCACCAGCGCGCCCTTCGGCGTCATGTCGCTGTTGTTCGTGTTCACGCGCAGCCTTTTGCGCAGCGGCCCTGCGTTGCTCTTCCAGGCGAGCCCGCTCCGCTGCGAGCTTGCGCGCTTTCTCCAACTCCGCTTGTTCAACGGCGAGTTTGCGCTCTTCCTCAAGTTTTTGCTGTCGCGCGCTCTCTTCTGCTTCCGCTGCCGAGAGGGCCGCGTCGGCCACGGCTACGGGGACGCCCGAGGGAGACGATTGCGGCAATTCCACGCCAAGCGCCCGCAGCAGGGTCCGCAGTGCACGTTCATAATCGGGCCGAAAGTCGATGTGCTGCAGGCGCGCCAGGCGGAAGGGCACATCGCAGTCGCGATAGAGCACGGGGATGACTCGTTTCTGCCGGCTCAGCGCGAAGGAAACTTCATCTCTTACGTTGTCGGAGTTGACCGAGACAGGAGACAGCACCACCAGCATGCGAGGAGATTTGGTCAGTGCCTCTTCCACCGCCCGGTCCCAGGGCGTGCCGGGCTCGATGTCGAGCTGGTCGATCCATACGTGAGCGCCCGCCACCTTCAGGTCTTCGGCGAGCTTCAGCGCGAACTCGGAGTCCTCCCGGCAGTAGCTGAAGAACGCGGTATGGACTTCTTGGGCCATGGGCGATTCGCCGCGGCGCAGTGCTATCCCGTAGCTTGCTGCACCCAAGCTGCCACATTGTAAGCCGAAATGGGCCGCTGAACAGAGAACTTGCTGGTTCCCGGGCCAGCTACGATACCACCCCGGACAAGGAAGCGCGAACGTGCCCTTCAAGCTTCCGAGAGTTTCACGCACCGTGTGTCGTCGCCGGCAATTCCCCGCCCGCATTGAGCGGTCTGGGTAGCGCGTGCGACATGGTGATGGTTTCCCTGCAGCGCGAGCTTGGCGTAAGATGCGGGTTTCCAGATCGAGTGAACGTGATCCAGCAACGTCAAGACCGGGTGGCATGGGCATAAAGGTGCGCTCGCGTTCGCAACTCCGCCGACGAGTACGCCCGAGCAATGCGGTACTGGCGGCGACACTTTTTGTGAGTGCACTCGCGTTCGCTCAGAGCACCCCTGCGGCCGTACCCGAAGCCAATCCCGGTCGCCCGACTGTCTCCACGCCGGCAACCCTGACGCCGGTTGGCTATCTGCAGTTCGAAACCGGAGCGCTGTTCGCGCAAACCTCGCCCGAGTTCTCCAACTTGGCAAATATCAATGAGGTCGCGAAGCTGACCGTCCATCCGCGGCTGCAGTTGATTCTGCAACTGGTGCCAGTTGCCGGTGCGACGGGTGAGATCAACGACACCGCTTTCGGTGGCCTCAGTGTGGGATTCCAAGCTGTCTTGTTAGGGACAGGTGACGCCAACACCACATTGGCGGTCGGCTACCTGCACGAGGCGATCAATTCCATCGTGCCCGACACCGACATGGGAACGCCGACGAATTCAGGAGCTCTGCTGTTGAGTACCAACCTTGCCAAGTTTCACTTCGACATCAACGGCCTTTTCAACCAGCAGACTGTAGACAACGCCAGCCACACGCAGTACGGACAGACCCTGTCGATCTCGTATCCGGTATGGAAGCTAAGCGCTCAAGGCGAGATCTGGCATTTCACGCAGCCTTTCCTGCACAGCGACGCTGTGGGGCTGTTGTGGGCGGTGTCCTACACGGCACGTAAGAATCTGGTATTTGACGCCGGTTTTGAGCATGGACTTACCAGTACCTCCACGCAATGGGAGGAGTTCTTCGGGTTTACCTATCTGCCGCCATACAGGCTCTGGAAAAAGCGCTGACGGGAGGATTGGGGGTTACGCGCATTGCCAGCGCCGCATATAATGAGGAGAGGAGTGGATCATGTTCCGCCATGTCGCCTATCGTCGCTCGAACGGCCGGGTTCGTCCTGGCGTGTCGTGCTGCGTGGGTGAGCGGGCGACATGGTCTCGGTCCATCTCCGCCCGCGCTGACTTGAAATTTGCTCCCTGCCAGGCGCGTCCTAATCTCTTCTCCGGCGACTAGCTACCCTGCCGCAATCCTGAAAGCGATCGGTATTCGGTCAGGTTTCGCATTCGTTCAACATCCTCGAGTTCCGTCCGATCGCAGGCCAGCAACCGCACCGCCGCGTGCCCCAGCCTTTCACAGGAGAAAACCATGGCCACGAATACTCTGACTCATGTTGCCGGACCGAAGATCATTACCCCGCTGCCGGGACCCGAATGCAAAGCGCATTCTGGAGGGCGACGAACGTTACATCTCGCCGTCGTATACTCGGTCGTATCCGCTGGTGGCAAAGCGCGGGCGCGGTTGCATCGTCGAAGACGTCGATGGCAACGAGTTCCTCGACTTCGCCGCCGGCATCGCCGTCACCTCCACCGGACACTGCCATCCTGAGGTCGTCGCCGCCATCCAGAAGCAGTCGGCCGAGCTGATCCATATGTCGGGCACCGACTTCTATTACCAAGGCATGGTGGACCTGGCCGAGCGGCTTTCGAAGGTTGCGCCCATGAAGGGGCCGCACAAGTTCTACTACGGCAACTCCGGCGCGGAGGCGGTTGAAGCGGCGCTCAAGCTGGCGCGCTATCACACCAAACGGCAGCAGATCATTGCCTTCCTCGGGGCCTTTCATGGACGCACTATGGGAGCGCTCTCGCTCACCGCTTCGAAGCCGCAGCAGAAGCGCCGCTTCTCGCCGCTGGTTCCGGGCGTGACGCATGTGCGTTATCCCGATGTCTATCGCGGCTGCCCCGGCGGTCCGGGAGAAGCCGAAGCATTCGCGCTTGGTTGCGCGCGCTATATCGAAGACAAGCTGTTCAAGACGGTGCTCGCTCCCGAGGAGGTCGCGGCGATCTTTGTCGAGCCGATTCAGGGCGAAGGCGGATACGTTGTGGCGCCGACCGTGTTCATGCAGGAGCTGCGACGCATCTGCGACCGGCACGGCATCCTTCTGGTCGTAGATGAGGTGCAGTCAGGCGCCGGCCGCACCGGCAAGTGGTGGGCGGTCGAGCATACCGGCGTGGAGCCCGACATTCTCTGCATTGCCAAGGGCATTGCCAGCGGAATGCCGCTCGGCATCATGATGTCGCGTGCCGAGATCATGGACTGGGTACCGGGCTCGCATGCGTCGACGTTCGGAGGCAATCCTGTGTGCATCGCTTCTGCCCTGGCCACGATGGACGTGCTGGGACGAGAAGGTGTCAAGAACGCCGAGGCGGTCGGCAAGCACATCATGACGCACCTGGCCGATTGGCCGAAGCGCCTCGACCTGGTGGGCGATGTTCGTGGGCGTGGTCTGATGATCGGTGTCGAGATCGTGACCGACAAACAGGCGCGCACTCAGGGCGCAGCCGAGCGCGACCGCATCGTCGAGCTCGCTTTCGAACGCGGCGTGCTTCTGCTGGGCTGTGGACCGAACACAATCCGCATTGCGCCGCCCCTGATCGTCACCAAAGAGCAGGCTGACATCGCGATGGATGTGCTGGAAGAGTGCATCACGCTGGTGGCAAAGGAAAGCCATAGCGGAAAGCACTAACCAGGGACAGCAGGTTTAACAAAAAGCCCGGGCACATGCGTTCTCGGGCTTATTCTTGCTCAGTTCGTTTGGAGCGCCAATTCCTGAACCCGTAGAATGTTATGCGAATCCAATTGCCGTTGTTCTTCCAAGTCCCGGTCCTAAGATCTAGCGAGGAGAGATTGTCATGGCCGCTTCTATTCCTGAAAACTACATGCCCTTGTTCAGCAAACCAGTCTTTGGTTTCTTGACCACACTCATGCCCGATGGCTCACCTCAGACTCAGCCCGTATGGGTCGACTACGAGAAGGGCCGCGTCATCGTCAATTCGGCCCTGGGCCGGCAGAAGGACAAGAACATGCGCCGCGACCCGCGCGTGGCCATCACGCTGATGGACCCCGACAACCCTTACCGCTACGTGGAGGTTCGCGGCAAGGTAGCGGAGATCACCCAGGACGGCGCTAGCGCTCACATCGACAAGATGGCCAAGAAGTATCTGGGGAAAGACAAATATCCCTTTGCGCAGCCTGGCGAACAGCGCGTGCTGTACAAAATCGAGCCGGTAAAGATTCACACCATGGAGTAGGAGCCAACCGCGGATCCGCGCGGATCACGCGGATGAGATAACCAAAGATCCGCGCCCATCCGCGTAAATCCGCGGTTCAATCATCATGTTCGTTCTCCGGCTTCACAAATCCATACGGGCAGTGACGGCAACCTGACTGACAGCAGTACCCGCGATTGCGCAGATAGTGCGCAGTGAATACCATCAGCCCGTTCTCGATGTAGTAGTCCACGCCTTCCACCAGCGGCGGCGTGCTCATTGTGCTGCGGCCTCGCGCAGCATTGTCGACAGCACGGGATCCACAGGAACGCCGTCGCGGAAGGTGACGAAGCGCCCTGAGATGGCAGACACGCGCTCGCCCGGAACGATGATGCCCACCAGATTCAAGGGATCGGCTGCCGAGATGGTGACGATCTCCCCGCTTGCCGGACGATTGCGCATGGCGCGCAGCGACTCAACGGCCTCGGGCAATGCGAACTGCTCGCCCAGGAAGCCGTTCACGAACCGCCCACCGCGCACTTCGCCGCGATCTTCGAGGCGGCGGAAGGCGATCAGCAACTCGCGCCACTTCGGCAGGTTCGACTCGCGCGCCAGCACGTCGCGAAATACCACGCCATAACGGCGCAGCAGCATCCAGCAGGTCGCCTCGACCAGTTTTTTGACGATCGGCCGGCGGGTCCGTATAGAGCAACGACCAGCGGCCTGCAGTGTTGCGTGGTTTCGCAACTTTCGTTACGCCGCCGGCGCACTGCTGCGGCGGTTCGGGCTGATCAGGGACCGCAGGTTCTGGAAGCCATCGGCTGTAACCAATCCCGGCTGCCGCCAGCTCCCATAGTGCGGTCTCGACCTCTGCTTTCAGCTTTCCGGTGCCACGAACGATGTCGGGGAAGAACGAGGCACCACGCCTTGCGGAGCAGATCGAGCACCGTCCGAGCCGGCTCACTCAGTCAACTCCTCCTGCCGCTGGTCGCTTTCGGCGCTCCGCGGCTGCATCCAGTCCGCATCTTCACGAACGAACAGTGTGATGGGCGCAACACGGGTCGGCACTACACGGCGGCGGGTCTCGCCCGTGTCTTCCAATGTCGCGGGATGCGGCGACAGTCGCCCCCATCCCACCGCGCCAGTGAGGCAGAGCTGGTCAAGATGCGCGGGATCGTAATCACTGACACGTCCTGCGAGAATATTCCTCTCCCACGCGTTCGCTGGGATTTCGAAACCCTGCAACTGACGGACGACTTCCAGCAGTCCGCGCTCGCCGGCAGCTTGCGACTGCGGCGCCACATGCTGCCAGCGCAACAACCAGTTCATGTACTGGGCAGCGGTGACCGGCTCAATCTGTTTGCGCAGGGTCGCGACCGTCAGATGATGAATGCGCGACAGCAGCCGCCGCTCGCACCACTCGCAGTTGCGGGGATCGTTGCCCGCAGCATTGCCGGTAAAGTTGCCGCGAAGGATAGTTCCGCTGGCCTCCAGCCGGAGCAGCGCCTGCTCAACCTCCGCCGGACTGACACCCAACAAATAAGACAGGGCCGCCGAAGTCGTCGGCCCCGAGTGCATCATCCAGCCATTGACCATGGCAAGCAGCGCGTCGTCCCGCGAAGCACTGCGCGAAGGCAACTCCGGCGGCGCGACTTCGAACGTGCGCTTCAGGGAAAATCAGCGCAAACTCTGTCGCGCGCTCGGAAGCAACGTAATAGCGCCGGTTGCCGACCACAGCGCGCACCACCCGCCAACTCTCCAGCAGCTCGGCAAGGTAAGGCAGCCAACCTGACGCAGCCTTGCGCCAGACATCATCGGCGAGGTCCTCAGGCAAAGCAACCAAAGTTTGCAGCGCATCATGCAGCTCATCGGCGTCGCGCACTTCAGGACGCGCCTGCTCGCGGACGTGCGCGATGGCCTCCTGATCCAGCCGGCCGACCTCATTCAGCACCGCCTCCGGCAACATGCGGCGCAACTGCACGGCACGCGCGCGACGCTCCTCCAGTGGAGCGTCGTCGAGGAAGGCATAAGGATTGGCGTTCAGGATCTCGTGCGCAAACTGGGACGGCACCGGCGTATCGACCGCCAGGGTGCGAATACTGCCGTCGTAAATACCGGTCAGCACGCGGCGCAGGCCGTCGATGTCCATTGCCTCGGTGAGCGTGTCTTTCATTACCTCATCGATGAGGGGATGGTCGGGAATCTTTATGTCGCCTTCGATGTTTTCAAAGCAGGCCGCCACGTCGGGAAAGACCGACGCCAGAAGATCGTCGCTGCGAATGCGCTGAATCTGTGGCGGAACCTTCTTTCCACCCTGAAAGCGCAGCAACGCGAGCGAGCGGTTGGCGTCCCAGCGCCAACGGGTCTTGAAGATTGGCGAAGCCAGCGCCGCCTGCTGCAGGATTTCGCGGAAGGTCTCCAGTTGCAGGAAGTGGAAGACGTCGCCCAGCGGAAAGCTGTGCTGCTCAGCCAGCGAGATGTTCAGGCCGTCGTCAGTTGCAGAAGCCTGCAACTCAAAATTGAACGAGCGGCAGAAGCGCTTGCGCAGCGCCAGTCCCCAGGCCTTGTTCACGCGCGCTCCAAACGGAGCATGAACAATGAGCTGCATGCCTCCGCCTTCGTCGAAGAAGCGCTCGGCGATGATCGTCTGCTGCGTAGGAACTTCGCCCAGCACGGCGCGCCCGGTCACGATGTACTCGACGAGTTGCTCGGCGCCGGAGTCGTCGAGGCCGCATTCGTCTTTTAGCCACGTAACCGCGTTCTGGACCTCGGGGGTCGATCCGATGCCACGTAGGCGCGGCTTTGGCTTTGCCGGAGGAGGGGTTTCAGTCTTGCCAGTGTCGGGGGCTAAAGCCCCCTCCTGGTAAGAAATGGGCAACGCATCGGCACGGCTAAAGCCGTGCCCTTTCAAGGCAGGCTCGAGCGCCTCAGAATCTCGGGGCACCGCCAGCGGCGCAGTGTTGGGCAACATTGCGCTCAAGGTCTGCCGCAGCTCTCCCACATGGTGGGACAGCTCCGACGTACGCCCCGGCGCTTCGCCGCGCCAGAAGGGGACCGTCGGCGGTGCTCCATGCGCGTCTTCCACCAGCACCCGGCCGCGGTTCGACTCCACGCGCCGGATGCGCCACGACGTGTTGCCCAGCAGCATGATGTCGCCGGCGTTGCTCTCCACTGCGAAGTCTTCGTCGATGGTACCCAGAGCAAGCTCGTCGGGCTGCGCGATTACGGAGTACAAGGCAGTCTCAGGAATGGCTCCCCCGCTGGTGATGGCCGCCAGCCTGGCCCCGCGGCGCGCGCGCAGCCGGCGGTTGACCTGATCGCGGAAGATGTATGCACCGTAGCGCCCGCGTTTGGCCGCTATGCCCAGCGACAGCATCTCCAGGATGCGCTCGTACTCCGAGCGCGTCAGGTCGCGATAGGGATACGCGCGCTGCACGGTTTCAAATAGCGCGTCTTCCTCCCACTCCTCGCAGCAGCACATGGCCACGATCTGCTGCGCCAGGATGTCGAGCGGAGCCGCCGGCACTTCGAGCCGGTCGAGGTCGCCATGCTTGATCGCGCGAATGGTGGCGGCACATTCGACGAGATCGTCGCGCGTGGTGGCGAAAAAGCGCCCCTTGGGAACGGCGCCGCGCCAGTGGCCCGAGCGGCCAAAGCGCTGCAAGGTAACGGCGATGGAGCGCGGCGAATTGATGTGGCAGACCAGATCGACAAAGCCGACGTCGATGCCAAGCTCAAGTGACGCCGTCGCCACCAGGGCGCGGATCTCGCCGTTCTTCAGCTTGCGCTCGGCGGCAAGACGCAGCTTGCGCGCCAGCGATCCATGATGCGCCGCGACCTGGTCTTCACCCAGTCGCTCGCTCAGGTGCATCGCCACACGCTCGGCCAACCGGCGCGTATTGACGAAGACCAGCGTCGAGCGATGCTGCAACGCCAGCTCGGCAATACGGTCGTAAATCTCGCCCCACATCTCGTTGGTCGCGATTGGCCCAAGCTCCGAGGCAGGCACCTCGACTGCAAGGTCCATGGTGCGGCGATGGCCGATGTTGACGATCGCCGGAGCAGGCCGGCCATTGCCGGTCAGGAAATGCGCGACCACCTCGATGGGCTTCTGCGTTGCTGAGAGCCCGATGCGCGTTGGCTTATTTCTCCCATTCACGCCAAACGAGGGCTGGCTTGGGGCACCCGCGACCAGATCGAGCCGTTCCAGCGAGATCGCCAGGTGCGCTCCGCGCTTGTCGTCGGCCACCGCGTGAATCTCGTCGACGATCACCGTCTCAATGTCGCGCAGGATGGCGCGGCTGCTGTCGGCGGTTAGAAGGATGTAGAGCGATTCGGGCGTAGTGACAAGGATGTGTGGCGGACGGCGCAGCATCTGGCGCCGCTCTTTCACCAGAGTGTCGCCGCTGCGAACGGCGGTGCGAATCTCCGGCATCAGCAGCCCACGCTCAGCCGCCAGCGCGGTGATCTCGCTCAGCGGGCCATCGAGGTTCTTCTGAATATCGTTGCCCAGCGCCTTCAGCGGCGAGACGTACAGAACTTCGGTGCGGTCATGCAGTGCGCCTTGTAATGCCTTGCGAACCAGGCGGTCAATGCAGATAAGGAAGGCCGCCAGCGTTTTGCCCGAGCCAGTCGGAGCCGAGATAAGTGTGGTGCGTCCCGCAAGGATCTCAGGCCAGCCCTGCTCCTGCGGCTCGGTGGGCGAGCCGAACTTTGCCAGGAACCAGTCCGCCACGAGCGGGTGCGCCCAGGAAAGCGAGACGGGAACAGCACTGGGACGCATTGCAGAATTCTAGCAGAGTTTCGCTAATTGTTCGCTGCCTATAACGCTGACTCTAACGATGTCACCAGCCACCGAAGGCTGCCTTTCACAAAATTTTCTGCACTCCGCCGCAAACCGTCCTATAATGTTGGCCCTCTGGCCGCTGTACTCGGAGTGCGGGTGTTGTGTCGGCGACAAGTGCTGGAGCCCTTCGTTCAGCATGAGTTTTCGCGACACTCCCCAGAGGAGGAGGAGGAACAATTCTCCGAGCGTCTTGCTTCCCGGTGATGTGCGAACCTTTCGGGGAAAACGGGAAGACTTTGGACTAACCCAGTTTGAGTTGGCAGATCGGCACTCAGTGCCGAAGAGGAGGCAACAGTGGTACGCGGATCAATCACCATCACACTAGCATTGCTGCTAACGTTCCTTGTGTTTGCAGTGTCGGCGCAGGCCGATATTATCCTCGATCAGAACAATCAGCCCTCTGGCAGTTTAGGCCTAAACGATAGTCTCGAGTGGCAGCAGCAGATCACCGTGGGCATCGGCGGACAACTGGCCGGCATTACGCTCTACACCAATACCGGCAGCGACACCGACCTGGTTAGGATTGGAGTTGGCGGGGCGCCCTTCATGGGCAATTACTCCTTCCAGACGATGGCAACGATTACTTCCGCTGGCACGTTCATCGACACCTCGTCGGCCAACATCTTCCTGAACCCCAACGACTTCTTCACTATCGACGTGTCGGGTGGTCCGGGATGCTGCAACCTGGCCGGCTCCACTCTCCCCTACTCCGGTGGGGACCTGTATCTCGACCTGAACGGCCAGTTCCAGGACTACACGCAACTGTTCGGCTACAGCATGGCCTTCCAGAGCTACATGAACACGGTGCCCGAGCCGGGCAGCCTGGTGCTGCTTGGTACCGGCGCGCTGGGACTGGTCGGCGTGTTGCGCCGCAAGATCAACCTGTAATCGAGTCGCAGTTTCTCTTCCGAGCCGGGGCCATGTCCCCGGCTTTTTCCCTGTCTGGAGATGAGACGCTCATCAACGCTGCTCCATCACCACTGATACCTGGCAACTTCTCCTACTGCAGCTTCGCCACGGGATCTTCGCTGCGCGAGGCGATGTACTCGTCGATGACGCGCTCCAACGTCCCTGGGCTCTCGCAGAACGTATTCGATGGCGTCGCGTACGGCGCCGTGTCCGCCTTCGCGGTCGGTGACGTAGTGTGCTTCACGCAGCACCTGGGGGCGCGAGTTCTTCACCGCGATCGCCAGTCCGCAGAGCCGCATTACCGGCAGGTCGATCACGTCGTCGCCCACGAAGCAGACCTCTTCCGCGCGATAGCCGTACTTCTCCAGGATCTCGTGGAATGCCGCGGCCTTGTCCTGCTGGCCCTGGTAGACGATATCGATCTTCAAATCGCGGGCCCGCAGAGCGACCGTCTCGGACAGGCGCTTGGTGATGAGTCCGGCTTTGATTCCGCCCAGCCGCAGCAGCGAGAAGCCGGTGCCGTCGTGCGCGTTGAAGCCCTTGGCCTCCATCATGCTGGCGCTGGCAATACCGAATCCACCTTTGTCGGCGAGTTGCTCGCGGCGCTCGTGCGTGTCTTGTCCGGCAGCATGAGCAGGAGCGGGAAACAGAAAGATGGTGCCGTCCGTCATGACCCCGTCTACGTCGAACAGCATGAGCTTGATCTTGCGCGCTCGGTCGTTTGGCATGAAGAAATGGTAGCAGGAGGGCCGCGTTTCGCCCGTCGCTATTGGCTCTTCGCTTCTGGTTCGTCGTTCTCCCCGGTGACGTTAGGGTCGGATGGCTGGTGCAACTACGGAACACCTTTCAACAAGTAACCCATCGGTTGCTCGACCCGGCGAGAAGCGAAGAGCCGAGAGCGAACAGCAACAAAACGAAGAACCCTCCGCAAAGCAGGGGCGAGTTGCTCCGCGGAGGGCATAGCCGTCGTTGAAACGACCATTCTCAGGGTTGTACGCTTCAACCCCGGTGGCCGGCGAGAGTTTCGTTGGCCTACAAGAATTCAAAGCAAAATCCACCACCTACGCGTAGCGAGCGGAACGGGCGCCGGCAGGGGCTCTCATCGTTGGCAGGAATTTATCAAGCAGAACTCGCATCCCGTCGGCTTTGGCTGTTTTTCGGCTAGCGCAAGCAAGTTCTCGCGGCGCGTTGATCGCCTGATACACCGTCCAAGCTCAGTAGGATTTTGCACACCTGGTCATCGCAGCCCCGCCTCATCCTTAAGTAGCCCCTATTTGTGGACTTGGTTCGCGGTTCCCATAAACTCGATTTTTGGGTTGAACTCCACCGTCAGAATACCTAGTATCGACAGCAGTTTGGATCAGGGTGCAGAGCTAGCGACTCCTGGTCCCTAATCGTGCACACAGACTTGGGATTCGCCAATGATTTTCCCCCGCGCCATGTTTGTTCGCGTCGCTGCTGCGTTGCTGCTGTTGCCCTTCGTGGCCCCTGCGGCTACCATCTCGGCCCACCCTTCCAGCTCGAGTTCGCATAAGTCATCCAAGGTTTCCGAATCGGCTTCGGCCAAAAAGAAGATGTCGAAGTCGCGGCACAGCAGTAAGAGCTCGGCGAGCCGCAGCCACTCGACGCACACCGTCGCCAGGTCGAAGTCCAAGTCCCGGCACCACAAATATTACGAACGATTCACCGCCAGCTCCTTCGCCGATGACCAGACGGTCGGCGATATTACCGCGGGCGAGGACCCGGTCGTTCGCGCGGCTGCCATTGACGCGCTGGGCAACATGAACGGCACGGTTGTGGCCATCGATCCCGACAGCGGACGGATCCTGGCGATGGTCAACCAGAAGCTGGCGCTTTCCGCGGGAGCGCAGCCCTGCTCGACCATCAAGGTCGCAGTAGCGCTGGCAGCGCTGAGCGAGAATGTCATCACCAAAGACACCATGGTGCCGTTGGGCAAGCACTACAGCGTCGACCTGACCACGGCGCTGGCCCACTCCAACAACGCGTACTTCGCAGCTGTCGGCCGCAAGCTGGGATTCGAAAAAGTCAGCTACTATGCCAAGCAGTTTGGCCTAGGCGAGTTGGCGGGATACCACATTCAGGGTGAGCACCTGGGCGTCTTTCCCAGTGAAGTGCTGGATGCCAAGCTCGGCGGGGTAGGCAAGATGTGCTCCTTCGGCGAGAGCATCTCCATGACCCCCCTGCAATTGGGCGCGCTCATGGCAGCCGTGGCTAACGGTGGGACGCTCTACTACCTGCAGCATCCGACAACGCCGGAACAGGTCGACGACTTCACGCCCAAGGTGAAGCGCCAACTGGACATCGGCCCCCTCATCCCAGAGATCTCCGAAGGCATGTCGGGAGCGGTGCAGTATGGCACGGCACGTTCCTTGCGCACCAGCTTTGTTGAAGAGCCTGTACTGGGCAAGACCGGAACCTGCTCCAAGGCAGGCACCCGCTTTGGCTGGTTCGCCTCGTTTGCCGACACGCACTACGGCCGCATCGTGGCTGTCTTCTTCCTGGAAGGCGGACGCCCCACCTTCGGCCCGAAAGCGGCGGAGCTAGCCGGCCACTTCTACCGCGACCTGTACAATCACGACTTCTTCGCCTATAAACCGGCTCCGGCGACGGCGGAAAAGCAAACTTCTTCTTCAGCAGAAGTCGGGGCAAACCAGTAGGCGGATTCTCACTATTCGCTTTTGGCTTTTTTGTCCCTCGCTCCCCAAGCTCGCGAGGGCTGGTTGGGCGGCGACTCTTGTTTTGCTCAAGTCCTGCTGCTGCTATCAACAATTAACAGCTTATTCATGTGCTCAGTCCAGATTTTGTACTTGACTTTTGCTCAGGCCGGACTACCATACATTGCGGGAAAATCAAGCATTGCCTTTTTTCTAGCCCACGCCAGCATAGCTTTCCAGATATCCAACTGATACTAGCCTCTTGCTGCAATCTTGGGAGGAACTATGAAGCTCAAGACCCTTGCCTCTTTGATCCTGGTCATTCTCACTGCCTCGTTTGCCTCAGCGCAGCGAAAATCATCGACCCCAAGCCTGGTTGATTGGACGCAGTTTAACTTCGACCCGGCGCATGATGGATACAACCCGTACGAAACCGTCCTTAACCCGGCGAACGTCGGCAACATCACCCTGAAGTGGTCCTATGCACCCGCTGAAAGTCGTGTGGAAGGGCAACCGGCGGTGGTCGACGGCACGGTGTATTTCGCCACAAGTCTTTACTGTTGCTCTCTAGGCAAGTTTGCGCCCGCCGACACCAACGCGGTATACGCCCTCAAGGCCGACACGGGAGAGTTTATTTGGAAGTATGGGATCGATGCCCCGTCCTTTGGCTCACCGGCGGTGGCCAATGGCGTGGTCTACGTCACCTCCGGGCTGTATGTGTACGCCCTGGACGCCAGCACGGGAGCGCCCATGTGGTCGTACGCGACGGCAGCCCAAATCTATTCTTCGCCGACGGTGGCCAATGGCATGGTCTACATCGCATCTACGGATAAGCATGTGTATGCCCTGAACGCCGCTACGGGAGCCCCTATCTGGTCGTATGCAACGGCAGGTGGAATCTACACTTCCCCGGCGGTGGCCAACGGTATGCTCTATGTCAGCTCGGGCCCCAGCGTCGTATACGCCTTGAACGCCGGAACCGGAGCACTTGTCTGGGTGAAGCACTTTGGAAACACCATAGGTCCTTCGCGGACGCTTTCCGGCACCCGCGGCGGCCAGACAGTGGCCAACGGTGTGCTCTACGTCGAAATCCAGAGGAATCGATTTTCGACGTATGACTTATATGCCTTGGATGCCGGCACGGGAGCGCTTCTTTGGAGGGCACCGGTGGGTGGGGTGACCCCGGCGGTGGCCAACGGCGTGGTCTACGTCGCGTCTGGTGGTTTGGCATCTGCCTTGGATGCCAGTACGGGCGTGCTTATCTGGCAGAGCGCAACCGATGGCGGGGCCCGTTCAGCCAGCGTGGCCAACGGCGTAGTCTACGTTGGAGGTTGGTATCCGACCGGCGACAACACCGGTTACGGTATCATCGATGCACTCGACGCCAGTACCGGAACTATGCTGTGGAATTATCAGTCGCCCATAACAGGTGGATATGGCTCTTTCCCCACACCGGCAGTAGTGAATGGGATGATCTACGGCTCTCTTATCTCGTCCGATGGAAACGGGGTGGGCGCCTGGGGCCTGCCAAGCCAGTAAGGCGCCAGCCCTGGATGTTGCCCTGTTTCCCTTTGCTCGGGCGCACCCCACCGTGCGCCCGTTGCCATTCTTGGCGAAGCGAATCTCACTGCGCCAGATGCGGCTTGCGCGGCTTCGCCGCCAACACAAACTTTGCTTCGGCGATGGCCTGCCCGTTAATATATGCCGCCTGCGTCAGCACCCGGCGGGCGTAGTCGGCGACGATTTCTACCCCTGCCGAATACTTCGCGTTC
Source organism: uncultured Acidobacteriaceae bacterium (assembly GCA_963747055.1). Taxonomy (GTDB): domain Bacteria; phylum Acidobacteriota; class Terriglobia; order Terriglobales; family Acidobacteriaceae; genus CAVVDY01. The sequence continues at coordinate 35,522 of CAVVDY010000026.1, read as the reverse complement.
GGATTGCGAACGCCGCCGTTGTAGGCCCCCACAGCTTCCGCGACGTTTCCGTTGAACCTATCCAGCAGATTACGAAGCAGCAGTCCGGCATAGGTCGTGAGGACGTGAGAGTTGATGTCCTTGAAGTCGAGTTTTTTCGGCGGTCGCAGGCGCGGGGGTAGCTTCGAATAGTCGCGCTTGTCCTTCAGGTACAAGGCGTGGGCATAGCGCAGGGTTTCCCGGGTAATCTGCCACACGCCAATCGAATAATTCATCACCAGGACTCTGTGTCCCTTCCGTCGAATCACAATATCGCCTGGCTGCGCGTGCCGCTTCCATGCCGTGTGCTTCAAGTCACCGCGAACGTTGAGATAGTTATTCTCCATGGCGCCGATGCCGAGGAAGAAATCCAGCGGCAGATCGTAGAAGTCCGCCACCGCAATGACGTCCGACGCCAGATCGCGCGCCTCTCCCTCGGACAGTTTGGGAGGCGCCGGTTCGATTCGCTGCTGGATCCGGCGGTCGGTCTTGGATTTAAACAGGATGAAGCGGGCTACATTGGTGGTCAGCTCGCTCCGAGGCAGCGAACTCATCTTGGTTCGCATCGGCGCTTCATACGCCGATAGAAACAACTTCGTCTGTGCGTAGCCGCGTTGCACCCGGAAGCTGTTTGCCTGGATCACGTGGAAGGAGGAGATGAAGCGTTGTGCCTCCAGATTCGCGAGATATGGAATTGCCGTCAGCAGATCATTCGGCACTGACAGGTAGACCGTGAAGATGGTACCCGAAGGCGCTTCCTTCGCGGTGAGCAGCACCTTGGAGCTGTCAATTAGCTTCAGGCTGCGAAAATACTCGAAATAAAGATAGGCGGTGAGTTCGTCATCGTACCTCCCGATCAGACCCAGCAGCTCGCCGGCAGGCATACGTAATTCAAGTTGCCGTCCGTTCCAGACGGGCGCAGGCAGCGCCGGCACGGCTACAACTCGTATCTCGCGCGGCCAGAAGCGTCGATAGGCCCACCATGCCGTGCTCACTGCCGCAGCCAACAACAGAAGAGCGAACAGTGCCCAGATGAAAACTCGCTTTCGCAGTGGACGATGAGGGCGAAGGTTGGTCGTACTTAGCACCTCGAGATGGTTCCCTCATGAGTATGTACCAACTTTGAAGTTGCGGCGATAATGCCTGCGGGTCGCACGATTCTGTTTGGCGCAGTGCTCGGCAGAGCTAAGATGCAATCAGGAACGTAGCTTCGCCAGGCTCCATCATCTCTGAGTCAGGCGCGCTCCGCATCGTAAGCACACGAGGGCTTGCCGGTGACGATGGAACCACATAGCGTGATTGGCCTGGCCATAGCAACCTTGGGTGGTGCCGCCGTCGGCCTGGAGCGCGAGTGGTCCGGGCATACCAAGGAACCGACCGCACACTTCGCCGGCATCCGCACCTTCACCTTGTTGGGCGGCCTCGCCGGCCTTGCCGGCTGGAGCTGGACGCAAGGCCTCCGGCCGATTGCCATCGTACTTCTCGCGGCCGCAGCCGCTTTGGTCGTGGTCGCCTATGCCGCGGCCAGCCGCCGCCACGTCGATGGCACAACCGAGACTGCGGCGCTGGTTGTGCTCGCCGCCGGCGCACTCTCTGGGCTGGGCTACATCGTTCTTGCCAGCGCAATCTTCAGCCTCACAACTCTTCTCCTGATCGAAAAGACCCGTCTGCACGGAGTCATCGCCCGTCTCGACGATGCCGGGCTGCGAGCGGGAATCCGTTTCGCCGTGATGGCCGTGGTCATACTTCCTCTGTTGCCACGAGGTCCTTTCGGGCCGCTGGGTGGAGTCCGGCCACGCCAGCTCTGGCTGTTCGTCCTGTTGTTCTCCGGACTGAGCTTCGCGGGTTATATTGCGCGGCGAGTCTTCGGCAACCAGCGAGGCTATTCCCTTGCCGGGCTCATCGGAGGCTTCATCTCCTCCACCGCAGTAACTTTCACGTTTGCCCGCACCAGCCGAAGCGAGCAGGATGCCTCATTTCCACTCGCGGTCGGCGTGATAGCGGCTTGCACCTTGATGAACCTTCGTATTCTGGCGGCGACCGCGATATTGAGGCCCGACCTTGCTATTGCGGTGGTACCGTACCTGCTCGCTCCCTTCCTGGTGGGGGCGGTGTTCGTGATATTCGGGTTTACCCGCGGCGAGCAGAAGGCGGATGTGAAGCCGCCATCCAATCCTCTCAAAGTTGTCTCGGCATTGCAGATGGCGATCTTGTTTCAGGTGGTCCTGTTTGCCGTCTATGCAGTGCGGTCGTTTTGGGGTGATGTCGGTATGCTGTGGTCAGGCGCTATTCTCGGATTTGCCGATGTCGATGCGCTCACCATATCGATGGCGAAAAGTGCTGAAGGCCAAATCCCGGTTGCGGTTGCCGCGCGAGCGATCGCCATTGGTGTGCTTTCCAACACAGTGCTGAAAGCTCTTCTGGCGATCACTGTGGGGCGAAAGCGCTTTCGCACTTTGGCGACAGCATGGCTGGCTGCGATGGCGGCTGTCACCGCTGCGTCTCTGGCAATTCTTCATTGACTCCCATGAACGAACTCCTGCTGGCAACAACGGTACTGCCCCACGGCCCAAAGCTCAGCCTTGCCGTTTCGATGTTCGTGGTGTTTGGCTCCGCGAAACTCTTGGCCGAGCTTTTCGAGCGCCTCGGGCAGCCAGGAATCGTGGGCGAGATCCTGGCTGGAATCCTGATTGGACCAAGTCTTCTCGGCTGGGTTGCCCCCAATGAAAACCTGTCATTTCTAGCCGAGCTCGGGGTGATCTTCCTGCTCTTCCGCGTCGGGCTTGAGGTCAATCCCGCCGACCTGATGCGAGTGGGACGCGCGGCGCTGGCGGTTGGAACACTCGGAGTCGCTGTTCCCATGTTGCTGGGTTGGGCGACCCTGCGCCTGTGGGGTGCTTCCCAAGTCGAGTCTCTGTTCCTCGGAACCGCGCTGACCGCCACCAGCGTCGGGATCACCGCCCAACTGCTGGCTTCGAAGGGGCTGCTGAATCGGACTGCCGGCAAGATCATTCTCGCTGCCGCGGTGGTGGATGACATTCTCGCCCTGCTGGTCCTGGGCGTCATCAGCAGCGTCGCCGGTGGAACCCTGAACCTGGTCGAATTGCTCCTGTCAACCGGGTTTGCGTTGGGGTTTGTTCTGCTGACTCTGGTTTGGGGCAGCCGAGCTGCCCGCAGGGTTTTGCCCAAGCTGAGAGAGAAGGTAAGGATCGGCGAAGGGCAGTTCGCCGTTGCTATGATCCTGCTCTTTGGTCTGGCTGCGCTTTCTGAGCGCGCCGGGGTCGCTCCCATCATCGGAGCTTTCCTCGCCGGGCTTGCCATGGGACGCGCTCTGCCTCCTCGGGTGCATGACCTGACGCAGGGGGTAACGGAGTTGCTCGTTCCATTTTTCCTCGCCGGTATCGGCCTGCGCTTCGATTGGCAGGTATTTGCCCATCCTTCGGTTTTGCTGCTGTCGGTTGTGGTGCTGGTGGTGGCGGTGTTCGCCAAGGTCGTCGGCTGCGGGGCGGGTGCGCTCAACTACGGCTTTCCCATCGCCCTTCGTGTCGGCATGGGAATGATCCCGCGCGGCGAGTTTTGCATGGTCGTCGCCCAAATCGGACTCGGCCTTAAGGCTATCTCAGAAAAGACTTACGACGTGGTAGTCTTCATGGCCGTGGCGGCAACTTTGCTGACTCCTCCGCTCGTGAACCTGGCATTCCGCGGCACAAGTCCGGCACCGCGGCCCAGTCTCGATTCGTGAGAAGCGGACGACCGCCCTGGTGGTCAGCAGCTAGTCAATAAACGCCACTGACTGCACGCCGGAGACTTCGAACCGTTTGCGGCAGCGGGGATTCTTGCAGGCGACAAGGTCGTCGCGGCGCACCATATAGGACCGCGCCTTGGCAAACTTGGCGCGGTCGCGCTCATCGGCGCGTGGCGGAAGCTGGCGCTTCTTGATCCGCACGTACCACCCGAGATCGTACTCGGCCGGCTGGCGGCAGTGTGGACAGTTCAGCGTGGCCTTCTTCGTCTCCTGACGTTCCTCGTAGAAGTCACGCTCTTCCATATCGGCCTCCTGCCACTGTTGCGAATATTTTATTAGAACACAGCGGCGGGCGGCTCAAGTGCGCTATGTGATGCGCGCAGCCGGAAGACGCAGGAAGTTCCCAATGAACCCGCGAGCGTTGCGGCGTCTCCCGGTGGGAGACAGGCGGGGACGCCTCGCGGCGCCCCCTTTGTCTGGGTCACTCAAACCTAGGCGTAATACGCAGCGTTCTTCTCGATGAACTCGGCCTTATCAGCCGGCACTTCTTCGTTCAGGAAAACGGAATTCGTCGGGCAGACCGGGACGCAGGCGCCGCAATCGATGCAGCCGTTCGGGTCGACGTAGAGCTGGGTCGCCGCCTCGAATCCGTCCTCATCCTTCTTGGGGTGGATGCAGTCGACCGGGCAAGCTTCGACGCAGAGTTCATCTTTGGTACAGGTATCAACAATCGTGTAAGCCATGAGTGCGATCTCCGATCTGGGAATGCGTGCCCCGGCCATTGCGGCATCGGTGGCAGCGGTTCCTCACCGCCACCTCCACTCTAGGAAAAAGGCTACCCGGTGGGCCGTGATGTGCGTCACAGGCTGTTGTGAGTCCTGCACATCGCGCGTTGCCTGCCGGAACGTAGCGGCGGGCAGGATCCCCCCCCGGCAGTCGCTAGAATGGTGAATATCAATCGCGAGCGGCAGAGTTGTTGCAAGATTTCGGCACGGGTCCGGCAGTCGCGGTATAGTGTTGCCCGGAGACACGGGCACAGCCGGTCTTTCCATTTATTCCGCTACAATCAGCGATTAGCTTCGTGAGACTCGGAGGTAGTGCGGGAATGCATGCGCCCATGCGACCCAAAGTTCTGGTAGTCGACGACGAGCAGATCATCGCCGACACTCTGGCCAAGATCCTTGACATCAACGGCTACGATGCGACCGCCGTCTACAACGGCCTGGCCGCCATTGAGAGCGCGCGCCGCCTGCGCCCGGACCTCGTCATCAGCGATGTCATTATGGAGGACATGGACGGCATTCAGGCTGCGATCAAGATTCGCGAATTTCTGCCTTCGTGCAGGATCCTTCTGTTCTCCGGACAGGCCGCCACCGCCGACCTGTTGGAGGAGGCCCGCCGGCAAGGTTACGACTTCGACATCCTGGCCAAGCCGGTGCACCCCTCGGAGTTGCTGGCCAAGTTGAAGATGGCGGGATAGGGGATCCAGGCTCAGTTGTCGACTACGCAGGGTGGCGGCTATTGTGAGGACGCCGCCGGACTGCGATAGACATGGTGAGCGGAGAGGTTCGGAGAGTAACCGATTCCACCATTGTCATATCCTCCGCAAACTGCATCCCGGCGATCAGATTTGCAGGCGCGAGACAATAGCCTGATTGATATCTTCGGTGTTTTCGAGAACCGCCCGAACCCCGGCCTTGACGCCCTCTAGCGCCGTTTCAACCGACATGCTTGGAGCTCCGAGGTTTTCAATTAAGGCGGCGGTACTTGGCAGATACGGAAGATGAATCCAACCCGCGCGGATGGGAAGCCTATTTGTACTGATGTGGTGCAGAATCCCATACATCAAATGATTGCAGCAGAAGGTCCCCGGAGCGTCGGAGATATCGGCAGGAATACCGGCTTTCCGCATTGCTTTCACCATGGCTCGAATCGGCAGCGTGGAATAATAGGCGACTGGCCCGCCGGGAACCGTGGGTTGCCCCTGAAGTGCAATACCATCGTTGTCGGCGAGCTGATATCTGGTCGAGTCATTCATGTTCTGGGCAAGACGCTCAACCGTTATCACCGCCCGCCCACCGTACTCGCCGAGCATGACGACAACTTCGGGTCGCACTTCTGCAATTGCCGCGCTCACCACCTCTATGCTTCTAAAGAACACGTTGGGAACTACTTTGGAGACGATTCTGGCGCCGCCAATAGATGCGCCGTCCAGTTCCTTCACCACTCTCTCGGCGGGATTGATAGGCGTGTGACCAAAGGCTTCGAATCCGGTCACCAAGATGGTCGACATTCATTACCTCCCATTTGTGCCGGGTAAAGACAACTTCGATGTCCACTGTCTTTGTCTCCTGGTTTTGCCGTATCGCAGGCATGGCCTGGTCTGCAGTCAAGCCGGGAAACATCTCCATGCATCGCCTGCTGAATCTGCTCGCATAGTTTGGGCATGTAAGGACTGCTCCGCATAGGGCCGCCAGATTGCCAGCAGCTTCTCGGCTTTTTCAGGAGGCCATTCTTCACGGCCCTTCAAGACTAGGTTGCTCCACCGTATATTGAGCACCCTCGTCCGTGCAACAGTCAGGTCGATTGTGCGAGATTGGTCGTTCGCAAACGTTTGCGGTACCGGAGTGAAATTTATGAAACCTCTTTCCGCATAAAGCTTACGAAGCTCCTCCATCCCTACACGAATCTTGTCCACATCGAATACGTCTCCATCGGCAATGTCGAACGCCTTCCGAAGCTCAGGGCCCGAGTAGACCTTGTTGTCTTTGAAGGCGATTTGCTTGAGCCGGTACTGCTGGCCTTCGTCGATGTGCAACGTGACTGCGACCGTCCGCTGTGTCGGCGTATCGCTCAACACCTGAACATCTTCGGTCGTCGTTTCCGCCTTGAAGTAGCCGTCCTTCTGCAGTTCGTAGTTGGCGCGCTCAGCGATCTCCCGTGATCCGCATCCGAATGGTATTGGTGCTTCTCCACTTCGGCCGTGATCTGCTGCAGGTGTTCTGACGAGACCAAACTGTCTCCCGTGACGCCGACGCGTTCGACGACCGTTCGCTCAGGAGTTGGAGCTGGTTGGGCCACAACCAACAATGAGGCGAAGACAAAGAGAAGGCCCGTCGTGAGGATTCGCATAAGCCCTCCATCCGAAGCATTATAGGCCGACTTGACCGCGAGCCAAGCGCCTTCTGACGCGCAGAGAGCCTCTCCGCCGATGCTATAATCCTTGTTTGCCTAACAACTCCGCTCTTCCGCGGGGCGGATGCATCTGCCTGCTTCCGAGCGGCTTTGGGCGTCTTGTAATCATCTTTCTGACGAGGTCTCCCATGTCAGGCCATTCCAAATGGGCCACAATTAAGCACAAAAAAGGCGCGCTCGATGCCAAGCGCGGCAAGATTTTTACCCGCTTGATCAAGGAAATCAGCATGGCCGCCAAGAGCGGCGGCGATCCGGAAAAGAACCCGCGCCTGCGCACCGCCGTAGCCGCCGCCAAGGCCGAGAACATGCCTGCCGACAACATCAAGCGCGCCATCCAGCGCGGCACGGGCGAGCTTCCCGGCGTCACCTACGAAGAGATCATGTTTGAAGGCTATGGCCCGGGCGGTGTTGCCGTGCTGGTCGATGTCTCCACCGACAATCGCAACCGCACGGTCAGCGAAATCCGCCACGCGTTCTCCAAGAACGGCGGCAACCTGGGTGCAGCCGGATCGGTTGCCTACATGTTTCACAAGAAGGGCGACATTGTCATTCCCAAGTCTGCGGCAAAAGAAGACGACCTGATGAACATCGTTCTTGAGGCCGACGCCGACGACCTGAAAGATGACGGCGATACCTGGGAAATTCTCTGCGATCCTTCTTCGTACGAGACGGTGCTGGAAGCGATAAAGAACGCCGGCATTACGCCTGACGTTGCCGAGGTCGGCATGATTCCGCAGACCTACACCAAGCTCGAAGGCCAGCAGGCCAACACCATGATCCGCCTGCTCGAAGCTCTGGAAGACCACGACGACGTGCAGCACGTCTACTCGAACTTCGACTTCGACGAGAAGCAGTTGGAAGAAGTCGCTGGGTGACGGTAGGCCGGCCTTCAGGCCGGCGTCAACGCGAGAAATGGGTTGGGGCTTCAGGCCCGGCAGCATTCGGCCGCTCTTCGGAGCGGCCGATTTGCTTGTGCGCGCACACCATCACGTCCTGTTCTTGAGCTTGGTGACCTTGCGCACTTCCTTGCACAGAAGCCGGGCGCGCGCCTTCGCCTCCTGCGCCGCATGAACATCCAGCTTGCGGTCGAGATACGCCTGCTCCACGCGCAGCTTCAGAAAGTTCGCCAGGCGATCAGCGTCAAGCTGCCCATCTTCCACTGCAGCACGCACTGCACATCCCGGCTCCGTCTCATGACTGCAATCGCGATAGCGACACAGCATTGCGATTTCATCGATCTCCTCGAACGCGGCACTAATGCCGCTCTCCACATCCCACAGTTGCAGCTCCCTCATGCCCGGGGTGTCGATTACCAGTCCGCCGCCACTCAGCACGAACATCTGCCGCGATGTCGTACTGTGCCGCCCGCGATCATCGTGCTCGCGAACCGGCAGTGTTGACTGCACAGCATTGCCCAGCAGCCGATTGATGATGGTCGACTTGCCCACGCCTGACGACCCGATGAACGCTGCGGTTCGGCCCGTCCTCACATAAGGAAGTAGAGCATCGAATCCCGCGCCATCGTCTGCGCTGATGGCATGTACCTTAACCCCAGGCGCGCTGAGTTCGGCCTCGGCGATTTTCCCGGCAACGTCTTCGCACAGGTCCGACTTATTCAGCAGCACCACCGGCTGGGCGCCGCTGTCCCACACCAGAGCGGCGTAGCGTTCCAGCCGGCGCAGGTTGAACTCCTGATCCAACGCCGACACGATGAACACAACATCTACGTTGGCGGCGATGATCTGCTCGTCAACCACGCGCCCCGCAGCTTTGCGCGAGATCATACTTCTCCGTGGCAGGACGTGATGGATCACAACGCGGTCCGTGTTAGCAGTCCTAACCGCTACCCAGTCGCCTACTGCAGGCAGATCGCCGGCAGATCTCGCTTGAAACAACATCTTGCCCGTCAGCTTGGCCAGGGTTTCTCCGTTTTCACTGTGGACTCGGAAGTGCCCTTTCATCACGCTGCTGACGCGCGCCGGAGCCAGTCCGGGGCGAGACAGCACTTCAAAGTCAGCTTGCAAGCCTGCATTCCAGCCCAATTCCAGTAACGTCACTTTGGTTCCTCATGTACGCGCACACGTGTGGCGCTGGTTGGAGGTAAGTGAATGGACAGGCTGCGGGAAAGTTATAGCGAGGTGGAGGCAAACCTGTCCGTCGAGGTTGCAGCAACGACTTTCATAAGGCGCCTCCTTAGGATGGTTGCGGGCATCGCCCGCGAAAATGATTATAGCTTTTCTCTCAATTCAACGTGCCGGCTATTTGACAATAACGACACACCGCACGCAACCCATCACTCCTCCTGCTGTGGCCCCGAGTTCGATACCGGGCTCAGGTTCGACTCGCTCTTAGGCAGCTTCTCCGTCTGATTGGTATCGGTGGCGAAGAGCATGAAGTGGTCGAACGATTCGCTGCGGTGAAAGCGCTTGCTGCCAAGACTCACGTACATGTCTGCACTCTTGGGCAGCCACAGGTCGGTCCCGTTCTTCTTGAACTCCACAGAACCATAATCGACGCTGGTATGCTCTGTTCTCAAGTTGATTTCCGGAATCCCTCGCACCAGGTCCGTTTCCAGATGGACGATTTGGTAGTTATCGGCCGAAATCCACGCCCGCCCCTTCAGCGCCACCGGGTAATAGTTCTTATTCACCACATACGACCGCAGGCGGCTGGGCTTGTCGTCCTTCTGGCGGAAGTGTACTAGCCAGGTCGCTTTACCGTTCCACTCGCCCAGGCCCTCACACTTCATATCGAAGTCATTGCGGAAGAGCGGATGAAACGCAATGGCAAGCACGGCCAGACCGTTGGTGGTAATGTCGCCGGGCATCTCCAGATTGTCGGCATTGCGGTATTCCTGAACGTGCAGTATGTCTTTCGAGGGCTCAGAAATAGAGACGACATAGTTGTACTGCCGGGTCTCGCGGTTCCTCGGGGTTCCCTGCGGAGAAATGTTCTCGTGCACCATGTGCTCGATGGCCGAGTACTGGGCAACGCTTTGCACCAACAGCTTTGAAGGATCGCCGGTTTTCTGCAGCAGGTTGGCGGGACACTGGACGCCGGCGGCTACCGTCGGCTTCTCGCTATCGACATCTGACGGCATTCCCACGCGACTGTTGGCCGCCATCGCTGCAGCCAGAGCGGGATCGGCTATGCCGGTCTTGGCATTAACGTTCTGTTCCAGCTTCGAGATTAGATCTTTGACCTGCGGCGCGACCGAACTCGACGGATTCCCCTCAACATAGGCCTTTAAAACAGGAATGGCTTCCTTGAACTGTCCCAGGTCCGCCAGTGCCTGGCCGAGAATGAGCCTGGCCGAGGCGCCTTCGCTGCCGCCGTGGTCTACCAGCCACTGCGAATTCTCGCGAGCTTTCTCGTACTCGCCCAGCTTGAGATAGGAAACCGCCAGCACCCTGCGCGCAACTACGGAATCCGCACTGCGCGTCACTACGACCTGCGCTGCTTCGGCGGCATGGGCATAATCGCCGCGCTGGTAGTAAAGCTGCGCCAGCAGATTCTGCGCTCGCAGGCTATGAGGATCGAGTTTGGTTGCCGCCAGCAGGTACTCCAGCTCGTGGTCCTCTTCCTTCTGCTGAAGCGCCAGATATCCCAACAGAAACTTGATCGATGCGCTTGAGGAATACTGGCGGTCTGCGGCTTCCAGATACTTGTGGGCCTCAACGAAGTTGCCCAGTTCCAGCGCCTGGATTCCCTTCAATGCATTTTTGCGCGCCTTAGATGGGAGTTGCTTTTCGTCATCAAGAGTCAGGCTTACGGCTGCCGGGTCACGCCCCAGGTAGACCGTCTCCGTGAAATCATGCGCAAGGTCAGGAATGTCGATCTCCTGATGGACCGCCAGGTAACCCGCGGATCCGGCCTCAATCAGGTACTTTCCCGGATAAACGTCGCTAAAGATCGCCTCAGTACCACGGGTGATGGTGAAGTACACCCTTCCCGTCGCCTGATTGGTCACTCTTACCAGTGCCTGCTGCTTCAGGGGCTCCTTGTTCGAATCCAGAATGGTGACATGAATGGCAATCGCACGGCGGGTAGCATCCGGCCGGCCCGAGGGGTTGTTGGTCATGGGAATTCCAACCCCCATGGGAGTCTGAGGAGTGGACCCAGGCGCGGGGGCTCCTTGAGCATGGCCCAGTACAGAAAAACCAACCAGCCCACCCGCGACGATCAGCAATGCACGAAGCAGTCGAAGGCTTGCTCGAAACGAACGAGTTGAATTGTTGCGGTGTGCGACGGTAGCGGCGAACATACCCATACAACCCCCTACCCAGACCTCCTAAGCATAGCAGCGAGTGACCGGTAATTGTTGTCTTCGGGATGTAAATTCCGCAGGTTTTCCGGAACAGAACACCAGTATTTACAGGGGTACGAGCGTCCAAAACTGGACGGTCAGCCGCTAGATTCGCGTGTTTCGCAGTAGGGTACCAAGCGAGCTTGCGGCGCTCTTTATTCTTGAGGTGAGTTCTCGGCCGAACAGCATCTGCATCAGCGACTCCATCTGTTGCTGGAACTGGCCACCATAGCCATACCACCAGACCTTGCGCATATTAGGTAGCAGGTCGGAATCGATGTACTTCGCCTGCACCATCTCAGCCAGTCCCATTTCGCCGTGAGTGCGCCCGATGCCGCTCTGTTTGAATCCGCCATGCGGCGCTTCCGAGATGCCAAAGCAGGAGATCATGTCGTTGACCATGACCGTTCCCGCCTTGATCTGCCGCGCCAGAGCCTCGCCCTTCTTGCGATCGCTCGTCCACACGCTGGCCGCCAAACCAAACTCGCTGTCATTGGCAAGGTCGATGGCCTGCTGCTCGGTATCGAACGGCGCAACCGGCAGCACCGGCCCGAACGTCTCTTCCTGAATGACACGCATGTCCGGTGTCACATCGGCCAGCAGGGTTGGTGCATAGAAGTTCGGACCGAGCTCGGCCAGGCGCCTGCCGCCGGCCAGCAGGCGTGCACCGCGAGCCACCGCATCGTTCACGTGTGCTTCCACGGTCCGCAATTGCCTTTCGTTGATCAGCGGACCCATTTCGACTTCGGACTCCAGTCCATTGCCGACGCGCAGCTTGCCGATCTTCTCCACCATCCTTTGCAGAAATGGCTCATAGATGCTGCGATGCACGTAGCAGCGCTCTACCGACAGGCAGGTCTGCCCGGCATTCATGAACCCGCCCCATAATGCGCCGCTGGTGACGACATCGAGATCGACGTCCGGCAGCACGATCATGGGATCTTTGCCGCCCAGCTCCAGCACCACCGGAAGCAAATGCCGCGCCGCTGTCTCCGCCACCCGTTTGCCGGTTGCAACGCTTCCGGTGAAGATGACCTTATCGACTCCAGAGTCGAGCAGCGCCGCGCCCGTTGGTCCCTCGCCGATGACAACCTGCAGCAGATCGGGATCGAGCCCGGCAGCCTGCAGCAACTTCTGCAGCTCCAACACAGCCAGCGGCGTGAACTCCGATGGCTTGATCACGACTGCGTTGCCCAACACCAGCGCGGCCAGGGTCTCGACCGCCGGCGTCGAGAACGGATAATTCCACGGCGAGATGATGCCGATGACGCCATAGGGTTCGCGCACCAGCACACCCCGCTTGGCCTTCATCGCCGGGTTGCCATGCGGGACTGGCTGGTCGCGCAGAAAGCGATGTGCTGTGCGGATGCAGAATTCTGCCGCGTCGAGTACCACCAGAACTTCCGTTGTGATGGCCTCGGCGGTTGGCTTGCCGGCTTCCTGGCAGATCAGTCGAGCAACGTCACGGGCCCGAGCATGCAGCAACCCCTGAAATCTGCGCAGGACTGCGATACGCCTGGATACCGGCGTCGCCTGCCACGCCGGTTGAGCGGTGCGCGCCCGCAGCACCGCAGCCTGCACCTCTTCCGCGGTCGCACACGGCAACTCGGCCAGCGATTCTCCCGTCGCCGGATTGGTATCTACGATCGTCCTGCCCAAAACAGCTTGCGTTTCGCCGGCCATCAGTATTCCACGCTGACCAGGTACAGCCCGCGCGCAGCAGCCGTCGGTCCGGCAGCGCTGCGGTCGCGCGCTTCAAGGATACGCCCCAGATCACTCACTTGCTGGCTTCCCTTTCCCACCAGCAGCAGTGTCCCGACCAGATTTCTCACCATGTGGTGCAGGAAGCCATCTCCCCTGACCGTAAACGTGAACTCGTCATCGCTTCGCACCCATCCTGCCGAGTAGATCGTTCGCACATTCGAAGGCGGCGTCGGCCCGTCATCACCCTCATTGTTGTTGGTATTGGCAGCAGCAATGCGCGCGCTGCGGTCCGGATCAGAGGCGGCAAACGAGGTGAAGTCGTGCTCTCCGACGATGCTGCCCGTCGCCTGCACGACAACCTCTTCGTTCATCGGGTAGGGATCGTGCAACACATACCGCGCCAGGAACGGCGGACACACATCGCCTCGGTAGATCCGGTACCGATAGGTCTTGGCTTTGGCGGAATGCCGCGCATGAAAATCGACGCCCACCTCCTCTACGGCGGTGACCCGAATGGACGACGGCAACATATCGTTCAGGGCAATCATGAACCCTCGCGCCGGGATCGGCGATCCAATAGCGAACGAAGCGACCTGGCCCAAGGCATGGACTCCGGCATCGGTGCGTCCGGAGCCTTGCGGCAGAACCTCTTCGCCGGTAATCCGTCGGACGCACTCCGCCAAGCGCGCCTTGTACTGGTCGGCTGGCCGGGCTGAATCTGCCAGCCATTGAAGTCGGCCGCCGTCGTAGGAAAGCGTCAGTTTGAGATTGCGGCTCATGAATTCGTGCAGGGGAGGCAACAGCCGCCGCGCACCAGCTCTTTGCGGCGGCGGAAACAGCAGTCATGACTCAGCTATACTATTGTACTTCCTGCAACTTACGAGGTTGAACGTCAGAATAATCTGCGATTCGGTACCGGCTTGCGATTGAACCTTCGCGAATTCTCCTCCGTATCAGCCATAGTCGAAGGAGACTCACTACCAAACCAGGCCTACGTGTCCTGATCGTCATACGCTTTACTGGAGAAGAGGGAATGTCCGTTTCTAAATTGTTGGTATCGGCGGCCAAAGGTACAGGCTCGCTGATGTTGCTCGGACTGCTGGTAGCTCCGGGGTTTGCCCAGACCGCCCCGGCGCAGACGAATTCATCCCCACAGCTACAAACCATAACCCCAATGCCGCAGGCGCCTGCCCCGCAGCATAATGCGCATCCCTATTCGGAATTCGACTACACGAAAGGCCAGGCGCAGTTTCCGAAGTTCTGGCTGGCGTACACGCCGCGCGCGGTTCCGCCGGCTAATTTCGTGAACTCGTCGCGCATTGATTCGGTTATCCGCGATGGCAAGATCTATCTCTCCCTCGACGACGCCGTCGCCTTGGCTCTGGAGAACAATCTTGATCTTGCGATCCAGCGCTACAACCTCGACACCGCCGACACGGATATCCTGCGCACCAAGTCGGGATCGGCGGCTCTCGGTGTCAACGCCGGCATTCTGCAAGGTACGCCCGGTGGAACCACCGGAACGACCGCCGCAGGCGGAACCGGAACTGCCTCCACTGGCGCGACCGGCGGCGGCGCCGGCGGGACCTCGGTGGCCGTCGGTGGCGCGGGCGCGGGCGCAGCAGGCATCGTCGCGTCTACCACGGGTCAGGGACCGCCGATCGACACCTTCGATCCCATCATCAGCGGGACCAGCATTCTGGGCGAACGTGCCAAGTCTCCCCAGTCCAACCTCATCTTCACCGGTACTCCCGACCTGATCCAGAACACGAGCAATGGAAACTTCACCTACACCCAGGGCTTCGCCACCGGCACCCTGATGACGGTGAACTACAACGCCTCACGTGTGACCTCCAACGCGCTGTTCAGCACGCTTTCCCCGGCCCTGACCTCGGGCTTCACCTTCACCTTGCGCCAGCATCTGCTGCAAGGTTTCGGATTCGACCCCAACATGCGTTGGATCCGCATCGCGCGCAATAACCGCGAAATCATGGACGTCGCCTTCCGTCTGCAGGTCATGACCACCGTCTCGCAGATCGAGAACATCTACTGGGACCTGGTCAACGCTTACGAGAACGTCAAGGTACAGCAGCGGGCTTTGGAATTGGCCAACAAGACCCTCTCCGATACGGAAAAACAGGTGCAGATCGGAACGCTCGCTCCGATCACCGTCGTCCAGTCAAAGAGCTCCGTGGCGACCGCCAACCAGAACCTCACGGTGGCGCAAACCAACCTTCAGCTCCAGCAGTTGCTTATGAAGAACGCCATCACCCGCAACGTTGCCGACCCCATTCTGGCGGTCGCCCCTGTAATCCCGACCGATACGTTGCAGATCAATGCTCCCTTCGAGATTCGGCCCGTCGAAGACCTTGTCGAGCAGGCTCTGCAGGCACGGCCGGAAATCATTCAGTCGCGCATCAACCTGGCCAACAAGAAGATCGGTATCCAGTCGATCAAAAGCCAATTGAAACCGACGCTGGATTTGTTCGCCTTTTATGGCGCCAACGGCCTGTCAGGACAGCAGAACCCTCTATGTCCTAACGGTGACATTTCCTGTACCTCGCAGATCACGCCGGGGGGTTACGGTAGCGCCTTCAGCGACATGTTCAACAGCAGCGGACCCAACAAGGGCGTTGGCATCAACTTGAACATCGTCCTTCGCAACCGTCAGGTGCAGGCCGATCAGGTGCGCTCGCAACTCGAGTACCGGCAGTCCGAAATGGCGACCCAGCAGCAGGAGAACACCATCGTACTGCAGGTTCGCAACGCGCAGTTCGTCGTCACGCAGAACTACGCCGCTCTCCAGTCGGCCGTCGCGGCCCGCGATTACGCGCAGCAGAACCTTGACGCCGAGCAGAAGAAGTACGCTCTCGGCGCTTCGACTGCGACACTCGTGCTGCAAGCGTCAAGCGCCTTAACGCAGGCACAGTCGAACGTGCTGGCGGCCGCGACCAACTACGAGAAGTCGCGCGTGCAGCTCGACCTCTATACCGCCGACACGCTGACCAAGCTGGGCATCAATATGACCGACGCCGAAGCCGGGAAGGTTACCACGATGCCCAAAGTGCCGGGCGTCGTTCCCAACAATCCGTCGAACCTGACATTGTCCCAGCCCACAACAACGCCCCCTGCGGCACAGCAACCGCAGAATCCGCAACCGCAGAATCCGCCACAGCCTCAGCAGTAGCGGACCGGTTCCCTTTTTACGGCGTGTCGCTGGAATTTGATAAGCGGCACGCCGCTTCTGTTTACTGCCCTTGCCCCCACGGTTGTCACTCGTTCCTCGCTTTGCGAAACTAGAGGAGTTCCCCTCGGACGAACCTGTGCCAACCGTAAGAGAATTTTCGGCAGGCGGCGTGGTGCTGCGCAAAATGCGCAAGCGCTGGTATCTGGCAGTTATTGAGCCTGTCGCCGAGCGTCCACGCCGGTCGGTTCATCCTCTGCGTTCCCGCAACAACGGCAAAGCGTCGGACCTGCTGGCCTTGCCCAAAGGAACGATCGACCCCGGCGAAAAGCCCGAGCAGACCGCGCAACGCGAAGTGCACGAGGAAACCGGTGTCCGCGCTGATCTGGTCACCAAGCTCACCGATACCAAGTACTTCTACGTCCGCAACTGGGGCGACCATGCCCGCGTCTTCAAGGTGGTCAGCTTTTTTCTCTTCCTCTACCGCTCCGGACGAATGGGAAACATTCCGCAGGATATGCGGGTCGAAGTGCAGCGCGCCTTCTGGCTTCCCCTGGACGACGGCCACGCGCGCTTGAGCTACAAAGGCGAGCGCGAGGTTGTCGAACTCGCCCTGGACTATGTCAAAGCCCATCCGGAGCTAGGCGAAAATGCCACAAACACCGCACGTTGAGCGTCACTTCACAGCGGGGGAGGTTGTACGCGACGTCGTCATCGGCATGTCCGACGGCTTGACCGTTCCCTTCGCGCTGGCCGCCGGATTGTCCGGCGCCGTCGACAATAGCCACATCGTGGTGGTCGCCGGTCTGGCTGAGATCGCGGCCGGATCAATTGCCATGGGCCTGGGTGGCTACCTTGCCGCACGTGGCGATGCCGAACACTACGAAAGCGAACGCCGACGCGAGGTCCGCGAAGTCGAAGAGATCCCCGACGAAGAAGCCCGCGAAGTGCAAAACGTCTTCACCAGCTTCGGCCTCTCGCCGGAGGAGAGCGATGTCGTCGTGCAGTCCCTTACCAAGCGTCCGCAGCAGTGGGTCGATTTCATGATGCGCTTTGAGCTGGGACTGGAAGAGCCCGATCCCAAACGCGCCGTGCAGAGCGCCGCCACCATCGCCGGCTCCTACGTTGCGGGCGGCATCATTCCGCTCTCGCCCTACATGCTGATGCACAGCTCCCGCAGCGCGCTGGGATGGTCGGTGCTGGTCACGCTGCTCGCCCTGGGAGTCTTCGGCTTCATCAAAGGCCGCTTCACCGGAACGCGCCCGCTGCGCTCCGGCCTGCAAACCGTGGTCATCGGCGGAATAGCCGCCGGCGCGGCCTTCCTGCTGGCCAAAGCATTTTCATAGAAAGGCTTCACCACGGAGGCACAGAGGACACGAAGGACAATTCATGCCATCTCTGTGGTGGGCTCTTATCCGGCCTTCTCCCCGCCCTCGGGGCCGTAGAAGAAGACCCACGTCGCGAAATCGTCGCTGAAATCGACAAAACGGTGCTCGACGCCAGCGGCCGCGAACAACACGTCACCGGGGCCAACCTCTTGCTCGGCGAAGTGCTCGTGGCGGAAGGTGCCCGTCCCGCTAGCAATAACGTACACCTCGTCGCGAGCATGAGGGGTTTGGGCATCGATCCGGCGCGGGGCATAGAGTTCGACGGTCAGCGTACCGTGCTTGAAAAGCTCGACGAAGCGCTTGCCCTCAGGTGTGGGCAACAGTTTCAGGCCGTCGGCAATCGTGAAGTGGCATTCCATGGTGTTGTCTCGAAAACCGTGTTAATCAGCGAAACGGGTCCTTGGCTTCCAAGTCCCCAGGATGAGCCCCATCAGTACGCAGCCGGCCAACGGGCAGCCCGCGGAGATTCCGATGAACGTGTAGGATTTGAGTTCAAAATGCATCTCGGTGAGCATGGCCAGGGCTATCGCCACGCCGATGAGCAAGCCCACACGAAAGCCGCGGATGATGCTCCAGACGCCACCGAGGGCAAGGACCCGCGCAATGATGAAGGCCAGCACCAGGTTGCACGCGAAAGCGATAAGGTAAGGCCAAAAGTTAGGATGCGCTCTGTAGGCAGCAATCTCTTCCGGACTCATCCGCAGTCCGGCGTCCCATTGCAGCGAAAACGCCGTGAACCAAGCAGCCTGCAGGACCCAATACAAGATCGCACTTACCAGCACTGCCAGCCAATTCACCCGCATCGAAGGCCTCCGTAAGTTTTCGCTCGGACGATACCGCGCGTTCGACAATTGCGCAACGGGATTGTGGGCTCACCACCTGCTGAGTCACCACAGAGGCACAGAAACACAGAGGAAGAGCGGGTCGGACACTCTGGCGACGCTCGGAATACTCGCCTTCCAGGAGGCGCATTCTTTACGGCGCGAAGATGTCGTAGACGTAGTCGTGCGCGGCCAAGGCAGCGGCCTTCATGGTTCCGGCCTCGACCCGCTTCACGACTTCCTCACGTGAGAGATCGAAGATGGCATCGAGCACTTGTTTGCGGTCCTCGTCGCCCGCCTCAGCCATAACGAAACAGTACGCGAGCGCTGTGCTGGATGTAGTTAGGCGAAAGCAGTTGCCGCCGCAGAAGCTCCATGATGACGGGGGCCTTCGAGCGGTCGAAGCGGCCGGGATCGCCCATGCGGTCGAGTTCAGCAAAGAACTGCGCTGTCCACTCGTTGTGGTAGTCCCAGACCTTCTGGAACAGGTCGCGGGTGAAGCGGGTCCCCGCCTTCACAGCCTCCGTGCCTGGCGCCAGCACCATACCGTCTTCGGTGAGCTTGGCACGCTGCAGATGGCCGTCTTTGGTAATGACCGCCTGGTGATAGCACAGCGTCCACAGCCACGACACATCGATGCGGTAGGTGGCGAGATCGTTCATGAAGCGCTGCTTGAGCTCATAGTCGTCGATGGCCGCGGCAAAGTTTCCGTTCAGGATCTGGAAGCCATAATTCGCCGCCATGTAAAAGGCGTGCTGTATGTGCTCGATGGTGATGTCACCTTTCGGCACGCTGTAGATGGTGTCCCACAGCTCCTGACTTAGGAACTTCTCCGGCGTGTCCAGCGATTCCTTGCGAATCACGGCGGGCGTGATTTTTCCTGCGGCATTCAGCAAGCCGCGTGATTGCAGCAGGGCGCGCTCGGATTCCACCAGCCCGCTCGCAACACTCGGCACGGCCTTGCCGTTCGCGTCTTCTGTCTCGCACGGAGCGTCGAGCATGGCTTGCAGCTCCGCCAGAGGAACACGCAGCGGTCCATTGCCGGCTGCGACGTACGCGGCCTCCGGACTGGCTACCCAGCTCTGGCGATAGGTATCAAACAGCCGACCCTTCACGCGACCGGCGAGAATGTCGTCGAGCGTGACCTGCTCCGCGACTGGCCCCTGGGGCACGAACATCAGCCCGAGCAGGCGCTCGCGCAGCTTGTCGATGACCACGGCGCGCATGGCGACCGGGTTGTAACGGGAACGTCCGTAGACATCGCCCGGCTGATACATCATGACCGCGGCCATGCCACCGATCGGCCCTCCCTGGGTGAGCTCGCCGTTTTTCATGCCCGCCATCAGGATGGTCAACGCGTTGTAGCGCTGGTAGGCGATCATGTTCGGCACGGCCATGCCGAGGGTTTGGGGATCAGGGAAGATGCCCTGCGGGTCGTCCTTCCACATTTCGATGAGGCTGCCGAGATAGTCCCAGCGGCCGACGTTGGTTCCCAGCAGGCGCCGGCGGAAAGTCCACGCGATTGCCGGCAGATAACGGCCTCCATTGCCCTCTTCATAGAGGATCTTGATCTTGAAGGTGCCCGCGGGCACGCCGATGATGCTTTCCACGCTCGCGAGGAGCCTCTCGACGATAAGAGCCTCGCTCGGCGTCTGCATCTTCGGGATGTAGAAGTAGATCCCGGTGCCGAGGCTCTTCAGCGCGTCGTAGTTGTTGAGCACCCAAAGGGTCACCAGCGCGATCAGACCGGGAACGGGTGCCCCGTCCACGGTAATGTGGTCATACACGATGTGAATGCTGGGGGGTCGAACCAGGCGAGTGGGCCATTTGTCCGGAGACCGGTCGATCTTGTAGGAGCGAGTCTTGCCTTTCTTTACCACGTCGTAGGACTTGCTCTTCCAGACTCCCTGGAAGATTTCCTGGGCATTCTGCAGAGCCGCGAAGGTCGCGACCTGTTTGTTCCCAGAACCAAGCGGTTGAAAGTGGGCCGGCGAGGCATCTTCGAAATCCGGCATATTCATGGGCGCGGCGCTGTTCAGCGCGTTGAACGCCATGTCCAGCGGATGCCAGGGACCGGTGAGTTCCAGCCCGGGGTTTTGCAGGGGATGAACGTCGGCAGGAACCGGAATTTCATCATTGAGCCGCCACCGCCATTCGCTGTCGCGGCCGAGAAAATTGTCGATCAGGCCCTGTATGATCTGGCGAAATGTCCACTGGTGCCCGGTGACAGGATCGTTGAAGCTTTCGTCCCAACTCGGCCAGGCATATTTCTTTCGCACCGGCTCCTGGCTGGCGAGCAGAGTATGGCGATCGGTCAGGGCTTCGGCAATGGAGGGACGCAATTCGCGAGTCAGGGAAGCGATGGTTTCTTCGACATCGATGTCCCTGCCGTTGGCTTGTTTGATTCCGAATAATTGGGGGAACTGCTGGAGAACGTCTTCACGGATCATGGGAGGGCCTCCGAGCATTACCGCCTAGTGTAGTGCCCGTATCTGAGCGGGTCAAAGTCGTGCGGGAGCCCGAAGGTAAAATTTCAACTGAAAGGATCGCTTATTTCACAGCTCTGATCTTTACGATGGTGCCCTCGGGCAGGGGAGCGCCGACAAACGTGACTGTTCCGTTACGCACGACGCCGTCCACTTCAACCAGGCCAGGGACGGCGACCTCAGTGATCGCGGGCACCTTTTTGGCGATGCCGCGGTCCATCGCTAGATTTGCCAAGCGATCGGCCTCGCGGTTCTGCTCGCGCGGCACGTGCTTGACCTCAAAGTAGTCAAGCTGATCGATACTCTTCATCGCCTGGGCGTACAGTTCCTTCAGCGCCGGGCTGCTCACCTTGTATTCCCCATTAATCTGTTTCACCAGCAGCTCAGAGTCGCTGACCACTTTCATGGCTTTGAAGCCATGCTTGATGGCGTAGGAGAGGGCGGCCAACAGGCCGGAATACTCAGCGTAGTTGTTGGTCTGCCGGCCAAGATACTCGCTAAGCTCAGCAACCGGCCGGCCAACCTCGTCTTCAATCACTACGCCGTAGCCGGCATGGCCGGGGTTGCCGCGTGCTCCGCCATCAATCGACGCGACCAGATAGCCCTGGTCGGCGCTGTAGATGGCTCCCCCCATGAACTCCTGCGAGCGAAATGACGATGTTTTTGGAAACGGGCGAATTGGCATAGGGGGTAGTTTAGTCCAAGTCAGTAAGATGCGCTGGGGTTGGAAAAGGTGGCCCCGGCCAAGTGCGTCAGCGACCCAGGCGGAGCCGCATGGCCAGGCGTGGGGGCAGGTTTGCCGCCAGAATGTGTTCCTGGGCGCGGTCAATATCATAGGGCACGCGATAGAAGTGAACCCGTCCGGGAGAGCCGTCCTGCTTTTCGTAAAGGGCGAACGCCGCCCGCCAGTCTCCGTCGCGCGGCTGTCCAACAGAACCGGGATTAATCAGGTAGCGCCTGTTCGGCTGCAAGGTCATCTCAGCCTGTACTGTGCCTTCCGCACTCTCATATGCCGGCGCAAACTGGCGGACCTTGTCCCCCTCATCGACGAATCCACCCTGCAGATGAGTATGGCCGAAGAAAATGACATCGGCCTGCCCGGGCATGCTGAAGCTTTCCTCGGCGCTGAAAGCGTTCAGCAGGTATTCGTCCTCATCTTCGGGCGCGCCGTGTACAAATTCCACTCCCGGCAACGCCTCCTGGCGGACCGGCCCCTGTGGCAAGTTGCGCAGCCATTGCAGATGGTCGGCCTTCAGATTGGTCTGTGTCCAGCGCGCTGAGATGGCAGCAACAGGATTGAAGTCGCTCAGGTTGGTAAGTCCGGAGCAGGCGCGGTCGTGATTCCCCCGCACCACCAGGCCGCCCAACGCGAGGGCACGCTCGCACACCTCATTGGGCGAGGCGTTGTATCCGACAAGGTCTCCCAGATTGGCCACCGCGTCGTATTCTGGCGCAGCCGCCATAACGGCTTCGAAGGCCTCGAGGTTGGCGTGGAGGTCGCTAATCAGCAGCAGGCGCATCTCAGTGGCGCTCCGCCTCAACTGGACAGCGTGCCAGGTGACCGGGACTGACCTCGATCATCGGGGGTACAGCCTCCGAACAACGGGCGATGCGGGAGCCGCAGCGCGGTTCGAAGGAGCAACCGGCAGGCAGCGCGGCTAGTGTAGGCACACTGCCCTCAATGGTCCGTAACGGCTGGGAGCGGTCGCTGCGCAGGGTTGGCGCGCAATTGAGCAGGCCGCGGGTGTAGGGATGGATCGGGTTGCGAAAAACCTCCCTGGCCGCTCCCGTTTCCACCAGGGCGCCCGCGTACATTACGGCAATGCGATGCGAAACCTGCGATACCACAGCCAGGTCGTGCGAGACGAAGAGCATGGCAAGGGCGAATTTCTCGCGCAGGTCGTTCAGCAAGTCTAGTACCTGTGCCTGAATGGTGACGTCCAGAGCGGTGGTGGGCTCATCGGCGATCAAGAGGCGAGGATGATTTACGACGGCCATGGCAATCATCACGCGTTGCCGCTGGCCGCCCGACAGTTGATGCGGATAGTCACGGGCGCGGCGTTCGGGATCAGGAATCGCGACCGTGCGCAGCGCGTCCACGGCCCGCTTCCAGGCATCATGTTTGCCGGCCCGGAAGCGCCGGCGCGGTGAATGTTCACTTCCGTGATTGTACGGCCCTTCTTCGTGCGCCATCACCGCTTCGGCCACCTGGTCACCCACCCGCATCACCGGATTCAGCGCGCTCATGGGCTCCTGGAAGATCATACTGATTCCCAAGCCGCGAATGGCGCGCATCTTCGGTTCCGGAAGGGAGAGCAGGTCCTCGCCTTGGAAGACGATGGCGCCTCCGATGCGGGCTTGCGGCGGAAGCAGCCGCAGAACGGCAAGCGAGGTCACCGACTTTCCCGAGCCCGATTCTCCTACCAGCCCCAGCACCTCCCGCGGCGCAATTCGGAAGCTGACCTCGCGCACCGCGCACGTACTTCCATGCGGAGAGGCGAATTCAACCCGTAGGTTTTCCACCGAGAGCAGGTCCGGCACAGCGTTCTATGGTACAGGGGAGTAGCCGCTTTTACCACGCAGGCACGGAGAACACGGAGGAACCACGGGGCAGGAGGGCAAAGTGAGGTCCTAAACATGAGCAACGAGATTCAGGGTCAGGTGGGTGGTCATGATTGCGGTGCGTCTGCAACATCCGGTCGTCCGCAGTGAATCCGTTCATCTAGTAGAATGTGCCCTTCGCACGTATCTTCAGAGACGAGCCATGTCCTCAAACGGAGCGAACAAGTACGACGCCATTGTCATCGGAGGCGGGCACAACGGGCTGGTCAACGCCGCCTACCTGGCCCGCGCCGGGCGAAAGGTGCTCGTCCTGGAGCGCCGGCACGTGCTGGGTGGCGCGGCAGTCACGGAAGAGATCTTCCCCGGCTTCAAGTTTTCCGTCTGTTCCTACGTCGTCTCGCTGCTGCGGCCGGAGATTATTCGCGACCTGAACTTGCCCAGGCATGGGTTGGAGATCCTGCCGCTGGATGGCACGTTCACGCCCATGCCGAATGGCGACTATCTGTGGCGCGTGAACGATCACGCCAAGACGCGCCGCGAGATTGCGCGCCACTCGAAATACGACGCCGAAGCCTACGAGGAATTCGGCAAAGCCATGCTGCAAATGTGCCGCTTCGTGAAGCCGATTCTCAGCATGGTTCCGCCGGATCCCACAACGCTGCAGCCGCGTGAGTTGCTCAAGTTGATGTTCCTGGGGCGGCGCTTCCAGGGCCTTAGCGACGACGACAAATACAACCAGGTGCAGCTCATGACCATGAGCGCGGTCGATTTCCTCGATCAGTGGTTCGAGACCGACGTGCTCAAGGCGACGATGTCGGCTTCGGGGATCATCGGCACGTTCCTCGGGGTACGCTCGCCCGGCACGGCCTACGTCTTGCTGCACCACTACATGGGGGAGATCGATGGCGCTTTCCGGGCGTGGGGCTTCGCTCGTGGCGGGACGGGCGCCATTTCAAACGCGATTGCCGATGCGGCGCGAGAGCTTGGGGTCGACATCAAAACGCAGACAGGCGTAGCCCAGATTCTGGTCCGCGACGGACGGGCCGTGGGCGTGGCGACGACTTCAGGCGACGAATACTACGCCGACGTTGTTTCGTCCAGCGTCGATCCGAATCTGACATTTCTGAAGTTCGTCGAGCCGAAACACTTGAGCGAAGATTTCCGTGATGAGGTGAAGCGCTACAAGTACCGCGGCTCATCGGGAAAGGTCAACCTGGCTCTGGATGCCCTGCCGGATTTCACCTGTCTGCCGGGCGTAGGCCATCATCTCCGCGGCGCCGTGTCGATCTCGCCGAGTGTTGACTACATGGAACGGGCCTACGACGAAGCCAAATACGGCGATTATTCCAAGCGCCCGTACATCGACATGGTGATTCCCAGCCTGACCGATCCTTCCGTGGCGCCACCCGGCAAGCACGTGATGTCGTGCTTTGTGCAATACGCGCCCTACAAGTTGAAGGAAGGTACCTGGGACGAGAAGCGCGAAGCTTTTGGCGACACCGTGATTGACACCATCGCCCAGTACGCTCCGAACCTGAAGAACATCATCGTTGGCCGACAGGTGGTGACACCGCTCGACCTGGAGCGCGAATGGGGGCTGACGGAAGGCAACATCTTCCAGGGCGAGCTTTCGCTCGAGCAACTGTTCTTCCTGCGTCCGGTACCGGGTTGGGCGCAGTACAAGACACCGATCAGAAACCTCTGGATGTGCGGCTCGGCCACGCATCCCGGAGGTGGCATCATGGGTGCGCCCGGACGGCTGGCGGCGCTCGAAATCCTGAAGCATTCCAGGGGAAGCAACCGGTGACCGATCCACGCGTAGTCATTATCGGTGCGGGACACAACGGCCTGGTGACCGCGTTCTACCTGGCCCAGGCGGGATTCAAGCCGCTGGTGCTGGAGCGCCGCGATGTGGTCGGCGGGTGCGCCATCACAGAAGAATTTCATCCCGGCTTCCGGTGCTCGCGGCTGTCGCATGCCACATGGCCACTCCATCCCAGCGTAGTCGACGACATGGACCTCGTACGGCACGGGCTTAGGACTTATACACCTGCGGTTCGCGTGCTGTCGCTCGCCAGCGATGGAAAGAACCTCGCGCTCTACGGCGATCCCAAGCAATCGCAGCAGGAGATTGCGAAGTTTTCCGGCAAAGACGCGGCAGGCTACGCCGAGTTGCATCGAGCGTTAAGGGACATCGGCAGCGTAATCGAATATCTGCTCAGCATGACGCCGCCCGATCTGGACGATCCAGCGTCAGGAAATCTTTGGGAGCTCTTGCAGGCGGGCCGCAAGCTGCGAGGGCTTGGGGAGAAGGACCTGTATCGCCTTTTGCGTTGGGGGCCGATGGCCGTAGCTGACCTGGTCGGCGAGTTCTTCGAGAACGAACTGCTACGGGCCACGATCGCTGCACAAGGAATCTTCGGCACATTTCTTGGGCCGTGGTCGGCAGGCTCGAGCACCAATCTCATCTTCCGCGCAGTCCCGGACGGCAATCCCGTTGGTGCAGCTTCTTACGTCTACGGCGGAATGGGAGCACTGACCGCGGCGATGGCAAGCGCGGTGCATGCCACCGGGGGCGAAATCCGGACGGGTTGCGAGGTTGCTCGCTTGCAAGTCAAAGATGGGGCGGTCACGGCCGCGATCCTCAGCAGCGGCGAAGAGATCCCGGCCAAGGCGGTGATATCCAATGCCGATCCCAGGCGGACATTGCTTGGATTGCTGGGTCCGCAGCACCTTGCGCCCAGCTTCCAGCAAAAATTGCTGCACTATCGAATGAACGGCACAGTGGCAAAGATGAGTCTTGCGCTGCGGGGACTGCCCAGCTTCAAGGGCGTGGACGGCAACGCGACATCCTTGCTTGCCGGCCGCATTCAGATTTCGCCCGAGATCGATTACCTGGAGCGCGCCTTCGATGCCGCCAAGTACGGCGAATTTTCACAGCAGCCCTACATCGAGGCTGTGATCCCCACATTGTGGGACAACTCGCTGGCGCCGGAGGGCAAGCATGTCATGTCCATCTACATGCAATATGCGCCCTACAAGACACGAGATGGTGACGCAAACGAAAAGCGGGATGAACTGGGGAACACCATCATCCAAACCCTGGCGCAATATGCACCGGATTTGCCTGGGCTCGTCGAGGCAGGAGAGCTGATTACTCCAAAGGACATGGAGCGGGCGTACGGCCTAACGGGCGGACACATCTTCCACGGCGAGCTAGCTCTCGACCAAATGTTCACCATGCGTCCGCTGCTCGGCTGGGCGCAGTATTCCACCCCGGTTCGCAACCTTTACCTCTGCGGCTCAGGCACGCATCCGGGCAATGGACTCAACGGACTCTCCGGCGCCAACGCAGGGCGACACGTCATCAAGACGCTTCACAATCAGCGTGACGTCGCGGCCCGTTGACTCGCTTATCTAGCCTGCTTTGGCGAGTGGGGCAGCCCCAATCGCTCCCTGCAGCACCATAATGAACTCGTCGATCCGCTGCTTGTGTCCCTTCCCGTGCCCATTGCCTGCGACGTGGAACAGATCGGGATGGGTATCCGCCATGGCCAGCGAGTCCTGGAAGCGCTCTACCGTCGACTGAATGACGGAAGCGATCAATTCCGGATCTACGTCCTTGCGCAGCTCACCCCGGTCAAGCCCCATCTTTACGAAGGCCCTGACTTCGAGGGGATCTTCCTGCGCCAGGAAACGGCCGATCCGTTTCTTGATGCTCATGTCCGAGCCGTAATTGCCCAGAAGCATGACCTGGTAGTGCACGTCATGGTATTCACGAAGACGGCCGGCATTCTCAAGACGGTGACGAAGGACAGCGAAGAAGCCTCTTGCCTTCACTTCCTCGGGACATTCCAGGTAGCCGGGAAGATTGTTGACCGACTCTTTGTAGGCTTCGAGGAAGAGACCATCCTTGCTGCCGAAGTGTTGGAAAACAGAACCCTTGGCAATACCCAGTTCAGCCGCGATGTCCCCGACGCGAGACGCCTCATATCCGTGTTCCGCGAAGTACCGCATTGCTGCTGAAAGAATGAGGGCCCGTTTTTGCTGGGACCTCTTGGTAAGTGCCGGAGGTATGGTGTATGAGCTTGTATCTGCTTGCAGCGCTTTCATTTTGATTCTACGTATCCCTATTTTCAGGTTTGCACAGCACGTTGTGCATAGAGATCCGGTTCCGTGGAGGGCACGAAGACCGTATTCTCAGACTTTCGGTGTTGCGCAATCATAAACCACAGATTCGCCCGATTGCTACACAAATACACGGGTGCGGAGCTTTTTGCCCTCGCGCTCACACTACCCTGATAGGCGCAAGTTGAGTCTGGAACTTGCCGCTCCCCCCGAGTGATGATTTTTTGCTCCCTTAAACAATTTGACGGTTCGGTTCGGGATGTGTTTCCCTGCCTGCTATGACAGCGGCAGCCACGGTTCATGAAGTGTTGCAGGCATCGCCGGCCGATGTGGGAGAAATTGCGCCCTTATTTGATCTCTACCGGCAGTTTTACGGCAGATCGCCAAACGAGGAGGCCGCGCGGCGCTTCCTGTTTGCGCGCCTCAGCAAGGGCGAGTCGGTCGTTTTCTACGCCCGTCATGAGCAACGGGCCGTGGCATTCCTGCAGCTCTATCCCGCTTACTCGTCGGTGAATCTTGCGCGACAGTGGATCCTGAACGATCTCTTCGTGCTGTCTGAGGCACGCAAACTAGGCTACGGTCGGGCGCTGGTGGAGCGGGCCCATCGATTGGCCGAGGACACGCAGGCGAACGGGCTGGTACTGGAAACCGCAGCTACCAACGTCGCAGCGCAGCGCTTGTATGAATCGCTTGGCTGGAAGCGTGATGAGGAGTTCTACCGCTATTACCTCGCGATCTGAGCCACTGGGCTAGGCGCTCGCACCGATCTCGAGCTCCGGAGTTGCGGCCAGCAGCGTGCGCGTGTACTCGTGTCGCGGCGAGTTCGTAATTTCGTCCGCTGTGCCCGTTTCCACTAATTTTCCCCGATACATCACAGCGATTCGCGTCGATAAATAGCGCACCACGGGCAGTGAGTGGGAGATGAACAAGTAGGTCAGGTTAAATTCCCGTTGCAGTTGGCGCATAAGGTTCACGATCTGCCCCCCGACACTGACGTCGAGCGCTGAAACCGGCTCGTCCGCGACGATAAATCGCGGGCGCACAATGAGAGCTCGCGCGATGCCGATACGTTGGCGCTGCCCGCCACTGAATTCGTGCGGATAGCGGGGGAGTGCCGACGCCTCCATGCCCACAGCGCGCATCATCTCCGCCGCCCGTGCCAGGCGAGCTTTCCGGCCGCCGTCGCCGTGAATTACCAGTGGTTCGCAAACGATCTGCTCGACCGTCATGCGCGGGTCGAGAGAGCCGAATGGGTCCTGGAAGATGATCTGCATATTGCGGCGGAGGTCCCGCAAAGCAGCGCCCCGTGATTGCAGGACGTCCTGGCCGTCGAATTGGATCGAGCCGGAATCCGGCTCGATGAGGCGCACCAGCAGTGCGCCCCAAGGTGCTCTTGCCTGAGCCGGATTCGCCGACCAGACCCAGTGTCTCGCCAGCTTCGATGGAGAGCGAGACATCGTCGACGGCGCGGACTTCCGTGTTCGCGCTTGAGCCGAAGCCCGATTGATCGGAGCGAAATGTCTTGCAGAGGTTGCGCGCCTCCAGAAGCGGCATGTGGCGATAGTAGCAAAGAGTTTCAGGTCGCCCGCGGAGGTGCGAGGAAGAAAAAGCATTAACCACGGGTTGGCACGGATGACACTATAAACTGGATTAGCGGAAATTCCTACTCGAACAATGGGGCACCTGCGCACGTTTGCCACAACGTCAATTCCCCCTTCAATGATTTGGAAACAATCGGCCCGGTCTCGGAGTCTGTTCAGATGGAGACAATTATGTGCAAGGCTCTCTTGCCATTAGCTCTGCTCGGTTGTTTGTTTGCCCAGGAAAACTTTGGAACTCCACGCCCTATGCCAACCCGCGTCAAAGTGTCCGAAGCCGCATCGGAACGACAGCTCACAAGACGAATTGAACCGACCTATCCCGAGACGGCTCGCCAGAAGTGCATCCAGGGAGATGTGGTCCTCTCAGTGATCGTTGGAGAGCTGGGCTACGTGAAGTCAGCGCGAGCAATCAGCGGAGCTGTCGAACTGCGTGGCGCCGCAGAAAGTGCAGTGGCCCAGTGGCGATACGCACCTTATTTACTAAACGGAAAACCCGTGGAACAGGAAACAACGGCGACGATCCGATTCCGACTCCCGACGGACCAGTGTCCTCCGAAACAGGTATGAACATCCTTCCCGTCCGCTGTCAGTGAAACCGCGAATTTCGCCTAGGCCGCGGAAGAAAAAGCGTTAGCCTCGGATTGGCACGGATGAAAGGATCGGATTACTTATGGGATGGGGACGGTTTGTTGTTTGCACGGCATCCCCAAATCGCTCCCACGCGAAGCAGCAGCACCGCTTCTGAACCGCCGTCATCAACTTGAATGGTTCCCACGAATTTTCTCTCGTCTAATGCCCCGCGCAGCTTGACTGGTACTGTTTGAACGATTTCTCTTCCCGAAGAATCTTCGAGGTGCTGCGTCCATACGCCATCTAGCGTTAGTGTGGTTCCAGCGGCATGCCCGGGCAGGGGCACCCCGTTCGTCGGCACCCCCTCATAGTCGTATAGCAGCGCACTAACAGAGTTATCCGGGCGTACGGTCAGAGCCAGCTCTACTCCAATGACGTCGCCTGCCTCTTCGACATAGCTCGCGTTCGAATAGACTCGCATCCCCGAGGTCAAAGCGCATTCGTCCTCATGCCGCTGTTGAGCAAAGGCTGTCAGGGCCATCGCGAACAACAGGGCAACTCCTACGATTGGGTTGTTGACACCCAGCGTTTTACGCGATTGAGGACGTAATTTCACCATCTCCGTCCTAAGCTCCGGGATGAGTAATCAAATGGGACTTCGGGCAGTTGTGACGTCATTCCGATCTGTGTGATCCGTGGCCAACGGCGCTCAACTTACTTCAACGCCATCACCATCAGCTTGGGCTCGGTCATGTCCTCAATCGAGTAGCGCAGGCCTTCGCGGCCCAGCCCTGAGTCTTTCACTCCGCCATAGGGCATCTGGTCGACACGGAATGTCGGCACGTCGCCCACGATCACGCTGCCCACCTCCAGCTCGTTGAATGCTGCTTGGATGTGCACAGCGTCGCGGGTAAACACGCCCGCCTGTAGTCCGAAGACCGATTCGTTCACCTGGCGCACGGCTTCGTGGAAGGTCTCATAGGGCTCGACCGTGACCACCGGCGCGAAGACCTCGGCGCAGTTCACGCGCATCTCCGGCGCGGTGCCGGTGAGCACGGTGGGCTCGACGATGGATCCGTTGCGCTTGCCACCGCACAAGATCTTTGCCCCACCCTCACGCGCCTCTTCAATCCACTCGATGGTGCGGATAGCATCCTGCTCGCGAATGAGCGGTGGCACGTCGGTGGCTTCGTCCATGGGATCGCCGGTCTTGAGCTCCTTTACGCCCTGCACCAGACGATGGGTGAAGTCGTCGAATGCCGGGCGATGCACCAGTATGCGCTGCACCGAGATGCAGGTCTGGCCTCCGTAGGCGAAACCTCCCACGATGCAGCGATGGGCCGCGTAGGCGATGTCGGTGTCGCTGTGGACGATGACGCCCGCATTGCCGCCAAGCTCCAGGGTGACGCGCTTCTTGCCCGCCTTGTTTTTCAACTGCCAGCCTACGGCCGCACTGCCGGTAAAAGTCAGCAGCTTGATGCGGTCGTCCGCCACCAGCTTGCCGGCGACTTCGTTCGACATCGGCATGACGGCCAGCGCGCCTTCCGGCCATCCAGATTCGTGCACGATCCCAGCCAGCATGAGCGCGGTGACCGGAGTTTGCGGGGCGGGCTTGAGAATGATCGGGCAGCCGGCGGCGATGGCCGGCGCAATCTTGTGGGCAACCAGATTCAGCGGGAAGTTGAACGGCGTAATGCCGAAGACCGGGCCGAGCGGAAAGCGCCGCATCAGGCCCCAGCGGCCTGCCGTGCTCTCCAGCGTGTCGAGCGGAATGTACTCGCCGTAAATGCGCGTGGCCTCTTCAGCGGCGACGTCGAAGGTGTAGATGCCGCGTTCGACTTCGATGCGCGCCGTCCTGATCGGCTTACCCGCCTCGCGGCAGATGGTGCGCGCGAAGTCCTCCTTGCGATTGGCAATGCCGCGCGCAATCTTGCGCAAAATGCTGGAGCGCCGGAACGACGAGAGCTTGCGCGTCTCCACAAACGCCAGCACCGCGTCGCGGACGGCGGTGAGAGCTGCGTCCTCGCTTGCCTGCTCGACGATGGCAACGGGAGTGTGGTCCCACACGCTGTTGATGACCACATCGTTGCCGCTGCTGTGAAAGTTTCCGTTGGCGAAATAACCGTATGTCTGTAAGGGGGCGCTCGTCGTATGACCCATGCCAAACCTCGCTGCTGACGCTTGCAATGATGCGCCCTTAGCGCAGCGGGTTCAAGCGGCAGCCGTCGCGGCCCAGCTGCACCGGTCAGTCGAGTGACGCGTATCCCGAAGAGGGTTTGATTAAGTCCGGGTGTTGAAGGGGACGGCCTTCAGGCCGTCCGTAAGAGCCTCGAATAAAGCTGGGCTTTTAGCCCCTGAGGGTCTTCGATGAGCGGACCTAATCAGACTCTCCCCTAAGAGTTACCGCCCTCAGTGCTTCAACTTGGCGTTCTTCTTCGCCTGCACGGCCACGTCATAGTCGTCGGGGACTTCGATCACACCGTTCTTCTCGACATATTCCGAGTAGGCTTTCTCCATCGCGCTGACACGCTGGGGATCGGTGCTCGCCAGGTCCTTCGACTCGGTCGGATCCGTCTTCAGGTCGTACAGGTGCCACTTGCGATCGCCGTATGGCGGGATGTTTCGCACCAGCTTGTAATCGCCCTGGAAGACAGCCACTCCGCCCGCGAGCTCCTGCGAAACCGAAACATTGCCGGGATAGACTTGCTGAGAAGCACCCGAGAGCAGCGAAACCATGCTCTGGCCGGCCAACTTCTCTGACGAAGGAGGCTTCACGCCGGCGTATTGCAACATGGTGGGAACAAGATCGATGACGCTGGCAAACGCATCCGTGCGCTCTCCTATGGGGACTGCCTTGGGGTAGGAAATGATCAGAGGTGCTCGAATGCCGCCCTCGGAGGCCGAGCCCTTGAAGCTGGAAAAGGGAGTCATCGAAACCTGCGCCCACTCGGGGCCGTACTCGACGAAGCTGCCCTTCTCTCCCATGTGCTCGTAACCGGCATTAAAGTTCTTGGCGTAATACTCGGGAAAGTGGTCCATGAGCTCATGGGCCTCGCCGCCATTGTCACTCATGAAGATCACGATCGTGTTGTCGAGCACGCCCTTCTGCTTCAGATGATCGAGCACGCGCCCGATGCTCATATCCATGTATTCGAGCATGCCCGCATAGACGGCCATTTCCTTGGCATCCTTGCGGCGCTGGTCAGCCGTCAGTGAACTCCAGGTGGGAAGACCCGGCGCACTGCTAAGCTTCAGTCCCGACGGCATGATGCCCAATTCAACCTGCCGCTGGTAACGAATCTCTTTCACCTTGTCCCAGCCTGCCTGGTAGGTCGCAAGATAGCGGTCCGTGAATTCGGCCGGGACCTGCAACGGCATGTGGACCGCCTGATAGGTGAGATAGCCGAAGAATGGTTTGCCATCGCTGAGGTTGGCGTCGATCCAGCCGATCATCTTGTCGGTGTAGAACCGGGTCGAGTAGAAGTTGGGCGGAAGCTGCGCCTCCTTCAGCCCATCGAAAAAGTGGACGGTCGGATACGTCGGCGTGTAGGACTTCTTCTCGTAATTATCGGCGCCGCCCTCGGCCAGGATGAAGGAATCCTCAAAGCCCTGCGAGGCCGGGAGGGTCTGCTGGGTGTAGCCGAGGTGCCACTTGCCTGCGATGTAGGTGTGGTAGCCGGCATCACGCAGCATGGTGGCAACTGTCACCGCACGGCCGTTCAGGCGTCCTTCATATCCGGGCTTGCCGCGCTGATTATCCGACAGCAGCTCGGCCATGTTGCCCAGACCAACGACGTGGTTGTCCATGCCCGTCATCAGCATGCTGCGAGTGGGCGCGCACATTGCCCCGACGTGGAAATCAAGGAATTGATATCCCTGGCTCGCCAGCCGGTCGATGTTGGGCGTGTAGATCTCGCCACCGTAGGCTCCGGCGTCGGACCAGCCCATGTCATCGGCGACGATCAGAAGAATGTTGGGACGGCTTTCCGCCGCGCGGGCACGCACGGACAGGACAAGAAACAAAGCGGCGAGCAGAACCACGCCGAAGAGTCGAATTTTCAAAGTTTCCTCAAAGACGATGTTAATTGGGGCGCGAACGAGATTATAACTTGGGGTAGCTAGTGTCCCCCGTGATAGGGATGGCCCTGCAAGATGGTGAAACCACGGTAGAGCTGTTCCAGCAGGACGACGCGCGCCAGTTCATGCGGCAAGGTGATTTTGCCGAACGACAGAATGGTTGTGGCCCGCGCGCGGGTGTCATCGCTCCAGCCGTCAGCCGGGCCCACGGCGAAGAGCAGCTCCTGGGTACCGTGCGCCTGGTGGTATTCAAGGAAGTTGGCGATCTCTTCTGAAGTGAGCTGCTTGCCGCGCGAGTCGAGCAGGATCAGTTCGGGCCGGGTGCGCTTCTCGCTCTTTTCCATCAGCTTGAGCAGTGCCGCTTCCGACGAGAGCTCGTGCGCGTCGCAAGCGGCGTAGCGGGAGAGCCGCTTCAGGTATTCCGCTGTCAGCGACTGGATAGCCGAGCCGCGGGTCTTGCCGATCCATGCGATCTGAAGCTTCACTGGCTAGGAGCTCTTGCGCGTCCGCGCTGTCTTCTTGGCGGATTTTTTCGCCGCCGGCTTTTTGCCGACAGGCCCGGTTGAAGCTTTGGCAGCCCTCGTCGCAGGCGTCTTCTTCGCCACTGGCTTGCGCGCGGGCTTTTCCAGGTCTGCGAGCTCGACCCGTGTCGCCGTCTTCCACAGCCGCTCCAGATCGTAGAACTTGCGCGCCGCCTCGGAAAAGATGTGCACGACGAAGTCGACATAGTCGAGCAGGACCCACTCGGCCTGGTTGTAGCCCTCGCGATGGGTGGGATCCAAGCCTTGCGCACTAAGCTGATCGTCCACATCGTCGGCGATGGCTTGGATCTGCCGCGGGTTCGCGCCCGAGCAGATCACGAAGTAGTCAGTGAATCCACTGGCTTGGGCGTCGAGTTGCAGAATGGAGATGTCGGTGGCCTTCTTGGCTTGGCAGGCGTGAACGGCGGTGGCGACCTGGGCGCTCAGCTCTTTTTTATTCATGCGTTCGGCTCGGCTTACCTCGCTTTGGCTTTGCTGTTGGTGCGGTACAAGTGCTGTTTATGAATGTACTCGGCAACCATGTCGGGTACCAACTTCTTTAATGCGCCACCGCGGCCGACAGCCGCCCGAATTTGCGTGGCGGAAACATTCTCATGAGTTTCCGGAAGCAGGTGCAGGGTTGCCCCAGGCAACACGAGTGGCCCCTCGATCTTCTGTTTGCGAAACAGCTTCGTCACCGCCGGGTTGGGCCGCAGCGACGGCGGCAGCGACGATGCGACGTCGGCCAGTGAATACCCCGGCCTTGCCGCCACGATGAAATCGCACTCCTTCAGCAGCGCCTCGGCCTCGTACCACTTGGCAATGTCCTTGAAGGCGTCCATCCCGATGAGAAAGAACAAGTGATCGCTCTTGCCCAGCATCTTCTTCACCCGGCGCACGGTCTCGATCGAGTAGCTGGGGCGGCGGTCCTTCCGGGTGCAATCGAGATCCGGGGCCTCGAGCAGCGAAGGGATGAAGTCCTTCTCGCCGACAACAGCGAGACTTGTCATGGCATACCGGTGGCAGAAGGGAGTAATCGGCTCCTTCAGCTTGTGGGGAGGAATGTCGGCCGGGACGAACCAGACCTCTTTCAGGCCAAAGTGCGCAGCCGCCGCACGGGCAACCTTGAGGTGGCCGCGGTGGATGGGATCGAAGGTTCCGCCGAAGAGAGCAAGATTCATGAAGAAGCAACTAGCAACTAGCAATTAGCAATTAG
>CAVVDY010000025.1:0-168158 GCA_963747055.1 uncultured Acidobacteriaceae bacterium | reverse complement strand
CTTGGTGCGGCCATACACGTCATCGGACTTCGCGGTCAGCAGTTCCTGCAGGATGTACGCTGCGCCGTACGCTTCCAGCGCCCACACTTCCATTTCGCCGAAACGCTGTCCGCCGAACTGGGCCTTGCCGCCCAGCGGCTGTGCGTGATCAGCGAGTACGGACCAATCGAGCGCGCGTGGATCTTGTCGTCGACCAGGTGCGACAGTTTGAGCATGTAGATATAGCCAACCGTTACCGGCTGCTCGAACTTCTCACCCGTCATGCCGTCGTAAAGCGAGGTCTTGCCCGAGGAGGGCAGCTCACCTTCCGTCAGCAGCGACTTGATCTCACTCTCCTTCGAGCCGTCGAAGACCGGCGACGCGAAGAAGACGCCGTCTTTCATGCCGTCGGCCACGTGTTCCAGGGTCTCGTCATCCAGGTCGACCAGGTCCTGCACGAACGGCGTACCTTTGAACATCTCCTTGAAGGAGCGGCGCAACTGCTCCGCCTTCGAGTTCTCCTGCAACAACTGGGAGACCTTTTGCCCCAGCGCATGTCCCGCCCAGCCAAGGTGGGTTTCGAGGATCGGCCCACATTCATACGGCTGGGCACGCCCAGCGGGTTCAGGACGATTTCCACTGGGGTTCCGTCCTCGAGGTACGGCATGTCCTCTTCCGGCAGGATGCGCGCGATGACGCCCTTGTTTCCGTGGCGGCCGGCCATCTTGTCGCCGACGCTCAGCTTGCGCTTCATGGCGATGTACACCTTCACCAGCTTGATGACGCCCGGCGGCAGCTCATCGCCCTTCTGCAGCTTTTCTTCCTTCTCCTTGACGATCTTTTTGAGCACGTCGATCTGGCGCGACGTCATCTCTTCAATCTCGTCGATCTGCTCGTTGATCCGCGGGTCCTTGTCGGCGAACTTGATGCGCTTGAGGTTGCGCGTCGAGATGCGCTCGATGGCATCGCGGTCAAGAATCACGCCCTTGGTCAGCAGGCGCTTGTTGGTGCGCTCGTCGTGTAGGTCGGCCAGGACTTCCTTGTTGCCCAGCAGGGCTTCCAGGCGCTTCAGGCGCTCGTCGGTGAGGATTCGAATCTCGTCCGACAAGTTCTTGTGCAAACGCTCGATCTGCTGCGCTTCGATGAACTTGGCGCGCTCATCCTTCTCCTGACCCTTGCGGGAGAAGATCTTTACGTCGACCACTGTGCCCTCGATCCCCGGAGGGCAGGTGAGGGAAGCGTCGCGTACGTCGCCGGCCTTCTCGCCGAAGATGGCGCGCAGCAGCTTCTCTTCCGGAGTGAGCTGGGTCTCGCCCTTGGGCGTGACCTTGCCTACCAGGATGTCGCCGGCCTTCACGGTCGCGCCGATGCGGATGACGCCGCTCTCGTCGAGATCGCGCAGCGCCGACTCGCTGACGTTGGGAATGTCCCGCGTAACCTCTTCCGGCCCCAGCTTGGTATCGCGCGATTCGATCTCGAACTCCTCGATGTGGACGGAGGTGTAATAGTCCTCCTTCACCATCTTTTCCGAGACCAGGATCGCGTCCTCGAAGTTGTAGCCACGCCACGGCATGAAGGCCACCAGCACGTTGCGGCCGAGCGCCAGCTCACCCATGTCGGTGCAGGGACCGTCGGCAATCACATAGCCCTTGGCAACCCGCTGCCCCTTCTTCACGATGGGCCGCTGGTTGATACAGGTGTTCTGGTTCGACCGCTTGAACTTGGTGAGCTGATAAATATCGCTGCCCACCTCGCGTGAAAGCTGCATGGGATGATGTTCGCCTTCCACGCGCACGATGATGCGCTCGGAGTCGACCGAGTCCACGATGCCGCTGCGCCGCGCCAGCACCACGGCCCCAGAGTCGCGGGCAGTGACGCCCTCCATGCCGGTGCCGACCAGCGGTGCCTGCGCACGAAGCAGAGGAACCGACTGGCGCTGCATGTTGGCGCCCATCAGAGCGCGGTTCGCGTCGTCGTGCTCCAGGAACGGCACCAGCGAAGCCGCCACCGAAACCAACTGCTTCGGGCTGACGTCGATGTAGTCGACTTCGTCGCGGTTGACCAGTACAAAGTTGCCCGACTTGCGGGCGTTGACCAATTCGTTGACGATGCGGTCCTTGTCATCGATTTCCGCGTTGGCCTGCGCGATGACGTGCCGGTCCTCTTCCCATGCCGACAGGTAGAAGGAGTACGGCTCGAAGTCGATCATCTTCTTGCGGCGCTCTTTCAGCTCCGCATTGGCCTTCTGGACTTCGCTCTTTTCCAGGTGATCCCCGACGCGGTACTCGCTGTCGCCGGCGTTGACCACGCTAACGTAGTCGAGCACGCGCCCCGACTTCACCTTGCGGTAGGGCGACTCGATGAAACCGTAGTCGTTGATGCGCGCATAGCAGCTCAACGACGAGATCAGTCCGATGTTGGGACCTTCCGGCGTCTCAATCGGACAGATACGGCCGTAGTGCGTCGGGTGCACGTCGCGGACTTCGAATCCCGCGCGCTCACGCGACAGGCCGCCCGGCCCCAGGGCCGACAGACGGCGCTTGTGGGTGATTTCCGACAGCGGGTTCGTCTGGTCCATGAACTGCGACAACTGCGACGATCCGAAGAACTCGCGGATGGCAGCCATGACCGGTTTGGCGTTCACCAGGTCGTGCGGCATGGCCGTCGACATCTCCTGGTAGACGCTCATCTTTTCCTTGATGGCGCGCTCCATGCGCACCAGCCCGATGCGGAACTGGTTCTCCAGCAGTTCGCCCACCGCGCGTACGCGGCGGTTGCCCAGGTGATCGATGTCGTCCACCGAGCCGATATTCTTGCGCAGCTTCAGCAGGTAGCGAATGGTCCCGTAGAAGTCCTCGGGCTCCAGCGTGCGGTTCTCGAGGTTGGTGGCGTCTTCCTTCTCGAACAGCTTGATGTTGAACTTCAAGCGGCCCACGCGCGAGAAGTCGTACTTCCGCGGATCGAAGAACATTCCGTGGAAGAGCGAGGTCGCGGTGTCCAGCGTCGGCGGATCGCCGGGACGCAGCTTGCGATAGATCTCGATCAGCGCTTCCTGCGGCGTCTTGACCGAATCGCGGCGCAGGGTGGTGCTGATGACCGTGCCCACATCGTCGCGCTCGGGGAAGAACACATGCAGTTCGGTGATGCCGGCTTCCAGCATTTTCGAAAGCTTGTCAGCCGTCAGCTCGGAGTTGGCTTCCAGCAGAACATCGCCGGTGTTGGTGTCAACGACGTCGGCCGCAACGAAAGCGCCTTCCAGATCGCTGAGGTCGACTTCGATTTCGGAGATCTTGTGCTTCTGGATCTCCTTCATTACCGCGTGCGTGACTTTGCGCCCGGAGTGCGCGATCTCCTCACCACTCTTGGTGGCGATGCGATGCGCCAGCTTCATGCCCAGCAGGTTGGTGGGGTGATCGACTCCCGGCTCCAGCGTCCAGTAAATCTTGTTGTCACGCAGCGCCAGCCGGTCGACGGTGTAGAACGTGCGCAGAATGTCTTCGTCCGAGCGCAGGCCCAGGGCGCGCAGGAAGATGCTGCCCAGGAACTTGCGCTTGCGGTCGATGCGCACATACAGGATGTTCTTCTGGTCGTACTCGAACTCCACCCACGAACCGCGATAGGGAATGATCTTGCCCAGGAAGTAGGTGCGGTTGTTGGCGGTTTCGAAAAACACGCCCGGCGAACGGTGCAACTGGCTGACGATAACGCGCTCGGTCCCGTTGATGATGAAGGTGCCGTTAGTGGTCATCAGCGGAATGTCGCCGAAGAAGACTTCCTGCTCCTTCATGTCGCGGATGGAGCGGCTGCCGGTCTCGGGGTCCTTGTCGTAGATGGTCAAACGCATCGTGACCTTCAGCGGCGCGGAATAAGTCATGCCGCGCTCTTCGCACTCGGCCACGTCGTACTTCAGTTGCAATCCGACAGGATCGCCGCACTTGTTACAAAAGTCGGGTGTGTTGGCGTTGTACGTGCCGCACTTGGTGCATAGCACATCGCCCAGGTGGAACGGATCGGTCTTGACCGTCGCGCCGCAGTTACGGCAGGTAGTGCGCAGGTGGTTCAGCCCCTTGAGGTGGCCGCACTTGCATTCCCAGTTGCCGATCGCGTACTCGACGAAATCCAGCTGCGACACGTTGCGAAAGTCCGTGATCGGAAACACGGACTGAAATACCGCCTGCAAACCGGCGTCATCTCGTTCGCTCGGCAGGGCATCCATCTGCAGAAAGCGGTCGTAGGAACGCTTCTGCACCTCGATGAGGTTGGGAATCTGAATGGTCGCCGGGATCTTGGAAAAGTCGAACCGATTTCTGTTGGCAGTTTTCTGTTGCGCCATGTATAAAGCTCCTAAATCAGTTCCGGCCAGGCTTGGCGGGGCCCGCAGTGAGCACTGATGTCGCGCTCGCCGGGGCGAAGGTCGCACCTGGACGTTGGTTGGCGGCGGAGAACATTGCCGCCGCGGTGTAGCAGTCTGAATCTGAGAAAAGCCGGGTCAGGGAATCGCGCAAAAAGACGAGCGCGCTCGCAGAGACAAACGTCCCCGCAAGCGCCGCTTGAGGCGTTGAGCAATCCCGTAACCAAACAGTCCGGGAATTCGGCCAATTTCTTCCTGCCGAAATATGAATTTCTTCCCGTGCCAGTATCTTCAGGTCTTGTCCTCGGCTTACCTGCCTCATGCACCTGAGCTGATGCCTTGAGGTTCAGCTTGCCGCCTGCCACTCACCTGCTGTGTTTGCCGATTAGATGAAACATCGGCTTCCACGATGCCCGGGAATTCCACGATGCCCGCTGTTAAGCATCGTTCAGCTTCCACGGCTTCATCGCGCCTCTCCACGGCCGCTCCCACGTGGAGAAGTACGTTAGCTACCGCCCGGTCGCCCGCAGCGGCAGCAGCCTAAGCACTCCGGCCAGCTCTCCGGAGTCAAGCGTCCCGTCCGTTGCTGCGAGACAACGGCTGAATCCAACCGTTGCGCGCGAACGGGCGGGACAAAACCTTACTTCACCTCGACAGTTGCGCCCGCGTCAGTGAACTTCTTCTTGATGGTCTCGGCTTCTTCCTTGGTGACGCCTTCCTTGACGGCCTTAGGAGCGCCATCGACCAGGTCCTTGGCTTCCTTCAGACCGAGACTGGTGACTTCACGGACAGCCTTGATCACGTTGATCTTGTTCGCGCCGGCAGCGGTCAGGACGACGGTGAACTCCGTCTTCTCTTCCGCCGGGGCCGCAGCCGCAGCGCCCGCACCGGCCGCGCCCGCCATCACGACCGGGGCCGCAGCCGCCGCCGAGACGCCGAGGCGCTCTTCCAACTTCTTCACCAGGGCCGCCGCATCCAGAAGCGACAGGCCTACGATTGAATCTTCCAACTGCTGCAGATCCGCCATGTGTTTCTCCAATACTCGTTATTCGTTGTGTTTGATTTCGTTATCGCCCTGAGGCTTCCAGTGTGCCCACCGCATGCCAGACATCACGCAGGAAGCACGCCTCACAACGGATAACTCAATCCCTGCTGAAGCGCTCGCGCGCCTCCAAACCCTTTGGGTAGTGGGGGCCATCGGGCCCGCACACCGCAAACCTTTTGTCATCCCCAGGTCACGCAGCGACCGAGGGACTGCTTTTACGCGCTGGGAGCTTCGCCCCCGGCAAACTTGTTCTGCTCCACGCCCTGGCCGATCACCACAGCCAGGTCGCGGCCCACGGCGTTCATTACCGTCACCAGGCGCTGCGCTGGAGCATTCATCAGCATCAGCAGACTGGCATAGATTTCTTCCTTCGACGGCATGCTCGCCAGCGCGTCGATGTCCTTAATCTGAATGACGCGGCCTTCGACGATGCCTGCCTTGAAGGTGTATTCCGGGTGTTCCTTGGCGTACTTGCTGAGCGCTTTGGCCAGCGCCACCGGATCGCCGCTGGTGTAGGCCACCGACGTAACCCCGGTCAGTTCCTTCAGCGCCTCTTCCACCGGGCTGCCCTTGGCAGCGCGCTCCACCAGCGTGTTCTTCACCACGCGATATTTCGCGC
This sequence comes from uncultured Acidobacteriaceae bacterium, assembly GCA_963747055.1. Classification (GTDB taxonomy): domain Bacteria; phylum Acidobacteriota; class Terriglobia; order Terriglobales; family Acidobacteriaceae; genus CAVVDY01. The sequence goes on along the minus strand of CAVVDY010000025.1, from coordinate 162,164 downwards.
CTGCGCCGCGTACCGCCTTGCGGAGCTCGAAGTCCTTCTCCACCGTCAGCTTGGCAAACGTGCCAACAATGGCGTGGCTGGCCTGTTGCAGTTCTTCGCTAAGTTTTTCAATCTGCTCGATCTTTTTCGCTCTGGTAACCGCCATGTCCGATCCTCTTCGCCGCGCTCAGAAGGCGCGATCCGTTATGCCTTCGCTGCCGCTTCCACCGGCGCAGTGTCAATCGCGACGCCCGGGCCCATGGTGGAGCTCAGATAGCAGCCCTTGATGTACTTTCCCTTGGCGACCGAGGGCTTTGCCCTGATCACGCTGGTGATTACCGTCGCCGCGTTTTCCACCAATTTGTCGGGCGTAAATGAAATCTTGCCCACCGGCACGTGTACCAGCGCCGTCTTGTCAGTACGGAACTCAACTTTGCCGGCCTTGGTCTCCTTGACGGCGGACGCGACATCGAAGGTCACCGTTCCCGTCTTGGGGTTCGGCATCAGTCCACGCGGCCCCAGCACCTTGCCCAGCCGGCCCACCGACTTCATCATGTCGGGGGTGGCGATGACCGCGTCGTAGTCGGTCCAGCTTTCCTTCTGGATCTTCTCCACCATGTCCTCGCCGCCGACGAAGTCAGCACCCGCGGCCTCGGCTTCGCGCACCTTTTCACCGGTCGCGATGACCAGTACCTTCTTCGTCTTGCCCAGTCCATGCGGCAGAACCACGGTGCCGCGCACCATCTGGTCGGCGTGCTTGGGATCGACTCCCAGGCGCATGGTGAGGTCCACCGTCTCATCGAACTTGGCGAACTTCACCTTCTGCAGCAATGGCACGGCGTCCTGAAGCGTATAGTGGCGCGCTTCAATCTCTTTCCGTGCCTTCTCGATGTTTTTCCCAGATTTCTTCATTGCATTCCTTGTCTCCCACCGCCGCCCGCTGTTCTGAACCGCCGTGGTATGTGCGACTGTCCCACGATGTGGGACAAAACTCTTACGCCGTGACGTCGATGCCCATCGAGCGTGCGGTACCTTTCACGCTGTTCACCGCCGCTTCAATCGAGGCGGCATTCAGGTCGGGCATCTTCTGCTTGGCGATTTCCATCACCTGCTTCTCGGTGACCGTGCCGACCTTGTCTTTGTTCGGCGTTCCCGATCCCTTGGCCACACCCGCGGCCCGCTTCAGCAGAATGGCCGCCGGCGGTGTTTTGGTGATGAACGTGAACGAGCGGTCGCTGTAAACCGTGACCACCACCGGAATGATCAGCCCATCCATTTCCTTGGCGCTGGTGCGAGCGTTGAACTGCTTGCAGAACTCCATGATGTTGATCTGCGCCTGTCCCAGCGCGGGGCCCACCGGGGGCGCCGGCGTGGCCTTGCCCGCCGCAATCTGCAACTTCACCGAACCAGTAATCTTCTTTGCCATTGCTCGTTCCTAAATGAATTCCGTTCTTTTGCGCTCTTGGCTGCTAGGTTATGACCTTCTCCACCTGCCCAAACTCCAGTTCCACCGGAGTCGAGCGGCCAAAGATCGTCACCATCACTTTCAACGTCTCGCGGTCCTCGTTGACTTCGTCCACCACGCCGGTAAAGCTGGCGAACGGGCCCTCGGTAATGCGTACCGACTCGTTCTTCTCGAACTTGACCTTCAGCTTCGGTTTTTCCTTGCTGTCGGCAACGCGATAGACGATCTGCTGTACTTCTTCATCCGACAGCGGCGTCGGCTGCTGGCCGGTGCCCACAAATCCGGTAACCCGCGGCGTGGACTTCACCACATGCCACACGTTGTCATCCATGTCCATCTCCACCAGCACATAGCCGGGATAGAACATGCGCTCGCTGGTGTACTTCTTGCCACCGCGAACCTCGGTTACCGACTCGGTCGGAATCAGCACCTGGCCGATGCGATGCTCGAGCTCGGGATAGGCGCGGACCCGCGATTCCAGCGACTCTTTTACCTTGCGCTCGAAGCCCGAATAGGTGTGGATGATGTACCACTTCATATTCGGATTGCGCGGAGTCTCCTCCGCCACGGCCGTGGTTGTTGCCTCGGCCGCCGCTTCGCTGGAGGACTGTGCCTCTGCGCTGTTGGTCTCGGGTTTTGTCTCTTCGTCTGCCATTACTGCTTCTGCCATCTCTGACAACTAGCGATGCGCCAGGCTCCGCAGGGCGTGGTCCATGGTCTTCTGGAGGATCGTGTCGATAATCCAGAAGTAGGCCGCAAACAGGAACACTGTGATGATGACTACCGTCGTCGTGCCCTGGACTTCCTTGCGATTGGGCGTGGTCACCTTCTTCATCTCGGTGCGCACATCGTTGTAGAAGCTCTTTGCCCGATGCGGCCACGCCTTGATCACCGCCAACTTGTCACCGCGCGCGGGTTCCGCTGCTGTTGCCTTTGCCATCGCTACCTGTTTCCCGCGCCATTGGCGCGCCAGTTTCACTAACCCACTTTGCCCCGTTCAGGGCGCCTTAATCCTGGCAGGGGCGGAGGGATTCGAACCCCCAAGTCCGGTTTTGGAGACCGGCAGTTTAGCCGTTGAGCTTACGCCCCTGTTGGGCCATTAGCCTTTGGCGGTTGGCTTTTGGCCAGCCAAAAGCGACTTGAGACTCCCTGCCAAAAGCCAAGAGCCAATAGCTATTTGACCTCTTTATGCGACGTGTGCTTGCGGCACGTCCGGCAAAACTTATTGAACTCCAGCCGGCCTGTCGTGGTCTTCTTGTTCTTGGTGGTGGAGTAATTGCGGTTTTTGCAATCACTGCACTGCAACGTAACAATCTCGCGGGGCATTTGCCTTCTCCATTTCGGTTGCCTCTCCGCTTTGGGCGTCGAAGCCTTGTCCGAGTCCAAGCTCGGAAATCAGCGGCTCTCATGCCGCCGAGAAACTTCGGATGTTTCGTCGGTCGGGTGGCCCACATATGCCATCTTTTGGCATATGTGGGATCCCAGAACTCTAAGCGATGATCTCGCTAATGGTGCCGGCGCCGACGGTGCGTCCGCCTTCGCGAATCGCGAAGCGCAGGCCCTTCTCCATCGCCACCGGAGTAATCAGCTCAATCTCCAGCGCCACGTTGTCGCCCGGCATCACCATCTCGGTGCCCGCCGGCAGCGTCGCCACTCCGGTCACGTCCGTAGTGCGGAAGTAGAACTGCGGACGATAGCCCTTGAAGAACGGCGTGTGCCGCCCGCCTTCGTCCTTCGACAGCACGTACACTTCGCCCTTGAACTTGGTGTGCGGCGTGATCGATCCCGGCTTGGCCAAAACCATGCCACGCTCGACGTCTTCTTTCGCAATGCCGCGCAGCAACAGGCCGGCATTGTCGCCCGCCAGACCTTCGTCCAGCTGCTTCTTGAACATTTCCACGCCCGTGACCACCGTCTTGCGGGTCTCGCGGAAGCCTACAATCTCCGACTCCTCGCCCACCTTCACCTTGCCGCGCTCGATGCGCCCGGTGACCACCGTGCCGCGACCCTGGATCGAGAAAATGTCTTCGATGGGCATCAGGAACGGCTTGTCGATGTCGCGCGCCGGCAGTGGCACGTTCTTGTCCACCGCCTCCATCAGCTCGTCAATCTTGGCTTCCCACTCCGCCTCGCCGTTCAGCGCGCCCAGCGCCGAGCCGCGAATCACCGGCAGATCGTCGCCCGGGAAGTTGTACTTGGTCAGCAACTCGCGCACTTCCATCTCCACCAGGTCGATCAGTTCGGGATCTTCCACCGCATCGCACTTGTTCAGGAACACCACGATGTAGGGCACACCCACCTGGCGGGCCAAGAGCACGTGCTCTTTGGTCTGCGGCATGGGGCCGTCGGTGGCCGCCACCACCAGGATGGCGCCGTCCATCTGCGCCGCGCCGGTGATCATGTTCTTGATGTAGTCGGCGTGGCCGGGGCAGTCGACGTGCGCGTAATGCCGGTTGGCGGTCTCGTACTCGACGTGCGCGGTGGCAATGGTGATGCCGCGCTCGCGCTCTTCCGGCGCGTTGTCGATGGAGTCGAAGGAACGGAACTTCACGCTCGGGTTGTGCTTCTGCAGGACCTTGGTGATGGCCGCCGTCAACGTGGTCTTGCCATGATCGATGTGCCCGATCGTGCCCACATTCACGTGCGGCTTGCTGCGATCAAATTTCTCTTTCGCCATAACTCCGCCTAGTAATACCGATAAAGTTTGTTGAACTTCTCGCGCAGGGGAAGATCGATCTCCTCCAGCGCGGTCAAATAAAACTCACGAATCTGTGCCCGGTCGCTCAGGCTCAGTTCGTCATAAAGCTGCTTCGCCCGTTTGCCACCCTTGGCCAGGGCCGAATCCACGGCCTCAATCAACCGCTCGTTGAGGACCCGATCAAAGTCGCGAATCGGAACTTTCTTGCGCTGCAGCAGCCGTAAGAAGCTCTCTACGTTCTGCCGGTCAAACACCCGCTGCAGGGCCGATTGCAGTTGTGCAAACTCTTCCAGCTTTTCGATACTGATACCGGCCTGCTGAAAGGCCGGTCTGGATTCCGACTGCATGCTGGAAATAATCATCCGCGCGGGCGAGTCCGCAGCAAACCAATCCTTAAGTTTTGGGGCTGTAAGTATTTGACGCTCCAGGCGCCAAATGGATTCTTAGCCCACCGTTCACCGCCAAAAACCTGGAGCTGATGATCGGGATTGAACCGATGACCTCTCCCTTACCAAGGGAGTGCTCTACCAACTGAGCTACATCAGCTTAAAACCACAACCTTGCAGGAACCTCGAAAACTGGAGCGGGAGACGGGAATCGAACCCGCGACCAACAGCTTGGAAGGCTGTGACTCTACCACTGAGTTACTCCCGCTCGCCCTCCCAGGTCCCTCGCTACGCTCGGGATTTCGGCGGCAGGCTCAAACGCCTGCCAAACGCCTCAACTTGGAAGGCTGTGACTCTACCACTGAGTTACTCCCGCCCTACTTGTCCTTCGAATGCTCGTCGCGCTCGCGGTCCATCTTCCGGCTCCACGTCAGGGTGCGAATGGCAAACATCGCGAGGATGGCCAGAGTCGCCAGCTTGAACTTCTGATCGTCGATCGTCAGTGCCGTCAGAATCGCCAGCACCGCATAGGCGCCCAACGCTATCCACAGCTTCATCGCCAAGAAAACCTGGTGCACAGGGGAGGATTCGAACCTCCGTAGCTCGCAAGGAGCGGCAGATTTACAGTCTGCTGCCATTAACCACTCGGCCACCTGTGCACAGTCGACCGAGCAAACCGGCCAGACTCATATAGGAGCATCCAACGCGCCTCCACCGATGCGCGGGCTCGGAACCGCCAATCCCTGCTGTCAAAGAACCGCCAACCCTCGGCCGCTCAGCGGCCCTACACACCCGGCGCAACTCCGCAATCGCTCCGCTTTCGCACCTCAGCGCGAGTTCGATACATCGCCAACCTGCTGCTGGATTCAGTTCTGTAGGAAAGCGGCGCGTCTTGCTTGGCCTTACTCCTGCTACGCCTCGCGGCGCGCTCAAAGGTTACAACCTGGAGCTGGCGAAGGGATTTGAACCCCCGACCCTCTGATTACAAATCAGATGCTCTACCAGCTGAGCTACGCCAGCCTTTCGCCTGCCATGACACTCAAAGCACCTGGGCAGACCTGGAACTTTCCCGCCAACCGGGCGTAAACAAGAAAAATAACACAACGGCAACCGACGTGCAAATAAATGCTTTCCACAACCCTATCTGCCGCTTAGCAAAAGAAAAAGCAGGGTTTGCCACTCGCCACTCCCGCGGGCCTTGGGGCTGGGATTCTGCGGAGTGTGCCTGACCTCAGGCACGTAAAGCGGACCTCATTTAGTGTACCTGATTTGCCCCTCTCTTCGCTAGCGAGAGCTTTTCCCGTATGATTCTGCGTAATCAATGCGAAGACGAAGGCGTCAACTCTGGATTGCAATCGCGGTAGTTCTTGTTCTGGCCGGCGCGGTTGTGGTCGCAATTTTACTGCGCAAAGGGGCGCCTCCCGATGCTGTCAGGCTGCTCCCCGATTCCGATGCTGTCCTGTACGTGAACCTGGAGCCCATCCGGCTGCTGACCGGGCTGGGCAAGAAGCCGCCCGCTGATCGCGATCCCGAGTATGAGCAGTTCGTCCAGGAGACCGGCTTTGATTTCGAGCGCGACCTGGACCATGCCGCCTTTGCCATTCACTACGGCAACGGTGCCGATAAGGAGACCCGTTACACGGAGATTCTGCAAGGCCATTTCGACCACAGCCGTGTGAGCGCTTATCTGGCCAAGCTGTCCAATAACAATGTCGAGGAGTATGACGGATTTCAGGTGTATGTCATTCCGTTGGAGGGCCGCACGCTGCGCGTGGCGCTGCTTGGGTTGGACACGGCCGCCGCATCCAATGACGCCGATCCGCGCTTCATTCACTACATCATCGATCACTACAAGCAAGCTGCGTTGCCGTTTTCCGGGCCGACCCTGGTACACGAATACTACCGGCGCGTTCCCCTGGGAAGCGTGGTCTGGACCATAGCCCGCACTCCTGCCGACGTTGCCATGCAGGACCGCCGCGAACTGCTGCTGCCGGGCGGTTGGAGCAGCCTGCTGCCCGCAGGGAGCATTGTCATCGCCTCCGCGCGCCCTCTTACCGATGTGCGGCTCCGCGCTCAGGTAATCACGCAAAGCGAAGCACAGGCAGGCGGTTTTGTCGGCAAAATGAATGCCTTTCTCATATTGTTCAAATCGATTGACATCTCCATGGATGGCGGCGGGCCCGACCCCGATGTCAAGAAGGCGTTTGACAGCTTCGAAGTCAAGCAGGACAAGAACGAGGCAGTGGTAACGGCAAATGTGCCGTTCGGCTTCTTTCGCAAGATTGTCAGCGAGTCGCCGATCGAGATTGCTCCCCAAACACAAAAGCCGCCGGAGCCTTCTGCTCCAGCGGCCAAGTCCAAGACCAAAAATAAGAAGAAATAACGCTACATCGAGCCCGGCCTTCCCGTCATGGTGTCGAGGGTAGCCCGCAGGTATTTGTGCGGATTGACCGGCGTGTCGTTGATGCGCACCTCATAGTGCAGGTGCGGGCCGGTGCTACGCCCGCTCAATCCCACATAGCCGATGACCTCCCCGCGCCGTACCGATTGTCCTGCAGCCACCGCGAATCCCGATAAATGACCGTAAAGAGTCACGATGCCGTTGCCATGATCGATTTCGATCATGCGCCCATAGCCGGTATACATGTCAGCGTAGGTTACGGTGCCGTCTGCGGGCGCCATCACCGGCTGCCCGTACGAGCAGGAGATATCGACCCCGGAGTGGAACGCGCCTTCACCATTGAACGGGTCGATGCGCTCTCCGAAGGAACTTGTAATACGCCCCATCACCGGCCAAAGCGTCGGAGCCGAGGCCGCCTTCGCCCAGTCCGTGAGGGTCGCCTGATGCGTCAAGCCCATCCCCAGGGCGGCAGTTGCCACGCCGGTGAGCGCCGAGCTGCGCAACGCATACAGCTGGTCAATGGTGTACTTCACCTGGTCCGGCTTCATCGGCTTGTCCGATTCATTGATCAGCTTGGGATTGGGCTTCAGGCCGTAGATGACGGAGACTTCATTGGCCAGCGATCCCAGGGAGGCGACTTGAATGTCCTTCTCGTGATTTACCGTTTCGAGCTGCTTGTACTGCGTCTGCAGCGCCTTCTTCTCCGAACGTAACTCATTGAACCGCGCCACTTTCCATAGCATGCGCGTGTAGGAGCCCGCCATGCCGGTGATGGTGAACATGCCCAGCAGAGCGCCCGCCATGAAGACGTACAGGTAATGAATGGGAATGGGGATCTTGCGAAGCTGCCCTTCTGCATCACGGGCTACAAAAAGGATATAAAAACGTTTCCGCAAAAAAAATCTACCTCGTTAGGAAAGTCGCTCCCGCAACCAAATAGCTTTGTAGGAATCTCGGGAACGTTTGGAATCGGCAAGGCCCTGATGCACGCGTGGGCCGAGGTCGAGATTATCCAGGAAAACAGACCCTGACGATCCCCATGAACGCCAAATCCAGCTTGGAACTCAAAACCCTAACAGCCGTGCCCAGGTGTGTCAATGACGGGCGACCAATTACCTGTGATTTAGCGCACTTTTTGCCGCGGAGTTCGCAAAAGCCTTGTCAGATCAAGCGGTTGCCGGGGCCTACCGGACTTTGACAGGTAGTGGCCGGCGAGTGTCCGTCCGGCAACAGATCGTCTATAGTGGCGGTTAGCATTCGCCTGGACTCCATGCCGCTCCGCGAAACTCAACTGGTCTCCACCATCCGACGCCTGGCCGGGCACCCGGCGACGGGAGTCGGTATTGGCGATGACTGTGCGGTGCTTGCGGTTCCCGCGCGCCATGAAGCTCTCGTCACCACTGACTTCAGTCTCGAAGGCGTTCACTTCCGCCGCGAATGGCATCCGCCGGACGCAGTTGGCCATCGCTGTCTGGCGCGCGGGCTGAGCGATATCGCGGCCATGGGTGGAGAAGCTCGCGCGGCCTTCCTTTCCTTGGCGCTGCCTCGGGAGCTGCCGCAACGCTGGGTCGACCAGTTCTTCGCGGGATTCCTGAAGCTGGCGAAGCGGTACTCGGTACAACTCACGGGAGGCGATGTGGCCGAGTCTCCTGCGGGAGTACTGGCCGATATCGTAGTGTTCGGCTCGGTCCCGAAGGGGAAAGCTGTTCTACGCTCCGGCGCCCGCATTGGAGACCTGATCTACATCACCGGAACCCTCGGCGCATCCGTTGCGACCTTGGAGATGCTGCGGGAAGGGAAGAAGCCCCGCCGCGGCGCACACGAGCGGCACTTCTACCCCGATCCGCGACTGCGCGCCGGTCGTTACCTGCGCGAGCGTCGGATTGCCTCGGCAATGATCGACACCAGCGATGGGCTATCGGTGGATCTTGGCCACATCTGCCAAGAGAGCGGTGTAGGCGCCGTCGTCTACTCCGAGTCGCTGCCTCGGCTTCCCGGACCCAAAGGGCTGCAATTCGCGCTTCATGGCGGAGAAGACTACGAACTGCTGTTTACGGCACGCAAGAACCAGCGAGTGCCCTCGGAAATAGAAGACGTTCCCATTACCCGTATCGGGGAGATCATTGGCGGTAAGGCCGTCAAGATCGCCGCAGCCGACGGCAGACTTCGAAACCTGAAGGCGGGCGGCTGGGAGCATTTCCACTGATTCCCCCTCCACGTCACAAGTCCGCGTGACGTTGACCTCAAGGCCCTTCCGGCGCTCCCCGATATAATTCCCGCCATGAACCTTGAAGAGAAGTTGGCCGAACTAAAGCGCCGCGACACCCTGGCGGAAGCCGGTGGCGGAGAAGAACGGCGCGCCCGCGAACACAAACAGGGCAAGATGTCGGCCCGCGAACGCATCGAGTTCCTGCTCGATGAAGGCACCTTCGAAGAGACCGACAAGCTGGTTACCCACCGCTGCACCGACTTCGGCATGCAGGAGCAGGTCGTCTACGGCGACGGCTTTATCACCGGACATGGCCGCATCGAGGGCCGGCTGGTCTTCGTGTTCGCCCAGGACTTCACCGTCTTTGGCGGCTCTCTCTCGGAAACCAACGCCGCCAAGATCGTCAAGGTCATGGACACCGCCATGCGCGTGGGAGCGCCCGTGATTGGGCTGAACGATTCCGGCGGGGCGCGCATTCAGGAGGGCGTAAAGTCGCTGGCCGGCTACGCCGACATCTTCCTGCGCAACACTCTGGCATCGGGTGTGGTGCCGCAGATCTCGGCCATCATGGGGCCGTGCGCGGGCGGCGCCGTCTATTCGCCGGCGATTACCGACTTCATTCTGATGGTCGACAAGACCTCGTACATGTTCATCACCGGCCCAGATGTCATCAAGGCCGTCACTCACGAAGAGGTCACCAAGGACGAGCTCGGCGGCGCCATGACGCACAACGCCAAGTCCGGCGTGGCGCATTTTCTGGCGCATGACGACGCCGAGTGTCTCAGCATGATTCGCGAGCTGTTCAGCTTTATTCCGTCCAACAATCTCGACGATCCGCCGCGCCGCGCCTGCACCGATCCCATCGACCGCGCCGACGAAGAGCTCGATACGCTTGTCCCCTCCGAGTCGAATCTCCCCTACGACATTAAGGACGTCATCACCCGCGTTATCGACGACGGCTACTTCTTCGAGGTGCATGAGCATTACGCGAAAAACATCGTCATCGGCTTCGCCCGGCTCAATGGCCGCTCCGTCGGCATCGTCGCCAACCAGCCGGCATTTCTGGCCGGCGTGCTCGACATCAGTGCCAGCATCAAGGGCGCGCGCTTCGTGCGCTTCTGCGATTGCTTCAACATCCCGCTGATTACCTTTGAAGATGTGCCCGGCTTCCTGCCCGGCATCCAGCAGGAATACGGCGGCATCATCGTGCACGGCGCCAAGCTGCTGTATGCCTTCTCCGAGGCGACGGTGCCGAAGATCACAGTGATCACGCGCAAGGCTTACGGCGGCGCGTATTGCGTCATGGCGTCCAAGCACATTCGCACCGACGTGAACTACGCCTGGCCGACCGCCGAGATCGCCGTCATGGGCCCGGAAGGCGCGGTGAACATCGTCTACAAGCGCGAGCTGGAGAAGTCGGCGAACCCCGATGTCGAGCGCTCCGAGAAGATCGAAGAATTTCGCAACCGCTTCGCCAACCCTTACGTCGCCGCCGAGCGTGGATACCTCGACGCCGTCATTCGTCCGCGCGACACGCGTCGCAAGCTGATCCAGGCGCTCGACATGCTGGAAAACAAGCGCGACAAAAACCCGCCCAAGAAGCATGGGAACATACCGCTGTGAGGGTTTAAGGCGCTCGACAGATTATACGCTATTAGCGTATAATTTGACTTAGAGAGAATGCGAATGGAGTTCATTGAAGCTCCGGCGTTTACGCGACACGTCGCGGAATATTTGGACGATGACGCCTATTGCATATTGCAGGCTGAGTTGGCCGCGAACCCGGACAAGGGCGACGTGATGCCAGGCACGGGAGGCTTCCGAAAGATACGCTGGGCGGATCCGAGGCGAGGCAAGGGACGCAGCGGCGGCTTGCGTGTCATTTATTACTATTTCTTATCCGATCAGCAGATTTGGCTGATCACGATCTACGACAAGGATGAAGCCGCGGATCTGACGCAATCGGAGAAGCGGGCACTCAAGAGTGCCATCGCGGCAGAGATCGATTCGCGGGCAGCTCGGCTTACCGCGCAAAGAGAGCGCGGCAGGAGGAAGCACTAATGGCAAAGCGAAAGATTTTCGATGAGATGATGGAAGGCATTGTCGCAATGAAGGGTCATCGCGAAGGCAAGCTCACTCTGCATAGCTACAAAGTTGAGCCTGCAAATGCCTTGAAGGTCGACTCGAAACTGATCAAGGACACTCGCGAACGACTGAACTGCTCGCGTGCTGTGTTCGCAAGGAAGTTGCGCATCAACGAGCGAACCTTGGAAAAGTGGGAGCAGGGACGGGCGAGACCAAATCCACAGGCGGCTGCCCTTTTGTTACTCGTGCGTCGCTATCCTGACACCCTCAAGCGGTTGGAAAAGCTCGCTGGCTAGCTGCTTCAGGCGCCAGACATGCTGGAAAACAAGCGCGACAAGAACCCGCCCAAGAAGCATGGGAATATACCGCTGTAGAAGGTAAAGTCCGGTTCGGATATGATTTGAAGTCACCCGGAAGTGTATTGTGGATGTGCGACAAGGACAACTCCTGATGGCCAATATCGAAGAAGCGATCGACAAAAAGATTGGCGAGGTCAGAACTGAGGCTCTCGACCTGAGCTTCGGCGAAATCACCAATCTCTATGCAGGCGGCGAGCTCATAATTCAGCCGGAATATCAACGACTGTTTAGATGGAGTCAGGAACAGAGGTCCCGCATAATCGAGTCGATCTTGCTGGAGCTGCCCATCCCACCCATCTTCGTCATTGAAAATGAGAATGGCGTCATCGAGCTCATTGATGGTCTTCAACGACTTAGTTCAGTCATGCAATTCATCGATTCGAAGGTGCTAAAGCTTGAACCCCTACAGCTCTCAGGCTGTGACTTGGTCGATGAGCTGAATGGGCAGACGTTCGATAGCCTCTCACTCAAATTAAAACTGAGGCTAAAGAGGTCGTCTGTGCGTACGATTGTGATCAAGCGTCAGAGCTCATCTCTTCTTCGATATGAGATGTTTAAGCGCTTGAATACCGGCGGGTCCATTCTTCAGCCTCAGGAGATTCGGAACTGTACGGCAAGGATGCTCGGTGAATCGGGTATCGAGTTTTACAAATTCCTACAGGAGCGCGCCGCTGAGGACAGTTTCAAGACTTGCATTGAACCCTTGTCACAAACCGATCGAGATCAGAAAGCGGATGAGGAACTGGTTCTGCGTTTCTTCGCCGCAAAGAACGCGCGCGGCATGTTCAAAGGAAGCGTCAGAGATTGGCTCGACGACTACATGGAGGCGGTGTTATTGGGACGGGTTGAGTTCGACGAAGATGTCGAGAAGAAGGAGTTCGGCGAACTGTTCGGATACTTGGCCGAGACTCTCGGTACTGGAGCATTTGTGAAGTACCGCAGTGGAGTGCCGATTGGCGCACTGGCTCCTGCTTACTTTGAGGCGGTGACCATGGGAGTGCTTCCGCACTTGGCTCGCCTACGCGCAGTGGACCCTAACCTTGTACTACGAGAGGTCATCGAAACCGTGCAAGGCGAGGAATTTCGCAGATTTACGGGGCCCGGCGCCAATTCTCGAGAGAAGTTAGAGAACCGCATAAGAACCATCTCCGATGCGCTGGAGGCCTTGCTGAGGTGACGGACTGGGCTAAGCCCCTTGAGGACGATCTAAATTGGCGGGAAGCCGAGATAGGCTCTCTCAAGCTCCTTGTAAGCGAAGCGACTGCTGCCACCGTTCGGCATGCCGTCCTATTGAGGGCCCTTTGGACAATGTTGTATGCGCACTACGAGGGGTTCTGCAAATTCGCTTGGGACTACTATCTCGACTCACTCCAGAAGTGCAACGTAACCCGGGAGACCTGCTGTTCGCCAATCGCGCGATTTTCTCTTTCGAAACGATTCAAAGAGCTGCGAAAGAACAACACTGACGAAGCACTATGGTCGGTTTGTACTGCCGAGTTTCATAACTGGATGAAAGATGAGCTTAAGTTCGAAGTTAGACTGGAGACTAACAGTAATCTTTGGCCCGAACTGGTAAGAAACAACGCTGCCTTGATTAGTATGCCTTCAGACGAAGTCGATGCGAACGAAATCAGGCTCAAGACTCTGGTTGCACGACGAAACGACATTGCACACGGCAAACCCATGGTCGTCAAGAGCCTTGACGAGTATCAGCCCTATGAAAATGCGGCGTTCCTCGTCATGCACGAGCTAGCACTCTCAGTATTGGCAGCCCTTGAAGAAAAGCTTTTCTTGAAACCGGTGTAGCCCCTTCCCCTACTCACACCGCAGCGCCACCACCGGATCGACCTTCGTCGCCCGGCGCGCGGGGATGTAGCAGGCCAGCAGCGCAACCGCGACCAGAAGCAGAACGACCGCAGCGAAGGTTAGCGGATCGGTCGCGGTCACACCGAACAGCAGTGACTGAAGTGTCGCGTGTCAGCACCAACGAGCCAATCAGGCCGGCCACGATACCGACTGCGATGGTGCGGAACCCCTGGCCCAGAATCATCGTTACGACGTCGCGATACGTAGCGCCCAAGGCCACGCGCACCCCAATCTCGCGGGTGCGGCGGCTGACCGAATACGCCATCACACCGAACACTCCTGCCGTCGCCAGCAGCAAGGCGACGATTCCGAAGAACGCAATCAGGATCAGGTTGAACCTCCGCGAGCCCAGCGAAGCGGCATAGACCTGCGAGAAGGTGCGGAAGCGCGCCGGAATATCCGGGTCGAGTTCGTGCAAGATGCTGCGCGCCGATGACGTCACCAACTGCGTGTCAGCATCGGTCAGCAGAGTGATCGTGATAGCCGAGCTCGGGCGCTGGAACAGATTCACGTAGACTGTGGGACGGGGCGGGGCGTCTAGCCCGTTCTCATGTATGTCAGCGACCACGCCGACAATCGTCAGCAGGCGCAGGTCGCGGTCCATGTTTCCGAATTCAATGGTGTGGCCGATAGGGTCCTGACCGGGCCAGCGCTCGCGTGCCAGCGACTCGCTGATCACGGCCACGTGCGGAGTATCGGCGCCGTCACTGTCGTCAAATATGCGTCCGCGAAGCAGCGGAATGCCCAGCGTCTTGAAATATCCGTCGGTGGCGACGCAGAAGTCGGCATTGCCAATGCGCTCCTTTTGGGCGAACAAAGCCTCAAATCCGTCGAGGGATTTGGGCAGCTCCTTTTGCGTCATTAGCATGAACATCCCGTCGGGAAGCCCGCCGCCATCGAGGGGGAGTCCGCTGGTCGCTCCTACATTGCGCACACCCGGAATCTGCTTGAGCCTGTCGATCAGGTTCGCGAAGAATGCCGCCTGCGCGTCCTTAGCTTTCTGGTCATCCGACTGCACCCAGGGCAGGTTGACGTCCATGGTGACAATCTTGTCCACGCGGAAGCCAGGATTGACCTCAAGCACCTTCATCAAGCTGCGTCCCAGCAGTCCAGCTCCGACCACCAGAACCAGCGTGATAGCGATCTGTGCTGCCACAATCGCGCGTCCTGCTCGCTGCGCGCTGTGAGAACCGGCCTGTCCGCGTCCGCCCTCTTCCAGACCCTGTCGCACATCACCGGATGTCGCGCGAATGGCGGTGAACGTCCCCAGCCCGACAGCGACGATCGTCGAGAGAAGCAGCGCGAAGAGCAAGACAGGAAGATCAACGGAGACGCTGTCGAGTCGCGGCAGGTTCTGTGGCGCCAGCGCCAGCAGCGCTGCCACGCCGGAGTAGGCCAGCAACACCCCGAGACCCCCGCCGGCCAGCGCTAGCAACAATGCTTCGCTTAAGTATTGGCGAACGAGACGCCCACGCGTCGCCCCCAGCGCGCTGCGAATCGCCAGCTCGCGCGCCCGTGCGGAAGACTGGGCGAGCAGCAGATTGGCGACGTTGGCGCACGCCACCAGAAGCAGAAAGCCCACCGCGCCGAGCAGAATCAACAATGCCGACCGCGTCTTGCCGGTCATTGATTCCTGCAAGGGAAGCACCGCTGCGTCTTTCAGCAGGTAATCGTTTTTGTCGCTGGCACTGTCATGAATGCGCCGCGCGATCGTACTGATATCGCCGCTTGCCTGTTCGACGCTGACTCCATCACGAAGCCGCCCCACGGCGTTGAAGTTGTGGGATGTCCTGCTGGGGTTTTCGCCTTGCAGATCGGCCGGTATCCACAAAGCTGCATCCTGCGGGAACTCAAAGCCCTCTGGGAGCACGCCAACAACCGAAAATATTGCGTTGTCGATCTTCAGGTGCAACTGCGACAGGTCGGTTGACGATCCGAGATAGCGCTGCCAATATCCATGGCTGACCAGGACGACGGGGTTGGCGCCCTTCTTGTCATCCTCGCTGGTTAGGTCCCGCCCCATGATCGGCTGAACGCGGAAGACCTTGAGAAACTCGGGCGTGACGCTGACTACGGTCGAGCGGGTCGGCTGCGAACCGCCAGAGACCGACGCGATATTGGCGCCGTACTTCGCGATCGCTTGAAAGCTGTGGTTCTGATCGCGAAAGTCGTCGAAGTTCGGATCGGCCAGGGGCGACCATGTGCCTTTGGTGTTGACCTCGTGGATGGCCATGATCCGGTCAGGGGCGGCATAGGGCAGCGGACGCAGCAGCACGCCATACACCACGCTGAACATCGCCGTCGTCGCCCCAATGGCCAACGCGAGCGTGAGCACCGCGAGCATGGTAAATCCCGCGCTTCGGCGCAGCACCCGCGCTGCATAGCGCATGTCTTGCAGTATCGATTCCATGAGCTGCCTGTCCCCCCGTATGACCGTCCGTCTTCAGTCCTTCTACGAGCAGACAGCAACTCCGGTTCCACCAGGCTGTGGTCGTAAGCCTTTGTGTCGCGAGGGAAGCAGCGGCGATGGCATGGCGAGGCTGTGATCAGCTCTCGGTGCGGCTGTCCGGAATCGGACAATAGCAGTACGGGATCCTCTGCGCTATTTCTTGGGCCGCGGATAGTTCGCGATCACCACGGTTCCGATCCCGCCACGTGGACGAAACTCACCCTTCACTTCCGCCCACCTGGGTTTGGCCGCACGCACCACGTCTTCCAGCACGCGGTTGACGACGTTCTCCTGGAAGATTCCCAGGTTGCGATAGCAGGTGAGGTACTCCTTCAGCGACTTCAGCTCCAGGCATTCCTTGTCGGGCATGTAGCGGATCCAAAGCGTGCCGAAGTCAGGTAGGCCGGTCTTGGGGCAGACCGAGGTGAACTCAGGTACATCAATCACGATTTCATAGTTTGGAAACTGATTGGGCCAGGTTTCGATCTCGGGAAACTTGGCATCCAGGCCGGCTTCAGCGTGCTCCGGCGTATACCGTTTACTCTTGGCCATGGTGCTATTGTAAGGCGGAAGAGCACGGACCCCGCCGGCTACGCTCGTGGAAAGGCCCGGTCATCAGCCCGCTGCTCACCGACAGCGCCCACCGCGACATGTAGTTGAGCGTAGTGTTGAACAGATTTGGAGTAGCTGACGTAGTAGACACTTTGGAAGCAAGCAGAAAGCGAGTGCAGCCCGATTACATCTCTTAAGCGCCCACAGTCGCCGATCGGCGCCGATCGGTTGCCCGACGAAGTCACGCGACGGTTGAGTCGTATGCTTCACGGGCACATCAAAAAATAGGCATCCGGTTTTCGGCTTGAACAGTCCCGCCAGTGAGGCGTCTCTTCGGAGAACCGCAAGAAGCAACCCCGAAACCTCCTTCTGCGTGGGCGGAAGAGCTGTTTAACTAGGCTATACTCATAGGCTTGAGATTCGATGGTCGCAGCAACTGAAAGAGGTCGTGGCAGACTCAATGGCCGCCTGACGTGGGTCATTCTCGTCGGCTTGATATTGGCCGTGGTCGTGCTGGCGGCTTTCATTTCGTTGCGCCGGGCACGGGTCGCCATTCGCGTAGGAGCGGCGGAGATAGGAACCATTACCTCCAGCATCTCAACCAACGGCAAGATTGAGCCGATCACCAACTTTGAAGCGCATGCGCCGGTGGCCACGACGGTTGCCCGGCTGGACGTTCAGCAGGGAGATTGGGTCAAGGCCGGCCAGCTTCTGCTGCAACTGCATGACGCTGACGCCCGCGCGCAGGCGGCCCGCGCCGAGGCCCAGTTGCGCGGGGCGCAGGCAGACATGAATGCCGTCTCCCAGGGCGGAACCCAGGAAGAAGTATTGAACACTCGCAATGCACTGACCAAGGCACAAGCTGACCGCGACGCGGCTGAGCGGAACCTTCAGGCCATGCAGCGTCTGCTGCAGGCTGGTGCCGCTTCCCAGGCCGAGGTCGATGCGGCCCGCAGCCAGCTCAAGGTTGCCGATGCCAATGTTCAGCTTTTGCAGCAGAAGCTCAAGGACCGCTACTCATCCGCTGAGGTCGGCCATGTGGAAGCGCAGCAGGCAGAGGCAAAGGCCTCTCTCGCAGCCGCCAACTCCTTGTTGAGGAATTCGAACATCACCGCCCCCTTTGCCGGAATGGTGTACTCCCTGCCGGTGAAGCAGGGCAGCTTCGTGAACGCCGGAGACCCGCTGCTTCAGCTTGCCGACCTGCATAAAGTAAGGGTGAGGGCATTCGTTGACGAGCCCGAGATTGGCAATCTGCGCAAGGGACAGATTGTGGAGGTCACCTGGGACGCCTTACCGGGCCGCGTTTGGAAGGGTGAGGTGGACTCGCTGCCCACGGTCATTGTGCAACGGAACACGCGCAACGTTGGCGAGATCACGTGCATTGTTGACAACTCTGATCTGCGGCTGCTGCCCAACACCAACGTCACCGTGGCCATCATTGTCGAGCGTCAGGAAAATGTTCTTACCGTTCCACGCGAGACGATCCACCAAGACTCTGCCGGGCGTTATGTGTTTCAAGTGGTGAATGGAGAACTGAAGCGCCGCGATGTGCAGACCGGGGTGTCCGATCTCACCCGGGTTCAGATAACCAGCGGACTGTCGAACCATGCGGTTCTGGCGCTGGGCGCGATCAACTCCCAGTCGCTGTCCTCTGGAATGCCGGTGAAAGTTATAAATTGATGAAACTTCGCTTGATTAAAATCTCGGCCACAGCAATGGTCGTGTTGCTTGCGGCCAGTGTTTCAGCGGCCGGGCCGGCCCCTGTGGACTCTTTGCAATTGTTGTCCGCGGGGCGCATGAACGATCTGATCGGAGCCCTGACCAACCGCGACGACGCCGAGTCGTACAACATGTTGTCCCGGGCCTATTACGCTATCGAGCAGTGGGATGCGGCCATCAGAAATGGCGAGCGAGCCATCAGCCTGCGAGACGATGATTCCCAATATCATCTCTGGCTCGGGCGCGCTTACGGGCAGAAGGCGGCGGAGATAGGCAATCCCCTCTCGGCTGCGGGTCTTGCGCGCCGGGCCAAAAACGAGTTCGAACGTGCAGTCGCGCTCAATCCCCGGAATGTTTCGGCGCGCGCTGATTTGTCGGAGTACTACGTGGAGGCGCCGGCCATCATGGGTGGTGGCCTCGCCAAAGCGCGCAGCCAGGCGTCGAACGTGCAGGGCCTCGACCCGGCTGCCGCCGACTGGATTCGGGCCATCGCTTCCGAGAAAGAAAAGAAATATGCTGATGCCGAAAGTAGTTTGAAGTCGGCCATCAGCCAGGCCCGGAATCCGGCGCAGTATTGGATGAGCTTGGCATCGTTTTATCGCCAACGGGGACGGCTGGAGGAAATGCAGAGTGCGATCAAGTCAGCGCTTGCACAGGCGAACCGGCCTTCCGCCACCTACTACGATGCGGCCAACGAACTGCTGCTGGCTGGCCGCGATTTTCCGGCGGCAATGCAATATGTGAATACCTATCTGGCGTCGGGCACGCTGGTGGAAGAGGCCCCGGCGTTTCGTGCTCACTATCTGCTCGGCCAGATCTACGAGAAGAGTGGCGACAAGGCAAAAGCTTCGGCCGAATATCAGGCCTCGCTCTCTCTTGCTTCAGGCTTCGGCCGCGCCAGGAAGGCCCTCGATCAACTGCACTAGCAAGAGACGTGGCGCAGCTTCTGGCGAGACGCAACAAGGGATGTCCCGTAAACCAGTCCATCGCAGGTTGAATTCGGTTCTTGGTGGAGCGCGTCTGTTGGCGCTCGGTGCCTGCCTGCTCGCGGGCCCGCTGGTCTTTGCCCAGGCGCCTGAGGCCTCCGTGCAACCGGACACTCCCGTGCAGCCTGAGGCGTCCGCGCAGCCGGCTACCGTCACCGGGCCGCTTAGCTTCCGTGAGGCCATCGAACTCAGCCTCGAGCATAGCGGCGTCATGGGAATTGCCGTCCTCAACCAGTGGCGGTCATACAAAGCCTATCGGGAACTGAAGAACCATTACCTGCCGCAACTCACAGTGGGTTCGGGACTGGGCTACTCCTACGGATTTCCGCTGACTCTGGAGGGTTCTGCCCCTTCGGTGGTGAACTTCACCTCCACCCAGTCGCTCTTCAATCTGTCGCTAAGGCAATTCATCAAAGCGGCCAAGATCGACTGGAAGGCGCAATCGTTCGACATCGACGACAAGAAAAACGGTGTCATCCTCGACGTGGCCCTCAGCTACGAGCAGCTGAACAACGTCACCGAGAAGATTGCCACTCTGAAGAAAGCGCAGGAGGCGGCTGACAAGGCGGAATACATTTCCGAGGAGCGCCTGAAGGAAGGCGTGGACAGCCAACTCGATCTCACCAAGAGCCAGCTAGTCGCAGCGCGCATTCGTCTGCGCATCGCCGAGGCCGAGGGTCAGCAGGATGTGCTGCGTGAGCATCTGGCGAAGCTGGTGGGCATGACGCCTGCTGAGATCACGATCGATGGCAGCACCATTCCCGAACTGCCTTTGATCTCCCAGGAAGACAACTACTCGGCCCGCGCCATTGCCAACAGCCCCGTCGTCCATCTGGAGGAGCAGAAGGCGCTGGCGGCCGATGCCAACGCCAAGGGCGAGCATCGCGCGAACCTTCCGTTTGCCGACTTGGCGAGCCAGTACGCCTATCTTGCCCGTTTCAACAATTACGACCTGTACTTCCTGCGCTACTCGGCCAACAACCTTGCTGCCGGCCTGAACGTCAAGTTTCCCTTCATGAACTTCGTGCAGAAGGCCCATGCGCAGCAAGCCGACGCCGACGCCATGATTGCCCACAAGCAAGTCGACATGACGAAGAACCAGGTCTCGGAAGACGCTCTGAAGCTACAGCGCTCCATCCGCCAGCTGCAGGCTGCAAGTGACGTGGCCAAGCTCGACTGGCAGGTCTCTCAGGGCGAACTGGACGCAGTGGGGGCCCGGGTGCAGAGTGGGGCCGCCACCCCGCGTGACCAGCAAAACGCCCAACTGGACATGAACGACAAATACGCCGCTTATCTGGACGCCGAATATGAGCTTGCCAAGGCCGAACTGCAGCTTTTGCGAATTACCGGTGAGCTGGAGAATTGGGCCATTCCCACCCCCTAAGTTGCAGTTCGCTGTCCATTAGGTAACTTAATGATTCACAAGGTAGTTGGCCTGCATCCAAGAGCCAGCGCAATAAAGTACAATGCAGAAGATGCCTTTGAAGACGCTGTTTCTGAACCCTCCCTCGTTTGAGAACTACGACGGTGGCGCCAGCTCACGCTGGCCGGCCACGCGCGAAATCGAGTCCTACTGGTATCCGGTATGGCTCGCCTATCCGGCCGGGATGCTGGAAGGTTCACGCTTGCTCGACGCGCCTCCGCACCATGTCAGCGGTGAGGACACCGTCCGTATCGGCAAGGATTATGAATTTCTGGTGCTGTTCACCAGCACACCGGGATGGCAGGGCGATATCCGCCTGGCAGCGGCGATGAAAGAGGCCAATCCCAAGCTGAAGGTCGCCTTTGTCGGGCCGCCGGTGACCACCGCGCCCGAGAAGTCTCTGCGCGAGGGACAGGCCATCGATTTCATTGTGCGGCGCGAGTTTGATTTCGCGACCGTCGAGTTCGCCAACGGCAAGCCGTTGAACGAAATTCAGGGCATCTCTTACCGTGGGCCCGATGGACAGATCGTTCATAATCCCGATCGCCCGGCGGTTGCCGACCTCGATGTCCTGCCCGATGTGGTCGACATATACAAGCGCGATCTGGACGTCACCCGCTACAACGTTCCGTTCCTGCTCTACCCCTACGTCGCGTTGTACACCACGCGCGGTTGCCCGGCGCAGTGTACCTTCTGCCTGTGGCCGCAGACCCTGAGCGGTCACCCCTGGCGCAAGCGCTCCAGCGATGCGGTTGCGCGCGAGATGGCCAAGGCGAAAGAGTACTGGCCGAACGTTAAGGAATTCTTCTTCGACGACGACACCTTCAATATTCAGAAGGCGCGCACCATCGAACTGTGCTCCAAGCTGAAGCCGGTGGGAATCACCTGGTCGTGCACTTCGCGTGTCACCACCGATTACGAAACTTTGAAAGCCATGCGCGATGCCGGTTGCCGCCTGCTCATCGTGGGTTACGAATCCGGCGACCAGCAGATACTGAAGAACATCAAGAAGGGCGCCACGGTTGAGCGCGCGCGCCAGTTCACCAAGGACTGCCGCAAGCTCGGCCTGAAGGTGCACGGCGATTTCATTCTCGGTTTGCCCGGCGAAACCAGAGAAACCATTCGCACCACCATCGACTTTGCCAAAGAACTCGACGTCGAAACCATTCAGGTTTCGGTGGCTCACGCCTATCCCGGCACCGAGTTGTACGACTACGCGAAGTCGAACGGCTTCATCGTCAACGAGGGCGCGCAGATGGTCGACGAGGGCGGGCACCAGTTGGCCATGATCGAGTACCCCGGCCTGCCGCGCGACTACGTGATGGAGATGGTGCATCGCTTCTACGACGAGTACTACTTCCGTCCCAAGGCGGTCTTCCGTATCGTCCGCAATGCGGCATTCAATTCCACCGATCGTAAGCGCCTGTACAACGAGGCCAAATCGTTCATGAAGCTGCGTGCGGCGCGTAACCGTGCGGTGAAAGAGGCGCGCTCGAAGCAGCCTGCTCCGCCCGCCCCGTCCCAACCCGGCGCCACCAAGCCGGAGGGCGAACCGGTTGGCGTCTGAGCGAAGGGCGGCCTCGGCAAGTAGATGGTTCTGATTGCGGCTGTCTTCGCCGCCAGCGAAGAGTATGTCTCTTGCACGCGGCATGCGAGACTTCGGCGCGGTCAGCCTGGCAAATCGTCGGCGTTGGATGGCGGCATTCTTCGCTGCGGGAGGAGTGCTACTGCTGGCCAGCTAGGCTGTGACTTGCTCTCGACCAAGCCGCTTTCCGGCTATACTCGGCTTCTATATAAAAATGAACTACACCCTCATAGCGTTTCTTGCCTTGGCCTTGATTCCCGCATGCTCTTCCAGTAAGCCGGCGGGAGCGCCTTCCAACTCAGAGCAGGCCACGCCGAAGTCCGAGGCTGCGCAGTCTCAGTACGAGACGGGGCGCGTTGCTTTTCAGAAGATGTATCTGGCCGCCCGGCTGTGGGCGCCGGACGTGAAGCCTTTTCGCCTTCAGTCGGCATACACCGCTGACGCGCCCACCAGCGAAGGCAAGGCTGGCCTATGGCGCGCCTCCTTTGCCTCTCCCTCAAAGCGTGCGATGAAGATGTTTGTGTGGTCCGGCCTCGTCGGTCCCGATGCGCCCGAAAAGGGCGTGACCTTCACTGCCGAGGACTCCTGGAGTCCCTCCAACAGCGCAACTCAGGTGTTTGACCTCGGCTTCCTCAAGGTCGACAGTAACCAGGCCTACGATGTCGCGCAGAAGCACGGCGGGGAGAAGCTGCTCAAGAAGGATGCCAAGCAGCCCGTGTTCTTCATGCTCGACTGGGATAGCCGCAAGAACACACTGTTGTGGCACGTGGTCTATGGGACGAACCTGAACGACGCACAGCTCCGCGTGATCGTCGACGCCACCAGCGGCCAATTCGAGCGGACGGAAGACTAGCCGTTAGCCCCCGGCTTTTGACGGCTTCCACAGCTCCCAGATCGGTACGCCCTTGTTGTCTCGCAGGACCATTGTGTTATTGCCAAACACAACCTCACGGGCGATCACCTCGGTTGCTGAATCCGCCACCTTTGCGCCGGTGACCTCCACAGAATCACCGACTTTGACCCAACAATCGATTTCCTTTAAGTAGTCGCGCGGTGCCAGTTGAACCAGTCTGGTGGTCTTGTCCGCCGCCGTGACCACGAGAACAATTGGATCTGTCGGCGTGGGGGATTCTCTGACTTCACTGACGGTCCCCTGGAACTTCACTTCTTTCGTCGTGTCGTATTTCGGACCAGTCTTGCCAGTTCCTTGCGCGAGGGCGCACAGGCATACTGCAGAAATCATCAACCAGGGCGCCAGAAATTTCGACCACGATTGAAATCTCATAGTCGGTACCTCCTTCCGGCTGTGGGTGCGCAGTGTCGAAGCTGAGTCTTAGGAACTGCTTCGCCGACCGGTTAGAGTCGCGTAACACACTGCAACAATTTAGCTTAGCGCCGCCGTCCCACTTCAGCAGTGAGCCTCGTCACCCGCTTGAGTGACGCCAGAGATTTATTAGGCAACAACAAAGTGCTTGCTTAACCCACTTTAGTGTGCATAATCGTTGGAGGAAAGGTGAGTTCCTGATCGAATTAGGAACCACCATGGTTCCGGTTACCCCCTCAAAGGGCACAAATTATATGGATGACCGACCCTCAGTTCGGATTGTCGTAGCTGATGACCACACCATCTTTCGGGATGGGCTGCGCCGCTTGCTGGAAGTTGAGCCTGACCTTGAGGTCGTCGGCGAAGCGTGCGACGGCATCGAAGCCATGTCCCGCACGCGCGAACTCCACCCTGACATTCTGTTGCTCGATCTTGCCATGCCCCGCAAACCGGGCATGGAGGCGATGCGCGAACTTTCCGCCGAGAGCAATGGCATTGCCACCAAGATCATCGTCCTGACAGCGGCGATCGAGCGCATTCAGATCGTTCAGGCTTTGCAGTTCGGCGCACGTGGCGTCGTCATGAAGGATTCCACCACGCAGTTGCTCCTGAAGGCCATCCGCGCGGTGATGGCCGGTGAGTACTGGGTGGGCCGCGAGGCGGTCGGCGACATCGTCGACTTCATGCGCAACAGCTCTTCCGGCGACAAGCCGCAAAAGAACTATGGCCTCACTAAGCGCGAGATGGACATTCTGGTCAGCATCGTCACCGGCCTCAGCAATAAGGAAATTGCCCGCCGCTTCGCCCTCAGTGAAGATACAGTGAAGCATCACCTCACCAATATCTTTGACAAGGTCGGAGTGAACAGCCGGCTGGAGCTTGCCCTGTTCGCTATCAACAATCGCCTGA
Source organism: uncultured Acidobacteriaceae bacterium (assembly GCA_963747055.1). Lineage (GTDB taxonomy): Bacteria > Acidobacteriota > Terriglobia > Terriglobales > Acidobacteriaceae > CAVVDY01. The sequence goes on along the minus strand of CAVVDY010000025.1, from coordinate 137,769 downwards.
CCGACACCAACAACTAAGGCGTTCAAGCACCGGTTCTACGGAGGTCCATTAGCTCTTGACCATTGCTCGAAGAGCAGGGAATTGCCCTGCTTTGCTGCGGTTGGGTTGATGGTGATGATCTCTCATTTTGCCGCCGGACTAAGGCGAGTACTGCTTGATCAATGATCCGCGTGCCCAAGTGCGCTCCCTTCTGACCGCTTCTCAACCGCGAGTTACGATTCTTTACACTTCGGTCGCCTCTCTAACGCTTGCAGTTAAGGAACTTGCGGCGACGCGTCCGATACCGGCACAGCGACAAGGCAACCGTTTTCGGGTTTAAGCGTCAGTAGTCAGTAGCAAGAGGAGTTCGAAAATGCGTTACAGGTCCCATTGGATTGGCACTCTTACGCTCGTCATGGCGCTACTGGTCTTCGCCGGCTGTAGCCAGAAGAGCGTACGCAGTGATTCCCAGGTTGCGAGTGACGTTCAGAACAAGATTTACAGCGACGCTGCGGTGCAGAGCCGCGACATAAGCGTGCAAGCCAACAACGGAACCGTTACCCTCAACGGCAATGTCAGCAACGATGCCGAGCGCGGGGCCGTCGCCAACGATGCTGCTGCCGTGAGCGGCGTTAAGACGGTGGTTAACAACTTGCAGGTCCAGCAGGCCCAGGTCGTGCCGCCCGCCGAGGCTGCGCCGGCTCCACCGAAGCGTGAGGCTAAGCGGGCGTCTACCAGGTCCGAGAGCGCCGCACACAAGAAACGTGTCGTCGCCCATGACAACGCGAACGACGCGCCACTTCTCGCGCGCAACACTTCGCCGGAGCCCGCTCCCGTGACGCAGCCGGCTGCAGCGCCCATGCCGCCTCCACCTCCGCCCAAGCCGCAGAAGGTAACCATCCCCGCGGGCACGCAGCTCACGGTTCGCTTGAGTGAGCCGCTTGACTCGGAGCGCAATCAGGTGGGAGACACCTTCCGCGGAAGTTTGGGTGCTCCGATTGTCATCGACGACCAAACCGTCGTTCCCATCGGCACGGATGTCACCGGCCGGGTCGCGGCGGTGCAGAGTGCCGGACGCTTCGCGGGAAAATCTCTTCTGACTCTGGAGCTGACCAGCCTCTCGATGAATGGCAGAACCTACAACGTTGAGACGAACCAATGGTCGCGCCAGGGAAAGGGTGAGGGCACGAATACGGCTGTTAAGGCCGGAGGTGGCGCCGCTTTGGGAGCCATTATCGGAGGCCTGGCTAGCGGAGGCCGAGGTGCAGCCATCGGCGCCGCTGCTGGTGGTGCAGCCGGAACCGGCGTGGCCGCCACCAAGAAAGGCGAGCAGATCAAGCTCGGTACGGAAGCGACGCTGAACTTCCAGCTCCTCAACGCCCTGACGGTAACCCCGCAGAGCACCAACGACCGGGACTCCGGCCGCACCCCTCTCGGCTAGCATCGAGTGGAATTTTCGGGCGCAGTCACAACCTGACTGCGCCTTTTTTGCTTCTATCTTTCTATCCGAGGGAATTGCGTGTAGAACCTTTTCACTTCTCATGCCCAAGATCACTGCTCTTCTCCACACCCGCAATGATGCCCTGCGCCTGGGACGCGTCCTCGACTCGCTTCGTCCCTGCGACGAGGTCCTGATCATCGACGACAATTCCGACGACGATACCGTTCGTATCGCACGCCAGAATGGCGCTCACATCAAGAACTCCATTCCCGGCGTGACCCCGGGAGCCTATGCCTTCGACGCCAGCTACCACTGGATCCTCTGTGTGCTGCCGAACGAGGCGCTCTCCGAGGAGTTGGAAGCCTCTCTGCTGGAGTGGAAGGGTCAGGACCCGGCTGAAACGCTGGCCTGCTGCGCGGTCTGCGTGCGCGAACAAAACGGCAGCGGCTGGCATCAGCTTGAGCCGGAAGCAAGGCTCGTCAACCGCAGGCTGTTGAATTGGGTGGGAGAGCTTCCGCCCAAACGGCACTGCGATATAACCTTGAAGGGAGATTTGCTGCGCTTTCGATATCCTTAGCGTAGCCTCCATAAGGATTTCTTGGATCTTCTTCTGGCATTCGTGCTGGCGGTTGCAGGACTGGTCTTCGGCAGCTTCCTGAACGTCTGCATCTCACGCATCCCGCAGGATGAATCGATCATCTCTCCCGGCTCGCATTGCCCACGTTGCGGCAAGCCCATCCGCTGGTATCACAATGTTCCGGTCTTCAGCTTCCTATGGCTGAAAGGGCCGTTGCTCTGATTGCTTGCAGGCCGATCGCGTTCCGCTATCCACTGGTCGAGCTGCTGACCGCGGCCCTTTTTGTCGCATGCTTTGAAAAGTTCGGCCTCAGCCCGGTGCTGCTGAAGTTCTGCATCTTTTCTTTCTTGATCGTCGGCCTGATCTTCATGGATGCGGAAACCGGCCTCTTGCCCCGGGAGTTTACTTATCCTGGAATCGCCCTGGGCCTGGTGTTGGCGTGGTATGTCCCTGGCGACAGCAGGGGAGCGCGGTTCCTCCTGCCGGTGCTGGGAATTTTGCCTGACCTTTCGCCGCGCCAGATGTCGGTTGTCGATTGCCTTATCGCCGCTATCCTCGGCGCCGCATTCTTCTATTTGATCTGGGCGCTCTATTACCTCATCCGCAAGCGCCATGGTCTCGGCTTTGGCGACATCGCTCTGATCGCTATGTGTGGCGCATTTCTCGGCTTGAAGTTGACCCTCTTTGTCTTGTTCAGCGCGCCTATCCTGGGCGCCCTCTATGCAATTGTTTTGCTGGTGCGCAATGCGGGGGCAAGTGCCGAAGCGTCACATCTCACAACCCGGGAGCTGCTGCATAGCGGCAAGGTTCCCTTCGGCGTCTTTCTCGGCACCTGTTCGTTGCTCGCCGTCTTTTGGGGAGAGATAGCGTGGAGCTTCTACCTGGCCTGGGCCGGAATTTAGCCTGTGGTAACCGCTGTTCCGCCGACAGGTTCTCCGCCTATGCCGGCACTTGTACTCGTACGCGCTGGGCGCCGCTGCGCAAAGCAGCGATCTGCCGGAGATGATGTTCGGCGTGTACGCGATGGAAGCGCCGCCATTCTTCCGCGGTCAGAGGCCCCAGAATGGGATGATCCAGAATCCGGGTCTTTCTCCCAAAGCGACGTTCTGCGTCATTCAAGATTGCGTCCATGGCCACCAGGGCGTCATAGAACGCGGATAAGTTGTTACTCGGCAACCCTTCTCTAGGGGTGATGTTCTTCGCCGCCTTGCGCCCCGCCGGAAAGCGGCCCACCCGCAGAACATAAAATCTGCCTGCACGGTCTTTCCAGGTTGCCTCGCGGCAAAACGGTTCGCCCGCCTGCATTGTCTTGAGCGTGCCCTTTGTTGTGGCCGTGAAGGTCAACAGAAGATGCTCCATGATCAGCGAGGCGGACCACTTCCCCTCACACGTACCATGCCAGTCTTCCGGCGAAAAGCCACGAGTGAGCCGCTCCGCTTCGCGGCGGACTTTTTCTAAATGTGGCGACAATGCCGCCTCCTGGGACAGAACACTTGAGCGAGGGTTTTCTCGGTGTTTTCCGTATTATGCATCACCCGCAGCGATTTTTATTAGGCACCTTAGTTGGTCTGCACAAATTTCGCGATGACCCGCAGATCTTCGGTGAGGAGCTGCCTGATTTGTCATCTCGATCCAACCCAGCAGAGTGGGCGGACTACGTTTTCTTCTTCCGGTATATTGCAATGCAATGAAATCCGCCCTCCCTCAAACCCAGAAGCAGCCTTCTCTTTCCCGTGAGCTTGGCGGCAGCCATGCGACTGCGGTCGTCATCGGCACCATCATCGGCAGCGGCATCTTCCTCGTGCCCGCCGAGATGATGCAGGCGGTCGGCTCGGCGCGCCTTGTCTATCTCGTGTGGATCGTCGGCGGCTTGCTTTCGATGTTCGGTGCGATGACCTATGCCGAACTGGGCGCGATGAAGCCGCAAGCGGGAGGGGAATACATTTATATCCGCGACGCCTACGGCCCGCTGCCTGCGTTCCTCTACGCGTGGACGTGGTTCGCCATCGCCAAGCCAGCTTCGGTGGCGACCACAACCACAGGAATCGTGCTCATATTGGGCACGTTTCCGGGATTTGCCTTCCTCAATCAACCGGCCCTCGTTTCGCCGCTCTCCATCACCTATGGCCAGTTCGTTGCCCTCCTCGCCGCCGCTCTGATCACCGGCTTGAATTACATCGGTGTGAAGAAGGCCGGCGAGTTTCAGCTCGTCTTCACCGTGCTGAAGATAGCGATGATCGTTGTGATCGCCGTCCTGTGCTTTACGGCGTCAACCGGAACCTGGAGCAACTTCGCCTCTGGATTCACCGGCGCCACCGGAGGCACCGCCGGCTTCTTCGCCGCACTGGTCGCCGCGCTTTGGGCCTACGACGGATGGAACGACCTGAACATGATGAGCGGGGAAGTGAGTCATCCCGAACGCAACATCCCTATCGCACTCATCGCCGGCGTCAGCGTCGTCGCCATCCTCTATATGCTGACCAACGCTGCTGTGCAATACGTGCTGCCGGCGGCGGCCGTCGCGGCCTCGCCGCGCCCCGCATCGCAGGCCACCGCCATCGCGGTCGGTGCGTGGGGAGCCGGCATTGTCTCCCTGGGCATGGCGCTGTCGATGCTGGTCAGCCTGAACGGCACCATCATGAGCGGAGCGCGCGTGCCCTACGCCATGGCGCGCGACGGCTACTTCTTCCACGCGCTGGCCGACGTGCATCCGCGCTTTCACACGCCGTCGGGCGCGCTGATCGTACAACTTATATTGTCGATTTTTCTGCTGCTGTTCGCGGGGAACTTCCGCCAGCTCTTCTCGCTGGCGATCTTTGCGGAGTGGCTCTTCTACATGATTGCCGCCAGCACAGTCTTTGTGTTGCGCAACAAAGAACCTGATTTACCGAGACCCTATCACACCTGGGGCTATCCCGTTGTTCCTGCGCTCTTCGTCACCGCTGCGGCCGTGTTGCTCTATTTCACTTTCACGGAAAACCTGCGCAATTCGGTTTGGGGATGTGTCGTTATCCTCGCCGGCGTGCCGATCTTCATGTATTTCTCGAACTTAAAGAAGCGTCGCAACGGTAAATACTAACTGCCAATTGCTAATCGCTAGTTGCTAATCGCTAAGCTTTCCCCCGCCGCCTTTACCGTGTCGTCGATGTCCTGCGGAGTGTGCGCCGTGCTCAGGAAAGCCGCCTCGAACTGCGACGGAGGCAGCCACACGCCCTCGCCCTGCATATTGTTGAAGAAGCGGCCAAACTTCGCGGTATCACAAGTCGCTGCACTGGCCCAATCCGTGACTTGCTTGTCAGTAAAGAAAAACGTAAACATTGACCCCACGCGGTTGGCCGTCATGGTCACCCCCGCAGCCTTCGCCGCCTGAAGCACGCCGGCCACCAGCCTTTCCGAGTACTCATCGAGCTGCTTATAGATTCGCTCACGCCCGGCCTTCAGCATACGCAGTGTGGTGATCCCCGCCGCCATGGCCAGCGGATTCCCGCTCAGCGTACCCGCCTGGTACACCGGCCCCATGGGAGCCACCATGTCCATGATCTTCGACGTGCCGCCGTAGGCGCCCACCGGCAGCCCGCCGCCGATGATCTTTCCCAATGTCACCAGGTCGGCCTGCACGCCGTACAGCTCCGACGCGCCGCCATAGGCCACGCGAAATCCCGTCATCACTTCGTCCAGAATCAGCAGCGCGCCCTCGCGCTGGGTAATCGCGCGCAGGCCGGCAAGATATCCGTCGCGCGGAGGCACGCATCCCATGTTGCCCACCACCGGCTCCACGATCACGGCGCAATCCTGCCCTTGAGCTTCGGATTAGCGAACGCCTGCTCCACCGCATCGAGGTCGTTGTAGGGCAGCGCCAGGGTGAACTCCACAAACTCCTCCGGTACGCCCGCCGAGCCGGGAATGCCCAGCGTGGCCACGCCAGAGCCAGCCTTCACCAGCAACGCGTCGGTATGCCCGTGGTAGCAGCCCTCAAACTTCACCACGAACTTGCGCCCGGTATAGGCGCGCGCCAGGCGAATGGCCGACATGGTCGCTTCCGTACCCGAGCTGACGAAGCGCACCTTCTCCACCGCGGGAAACGCCGCGGTTACCAGCTCCGCCAACTCGGCCTCCGCCGGGGTGGACGCGCCAAAGCTGGTGCCATTGCGCGCCGCCGCGACAATCGCCTCCACCACCTCGGGATTGGCGTGCCCCAGAATGAGCGGCCCCCACGAGCCGACGTAGTCGATATAGCGATTGCCGTCGGCGTCCCACACATAGGCGCCGAGGCCGCGAACCAGAAACGGCGGATCGCCGCCGACGGACTTAAATGCGCGTACCGGCGAATTCACTCCGCCGGGAATGAGCTGCTCAGCCTTCTTCTGCAGCTCGCGGGATTTGTCCAGGATAAGAGCCATGGATGCCTCGTGTCTTGAAAGGGCACGGCTTCTGCCGGCCGCATGGGAGCAAACAGTCGAGTCTACCAGCGGGCAAGAGCAGGCAATTGTGAGGAAGCTCACAGGGGCAGCTAAGCAATTAGCAGTTACTGGAGGCGGTCGAGCTCTACGCGACGATCGCGCGGCAGTTGCTCGAAAAAGCTTGAGCCGCGGATGAACGCGGATGGCGCGGATCATGAATGAAATCCGCGTCCTCTGCGCAAATCCGCGATTAGCCTTTTTTGAAGCGATTTTGCAGATGAGGCAGGGCCGCCACGAAATGCCCTTGTCCGCCCGCCTGCTTTCTGGTAACCCATAGCTTGCGACAGCGAGCCGGGAGATACCCATGAGCACGAGCGCGCCCGCAGTTCCGCCAGCCACCCAACCCCAGTCCGGACCCTTTACCATCCGCCGTGGATCGCCATTGCCACTGGGAGCCACGCCGTTTCGCCGGGGTGTGAACTTCTCCATCTTCTCCAAGCACGCGACTTCATGCGTGCTGGTGTTGCGCGATCCTGCAAGCAACAAGATCGTGGCCGAGCTGTCGTTCGATCCGCGGCACAATCGCACCGGCCAGGTGTGGCACGCGTTCATCGAGAACGCCGAGCCGGGCATGCACTACGCCTATCGCTTCGACATGCAGCCCAATCCCGACCCTGCGATCTACCGCTTCGATCCCTCGCATCTGCTGCTCGATCCCACCGCGCGCGTTATCTCGGGCGAGATCTCCTGGGGCGGGCACACCGCCGCCAACGCGCCGCAACGCATCGGCGTGGTCACCGAGTGGGGCTTGGCCGACTGGCAGCATGACCAGCCGCTGAATACTCCTCTGGTCGACAGCGTCATCTACGAGCTACATGTGCGCGGCTTCACCGTGCATGAGACCTCGATGGTCGCCCATCCCGGAACCTTCGCCGGACTGGTCGAGAAGATCCCCTACCTCAGGCAGCTTGGCGTTACCGCAGTTGAGCTGCTGCCGGTGAATGAGTTTGAAGAAGTTGAAACCGATCGCGTGAACCCTTTTACCGGCCAGCGCCTGCTCAACTTCTGGGGATATCAGTCGCGCGCCTTCTTTGCGCCCAACACGACCTATTCCTCCAAGGTGGGCGATGGCCAGCAGGTGGTGGAGTTCAAGCAGATGGTGCAGGCCTTTCACGATGCCGGCATCGAGGTGATTCTCGACATTGTCTTCAACCACACCGCCGAAGGCAACGAGCACGGCCCGACGTTTTCGTTTCGCGGCATCGATAATCCCACCTACTACATCATCAACCCGGAAACCGGCGCCTATGAAAACTTCACCGGCTGCGGCAACACCATCAACGCCAATAACCCCGTGGTGCGCGACTTCATCATCCAATGCCTGCGCTACTGGGTCATCACCACTCACATTGACGGCTTCCGCTTCGATCTCGCCTCGGTGCTGGGCCGCGGCCAGGACGGCTCAGTGCTGCCCAATCCACCGCTACTCGAGAGCATGGCCTACGATCCGGTGCTCGCCAATACCAAGCTCATCGCCGAAGCCTGGGACGCAGGTGGCCTCTATCAGGTAGGCACGTTTCCGTCCTGGGGACGCTGGGCCGAGTGGAATGGCAAGTTCCGCGACGACGTGCGCAAATTCGTGAAGAGCGATCCCGGCATGACCTCGGTGCTCGCGACCCGCATGCTGGGTAGCCCCGATCTCTACAAGACCAGCGCGCGCGAGCCCTATCACAGCATCAACTTCATCACCTGCCATGACGGCTTCACCCTGGCCGATCTCGTTTCCTACAACGAGAAGCACAACGAGGCCAACGGGGAAGGGAACAGCGACGGCGGCAACGACAACAACAGTTGGAATTGTGGCGCCGAAGGCCCGACCAGCGATGCCGCCATACAGGAACTGCGCGGCCGCCAACGCAAGAACTTCGCCACCATCCTTCTTATGGCGCACGGCGCGCCCATGATTCTTGCCGGCGACGAGTTCGAGCGCACCCAGCAGGGCAACAACAATGCCTACTGTCAGGACAACGAAATCAGCTGGGTCAACTGGCACATGGCCGAATCCAACGCCGACCTGGTGCGCTTCTTCCGCTTGCTCATCGACTTCCGCAAGCGCTGCCCGTTGCTGCGCCGCTCGACCTTCACCTTTGACGGTTCCGACGGATTCCACGTGACCTGGCATGGCGTGAAGCGCATGTCGCCCGACTGGGGTTACGATTCGCGTTCCATCGCTATGCAGCTCACCCAGCTCAACTCCGACGGCTCGCGCCAGGACCTGCACTTCATCGCCAATGCGCATTGGGAGGACCACGACTTCGAGCTGCCCCAGATCGGCGAGCACGAGTGGTTTCGCCTGGTAGACACTGCCCAGCATTCGCCCAATGACATCACCGAAGACGGCCAGGAATTCCCCCTGCTCTCACAGGAGAGCTACCCGGTGAAGGCGCGCAGCGTGGTGGTGTTTGTGGCCAAGTGAGGTGGAAGGCGCTGCAACCGTGAACGAACGGCAAAGGGCGCGGATTAGGAAAATAGGTTTGTCATCCTCTACGAGAAATCCGCCGCAGGCGAAGAGCGGCGGAAACCTGCCGGTCCGCATCCCCACCTCCACATATCCGAAAGCCGCGGATGCCAGCGTAACTGAGCGAATTGTTGCCGGTTGGTCACGGCGGATTAGAAATTTCATGCTGACCTGTCGTAATCCGGCTGAGTTTCACATTTTCAAAGAACCCTCAAAAGCTGGTGAGTAATCGAATTATGCAAGCCGTTTCCCCGCACCACCATTTCCAGGATTTCGTATAGACCGTAATGGCAGCCGGAGCTGAAAGTCTCGGCCACGAATTACCGCAGCGCGACGCCGCTGCAGCCGCAGTCGCGGAGCTACACGCCGTCCCAACGTGGAAGCCTGCCTTCAATCCCTGGCTGATTGGCGTCGTGGTAGCTTTGGCGGCATTCATGGAGGTGCTTGACACCAGCATCGCCAATGTCGCGCTCCCCTACATCGGCGGCAACCTTGGAGCCAGCAACGACGAGAGCACGTGGGTACTGACTTCCTATCTGGTCTCGAATGCCATTGTGCTGCCCATTAGCGGATGGGCTTCCAGCGTGCTGGGCCGCAAGCGCTTCTTCATGACTTGCCTTGCCGTCTTCACCGTGAGCTCCATGTTGTGCGGCTTCGCGCCGAGCCTGGGCGCCATCATCCTGTTTCGCATCTTGCAGGGAGCCGGCGGCGGAGGCCTGCAACCCATGGCCCAGGCAATCCTGGCAGACACATTTCCGCCGGATAAGCGCGGCCTGGCCTTCGCGCTCTATGGCGTTACCGTCATCGTCGCGCCTACCATCGGGCCGACGCTGGGCGGATGGATCACCGACAACTACAGCTGGCGCTGGATCTTCTTCATCAACGGCCCTATCGGAATTTTGGCGCTTTTCCTCGTCTATCGCCTTATCAGCGATCCTCCCTGGGCAAAGCGTGTAGCGGGAGCAATCGCAAAAATCGACTATATCGGAGTCTCGCTGCTCATCCTCGGCGTTGGCGCCTTGCAGATCATGCTGGACAAAGGCCAGGAGGACGACTGGTTTGGCTCGCATTTCATCGTTACTCTTGTCACCATCGCCACTGTGTCACTGATCTCGCTCGTTGTATGGGAGTGGTTCAACAAGCACCCGGTCATTGACGTTCGCCTCTTCAAGAATCTGAACTTCCTGGGAGCGAACTTCATGATGTTCGTGCTCGGGGTGATGCTGTTCGCCAGCCTGGTCATGATGCCGCTGTTCCTGCAGTCGCTCATGGGCTACACCGCCGAATCGGCAGGGCTGGTGCTGTCCGGCGGGGGCTTGCTGCTGCTCTTCCTGATGCCCGTCACCGGAGTGCTCATATCGAAGGTGCAGGCCAAGTATCTGGTGGCCTTCGGCTGGCTCACGTTGGCGATAGGAATGTACTACTCCAGCCGGCAGCTCGATCTCGATATCAGCTTCCGCAGCGCGGCCATACTTCGAATGGTCCAGGTCTTTGGGCTGGGCTTTCTGTTTGTCCCCATCAATGTCTCCTCGTACGTAGGCGTGCCCGCGGAGAAGAACAGCAGCGTAGCCGGGCTGGTGAACTTCATGCGCAACATCGGCAGCAGTGTGGGAACCTCGATGGTGACGACCATCGTCGCCCGGCGCGCGCAATTCCACCAGGTCTATCTTGCGGCAGATGTCACTTCAGGCCAGCGTTCTCTCGCCGACGTGGCTTCTGCCTTGTCAGCTCACCTGTTCGTCTACGGGAATGACATGACGTTGGCGGCGAAACAGGCCTACGCCTTGATCTATAAAACCATGATCAGACAAGCGACGACCTTGGCGTATGTCGATACCTTTCTCGTCCTCTCTGTCATAGCGGCAATTATGTTTGTTCTCTCCTTTACTCTGAAGCGAAACGAACTAGGCGGAGGCAGTGTGGCGGTTGGGTAGCGGGTAATTTGGGTCATCGCATCGGATTTCCAGCCTTCCTCAGTGTTTAGCGCGCTGGCTTTCCCGAAGCCGGCTTCTGGCATGGGCAATGGCGGCAAAACAACATTCACCACCAAGGTCACGGAGATCACAGAGAAGTCCGGTTCTTAATCTCTTCCCGGTTCCCCGTGCCTCCGTGGTGAGCGTCTCCCCGCCCGCTCCGCACATTCCCACGTGTCCTCCATCACAGACGATGGTTCACTGCAGCGGCTACCATTATCTGTAATTACTAAGAGGGGGATTGCTATGGCCGCACCGTGGGCGCATCGCTACGCCCAGCGCACCAAGTGCGCAAAAAGCTCCATCATTCGTGAACTACTGAAACTCACCCAACGTCCCGAAGTAATTTCCTTCGCCGGCGGCATGCCCGCTCCGAAAGTATTTCCGGTCGAAAGGTTCAAAGAAGCCTGTGACCGCGTACTTACCGACAAGCCCACCGTGGCATTGCAGTACGGTCCCACGGAAGGCTACCTGCCGCTGCGCCAGTTCATCGTCGAACAGATGTCGCGGTACGGCATCCTGGCCAGCGTCGACAACGTGATGATCACCTCCGGCTCGCAGCAGGCGCTCGACCTGATCTCCAAGCTGTTTATCAATCGCGGCGACCGCATCCTGGTGGAATCGCCCAGCTATCTTGGCGCATTGCAGGCCTTCGATCTGATGGGCGCTGAGTACGTCACCGTTCCCATCGACGACCACGGCCTCAACACCGACTATCTCGAAAGCGCGCTGCGCTCCGGGCCGAAGTTCATGTACGTCCTGCCGAACTTCCAGAATCCCGGTGGTGTCACATTGTCAGAGGAGCGCCGCAAGCAGATCGTGCTGCTGTCGGACAAGTACGGCATTCCCATCATCGAAGACGATCCCTATGGCCAGCTGCGCTACGAAGGCGAGCACAAGACGCCGCTCTTCGTGCTTGACCGCGCCAACCTGCAGCCCGATAGCGGCTACACGCTGGGCAACGTGATCTACCTCAGCACCTTCTCCAAGCTGCTGGCCCCGGGCATGCGCATCGCCTGGATTGTCGCTCCGCCGGAAGTGATCGCGCGGCTGGTGCAGATCAAGCAAAGCTCCGATCTGCACACCTCAAGCTTCGCGCAGATGGTCACCTATGAAGTGGCGCGCGACGGCTTCCTCGACGAGCACGTGAAGCTCATTCGCAAGGTCTACAGCGAGCGCAAAGATGCCATGCTTCGTGCCCTCAACGACTACTTCCCCGAGGAGGTCACCTGGACCCATCCCCACGGCGGACTCTTCCTGTGGGTGACGCTGCCAACGGGTGTGAATGCGCGCCGCCTGCTCGACGACGCGCTGCGCCATGACGTGGCCTTTGTGCCGGGCGATCCGTTCTTCGCCGAAGGCGACAAAGGCTCGCACATGCGGCTGAACTTCTCCAACGCCACGCCGGAGATGATCCGCGAAGGCATCCGCCGCCTGTCGATTGCGGTTGCCCATGAGCTGGAGCACGCCGGAGCGGGGATGGTCACGGTTTAGAAAGAATGCAACTGATACGGGCCGTCTGCGGGCGGCCCCTTTTGCTGGTTGTGTGTCACGGCTGTCCTGCTGTACCCTTGCCGCGAAACCATGCCATCGCTCGAAGAGCTTCTACGGCGCTGGACCTCCGCCAACGTCATCGATCCACCAACCGCGGAACGCATCCGCGCCTTCGAGCAGACGCGCGAGCAACCCAGCGGACTGCGCTGGCAGGTGTTGCTGGCGCTGGCCTTCGGCGGAATTCTGATGGCCGCCGGCATCATCCTGTTTGTCGCGGCGCAGTGGGACCAACTCTCGCCCTGGACACGTTTCTCTTTGGTGGTCGGGCTGGTCGTCGTCTTGCATGGGGCAGCGATGCTGGCTCGCGGTCCCTTCGAAAAGCTCGCCATCACGCTACACGGCGTAGGCACCATGGCCGCTGGAGGCGCAATCTTCCTGGTCGGACAAATCTTCAATATGCAGGAGCACTGGCCCTCCGGCATTCTGCTTTGGGCGCTTTGTGCCATCGCCGGCTGGGTATTGCTCGGCGATCAGGTGCAACAAACCATCGCCATGCTGCTTATCCCTGCGTGGATCCTGTGCGATTGGTGGGTGCGCACCGACGGATACCGCGGCGATGCCCTGTCCTTGACGCGCATCCTCGCCAGCTTCGCCGCGCTCTACCTCACCGCCTTCATCGCCTCGAAAAGAAGACTCGTCTCCGGATTGCTGTTTGCCAGTGGGGCAATAGCGTTGACCATTGCTGTCGTGCTGCTCTCAGAAAGCTGGAGCTATTGGTACAACTGGACGACAACACCTGCCATGCCGCTGCATCTCACGATGGTCGCGTTGGGTTGGATCGTCGTGATTCCATTGCTCGCCGCTTGGCGGTTCAAGCCGGCGGCGATGCTGCCAGTCGCAGCAGTCATCATCAGCGGCCTTGTGCTGCCGCACTTTTTCCGCGTGGGCCGGGCGCCTTATTACTATCCGCAGAATAGCGTGCTCACCTACGTTTGGGTAGGACTGCTGGCGTGCTTCTTCACCTGGTGGGGAGTCGCGGAGCGCAGCCGCGCCGTTCTCAACTACGGAACTTTCGCCTTCGCCGCCACCGTATTGTGGTTTTACTTTTCCAACGTGATGGGCAAGCTTGGCCGCTCGCTCAGCCTCATCGTGCTCGGCCTGCTCTTTCTCGGCGGCGGCTGGTTGCTGGAGAAGATGCGCCGTCGCCTGGTGCGCCACGTCATGAGGGTTAAGCCATGAATCTCACCCGGCGTGGTCTCGCGTTGCTCGTGATTCAGGTGTTGCTGGTGGCGGGCATCGCGGGCAAATATCTCTACGAGCGCGCCACCTTGCCGCGGGTATGGGCGCGCGCCGCACAGTACGATCCCAATCTGCCGATTCGCGGGCGATATCTGGTGCTGTCGCCGGAGGTGAATGCGTGCAATCTGCCGCACGATGCCGAAGCCGACAAAGGCTGGAAGGAAGCGGCCACAGGCATCGCGCATCCCGCCTGGATGTGGCGCGTTAGAACCGTCGCTCGCGACGGCCGCCTGGTTGTCGAGGACGCGCGCAATGTTCTTCCGCGTGGCAACACCGAGATGATCTGGCTGGATGAAAAGACTCCCTGCGATCGCGCTCGGCTTATGCCCGGCGTGGATTTCTTCATACCTGATACAGCGAAGTCACCCTGGCTGCTCAAGCCCGGGCAGGAGCTCTGGGTCGAAGTGACAGTGCCGCCCGAAGGCCCGCCCCGCCCCATCCAACTCGCCCTCAGCGACCACGGGAAGTGGACGCTGCTGAAGTTCGACTAGGCATAATTAGCCATACCCTCCGTGTTTGCTGGTTCGGAGGACAATTCGCGACCATTCCTGAACTTTAGTTTCGTTATCGGCTAAATGGCTGCCAGGATTCTGTAAGAGTTTTGTCTGCTTCAAAGTAGTAAGATTTCCTTGTCCATCAGAAGCTTGAAACACAGGCGCGTCGGCCACTGTCGACCTTCACTACCAGGCACCTGGAGGTGTGTGATGCGATCCAACCGCTCCTTCCTGTATGCATCGCCACGGGTGAAGTCCAGTTTTTCCAGCGAACGTGGTGCGATGCATTCTAATGCTTCGTGTTCTTCGTCTTCGCTCTTTGTCTGTTTCCGAGCACAGCCCTGGGACTGCAGAATGCCGGGGCTCCGCAGATATGGGAGCTGCCCAGGTCAGGTCCGCCCACGACTTACGTACTGCTCCAGGGGGGCGGTTTCGATCCCCTCACAGCCATCGACATCTACTTCGACAGCACCAAGCTGGCTTCGACCACCACTGACAAGAACGGCTCATTTGGCAACGGCGTCATTACGGCGACAGGACCTACGTTCATTCGCATTCAGGTACCGGTCACGGCGCTGCCCGGCGAGCACACCATCACGGCACAACAACGGGTTGGACAAAAATCGGCGCAGCTGCCTTTTCTGGTGCAGACCGATTGGCCACAGTTTGGCTTCGATCCGCAGCGCACAGCCCTTAATCCTTATGAAAATGTCCTGGGCCCCGACAACGTGGACCAGCTTACCGTGCGCTGGTCGTCCAATGTAGGCCCAAGCAGCCCTCCGCCAGTGATTGCCGGTGGAATGGTCTACGATCCCTGCTCTTACAGCCTCTGCGCGTTGGATGCTGCAACGGGAGACCTGATCTGGACCTATGAGACCGGTGATACCGGTTTCAGTTCGCCGACGGTGGCCAACCGAGTGGTCTACATGGGCTCCGGTGGCAACAACAACCCGCGGCCCGGTCTTTATGCGCTGGATGCGACAACCGGAGCACTCCTCTGGTATTACGCCGAGTCCCCGGGCCCCTATAATTCATCCCCTCTCGTGGCCAATGGTCTGGTCTACTTCAGTGACAAAGCGGGAGATGTCCACGCCCTGAATGCGACAACGGGCGCGCTGGTATGGACGTATTCGGCGGGATCCAATGTTCTGTCTTCACTGGCGCTGGCGAACGGTGTGCTCTACGTCGCTGCTTTCGACGGTAACGTCCACGCTCTGAATGCGGCCACAGGCGTGCTGATTTGGAAGCACCTGCTTGCCGGAAATATCTACGCTTCGCCGTCAGTGGCCGACGGGATGCTCTACGTAGGTGACAGTTATCCTGACTGGAACTTCTATGCTCTGGATGCCACCACGGGCGCGACGGTTTGGAAGTATCCGGTTGCGGAGTACGCCTCATCGCAGGCGATCGCCAACGGTGTGGTCTACGTCATTCCGAATCTCGGCGTCATCGCTTTGGATGCCAAAACCGGCGTGCGGCTTTGGGAGAGTTCAACTGGGGGGGCGGCGAATGCACCGGTAGTAGCCAATGGCGTGCTCTATCTCAGCGCGCAGGATGAGAGCCTCTACGCTTTTAATGCCGGCACCGGTGCGCTGCTCTGGAAGTACGCGTTTTCCAAGGGCAGCCCGTCTCCGCCGGTGGTCGTGAATGGCTTGGTCTACATCGGGTGCTACAACCTCTACGCCTTCGGCTTGCCGGGCGGACAAGTGTCAGACAAGTTCAGCCCGCCCGAGCGTCCCGACTCGGCCCGGCTGACGCCCAACTGGTCGCTCCAGCCAAACACAGCCGTCACGCCTGCTAAGTAGCAATCGCCATTACTTCAACAAATCTTAGGCGCGGAATAACTCCCGCGCCCGTTTCTTATTCGGAGACCTACCATTGCCAACCCTGCTCCTTTGCCGTCCACGCTGAATGATGAGGGGAGGTGTAACATCCACCAGCCGCCCGCGGCGAAAAGGGGAAAGCCCCGCGAAACTGGTGCCGTCCGCTGAAGCGGACTCGGGATTTCCCAACTTACGCGATTCCAGCAATAAATTGCTGGGCTTAGATATGTTGTCCTGCGGTACTCCCTTTTCTCTTTTGAATGCCCACCCCTTCATGCCTACAGAAATCATGGCGCTCTAGGCGGTCTGGTCGCTGCCTCCTCCTCCTGCACCGCTCGCTCACATCCTCAACCTGTCTCAGGATTGAAGGGCCATGGGGAGTTCACCGTATTGACAGCAATGACCGAGGCCAACCACAATACAGAAATTCCCTTTTGGGGTACGTGCCGCCAGCGCCCCGAGGAGTGCTTCCAGCCAAGCAAACTTGCTTTGAACAGCTTCGCGGTCTTTCATTCAGGCCGAGGTGGGTGTCCATTCCAGGCCAAGTTGCAACCATGGCCCTGGCTTCCGACCATTGCGCGTCCATGCCAGTAAGCCCCTAACCGAAATTGGAGACAGTATGAAGTCGGGTATTGTGTCATTGCTTCTCCTGGCCGCGTCCGTCTGCAGTGCACAGCTCCAGACGCCTCCTCGCGAGCTGATCTTTCGCGCCGGATATGATAACGGGCCGGCTCTGGTCGATTTTCAGTTAAAGGACCAGCTCCGTCTGTTTGGGCTGACGCAGAATGGCGTCCTGCAGTATGTCATCTGGCAGTGTGATGGTGGCTCTACCAGCATGCAGATAGCCCGCCGTCGCGCAGGTGACGTTCACGTCATCACGCCGTTGCTGGTTCCGGGACTCGTGGGCACAGTCTCCGGCACCATCGCCTGCGCCAGTTGGGATGGCAACAACCGCACCTGGGAAGGCAATTCGGTGCCGTGCAGCAAAATCGGTCCGGTTGGGCTCGCCGCCGGCGACACTCTGGAGACAACCAACAACCCCACTGCCGACGGAGTATCCAAGTCATGCACAGCCTATGTCGTGGTGCAATGAAGAAGATCGCGCCCCTCTGCCTCCTCGCCCTGCTTGCGTGTCCCGGTCTCCTGTCGGCTACGAGCTATAGCTGTAGCGGCTCCGGAACCAGAAACTGGCATACCGCCACCGACTGGACGCCGAACGGAGTGCCCGGAGCCGGCGACACAGTATCGATCACTTCGGGTTGCACCATGCGGTGCGAATCCAATCAGACCTGCACTGCGGGCAAGGCTGGGAATCCTGGCACCACCGACCTGACGATCCAGTCCGGCGGAAACCTTACCGTCCTTACCAATTCCAATGTCGACATGAGGGGCACGGTGTCGCTGCTGGGCGAACTCGATATCTTTGGGGCAACCTTTGCCCTTGATCCCGGGGCGGCCAGTGGCGGTGTCACCTACTACATCGATGGTGGGACCTCGAGCGGCCAGGAGAATCTGAAGATTTGCAGTGAGTCGAGCTGCAACTCAAGCCTCGGAGTTCTGGGCATCCTTACATGTAAGACGGGGAACTCAGGGTCCTGCCAGGTCCGGCACACCTCGCAACAGGGGATCGGCCTGAACGTACTCGGCAGCCATGGGCAGATCAGCAACTTCGGCACTGCGACGATGCCCGCCGTGACTCTGACCGATGGGACTCTGCCGCAGACTGGCGGATTCGTCCTGAAAAATGGTTTTAGCCTCCACAAGAATGGCGTCCTGCGGGTCGACTACGAGAGCCCAACGCTCAATCTTACGTTTGACAAGGTTTCGTTCGACACCCTGGTTGACGTCTCAGGGAGTTCGAACGGCTACACCTTTCTCGACCTGCTCAGCCTTCCCGCGCCGACCAGCGGAGACCGCACCTTCCGGGTTACCTGTGCCAGCACCAACGGCCACCAGGCCACAATCTATCTGTACGAGAACACCCCTTCCTTCGGCGACAGTACGCACCCTGGGCTGGTTGCCTACAACTGCACGATATTCAAAGGCCTGCACGGAGGGACCTTCCAGAATGTGCTCAGCGTGATCGACCGTGCCGCAGTTACCGGGACCGCGCTGGCGACGGCATCCAACGCAGATGCGACCTTTGAGAATTGGGTGATCTACAACCACACTCCTAACCAGCACAGCATCGTCGGCCTGGGTCTGAACGGTGGCGGCACCTCCAACACCTACAAGGGAATGCTCTTTGATGGCGACGGATTTTCCGGCTATGACACCGGCGACGACTACCAGGATTTCGGCACCTATAGCGCCAGCTACGGGCTGCACATCAATGCCAGCGGAACGACCTTCACCCTGGGGTCCTCGCCCAGCGAGTCGGCATCGCTGGACCATGAAACCATTTACAACTCCTACGGGGGCGCCCTCTGTGAGTCGAGCTGTGGGCCGGCGATGTTCCGGAAGTTTAGCAACTCCATCTTCGTTCACCCCGCTTCATTGTTAGGTCAGGAATACCCGGGGGATGACGGAATGCACACTAATCCGGCGTACAGCTACCAGAATCGCCAAACCGCGGTCAGCGCGGCCACGGACAACAACGTTTTCTGGCAGATGCCGGGCTCGGGCGACCCGGGCGCTCAGCCCGCGAAGCTCATCCATATCCAGCTCAACCTAGGCGGGACTCCCAGTTGGGTGGCGATGACCATTCCCGAAGCCAGCATGATTCGGAACCAACACGCCACCATCAATGGTGTGAACGTGAACTGCACCAACTGCTTCCTACACGCGCAGGCCAAAGACTACATCGTGGATGTCACCCGGGTGCCGAACACCTATGCCGTCATCCAGAGTGTGACCGACGCCAGCAATGCCGTCCTATACAGCAGCATTCCCAACTATGTTCCGAACGATTTGATCGACGTACGGCCGGACTACTTTGCCAGCAATGGGCTCTATGGCGTGGATTGGGGATCGCATGACCAGCACCTCGATCCCGGGTTCAAAGACAGCACGCGCACGGTTTGCAGTTGGTGGCGAAAGCAAATCGGCAGTCGCGTGAACTGCAGTTGGCCAAGCGGAAACAGCTACACCGCCGGCCCCGGGACAACCAGCACAAGGATTGTCGACGCTTCGGTGAACTTCAATGCTATGGGGGTGCACGACCGGCAGGATGTGGTTGTTGTCTACAATTCCGGCTGGGGATTTGTCGGCTCGGCTACCGTCCTCGACCACACCAACACCTCTCTTCGGTTGATGGGGATCATTAACGGACTGGCTGCGGGCAATCATTTCAGTTTCATCACCGCCCCGCAGAATCTTGGTCGAGCGGTGGTCCAGCTCTATGGCTTCGACGTGAATGGCAGCCAGGTGACTCCGCCTTCCTGGGTCAACGAGAACATGGTGCAGAACATTCAATCCTATGTCCAACAGGGTTACGCGCCCACAAACCCGGCGCTGTTCCACGCCGGCAGCGATGGCAAGACGATCGGCGCGGTCGAGGTCATGCCGAGCAATGCCGCCATCATGGTGACCACCAACTAGTCGATGTTGGAACCGACCATTGGCTCTTTGTAGGCGGCATGCCCAAACGGCGCCGCCTTGGTTTTTGGCTGAAATTTGCGCGAATTGCGGGTTCGTGCTGAAGGTAATCTTCGTTGTTGACAGGGGGCCACCCGCGATACAAAATGTTTACGCGCAGAGCTTCGCTGTTTGGATACATGTCTGTTCGAAGCGCTTGCCATCCTTCGTTTGTGCGAAGCGACGAATCGAAATCGACAACCATTGGCTCGAAGGAGGAAAGATATGCGGCGATTTCTTCTGCTGCTCACCGTGCTGTGCTGCTTGGCGGCCGTCTCTGCGTGGGCTGCTGATACCGGAATGCTGTATGCGATTAACAACGACAACAACTCGTTGTACTCGATCGATCCCAACACGTATACCGCGACGTTCATTGGCTCCACCGGCGTAAATGCCGGCAGCTTTGGAGACCTGGCATACAACCCCAACACCAACACCGCTTACTGGACTCCCGGCCGCGGCAACGACAACCTCTACACCATTAACCTGCAGACCGGTGCGGCCACACTCGTGGGCTCGCACGGCATTGACGATATGTTTGCCTTGGGCTATGACCCCGCCAATAGCACCCTCTATGGCGAGTCCAGCAACGGCAGCTTCTACAGCATCAGCACTTCGAATGGTGCGGCGACCCTGCTCGGCAGCAATAGCGTCTACCCGGGCGGCCTCACCTATCGCGGTGACACCAACCAGTTGATTCTGCTTGGTGCGGGCTCGGCGCAGTTCTGGCAGATTAACCCCGCGAATGGCGGGTCGACGCTTCTGGGAGGCACCGGCTTCGTCAACGACAACGGCGTTGCTTGGGATCCGGCACAGAACCTCTTTTTCGTCGACGATTACAGCGGCAACTTCTATACCGGAGACCCCAACACCTACCTCCTGACTCAGGTTGGAAATTTGCCCGGCGCGTTCGACGGGATCATCTACGTAGGCAACGCTGTTCCCGAGCCCGGAACCATTATGCTGCTCGGCAGCGGAATCATCGGCCTGGCCACCAAGCTACGTAAGAAGAAATAACATCGCTGCAGTTCTGGAAGATTGGGGCCGGAGCGCAATGCTTCGGCCTTTCTTTTTTGTGCCCGCTCCCATCGCACGCGTGAAGTAATACACTGTTGCATCGTCGTTATTGACTGCTGCCCGGAGAACACGATCGCATGGCTGATCCCCTCGTTATTGCCCAGACACAATCAGGCGACGACCTTGAACTCCTGCCCCGCATGGCCAACCGCCATGGGCTTGCGGCCGGCGCCACCGGGACGGGGAAGACCGTGACGCTCCAGGTCATGGCGGAGTCCTTCAGCCGCATCGGTGTGCCCGTCTTCGCCGCTGACGTGAAGGGCGATCTTTCCGGCATCAGCCAGCCGGGACAAGACAATCCCAAGATCGCCGAGCGCCTCAAAAAGTTGAAGATTGACGGCTTCAAGTTCGAACCCAGCCCGGTCACGTTCTGGGATGTATTCGGCGAGCAGGGACATCCCGTCCGCACTACCGTCTCTGAGATGGGGCCGTTGCTGTTTAGCCGGCTGCTCAATCTCAACGACACCCAGAGTGGTGTGCTGTCGCTGGTCTTCAAGATCGCTGACGAGAGCCAACTGCTTCTGCTTGACATGAAGGACCTTCAGGCGATGTTGCAGCATGTCGGCGAGCGCGCCAAGGATTTCCAAACGCAGTATGGCAATATCTCGGCCGCCAGCATTGGCGCGATCCAGCGCGGGCTGGTCACGCTGGAGCAGGAAGGCGGCGACAAGTTCTTTGGCGAGCCGGCGCTGAACATCGACGACCTCATCCAGACCGACGCCAATGGGTGCGGCGTGGTCAACATTCTTGCTGCCGATAAGCTCATCCGCTCGCCGCGCGTCTATGCGACGTTTCTGCTGTGGCTGCTGAGCGAGCTCTTCGAGAAGCTTCCGGAAGTCGGCGACCTCGACAAGCCCAAGCTCGTTTTCTTCTTCGACGAGGCGCACCTGCTGTTCAGTGACCTGCCGCAGATCGTCGCCGAAAAGGTGACACAGATCGTGCGACTCATCCGCTCCAAAGGCGTGGGCGTCTACTTCGTCACCCAAAACCCGACTGATATTCCTGACGACGTGCTCGGCCAGCTTGGAAACCGCGTGCAGCATGCCTTGCGCGCCTTTACTCCAAAGGACCAGAAGGCCATCAAGGCGGCCGCAGAGACCTTCCGCAGCAATCCGCAGCTCAACGTGGAGAAGGTCATTACCGAGCTGGAGGTGGGCGAAGCTTTGGTGTCATTTCTGGATGAGAAGGGCACGCCCGGCATCGTGGAGCGGGCCTTCATCCGCCCGCCCCACGGCCAGATCGGGCCGATTACTCCTGAGCAGCGTAAGCAGTTGATGGCTACCTCGCTTGTGGCGGGCGTGTACGACAATGTGGTAGATCGCGAATCGGCCTACGAGCGGCTGAAGGGCCGCGCCGAGCAGGCGCCTTCCGCAGGTAGCCCTCAGGCGCGTCGCAACCTTGGTACGCCAATCTCCCATCGTTGGAGTCGCTGGGGCTGGGAGGCGGTAGCAACCGCCGTGGCGACTCGCTGGCCGAGGCCATGGCTAAGAGCGCAGCCCGGACCATTGGCAGCTCGGTCGGCAGGGAACTCGTGCGCGGCGTGTTGGGCTCGTTGCTGGGTGGTACCGGCACCCGTGCCCGCAGCAGATATTGACGTATCGCGTCCAGCTTCGACCCGCGCAGTAAAAGTCAGCCTACGGGATTGAGAACAGCTTCCAGCCATCCGCCTCCAGATTGAAGATGAAGTCGATCAGACCAACACCGGCGCAGTGGTCGTTCTTGATTTCGGCGACGAGGAACGCTTGACGCACTCCGTTACGCGTTGTCTCCGTCGAGGCGAGCCGGACCTTCTTGGATTTGATCAGCATTTCTTTGTAGGAGCAGGCGCGGACATTACTCTGGTCCAGCCGGATCTCCGACTGGATGCACGCCGAATCGAACAGCGTGCAGTAGAGTCCTTCATGGCGCTCCATCTGCCCCTGGACCTCGTCTTTAGAAAGATGCTGGGCGTGCTTGCCGACGTTCACTCCGCCCTCGGAGACATACGACAGAAACTGCTTGACGTCACCGGCACGCAGCAAGGCAAAGAACTCTTTCTCTAACTTCCTGGCGGAGTCGGAGGCGGGTTTTTGCGAATCGTCAACCGCGGCTTTGCCCTCCGGCGCGGCTGAAGACTGGGCCTGTGCACGGACCACGCTTGAACCCAAGCACGCCGTCCCGGCGAGAGCCAGAAGAAGCAGACGCGAGAGCTTCATCGGCTCTTGCCCGCCTTGCTCACGCGCGATTTTGCCGGTTTCAACTTTGCTGGTAGCGCACTCGTGTTCCTGGTCTTGTGCTTCTTCTTCGCTTCCCGTGCCGATGCCGCCGGTGGTCCGCCCGCCTCCAACTCCGCCCTCCGCTTTTTGGGAAGCCGCTCCCACACCAGGCGATAGGACTCAGCCAACAGCTCTCGCAGCTCCGAGTCGGGCAGCGTGTTCAATTGTTCCAGCGCCACCCACTGCGCGCGTGCCATGTAAGGAGCGGGCTTTACTCCCTCGCGCTCGCAAAGCTCCGAAAAGTTCTCAGCCGAGCACTTAAACGACAGCCGCACTGCCGCCACTTCCAGCGGCGTTACGGCAAAGAGCTTGCCGTCGACCTTGAAGCACAGGTCGTATCCCCACTGCACGTTTTCCGTCGCGTGGGGAAAGGACAGGCAATATTTCCGCAGGCGGTCGATGTCCATAGTTCGATTCGACAGTGTATCTCAGGCGTGATGCTTCAGCAGAGATGCCGGCTAGGGAATGGCGGCGGGTTGCGTCTGGGCGACGGCAGGCGCGGTGCGAGTATCGAGACGAGGCTGGCGCTGCACCAGCACCCGCTCCCCCGGCCGCACATAGCCAAGTTGCTCGCGTGCCTCGCGTTCGATGGCCCTGGGATCGCTTTGCAGCGCCTTCACCCGCTCCTGCAACTCCTGGTGGCGCTCATTTTCCGCGTCAATCTCGTGTTGCAGGCGCTGGTACTCCGCCCGCTTGGCCTTGTACACGATCGTGCCGTTTGGCCCGTAGACGACCTTGTATCCTGCTGCGAGCACCAGTCCCGCCAGGAACAGGGTTAACAGGATTCGGCGTATACGTTGCAGCCACTTTCCGGCGATTGTTACGGTAAAGCTCAAAGAAACTCCCAGTCTCAGTGAACGTCGGCTACAACTTCCGGTCAAGCGAACGAAAGGCGAAGCACTGCAGGAGGAACCAAGTTCGTCATTGAGTTGCGAACTTTATTAACTTAGCCTCGGTGCCTTTTGATGCGAATGAGGACTATGTATTCCGCATAGAATTGTTCCGTTTTGAGTAATCTGCGAGGAGCCACGAATGGCTGAAGCGCGAATTGTGCTTACCACCTTGAGCGATGAGCAGCAAGCGGCAGATTTTGCTGCCGAACTTGTCGAGCGCAGGCTGGCCGCGTGCGTTAACATCGTCGGCCCCATCCGTTCCATCTATCGCTGGAAGGGCAAGGTAGAGCGCGAGAGTCGAATATCTGCTTATCATCAAGACTACAGCAGAGCAGGCCGCTCGCCTGGAAGTGATTTTTAAGGAACTCCATCCCTATGAGCTGCCCGAAAGAGTTGAACTATCACTTGAAGGTGGCAGCCAGGAGTATTTGGCCTGGATCGCCGCCGAAGTGCAGGGCGAATAGAATCGTCGCATGGGAGGAGCGCTTTACAGGCTGCTAAAAACTCGCGTGAAAAGAAGGCCCGCGTCAGGGCACGGCTTCAGCCGTGCCGTTATCGGGCCTAGAAGAACTGGCCTTTAGGCCCTGTCGAAGAGGATACAGGGGGCGAGCGTCCTATCGCC
Organism: uncultured Acidobacteriaceae bacterium; assembly: GCA_963747055.1. GTDB lineage: Bacteria > Acidobacteriota > Terriglobia > Terriglobales > Acidobacteriaceae > CAVVDY01. Next base: position 113,348 of record CAVVDY010000025.1, on the reverse strand, counting down.
CCTGCGATTCCCTGGGGATGACGCCACAAACTGACCGGGCAAAGCCCGAAGGGGCGTGTGATGACAGCCCAGCCTGAAGCGAAGCGGAAAGCTGGGTACCGAGCTTAGCAATGTGCGAGTCCCTCGGGGACGACACAACCCGCAGGCCACTCGACCGCAATCAGACGTAGCCCTATCTCCCGCCGGGCGACGAAAATCTGCTCCCCGATCCGTCTTCGACCCACACCACGAAGCTCAACCTGTCTTGCTGTAAATCCCAGTGATCTCCCAGCACCCTGTGCTCGGGAGGTTGAGGCCGACTGTCATGAAATACTGCGGCGGAGCGCCCAGTTGCCACGCGCCTCGCGGCCCGTCTACTCCCATGCGCGGGGCCGGCCCATCAAGCTTCTTCCCAGAAACAAAGAGCGGCAGCCGCGAATCGTTGCGGGCGTTGTATCCCTCCCGATGCCAAAGCATCTTCTGCCTATAGCTTGATTCGCCGGGCCGGTAATGTCCTAGTCTCCAGACACCGTTCACCGGCAACATAACCCATAGTGCATCCGACCCAAACCAAAAGCTTCCGCTGCTGGCCTGTTGAGCATTCGGAGATGGGCGGAATGTACGGAAGGATCGGTTGGTTTGGTTACAGGGCAGCTAGAAGGAGGCTTCATCGGGGGCGTCCGAGGTTGGCATCGGTTGTGCCGCACCCGGAAGACTAAGGACGAGAGCAAGTAGAGCCATCTACCGAAGCGCGGAAGCGACATGCAAAACTCCCGAGAACGTTATGGTGCTCCTGTCTTCCAGCAACCTACAACTCAAATTCCCAATCCCGTAACCCGCCACCCTGCGCCGTGCACCTTGTGGCGAATATTCAGCGTGATCAGCAGCGCCGTCATGGCTTCAACGATGCGCGCGTTCTCCAGCTTCCCGCCGTCAATGGCCCGCACTCCGGGGATTCGGGCCGCCAACTCCGACGCCACTTGCCGCGCCCGATCGTCGTCACTGCATACGATCACATCGCATTCCACATCGTGATCGCCATCCAGCACGGTAGCGGACAGCGAATGGAAAGCCGCTGCGACCGACACGTTCTTGCCCACGATCTCCTGCGCCTGCTCCGCCGCGGAGCCCTGCCACACCCCGAGCAGCCGGCTGGGACGGCCCCCGACCGCGGTCGCCAGCGGGACCGTCGCATCGATCAGCACCGTGCCGGAGCGAAACGATGGCTTGAGTTGTTTCAGCAGCTCCGCCTGTCCGGCGAATGGAACGGTCAGCACCACGATGTCGCACATCTTCACCGCAGTGGCATTATCTGCGCCTTCAATGCTGGCCAGAGCTCCGGCCTTGTCTGCAAGTTGGGTCGCCGCAGCCCGTGCCCGCTCGGCATCGCGCGATCCGATGATGACCGATTCGCCGGCACGCGCCCAGCGCAGCGCCAGTCCGGAACCTTCCGGGCCAGTACCGCCGACGATGGCGATCACGCGGCACTCCCGCTCGACAACGGTTCCGGATAAATGAATCGCGTATAGACCGTATTTCGCTGTGCCGGTACCCGGCCGAGCTCCAGAATGCGCTCCTGAAACTCGTCGGTGGAAACGTATTGCCCGAAGCTGGCGCCTGCCAATCGCGAAATGTTCTCCTCGAACAGCGTGCCCCCGTAGTCGTCGGCGCCCGCAAGTAACGCCAGTTGCGAAACTTCGCGACCGAGCTTTACCCACGACACCTGAATATGATCGATCGAGCCGGCGAGCATCAGACGCGCCAGGGCGTGGACCTTCATATGCTCTTCCAGCGTGGCGCCGGCGCGCGCCAGTCCTTGCTCGAACAGCAGCGTGTTGTCGTGGATGAATCCCAGCGGTACAAACTCGGTGAATCCGCCGGTGCGCGACTGAATCTCGCGCAGCAGTAGAAGCTGGTTTACCCACTGCTCCAGCGTTTCGGAGTGGCCATACATCATGGTCGAAGTGCTGCGGATGCCGCACTGGTGTGCGGTCTCGATGATCTCCCGCCACTGCGCCACACTGAGCTTGTTGCGCGAAAGCACATGGCGAACACTGTCGTCCAGGATCTCGGCGGCCGTGCCGGGCAAGGTATCGAGTCCGGCGTCCTTCAGCATCAGCAGGTACTCCCGCACCGGCATACCGGTTAGCTCCACCCCGTAGAGCATCTCCATGGGCGAAAAGGCGTGGCAGTGCATGGTGGGCACCGCCGCCTTCACCGCCCGCAAAATATCGCGGTAGTAGAACGGCGGAAGATCGTGCGGTAGTCCTCCCTGAATGCAAACTTCGGTTGCACCCCAGCGCGCGGCCTCGCGTACCTTGTTCGCCACCTCATCCAGCGACAGGAAGTAGGCTGTCTCGTGCCGCGGCCCGACGGCAAATGCGCAGAACTTGCAACCCACGATGCACACATTGGTGAAGTTGATGTTGCGGGTAACAACATAAGTCACGGTGTCGCCGACAAGTTGCCAGCGCAACTCATTGGCCGCGACCACCAGCCCAAACAAGTCATCACCCGTCGCGTGTGCCAGCAGCAGGCATTCTTCGCGGCTGAGGCATGCTCCGTCGTGGGTGTCGAATAGTTTGTCGATCGCGGATCGAATTCCAGAAGAGACGCTGCCTTGAACATCGCTCCAGCGAGTTGTACGAAGCGTGCTCTGTCGGCACCAGCTCAGGTCGTGCATAAGGCCGGACTCCCGAAGGTATGAAAACTCAGCGAAACAAGTCTTTCTCTGCGGGACGCACCAACTGTCGCGCGCTTCCCGCCGAACCAACGCAGGTGTAACCCCGGATTATACAAGCCGGAACGCGGGTACCTTTTCCGCACACCAGGCCCGCCATCGCAGCTAGTTCATCCGCCACCGCGTGCTCTGTAGCGTGCAGCATATAACCGTAGTCGTCGCGCTGGCCGCGATAATCAAGCACTGCCTTCATGCCTGCAACGCCGATCGCAACATCGCACAGCCCCTGCCGCCAGGCGCGTCCAAAACTGTCCGCGATGATGACCGGAATGTGCAGGCCCGTCAGCTTCTTTAACTTTCTGTGAATTTTCGCCGCCGAGCGGTCAGGGTCTTCGGGCAGCAGCACCGCCGACTCACCGCCATCGACGTTCGATACATCGACTCCGCTGTTGGCGCAGACGAACCCGTGCTGCGTCTCGGTAATGAGCACGTGCTTGTTGCGCAGCACGCGTCTGGCTTCACGCAACGCCAGTTCCACCACTCGGGCGTCGGTATGGTTTCGTCGCGCCGCGGTGATGGCGGTCCGTGATGGTTTCACCGAATCCAGACGCACGATTCGCCCCTCGGCCTTGGACACGATCTTATGCTTCAGGACCAAGATGTCGCCCGCGCTCAATTGAATGTTGTCGCCGGTCGCTGCAGCCAGAACAATCTCGGCCAGAGAATCTCCCGGTCTGACATCAGCAATACCGCGTACTGGGATAGCACGGATCTCTTGCGCTCGCGACTCTTGACTCGGGTTCTTCATCGGGAGAACCTATCTCACAGATTGGTTTTGGAAGCGCACAGCTTCACAGGCCGCCAAAAGAACTCGCGTCAAGGGATGGTTCGCGTCAGGGCACGACCTCGCAGGCCGCTGAAACTCTGCTTTGCGACGATTCGCGTCAGGGCACGACCTTGGTCGTGCCGATAAGCCCTTTATTCTCGCAGCCCCGAGGCGACTTCAGTCGCCGACGGGAACTGGTATTTTGAGTTTCTTTCAGCAACTGGCTAAGTCTTGCCGAAAATGCCCTTGTTTTCGTAACGCGAGCGGGCTTCAGCCCCTGAGGGACAGCAAGTTTCACCTTCCCGTTTCATTATGCGATAACCCCGAGGTCGTAAGCGCCGCTTTGAATTCGGAGTCGCGGCTCCATGCACGTAGCAGTCGCTGCGCCTGGGTGTCGCCTTCGCGCGTCATCAACATTCCCAGCTCATGAGGATTGTCGATGTCCAGGCCGATGCCCGCAAATTCGAGAATCACCAGCGGCTTGCCAATGCGACGCATGGCGTCGCAGTGAGGAAGGAAGCTGTCGTTGCCAAAGCGCAGCGGAATGATCGACGACGGCCGACGCACAATGCAGTTGCTGCCGCGACGATCATACGCTGGCGCCAGCACCATGCCTTCTTCCGGAGCCGCATCCAGTGCCTGATGCAACTCCTCGCTGCGCGCCAGCGGAATGTCGCCGGGAATGACTACGGTCGTGTCGTAGCCCTGCGCCTCGCACCATGCCGTCGCCATCTCGATGGCCGCGGTCTCGCTCTCGTTGCGCGTGTCCTCGATCACCAGGAAGCCGAACTCCGCTGCCATCTCTTTTGCCTGCTGATCGCCCGTGACCAGCGCAACATCGATTCGTGAACGCACGCCCGACGCAGCAGTGAGCACGTCGCGCAGCATGGCCTCAGCCAGCTGCGCGCGGTGCTGCTGGTCGAGCGCCGCGCCCAACCGCTGCTTGGCATTGGAGAGGTCTTTTACCGGGATGAGTAGAATGCCACGCATGTCACGCTGTTGGATGCCTGCCTTGCGCCGCCGATTCCAGAACCAGCCGCGCCAGCTCGATTTTGTCTTGCAACGAGTGCATCAATGTCTTCCCGCAGACTACCGTCAGCCTTTCGCTTCGCAGGGTGTCCGCTTCTCCGCGATCGCGGTCGTCGGCGATGAGAACATCCAGAACATCTTCGTAGGCTTTGGCGATGCCGGTGATGGTGCTGGGCAGGCCGTGCATTCGCATCAATGCTGCCGCCGGGCCGGAGACGGCGGCTCCCCCAATCACCGGGCTTACGGCTAAGACTGGCGCCCGCGCTTGCCGCAGTGCTTCGCGAATACCAGGCACGGAAAGGATCGGCCCGATGCTGGTTATGGGATTGCTTGGCGCAAAGATAATCGCGTCTCCGGCCGAGACGACGTCGAGGACGCCCGGCGCGGGCTGCGAATCCTTCGCCCCAATAAACTCCACCTCGTGAACTTCGACACTGTGCCGCTCGCGCACAAAGTATTCCTGAAAGCTCAGCACGCCCTTGTCCGTGTGCAGCATGGTCGAGACGCGATCGTCCGACATGGGCACCACGCGCGCCTTAATGCCCATTCGTTTGGCAACCTGTGCTGTGGCTTCCGTGAGGCTGTGGCCTTGGCGCAGCAGGGAAGTGCGGGTCAGGTGTGTCGCCAGGTCCAGGTCGCCGAGGCTGAACCACCCCGGCTGGCCGAGCTGTTTCATGCGCTCCAGACAGCGGAAGGAATCGTCGTTCACGCCCCAGCCGCGTTCGGTGCTCAGCAGCCCCGACAAACCATACAGCACCGAGTCGATGTCCGGCGAGATGTGCAGGCCCCACCACTCGATATCGTCGCCGGTGTTGACGATGACTGTCAGGTCCTCGGCTGTCACCAGCCGCTGCAGCCCCTGCACCAGCTTGGTGCCGCCGGTTCCTCCGGTGAAGACGGCAACCTTCACTAGGCCGCCCTCGCATATCCCACACTGTCAGATATAGCCGCCAGCCGCTCGCCGAGCAGTCCGCCGCGCTTTTCCACCGGCGGAAATGAATTCCGGATACACCGGCAGCCGCTGCCGGAGCTCTTGTCCAGCGGCGGTCGTACGTCGCGCCAGATCAGCCAGATGCGGCCAGGGTGCTTCGGGATTGATGTAGTCCGGCGTCAGCGGCGACACCCCGCCCCAGTCGTTGATCCCACCCTGTAAGAGTCGCTCGTAACCGTGCTCTGTCAGATTCGGTGGCGCCTGAATGTTCATGTCGCGCAGCAGTAACCGCGCCACGGCCAGCGTGCGCAGCATGTCCCCATTGTCCGGTTCGGGCCAGTCTGCCATCGGAATGCGCGGCTTGGCCCGGAAGTTCTGGATGATGACTTCCTGAATGTGGCCGTATTGCTCGTGCAGTCGATGGATCGCCATTAGCGAATCAACGCGATCGCGCAGCGCCTCCCCGATCCCGATCAGGATGCCCGTGGTGAACGGAACGCCCAGCTTGCCGGCATCGGCGATGGTTTTCAGCCGCAGCGCGGGCACCTTGTCGGGAGCATTATCGTGTGCCGCGCCTTTTTGCATGAGCGCTTCACTGGTCGACTCCAGCATCAGCCCCAGGCTGGGATTGGTCTTGCGCAGCCGCTCGATCCACTGCGCGCTGAGCAGGCCGGGGTTGGCGTGCGGCAGCAGCCGCGTCTCACGCAGTACCAGCTCGCACATGGCTTCCAGATAATGCAGCGTGCTGCGGTATCCCAAGCGGCGCAGCGTTTCACGCATCTCGGGGAAGAGCATCTCCGGCTTATCGCCCAACGAGAACAGGGCCTCCGTGCACCCCAGCCGCTCTCCCTGCTTCGGCAACCGCCAGCACTTCCTCGGGCGTCATGGTGTGCGCCCCCGCCTCCCCCGGATCGCGACGAAACGTGCAGTATCCGCAGTAATCGCGGCACAGGTTGGTCAGCGGCAGGAAGACCTTGCGCGAGTACGTCACCACCCCCGGCCGATACCGTTCTTTGAACGCGAGCGCCGCCGCCAACAGTTCCCGCTCCGCCTCGCCCGAGCACGACAGCAGCGCCACGGCCGCCGCGGGTGACAGTGGCTGGCCGTCGCCTACATCGCGGATGAGCGCGATCAGCTCGTTCTGTGAAAACTCCGCCATAGACTCACGCAAGAATAGCTCAACCACTGACTTAAAAGGTTCAACCACGGATTCACACGGAGGAACACGGATCAGAAGAGAATCATCTGGGGTTCGCGAGGACCACTCGCAAACTTCTAAATCTGATCCGTGCAGATCCGTGTAAATCCGTGGTCAAGGCTTGTCCCCATCCGGCGACACGCCGTATCGGCCGCGAAAGTACAGCAGGGGAGTGCCCTCATGCACCGACACCTCTTCTACATGCCCTACAAAGATGCAGTGGTCGCCTGCGGGATGCGACTCCACCACCGCGCAATCGAGTTGCGCCAGCGCATCGGCCAGCACCGGCATGCCGCTGCGCATGTTGCGATAACTGACGCCCAGCCGATACGCTGCATCCGGATTGCGTTCCGGATCGGCGAAGAACTCAGACAGCGCCTCTTGTTCCTGTTTAAGGATGCTGACGCCGAAGCAGCACCTGTCCCTAAGATGAAGGTAAGTCTCCGCCAGGTGATCGACGCACACCAGCACCAGCGGCGGCCGCAGCGAGACGGAGCAGAACGCGCTGGCCGTCATGCCGTGCACCCCGCCGTTGCCGGTCGGCACGGTAATAACCGTCACCCCGCTGGCGAATCGCCCTAGCGCGGCGCGAAACTCTTCTGGCGAAACTTCAGGCATAGTCTGCGGCGGCTTCCCGCTAGGCCAATATACCTGAGCAGTGCGACCGCGCGAATCCGATGAGCACCCCACTCATTCCTCCTGTTGGAACGAGTGGGATTCGTAGGATCCACCGGCTCCACTTTTGCTAGGATGAAACCTCCATGCGCAAGAAACTCGACCATGCCGCCGCCATCGAACACCTCTCCCGGGTCGACCGCAAGCTGGCGCGCATCATCGCCAAGACCGGCGACTGCCGCTTGCAAATGGAGCACGGCCAGAGCATCTTCGAGGCGCTGCTGGAGGCCATCGTCTACCAGCAGCTTCATGGCAGAGCGGCGGCGACGATTCTTGGCCGAGTCAAAGCCTTGTTTCCGGAGAACGGCGGTACGCTGCGCACGCGCCGCGGATTGGTGGCGAGCTTTCCAACACCCCAGCAGATCGCCGGGGCCACTCCCGAGTTGCTGCGCTCCGCCGGCCTGTCGCAGGCCAAGATGCTGGCGATTAAGGACCTCGCCGCCAAGACCATCGAAGGCATCGTTCCCACCACCCGGCAAGCTCATAAGATGAGCGACGAGGAACTGATCGAACACCTGACCCAGGTGCGCGGCATCGGCCGCTGGACAGTCGAGATGCTGCTCATCTTCCGCCTTGGCCGCCCCGACGTGCTGGCGGTTGACGACTATGGAGTGCGTAAAGGCTTTGCCAAAATCCACAAGCTTGCAGAGCTCCCCAAGCCCAAAGAACTCCTCGCCTATGGCGAACGCTGGCGTCCGCATCGCAGCGTCGCCTGCTGGTATCTGTGGCGCGCCGCCGAAATGCAGGCCCTGCCGCTGGCGGCGGCGGTGAAGAACAAAGCTAAGCAGAACTCGCAGCCAAAAGCGACAGAGAAAATGTCGCGCAAGCCGGAGATCAAGAAGCAAGCTCGCTGACCGCGCACGACAAACAAGCCACAGATTGCGGGAATCAACCCGGATCGTACAGCGCCTGTCCTCCTGAGTGAAGCGAGGGGCCCGCTTCGAACGTGCCATTAACTGCTATGCGTCATCGTGGACTGGAGGCCAGAGCCGGCCCGCTCGTCGAAGGCTTCACTCCTCGCTTGTACACCGCCCCAGGCAACAGGATCAGACCGAAAAGGCCCGTAGAGCATGGGATGAGAGCCCAGCGTGCGGCGGAGCGGAACCGTGGAAAATATCATCGCCTTGGAACAACATCACACTCCTAGGTGACAAACCGGCTTGGTGGTCAACGCCCCGTCGGGTACAATTGGCGGCGATGAGGACGACGGAGAGTTGTGCCTCTCCAAATCTTCCTCTTTGATGGGGCCGCGTGACGCAATCCGATAGTCCTGACTTCTGTTGGCCGCTGTTTACTACTTCACAACTAAACAAACTCTTCCATCTTTCAAAAATTGCACTTAAGTCTTTATTCCGGAATATTTTGCCTCTAACTCCCACGCACTCAAGATTTTGCGGAGTATTCTTTCCACTGGCCCAATGCCCTCAAGATTTTAGGCCCCCTGGTGGGAGGGGGATACGCCCAACCGGATGCACCGAAACAGGTGCAGACGAAAATCGCGGCCCAAGATTATCAGTTTGCAAACAGAGGCCGTCCCTGCGAGGCTCGCGAAGATCTGACTCCGATCCCGCCCCCCCGACTTTGCTCAGGGCAGGCAACTAGTCGTGCCGATTCCGTTTCCCGTGCTCTTGCTTCGTATCAGGTTCCGCTCCTTCGACTTTGCTCACGGCAGACTTTCAGTCGTACCGACACCAGTCCCGCTGGGAACCGGGCTTTAGCCCCCGCCCCCGTTCGGCACGGCTCCCAGCCATACCCTGATAGAAACCCACTCGCCTCCCACTCAAAACTTGAAACTCGAACCTTGAAACTGATAGCCGCCTGTCTGCTTCTGTCCGCTTCCACCTTCGCCCAGTCCATACTCACTACCCCCGCCGTCCTCACCGACCCGGCCAAGCTCAAGAGCAAGACCGTTGTCGACATGCAAAACTTCTCCATCGAGCGGCTGTACGCCACGCGCTCGATCGGCGGCAGCACCTGGTCGCCGGATGGCAGGCAGGTCGCGTTCGTCACCAACATCAGCGGGCGAAACAACATTTGGCTGGTTCCATCTGACGGTGGCTGGCCGACGCAGTTGACCATCAGCGACCAGCGGCAAAAGGACCCGGCGTGGTCGCCTGACGGCAAGTGGATTGCCTACGCCTCCGACTACGACGGTAACGAGCAGTGGGACATCTTCGCCGTGTCGCCCAAAACCGGCGACGTGCAGAACTTGACTACCACGAAGGAAGCCTCGGAAGATTCGCCTGTCTGGTCGCCTGACAGCAAGTACCTGGCCTATGTCCGGAAGCCTAAGGGTGGATCGAGCTATGAGATCGACATGATGGAGTTCTCCACCCGCAGGGTGAAGCACATCACCAAAGAAACGCCCGCCGACAAGAGCAACTTCGGCCCGATCTTCTCGCGCGACGGCAACTATCTCGTCTACACGCAAGCCGATGCCGGTGACCGCAACAGCAACATCTTCCTGGTCGAGTTGGCGTCGATGAAAGCAACCAACCTCACGCCACACCAAGGCGAGCAGACCTGGTTCGCATCCGACATCTCGCCCGACGGCAAGACCATTTTTATCACCTCGAACGCGCAGAACGGATACGAGAATGTTGGGTTGCTGGATATCGCAACTCAGAAAATTACCTGGCTGACCAACGACAATTGGGAGGTCGGCGCCGGTACGTTCTCACCCGATGGCAAGAGTGTGACCTGGACCGCCAACGTCGAAGGCAACACCAATGTCTATCTCTACAACATTGCCACGCGCGCTACCCAGATGCTTCCGCTGGCGGCGGGAGTCAATTCGCCGGCAGGCAATCCCAACGCGTTTTCGGCGGACGGCGCGAAGCTGCTCTATTACCACAATGGTCCCACCGCACCCAATGATCTGTGGGCCTACGATCTCAAAACCAAGACTACTGCGCAGCTCACCCATGCGCTGGTCGGAGGTCTGCGCACCTCCGACATGGTCGAGCCCTATCTGGTGCACTATCCCAGCCGCGATGGTAAGTGGACGATCTCCGCGTTTGTCTATGTCCCGAACAACATCCTGCGCGACGAAAAGTATCCTGCCATCGTTTATATCCATGGCGGCCCGACCGGACAGTACGTCAACTCTTTCAACCGCCGCGTTCAGTACCTGGTGAACCAGGGATATCTCGTGATCGCGCCGAATTTTCGCGGCTCAACCGGCTATGGCAAAGATTTCATGAAGGCCAACTATCGCGATGAAGGCGGCGGCGACTTGGCAGACGTTGTCGACGCGGCCGAGTGGATACTGAAGAGCGGGTTCGTCGACAAGAAAAAGCTGATCTCACTGGGCGGCAGCTACGGCGGCTATCTGACGATGATGGCGGTCACCAAATATCCCGACATGTGGGGCGCGGGCGTGTCGATTGTGCCCTACGTGAACTGGTTCACCGAGCTCTCCACCGAAGACCCGGCGATCCGCGCCTACGACATTTCCATCATGGGCGACCCGGTGGAGAACAAGGCATTGTATGAAGATCGCTCGCCGATCAATTTCATCGATCGCATCAAGGCGCCGATTCTGCTGATTGCCGGCGGCAACGACGTGCGCGACCCCAGCAACGAAGCGCAACAGGTGGCAGACGCGATTAAGAAAAAAGGCGGCGTGGTGCAGCTAAAGATCTATCAGGACGAAGGGCATCAGTTCTCGCGCGTCGAAACCCAGATCGATGAAATGAAGACCGTTTCCGACTTTCTGAAGGTGCATGTACCGTCGCCGGGATGCGGCTGTTCGATCTACGAGTGACATGGGTGGAATTCAGTGGGTGCCCATCCTTTCGCCTGCGGTTGGCGAAAAGGGTGGGAGCGAAGGACCCTTCATCATGTTGTTCGCTTTGTTTTTTCGACTCGCGCGACAATAATCGCGTCGACCAGTCCTTGCATGGTGTATTGCTTCGCTTCGATGTCGACGGGTAAACCAAACTCGCGCAGCGTCGCTGAAGTTACAGGACCGATCGAAGCAGTGTAAACTCCGCTCTTCGTCGCTGCACGCGCGCCCTGCAAGCCTAGCAGTTCGACAAAGTTCTTCACAGTCGACGAACTGGTAAACGTGATCGCGTGCGGCTTGCGCTTTCCGGCAAGCGCCGAGCGCAAACGCTGCGCCGAAGCTTCAGGAGCAACCGTTTCGTAGGCTTCGACCACGTCGACTTGCGCTCCCGCTTTGCGCAGCTCGCGCGGAATCACATCGCGCGCAACCTTGGCGCGCACCAGCAAGACTCGCTTAGCTTTCACGTGTCGTTGCAGTGCGGCAACGACGGACTCGGCAACATATTCCTTCGGTGTGACGGAGACTTTGAGCCCGTGCTTCTCGATGGCGCTCTTCGTCGCCGGGCCAATCGCGGCGACCTTCAGATGTGCGAGCTTCGACACGTTGAGCTTCTTGCGGGCAATGCGCTCGAACATTGCCTCAACGCCATTCACACTGGTGAGAATGAGCCAATCATAAGCGGCAAAGTTCTTGAGTGCAGAATCGAGCGGCTGAAACGAACGCGGTTTGCGGATCTCGATGAAGGGGATCTCGATGACCTGGCAACCGATCTCGCGCAGCAGGGAAGAGAGTCCACTCGCTTGCTGCTTCGCCCGCGAGACAAGCACACGGCAACCTGAGAGATAGTTGGATGTCCCCTTCACGGCTGCTGCGGAGCTGCTGCCTCCGCTCCGTAAACGTCTTCCAGGATATGGTTTGCGCCGCGCTTCAGCAGCGCGTCGCCAACGCGCTCGCCGAGCTCGACAGGATCGCTACCTTGCTCAGCTTCGCGCAACAACTCCGAACCATCAGGCCGCGCGACGACCGCTGTCAGATGCAGCTCGCCCTCTTTCACCTCGGCAAAGGCACCGATCGGAACCTGGCATCCGCCGCCGAGCTTGTTCAGCAATGCCCGCTCGCAGACAGTGGCAGCGCGCGAGTCGGGATCGTTCAGGAACTCGACATGCCTACGCGTCTCAGCATCGCCTGCGCGAATCTCGATGCCGAGCGCACCTTGTCCCGCCGCTGGACACATGAAGTTCTCGGACAGATATTCACGAATGAACTCCGTCTTGCCCAGGCGTGTCAGCCCTGCGGCAGCGAGGATGATGGCGTCGTATTCGCCCTGCTCCAGTTTACGCACGCGCGTATCGACGTTGCCGCGCAGAGGATGAATATCAAGGTCGGGACGGAACGCCTTGAGTTGCGCCTGGCGGCGAAGGCTGCTGGTGCCTACGAGCGCGCCTTTTGGCAGGCTGTCGATGCAATCGTAGTTGACGGACAGGAACACGTCCTGCGGATTCACTCGCGTGGTAATCGCGACCAGCTCGAATCCCGGAGGCAGTTCTGTCGGCAGGTCTTTCAAGCTGTGTACCGCAAGATCGACGCGTCCTTCGGCCAGCGCCTCCTCGATCTCCTTGGTGAACATTCCTTTGGTGCCAACCTTGGCGAGGGCGACGTCGGTGATCTTGTCGCCGGTGGTCTTGATGATCTCCAACTCCACCTCATGACCGCGCTCGCGCAACAGGCCGGAGATATGGTTCGCCTGCCAAAGCGCAAGTTGTGAGCCACGGGAGCCGATGCGCAGGCGCGCCATCAGTTGCGCACCTCCGTCTTCTCAGTGGAGACAGCGGACTCTTCGTGGACGGTAGTCTTTTTCACCTCGCGCAGATTAAACAGCCTGCGCACGAGGTCGATGACGGTAGTCGCCTCCGACTCGCGAGCCGCTGTTTTCAGTGTCGTGATGGGCGTATGCATGATCTTGTTGATGATCCCTTTGGTCAGCGCGTCGACCGCCATCTCCTGCTCGGGAGTGAGGCTGCCGAGCCGCCCGCGCAAGCGATCGATTTCGGCCTGACGAACGGTTTCGAGATGCTCCTGCAGGGAGACGATAGTCGGAACCACGTCGAGCGTCTGCAGGCGGGCCAGAAACTTCTCGACTTCGTTCTCGACGATGGCTTCGGCGCGATCGGCTTCCAACTGGCGATCGCTGATGTGCGAGGTGACAACCTGCTGCAAGTCGTCGATGTCGTACACGAAGATGCCGTCCAGCTTGTTCATCTCGGGATCGACGTCGCGCGGGACGGCGATGTCGATGAAGAACATGGGACGGTTGCGCCGCTTGCTCATGAACTTCTCGCCGTGTTCCTTGCGGAAGATGGTATGCGGCGCGCCGGTGGAGGTGATGATGATGTCGGCGAGATCGACGGTGTCGTAAAGGCGCTCGAAGGGAATCGCTTCGCCGTTGAATTTCTTGGCCATGGCAACGGCGCGTTCATAGGTGCGGTTGCCGACGTAAATCTTCTTCGCGCCGTGGGCCAGCAAGTGACGCGCCGACAGCTCGCACATCTTGCCGGCGCCGACGAGGTAGACGCTTTTGCCTTCGAGATTGCCGAAGATCTTCTGCGCCAGATCGACAGCCACCGAGGCCACCGAGACAGCAGAAGTCGCAATCAGTGTTTCGTTCCTTACACGCTTGGCTACGGCGAAGGCGCGTGAGAGCAGTGCGTCAAGCTGCGAGTCGATGGCGCCCACTGCGCGTGCTGTAGCGTAGGCTTCCTTCACCTGTCCCAGGATTTGCGGTTCGCCGACCACCATGGAATCAAGACTCGCAGCCACGCGAAAGATGTGCTTGATGGCCTCGCGGTCGCGGAACTCGTACAGGTGCTGGATATATGGCGCCGGATCAACTCCATACAAGCCGCGCATGCATTCGCGAATGTCCGCCTGACCATTCTGGGTGCGCGCCACCAGTTCCACGCGGTTGCAGGTGGAGACGATCATCGCCTCTTCCACTCCGGGGTACGACGCGAGGCACTTCACCGCCTCCGGCAGCCGCGCCTCAGAGATGGCGAACCGCTCGCGCACCTCGACAGGTGCTGTCTGGTGGTTCACGCCGATGACGATCAGGTTCATGATCGAAAACTGTGCACCCGGCTAAAGTAATTCGCCGCCCACGCGCCGAGCGCCACGACGAACGCCACGGTGGCCAGCAGGGCAGCGCGGCGGCCGCGCCATCCCGAGCTCCAGCGCATGTAGAGCAAAAGCATGTATACGATCCACATGAGGAACGAGAGCAGGATCTTGGGATCGTAGAAGAAGAACGGCCCATACTCGTCGATCGCCAGCACCGAGCCCGCGGCCAGCCCCAGTGTCATAAAGGGGAAGCCGAAGAGCAGCGAGTTATAGCAAATCTCGTCGATGGTCTGTAGCGGCGGCAGCCAGCCCGAGATTCGCGCCGGATGCTTCGACTTCAGCGTCCGCTCCTGCACGATGTACAGCAAGCTCGCTCCAAAGCTGAGGAACAGCCCGGCGTATCCGGTGAAGATCAGCACCACGTGGACAAAGACCCATCCACTGCGCAGCACGGGAGAGGTAATTGCGACGGGTTTCTGGCCGATGGCCGATGTCAGCGTCAGGAGAAACACGATGGGGAAGATCACGATACCCGGCGAAACCGTGCGATATCCCACAAAGAAGACGAAGAACACCACCATGGCCAGGAACGCCAGGATCGATTCGGAATTGTGTATCGATGCGAGGGAAAAGTGCCCGGAGAGGACGAAGGACTCGACCAGCGAGACGAAATGGAAGATCAGTCCCAGTCCCACGGCCGGCTCTACGACTTTTGCCAGCATGTCTCCCCGCTTGCTGAGCAGCAGGATGGAATAGACCAGCCCGACGCTGTAACAAGCGACCGCGACTCGAAGCCAGATAAGAGGCATAAACCCCAATGAGCTTACAGGATGGAAGCCTGTTGTGCTCTGTTGAGTTCAAGTATAAAGGGCTCCACGGTGAGGCCGAGTGTGCTAGTCACGCGGGTATGTGACGTGCGTCACAGGGGCTGGGCTCTGTGCTAGTTGGCCTCGCTGCCCGTTAAGAATGGTTAAGCCTGCCATTCAGTTGCAACATCCTGCAACCAAGCCGCTTAGCCTCCAACGGCAGCTCTCTCCCGCGGTATCGAATCGCGCCCTGACCCCATCTAATGAAATAGGAGTAAAGGAGAAATCATGAGGCTGTCATGGTTGAAAGCCCTTGGGGCGTTCCTCCTGGCAGCGACGTTGAGCGCGCCCGCATGGGCCGCAAATGTAGCGCTGCCCGGAACCCTCAATTATGTCGAAGGGCAGGCGTCGGCCGGCGATCAGTCGCTGACCGCCCATTCCATCGGATCGGTCAATCTGCAACCGGGTGAGAAGCTCGCCACGCAAGACGGCAGGGCGGAGATTCTGCTCACCCCCGGCGTGTTTCTGCGAGTGGGACAAAACAGCTCGGCGCAAATGGTTTCATCGAGCCTGACCAACACCGAAGCTCGCATCGACAAGGGCCACGCGATGGTGGAAGTCGCCGAGATCCATAAAGACAATCTGCTGCGCATCGCCAGCGACGGCGCAACCACGCAGTTGCTGAAAAACGGCCTATATGGATTCGATGCCGACCACGGCCAGGTGCGCGTCTTCAAGGGCAAGGCACTGGTGCAGGAGGGCGATCAGAGCGTGAAGCTGAAGGGCGGCCGCGAGGTTGACCTGAAAGCCGAGACGCTAAAGGCACGCAAATTCGACAAGAAGTCGTATGAGCAGAGCGATCTGTATCGCTTCAGCAATCTGCGTTCGCAGTATCTGGCAGAAGCCAACGCCAATGCCGCGCGAATCTACTACGCCGGCGGACCGGGATGGTACGGGCCGGGCTGGTACTGGGACCCGTTTTTCGCGTCGTACACTTGGATACCGGGCGCCGGAGTTTGGTATAGCCCGTTCGGCTGGGGATTCTATTCACCGACGTTTTTCTATGGCGCGCCGATTTATTATCGCGGGCCGTACTGGTATCACGGTGGCCGCTACTGGAACGGTCATCACTATCCGCGTCCGGTGTCGCCGGTAGTTAGGCCGCATGGGCCGACACCGCGCGTGGCTGCTCCTCGGCCAGGTGTGGGGTTCCGTGCTCCTCATGGCGGTGGACATTTTGGTGTGACGGGTAGCGGGTTTCACGGACGGCCGCGGTAAGGGGCGGAGTTGCCGAGGCGCTTGCCGGGTATGGTGTCGTCGGCTGAAGCCGACTCAGAATCCCAAAACATGTCGATACCCAGCGTTCCGCTTCGCTGCACGCTGGGCTGTCATGGCACGCCCTTCGGGCTTTGCAGAAGCTGATTGGTTGCGAGGATCGAGTTCGCAAACTAGCTGTCACCATTGGCTAAAGCGGCCGCTGAAAAAGGTCAAGAACAGATCCCTCGTCGGCCTAAAGGCCTCCTCGGGGACAAATGTGAATGACTTGAGACGGCGCAGCTGAAGCTGCGCCCCTTCAAGACGTCTCTGCAGGGAGTTTTTCAGGGGCTGTGAAGCCGCGCGGAAACTCTGACCGAGCTTTGTGCGCCGACTGAAGTCGGCTCGAAGTAATTGAAATGGGAAGCTTGTCGGCACGACCGAGGTCGTGCCCTGACGCGGAGTTTCCCTTCCCGAGACTTTTTCAACGTGGCAAGCCGCAGCCCTTCAAAACATACCAAGAGGCAAGAGCAGGGCGAACAGCCAAGAGCCAAGAGCCAAAAGCCAAAAGCCAAAGGCGGCCTTATTGCAGATCGCCCTTCTGCGGGTTGTAAAAGAAATGGAAACGCAGTGCCAGGTAAGGCCCGTGAAATTCCTTGGGCAAGGGCGCGAAAGGATCGGAGGCGGTAATGCCTCCCCAGGCCGCGCGGTCGAGTGCAATGTCGCCGGACGATCCGGTGTACTCCATTCCGGCCACCTTGCCGTTGGCAAGAATCACGAACTGGATGGACACCTTGCCGCGCTTGAGCAGCGGCGGCCGGGCCGACTCCGGAATGATGGCGTACCAGTTCATGCGGACAGCCTGCAACACGCGCGAAAGATAAGGCCCGAAGTCGACACCCTGGGTATCGCTTAAGACCTCCAGGTTCCCCTGAACGCGCGCGGCGCCCCCTTTGCCCGCCCCATAATCGCCGCTAACTCCGCCACCAAATCCGATGGAGGGCGAAGTGCGGCCCATAGCAACCGCATTGGCCGCCTGGGCGATCTGCTGCCCCGGCGACATCAGGCTGCGGAAATCAACGCTCGGTTTGGGCGAACCCTCCTGTGGCACGGCGAGCCGCGGGTCCTGCAACGCGGGTTGGTTGTTCATCGCCATCTGTTGCTGCTGACCGTGTTGCGGCGAAGGTTGCTGTTGCTGGCCGGGCTGCTGAGCCGGTGGAGACATTTGCGCCTGCTGTCCGGGTGAAGGCGGCGCCGAAGGCCGGGACGGAGCGCCTGCGCGGAGCAACTCCTGCAAGGTCTTTTTGTCGATCTCGGGGTGGCGACTCTGTGCGATGCGGTTCTTGTCGGAGAGGACCTTGGCATCCGGCGGAGGCTTGGGAGGCGCCTTCTGCAAATCCGGAGGCATGTCGAGATAGGTCAGCTGCTGATTCTTCATCAAGTCGGCGGCCGATGCGATGATGGGCCCCTTCAGGGTGGGAAACAGTCTGGTAGTGTTGATCAGCAGCAGCACGACCAGCAGGTGGACCATGATAGAGATCCACGTCGCCTCGCGCATGCGCGAGCGTTCCAGATCATCTTCCAGTTGCAGCAGGCGATGAGGAGTCAGAAAGTCGGCGTCCGCCGCTTCCGCGTCCCAACGCTGCGGCTTCGGTGGTTCCGGCGGTTTTCCGATTGGCGATGTCAGAATCGAGGCCATCCGTACGTTCGACTGCGCTTGAGCTACAACACGCCTGCGGAACCGGCGGCTGGGCGACCCCGTCCACAAGGATGGCGCGAATAAACTAACCCGGCAGCGCGCAACAAATCTTTCTTATGTTATTTTCGCACACCTGCCCCTAACAGAGCAGTTCTCGGGTACGGCCCACCAAAGTTCCAGAAACCGTTCGATAAACTGGTTGCAGATGAAAGCCGTCATCGTCGGAACCGCTGGGCATATCGACCACGGGAAAAGCGCGCTGGTACGGGCCTTGACCGGCACCGATCCCGACCGTCTGGAAGAAGAGAAGCGGCGCGGGATCACCATCGATATTGGGTTTGCCAACCTTGATCTGGCTGCCCCTTCCGGAGAGCCGCTGCGCATCGGCTTTGTCGATGTTCCCGGTCACGAGCGCTTTGTCCGCAACATGCTTGCCGGAGTTGGCGGCATCGACCTGGTGATGCTGGTCATCTCGGCGGAAGAGTCGATCAAGCCACAGACCCGCGAGCACTTTGACATCGTGCGACTGCTCTCCGTGGGACGAGGGATCACGGTGCTCACCAAGTCCGACCTTGTCGATCGCGAGACGCTGGAAGTCGTCCGCATGGAAGTGGCGGAATACCTGAAGGGGTCGTTTCTCGATCCTGCTGATTCGCCAATTGTCGCGGTCAGTGCAAAGACGGGCGAAGGGCTCGACGAGCTCAAGCGCGAGCTGGGGCGATTGGCGGCTGAGGTTCCCGCAAAAGATTCCAAGGCAGCGTTCCGCCTGCCTATCGACCGCGTGTTCAGCATGAAGGGCTTTGGCACGGTGATCACGGGAACGCTCATCGCCGGTAGTGTTGCGGCGGAGCAGGAGGTCGAAGTGCATCCGGCAGGAAGGCGGTTGCGGGTGCGTGGGGTGCAGGTCCACGGCGAGCCGGCAAAGCGCGCGGTCGCAGGACAACGGACGGCTCTGAATCTGGCCGGCGTGGAGACGGGTGAGTTGGCGCGCGGCATGGTGCTGACGGCTCCAGGGCTGTTTCGATCCTCGCAGCGGCTGACGGTGCGGTTGGATCTGCTGCCA
The DNA here is from genome assembly GCA_963747055.1 of uncultured Acidobacteriaceae bacterium. Lineage (GTDB taxonomy): Bacteria > Acidobacteriota > Terriglobia > Terriglobales > Acidobacteriaceae > CAVVDY01. Next base: position 94,307 of record CAVVDY010000025.1, on the reverse strand, counting down.
TCGGCGAAGCCTTTGCGCGATGGGGCGCGGGTGCACGTTCATGCTTTCGCCGCCGAGACGGTGGCCGAGGTCAAGCTGCTGGAAGGCAAACTGATCAAACCGGGCGAGTCCGGTTATGCGCGCTTGAAGCTCGATGATCCACTGCTGGTTTTTCCGGAAGACAAGTTCATCATTCGCCAGTTCTCGCCGGTGATAACGATTGGCGGCGGGCAGGTTCTGGATGTGCACGAGCCGGCACGCCGCATGAAGGCGGCAGAGCGGCTGGCGTTCGTTCAAAGACTTGCGATGGCGGGCCCGGAGGACGCTCTTTTCGCTCGCGTCGGGCGGCGCGGTGAGTCCGGGTTGTCAATGGCAGAGGCGGTGGCTGAGACGGGATGGCTCGCTGCGCGGGTTGAGTTGCTGGCAGGCGCATTGAGGCAGGCTGCGAAGATCGTGCAAGCCGATGGCTTGCTGCTGTCCGCCGACGAGTTTGCGAGGCTGGGAACGGCAACGCTGGCGGCGGTAGAACAGTTTCATAAAGCCAACCCGTTGGTCGGTGGAATTAACAAAGAGCAGCTCCGTGAGCAGCTCGGCTTGCGGCCGGAGGTTCTCGGCGCGGTCATCAACTCGCTGGTGAGCGACAAGAAGCTGGAGATCGCGGGTGAGCAGGTACGGGGAGCCGGCCGCGGAGTGGTGCTGCGCGACGATGAGGCAGAGTCGAAGCAAAAGATTGAGCAAGCCTTTGCCAGTGCGGGATTGCAGGTTCCCGCGTTGAAAGAAGTGCTGGCTTCGCTGCGCATCGACCAGACGCGCGCGCAGAAGATCGTGACATTGCTACTGCGCGATCGCGTGCTGGTGAAGGTCTCCGACGATCTGGTCTTTCACCGCAGCGCGTTGGAGTCACTGCGGCAGCAGATCACGGGGCTAAAGCCGACGAAGTCCAAGATTAATGTGGCGGAATTCAAAGACCTGTTCGGAATCACCCGCAAGTATGCCATTCCGCTGCTGGAGTATCTCGACCGTGAGCGGGTGACCAGACGCGTGGGTGATGAGCGGGTGATTCTGTAGGGGGTTTTCGAAGTTGGTTTCTGGGTTCTGCCCGGGGAGACATGAAAAAGACCAAGAAGAGCGCTAAAAAGCCAACGCTTGTCGAATGGCTCAAGCAGATCGAAAGCCGTGAACTGTTGTCCAGGGAGATTGACAGCGTACGCATTCTTCTCGAAGAGCGCGAGCAGCGAACGAACCATCTCGTGTTAGTCATAGGGGCATCGCTGGAAACGAACAAAGCGCGCCCGCAATAACAGGCGCGCTGTTCAACCAAGACCTCGGGCCCAGACTTCAGCCTAATGCTTGTCGTACACCGCCTTGATCTTCATCTTCGCTCCGTCCAGGGCGGTGCTCTCCAACTCTATAACGCTCTTGTTGCCGTCTTTGGCAACTTCAACGTAACCCTGACTCACGACTTTGCCGTCTGCATTTTCGATGACTTCCATTTTGCGGCCGCTGACCATCTTGTAGGAACGCGTGGCACCGCTGGCGCCACCCGTGACCGGATAGTCTTTGCCGTCGAATTTGCCGACCCATTCGGTGCGCACGGTATTGCCATCAGCGTCGACACCGTAGGTGACGACATCGGTGCTGTCGCCATCTTCGGTGAACATGACGGTATTGTTCTTAGTGGCTCCGGGAGGGAGCTTGGACTTGGCCGCGTTGAGTCTCCAGACTCCGATGGTGGGATTGTCAGCAGCGTAGAGAGAGGCTGAGAGCACGCAGACAAACAGCGTGAGAAGCAGGGGCCTTACCTTCATTTACAGGTTCTCCTTGAGGTGGTTGGTTCTTACACGACTCCGATTGCAACAGGAAGGCACTATATACGGCCTGGTTCGCAATGCAAAGAGTTTCTCTTGCGAAGCAAAGTATCTCACGAACGTTTCGAGCGCCGATACCCGGAGGGTTGGCCCTGCGGATTGCCGACAGGGCCGCCGTTGAACTAAGAGCTTCGGTCTGGACTTCCGCTACTCTTTGTCGTACACCGCCTTGGTCTTCATCTTCTTTCCGTCCGCAGAGGTGCCTGCGAGGTCAACAGTCCGGGTCTTCCCGTCCTTCGATACCTCGATGCGGCCGTGGCTGGTGACTTTGCCATCCGCCTTGATGGTCAATTCCAGGGTGCGCTCGTTGATCTGCTTGGCGGATCGCGTAGTTCCGCTGGCATCGCCGGTAACCGGATAGTCTTGGCCATCAAACTTGCCAACCCATTCCGTATGAACAGGCTTGTTGTCTCCGTCGACTCCATCGGTGGTTACCTTGATGTCGTCGCCCTCAGCGGAATAGACGACAGTGCTGTTTTTTGTGGCCCCTGGGCTAAATTTCGACTTTGCCTCGTTCAATTTCCAGGTACCCATAAAGGGGTTGTCAGCGGCATACAGGGCCACCGCGAACCCACAAACAAACAGAGTTAGAAGCAACGTTCTTGCTTTCATCGGGATTCTCCTGGTGGCTCTCATGTTACAGGTCCACCTTGTAACAGCATCGCAATATATACGTACTGGTGAGCAATGCAAGAAAATTCTCTTGCAGAGTCAACTAACTAACGAACAATGGGTGGAATGAGTACTCAGGTGGTCGGATAGTGGACACCGGGTAGCACCTTGCGGCGCGCCAAACCGGCGATTAACCCACCTTCTGGGTAAGGTGCGCATCATCGGCTATGATCAGGCCATGACCGAACCTGTCGATATTCTGGCCATTGCCGCGCACCGCGACGATGTGGAACAGACCTGCGGCGGCACGCTGCTGAAGATGGCGCAGGCGGGAAGAGCGACCGCCATCCTTGACCTTTCGCGCGGCGAGATGGGAACGCGCGGCACCATGGAAGACCGGGCGCGCGAGGCTGAAGACGCTCGCCAGATTCTGCGCGTTTCCTGGCGTAAGGCGCTCGACATCCCCGACGGCCGGGTGGAGAACACCTTCGAGAACCGGCAGAAGGTTGCGGCGGTGATTCGCGAGCTGCGGCCCCGCGTGCTGATCCTGCCATACTGGCGGGCGCGCCATCCTGACCACTACACCGCGGGCGTGCTTGGCTACGAAGCGGCGTTCGTTGCCGGGCTGGCCAAGCTTGATCTGGGCCATCCGGCACATCGGCCGTTCAAGATCGTCTATGCCAGTCTTTATGCCGACGTCCGGCCCACGTTCGTCGTCGATATTACGGACCAGTTCGAAGCGAGATTGCAGTCGCTGCTGGCGTATCGCTCACAGTATTCCGATCAGGCGCAGGGCAGCGGACTTTTTCCGCGCGAAGCGGAGATCCGCGAGAAGCTGGCGGCAATGGCCGGATTCTACGGCCTGCTGGCAGGCGTGAAATACGCCGAGCCGTTCGTACAGAAAGAGGTTGGGCTGGTGGAGGACTTGCTGGCGATACCGGTGCAGTCGATATAAAATGGCATTTGTTGGTGGTGTAATGGTAGAATATATGTCTATAAGAGGTAGACATGGCGCTGAACATCAAGAATGAAGAAACCTGTGAACTGGTTCAGGAACTGGCGCAACTCACCGGCGAGAACATGACAGAGGCAATCACCAACGCCGTTCGGGAGCGTCTGGAAAGAGCGAAGCACCGGAAAAAGGTAGAGGAAGGGCTGGCAGAGAAACTAATGCAGATTGCGCAGGAATCGGCGCCACTCTGGAAGGAACCTTTCAAATCCACCCCGCACGGGGAGTTGCTATACGACGAGAATGGCCTTCCTAAATGATTATCGATACATCAGCAGTAATTGCGATCCTCCAAAATGAACCCGAGACGCAGCGGTTTTTGCACGCGATAAGTGAGGACAACGACTGCCGAGTCTCGGCAGCCACCTACCTTGAGGCTGCTATCGTCGTTGACGGCGTTCGCAATCCAGTTCTCAGCCGTCGCTTGGACGAACTAATCCAGTCCGCTGACATTAAGATCGAACCCCTCACGGAGATCCAGGCCAGAATCGCTCGCGATGCCTATCGCGATTTTGGAAAAGGGAGCGGTCATCCCGCGCAATTGAACTTTGGCGACTGCTTCGCTTACGCTCTTGCCCGAGACCGAGGGGAACCGCTGCTTTTCAAGGGAAACGACTTTTCCCAGACGGATGTGCGTTCGGCTCTGCGGCAATCCGAACCAAACTGAAGAGCCCTATTTCTTCCTCTCCACCAGGAACTCGGCAATCTCGCGCAGAGTTTGCGCGTGTGCGCCGAAGCTGTCCAGCGCGGCCCCGGCCCGGGCCACTAATTCGTCCGCCTTCTTGATGGAGGCGTCGATTCCGAATAGTGCGGGGTAGGTCATCTTCTCGCTGGCGGTGTCTTTTCCCGCGGTCTTGCCAAGCTGTTCTGATGTCTGCGTCACATCCAGCACATCGTCGACAATCTGAAACGCCAAGCCGATGTTTATGCCAAAGTCGCGCAAGTTTTTTACCTGCAAGTCATCGGCGCCGCCATACAGGCCTCCCGTGACCACGCTCGCCCTCAGTAGCGCTCCGGTCTTGGAGCGATGAATATATTCCAGCGTATTGGCGTCAGGCTTGATATGTTCAGCTTCCAAGTCCATCACCTGGCCGCCGATCATGCCGTCGATGGTCCCGGTGGCGTGAGCGGCCTCCGCAATGATGGCCACGCGGGCCTCGGCAGGGCATTGCAGTCTGGGCAAGCACTTCATAGGCCCGGGTTTGCAAAGCGTCTCCCGCGAGAATGGCGATGGCCTCGCCGAATGCCTTGTGGCAGGTGGGCCGTCCGCGGCGCAGGTCGTCGTTATCGAGCGCGGGCAGGTCATCGTGGATGAGCGAGTAGGTGTGCAGCATCTCCAGCGCCGCGCCAAGCTCTTCGACGCCCAGCGGAACGCAGCCTGCAACCATGCGCGCCGTCTCCATACAGAGGATGGGCCGCAAGCGCTTGCCGCCGGCGAACACGCTGTGCCGCATGGCCTGATGGATGGAAGAGGGATACTGCGTCGGCGGAGCGAGCAGCCGCTCCAGCGCTTCGTCAGTCGTAAGCCGTCCTTGTTCGAGCGTGTCTTTCAGCATGGAAAAAGGGAGTATAGCAATCGAGAAGGGAACCGGTCAGTGATACCCGCCGAAGATCATTCTACCGGCTGGTAGTAGCTGCCCTCGGCGCAGGCTTTGCACAGGATCTCGCCGTTGCTTCGCACTTCGCGCGCAAAGTTGATACCCTCCCCGCAGCGTGTGCACACCATGCGCTCACCCTTGTAGCCCGGCAACTCTTCCGGCGGAAGCTGGACCTTCACCCACTGCACATCGAAGAGCGCATCGGTCGGCATCTCGCGATAGGCGAGCATCTGCTGCTGGTTTTTGCTCTCGATTTCGGGATGCATCTGGCGGGCCAGGGCTTTCGAGCTTTCGCGGGCGGCGATGCGCACCGCGCGACCGTTTTGCAGGTCCACAAAGGTCGCTGCCACTTTGCCCCAGTCGCGGAACTTGAGTGCACGCTTGCCCAGACGGCAGCCCGTTACTACCCCGATGGCGTCGGTCATGCAGCGATCAATTTCAACGAAAGTGATCAGGCGCTTGCGATCGCGTCCCTTGGGATTTTCGATCCCCAGCAGTTCCAGCCCGAGCATGGCCATGCGCACGCCCAGCACCTGTCCGGCGCATAGATGCCCGTGCGCTACTTCGGCCTCGTGCAGTAGTTCGTCCATGCTTGCCAAAGTTCGAAACCCCAACTCTGAGGAAATCGCCAACTATTCGTCCTCATCGTTTGTCACTTCTTCTGCGTGCCGCGCCACCACGTTCACCGTGAACGACTGGCCGCTTGCCGGTGAGAAGGTCACGCGCGGTGGCTGGCGCTCCCATTTCGGTGGAGCACATTCCTTACCTAAAGCGTCGCTGCCCGCCCCCGCTGGCTTGGTGATGCCTTTATGAAACAGGGGCTTACGTGCCCCAACCTGGGCCACGACTGCGTTCCAGTGCGCTCCATTATCCGAGGCCCCACAATAGGCGGCGTAATCGCGGTACCAGCTTACCCGCGAATAGTCCACGTCAAACTCGGGAAGTTTCACCTGCGCCACGCGTCCGCTGACGCGATCGACCAGCAACCAGTCGCCACGCTGCCACACCCATTTGCCCTGCTTGGCAGTTTCTTCGGGCAACGCGTCATTGATGCGATAGGCCCGCTGCACCACGTACAGCCGGTCGGTGACATCGTGGGTGTCTCCGGTAGTGTAGTCTTTCTGCTTGCCGTCAACGTACAGCGGCCGCACAGCAATGCTGACCGCCTGGCTTTCGTCCGCTCCCAGAAAGATCTTCACCGTTTGCGCCTTGCCGAGAATAACGACGTGGGGTTTAGCGGCGCTCCAGGCAGGAAGCGCCGTGGCTAGCATCAGTGCGAGGCCGCAGGCTGCACGCATTGTCTAAAACCTACAACCGTATTGTCCCGGGGGCAAGTTCCTTTAGTAACCTCCTGCAGCAGCCTGAAGGCCCGCCATCTTGCGCTAGGATCGGTAAGTTGCCTGCGAACCAGGTGTAACTGACATACAATCGAATCCGTCCAAGTTGCTGACAAATGGAAACCAGCCATAGCTTCATTTTGCCGGCTTACAACGAAAGTGAGCGGCTTACTACCTCTCTCCCTAAGGTCGTGGACTACGTTGCCCAGCGGCAGATGGCGGCTGAGATCATCGTGGTCAACGACGGATCGAAGGACGACACCGCCGGTGTTGTGCGCAGATTCGCCGCCGCACATCCCATGGTTCGGCTGGTCGAGAATCCCGGCAATCGCGGTAAGGGATACAGCGTGCGCAACGGCATGCTGCACGCCCGGGGAGACGTGCTGCTGTTCACCGACACCGATCTGTCGTCTCCAATCTACGAAGCCGACAAGCTGTTTGCCGCCATTGGCAACGGGGCCGATGTCGCCATCGGTTCGCGGTGGTTGCAACGCGAATTGCAAACCGAGCGCCAGCCGCTGCTTCGCCAACTCTATGGACGGCTGTTCAACCTGGGGCTGCGCATCATGCTTGGGCTGAACTTTCGCGACACGCAATGCGGCTTCAAGGCGTTTACGCGTAACGCCGCGAACATCATCTTCACCCGGCAGCGGATCGAGCGCTGGGGCTTCGATCCCGAGATCCTGTTTCTGGCGAACAAGTTCAAGTTGCGCACGGTCGAAGTGCCGGTGGAATGGGCTCACGATCACCGCTCCAAAATCAGTCCACTGCGCGACGGAATTCGCATGGGAAGCGAAGTTCTGCAGGTGCGATGGAACGATATGAAGGGCCGCTACAAGGAGCCTTCCTGCACCGTGGATCAAGCTGGGGCGGCGGAATCGTCGCGGGCACGGGTTGTGCAATAAGGTGTAGCGGAAAACGGGCGCCGGAAATCGCTTCGACCAATCGTTACCGCGATTTGTGAGACCCATCCCCCCAGCATCTCGTCGTTATTTCTTTGTGATTCTTTGTGACTTTCTTCCGGCCCTCGCATCTTCTTTGAAAGCGCCCTAATTCGGGTGCTGATTGACCAATTCAGAAACCTCTTGTCAGAAAGGTGGGGACCCAATGCATGTGACCAGCTCCATCCACGACGGAGCCTCGGCGCCTGCGCGCGAGCCGAGCCTCTTCGACCGTTACCAGAGCGTCAGGCAAACTTCGATGCGTCTCTGTTCTCCGCTGAGCATCGAGGACCACAGCCTGCAGGCGATGCCTGATGCCAGCCCAGCCAAGTGGCACCTGGCGCACACCACCTGGTTCTTCGAGACCTTCCTCCTAACGCCCAATCTTCCCCGATACAAGCCGCTTCATCCTGCATTCCGAAATTTATTCAATTCCTACTACGAGGCGATTGGCGACCGTCCCTTGCGTTCACTGCGGCATACGCTTTCCCGGCCATCGCTGGCGGAGGTGCATTCCTATCGCGCGGCCGTCGATGAGGCGATGGACGAATTGCTGGGCTCAGATCCGTCACCGGAAGTTCTCAGTCTGGTGCGCCTCGGAATCAACCATGAGCAGCAGCACCAGGAGCTGATCGTCACCGACGTGAAGTATGGACTGTGGACGAACCCGCTGCGTCCGGCCTATCGCGCGAATCTCGATGGAAGCCGGGTTAGCCCAAAGGATGGGCGAACCCGGGGCACCGACATGGAGTGGCGGGCATTCGAGGGCGGCTTGTACTCGGTCGGCTTCGATGGAACCGGCTTCTCCTTCGACAACGAAAGCCCGCGCCATCGCGTGTATCTCCAACCATTTCGCCTGGCATCGCGTCTTATCACGAATCGCGAGTATCTCGAGTTTATGAACAGCGGCGCCTACAACAAGCCGGAGCTCTGGCTGTCGGAAGGTTGGGAGCACGTCCGCTCGGACCACTGGGATGCGCCTCTCTATTGGGAGCGACGCAACGCCGAGTGGTGGCATTACACGATGGGAGGGATGCAGCCGGTTGAGATGAACGCGCCGGTCTGCCACGTGAGCTACTTCGAGGCCGACGCTTTTGCCCGTTGGGCAGGAGCACGGCTCGCGACAGAGTTCGAATGGGAAGTCGCAGCACGAGACTCCGCGATCGAAGGCAACTTTGCTGAACGCGATGCTCTGGAGCCGATGCCCGCCGAGCCATCCGGTAATCTCACCCAGATGTTTGGGGATGTCTGGGAGTGGACCGGCAGCTCCTATCTGGGCTATCCGGGATTCAGGCCGGCGGCAGGCGCAGTCGGCGAATACAACGGCAAGTTTATGTGCAACCAGATGGTGCTGCGCGGCGGTTCCTGCGCTACACCGCAGTCGCATATTCGGGCCACCTACCGAAACTTCTTTCCGCCCCACGTACGCTGGCAGTTCATGGGGATCAGGTTGGCCAATGGCGACTAGCAAGCAACTGCAACCACCGCAATATGTGGCCGATCCGGCGATGGCCCGCGAAGTCCGCGAGGGCTTAAGTGCGACGCCCAAGCGGCTGCCGGCGAAGCTGTTCTACGACGAGGTTGGCTCAGCGCTTGTTCGAGCAGATTACCGAGCTGCCCGAGTACTACCTCACGCGCACCGAGCGGGGGATTTTCGAAGACTACTCGTCCGATATCCTCGACGCCGCCGGACCGTCGTTGACGCTGGTGGAGTTGGGCGCCGGGACAGCAAGCAAGACGTGCATTCTGATCGAGGAGCTGTTGCAACGCCAGTCGCGCGCGCTGTTCTATCCGATTGACGTGTCGCCCTCCGCGCTGAACGAGGCGGTCAGGCAGATGGCGACGCAGTTTCCGCAACTGCGTGTTAGTCCCATCGTTGCCGACTACACCGGCGGAGTGCCTGCCTTGACGCGCATCAGCGGGCGCAAGCTGGTGCTGTACATCGGGTCGAGCATCGGCAACTTCGAACCATCGCAGGCGGTCGGGGTGCTTCGCCGCATTCGCCGCTCGTTGCGCTCCGGCGACGCACTACTGCTTGGCACCGACCTGGCGAAGAGTTCGAAGGTCCTGCTGCCTGCCTACGACGACGCGCAGGGCGTCACCGCGCAGTTCAACAAGAACATGCTGGCGCGCCTGAATCGCGAACTCGACGCCGACTTCTACCTCGATGCCTTTCGCCATGTCGCAGTCTGGAACAAGCGCTGCTCGCGCATGGAGATGTACCTGGAGAGCACCACCAAGCAGTCCGTGTTCCTGCCCGCGATTGACCTGGATGTGCATTTCGAGAAGGGCGAGCGCCTGCACACCGAGAATAGCTACAAGTACACCTCCGAGATGGTCAATACCATCGTGCGCGAAAGCGGCTTCAGGCTGGAGAAGAGCTGGTCCGATCCCAAGGGCTGGTTTGGGGAGCACTTGGCGAGGGTGTGAAGAGCGCTGTTCGCCCTTCGCCTTTCGCTTTTCGCCAGAACGGAGGAGTCAGGTGGGACGAGGCGCGTAGCGCCGACTTCGGTTTTAGCCCCGGGCGCAAGCCCGGAGTGCCGTGGTTTCTTGACGGATCGTGGCCGCGTAGCGGCCTGCATGCTGGTGGGAGCCCTCGCATTCATGCGGGGGAAAATCAAGAGCCTTCCATTACCAGGCGCTTTAGCGCCGGCACGGTGTTAGGCCGCTCCGCGGCCTGAATGGTTTTCAAGCGATACCTTTCCCCGGGCTTGCGCCCGGGGCTAACAACGCAGTCGCCGCTTTGCGGCTCAAGTGAGTCTGGTATGCACCGCGTCGCGGAAGCAGGGAATTGTCGGGTGTGCAGTCGGCAGAATTCTCGGCCGCGCCGGTGGCGACCTGCGGTTACAATGTTGCTCACAAACTTCCTCGTCCCCTCGAGGTGGGAATGGTTGTTCGCAGGCTTGCTCTGGTTCTGACGTTGGCCACATCGGCCGTACTGTTCGGGCAAAATCCTCCACAAGCAGCTCCAAAGCTACAAGAGAAGCAGCCTGAGCCCTGCACCGTCTCCGGCCGCGTGGTCTCGGCTGCTGACGGAACGCCGCTGCAGTCAGCGCGCGTGGGACTGATTGGCGCAAACGCGGAACAACACCGCGAAGCTTTTGGCTCGGTTACCGATGCCGACGGCCATTTTGAGATTAAGAAGGTCCCTCCCGGTCGCTACCGCTTCGTTGCGTCGCACGCGGGATTCATCAGCCAGCAATACCAGGCAAGGGGACTCAAAGGGGGTGCAATGTTGTCGCTCTCATCCGGCCAGACCGTAAACGACGCGATGTTTCGGCTCACGCGCGCGGCGGTGGTCACCGGACGCGTCGTGGACGAGGCGGGCGAGCCGATGCATAGGCGTTGTTGTCAGCGCCCTTCGCAAGCTCACGCCCGACGAGATGGAGGACTGGCATCATCGCCAGAATCGGGAGCACTTACTTCAGTCGGCCAGCGCATCACCGACGACCGCGGCGAATACCGCATGTTCGGTCTGAAGCCAGGCGAGTATTACCTCAAGGCAGTGGAGTCGCCGGATGAGGCCTCGTCATTTACCAGGGCATGGATACTGCAACTAGCGGATTACTACCTGGTTCGTGAGATGGCGAGCCAGTATGCGCCTCTCTACTATCCCGGCGTGCTTCAGACCAGCGAAGCGCAGCCCATGCAACTTCAGGGCCGGCGAAGAGATGCAGGCTGACTTTTCCATGCGCCGCATTCAAGACGGTTGAAGTCTCCGGGCTGTCGTGCCGGCGCCGACGGAAAGCCGGCGACCCACGCATTTGTCAGCATGCGGTCGCCCGACATCGATGATTGGGGATTTCGGTCCTGTCGGCACGCCCAGACGAAAAGGGCGACTTCACTATAAAGGGAGTGCCGCCCGGCAACTACATCGTCAGCGCAATGCAGCGCACAGAAAAAGGCCGCATACATTGCACGCCAGAATCTGGAGGTGGGTGACGCAAATGTCGAAAACGTGATGCTCTCCTTCGGCGCCGGCGCCACCATCAACGGACGGATGACTGCCATCGGGCGCGGGCGTGGCTTTCGACCGTGCGCACGTCCTCCTGAGTTCCATTGACGAGGAGAGTGGCTTGGGCCGCTGGGCTGAGGTCAAGGTCTGATGGGACGTTCGAAATTGCTAATGTGCTGGATGGCAGCTACATGCCTGCGCGCAGGCGCTGGACAGAGAGGCTGGTATGTGAAGTCGGCGCGCATGGGTGCGACCGACGTGTTGCAGAAGGGCGTGCAGATCGAACGTGGCGCTGCGGGAGGAACGCTGGAGATCGTGCTCAGCTCGGCAGTGGCGCAACTTGAGGGCGCGGTCACACAGGACAACAAGCCTGTCGTGGGCGCGGAGGTTCGCGTGCGGCCTGATCCGGAGACGCCTTATAACGAGATGCTAAGGAGGGGAGGCGAAACCGACCAGAACGGGCACTTCGTGGTTTCTGACATTCCGCCCGGCAAGTACAAAGTCACTGCCAAGCTGCCGTCAGGAACGCCCGAGGTTCCGGCGCTCACCTCTGAGCCGCAGATTGTCACCCTTGGCGAGCACGATCATCAGAGCGTGCAACTCGAGTTGCCGAAACCTGAGCAGTAGAACAGGCTACAAAAACGTTCGGGTTGGAATTGCGCCAGGCACCAGCCCCGGACGGGTGTGCACCCGGCAGCTATGTGCCTCGGGTAGGCGGCTGCGTGTCGTGCAGACCTTTCGACACTGCGCCGCAAACTGAGTTCGGGTTGTGAAATCTGGCAAACATCACAGAAAACCCGCGGCTCGCATACCTGCCCGCGTCCATGCAGATGCTGAACCATCAAAACAGGCGGAGGCACGATGACCCTATTACAGATTGATTTTCCCAGTCATGGCCCTTGGGGTGAGGATCTAACAAATATGGCCAGCGATTTAGCCCACCACCTGACCGCAACACCAGGTATGGTTTGGAAAATCTGGACGGAAAACAGCCGCACTGGGGATTGTGGCGGTGTGTATCTGTTCACGGATGAAAGCTCTGCGAAGGACTTCCTGAAGGAGCACATGGCGCGCCTTGATTCGATGGGAATCAAGGATGCGCGAGCGAAGGTGCTGGATGTCAACGAGAGCCTTTCGCACATCACGCGAGCGCCGATCGCGGCTGCCCTGGCGACAACGGCATAGCGGTTACTAAACGACAAAGGCTGGGTGCGCCATTCATTTTTTCGGCTGGAATGAGTAAGAGAGGAAATCGTGAACGGGGAGACCGTTACGCGTGGGCTATCGGCTCCACTCCAACACATTCGAAACCGCGAGTGTATGGCGCATCCGGCGAACACGATCATCAGGGCGTGCAGCTCGAGCTGCCCAAGCCTGAGCAGTCATTAGCGAAGCGAAGACCAACCGCGGATTTTCGCGGATGAACGCAGATCGCACGTCTGCATGCATACGATTTGGCGCTAGAATAGAGCTGTAGCGTTACCATGCAGTTAACAATTCTGGAGCCCGAAATTCGCCACGCCCACGAAGCCCGCTGGTGGGAGCCGATGGCCGACGGGCGGCTGCATTGCTACCTTTGTCCCCGGCATTGCCACATCGGGGAAGGGCAGCACGGGTTCTGCTTCATTCGCATGAATGAGCGCGGGCGGCTGGTGCAGCTTGGCTACGGGCGACCGGCGGCGATCGCCATGGACCCCATCGAGAAGAAGCCGCTGAACCACTTCTTCCCGGGAACCAAGGTTCTGTCGATGGGCACGGCCGGCTGCAACATGGGCTGCTTCTTCTGCCAGAACTGGGACATCTCCAAGGCAAAGTCCGACCAGGTGAACTCGCTCGAGCTGAGTCCTGAGCATGTAGTCGCGGTCGCACTACAACATCATTCGCCGCACCTTGCCTTCACCTATAACGAGCCGACCATCTGGGGCGAGTACGTCATCGACATCGCGCGCGCGGCGCATGACGCCGGCCTGAATACGGTGATGGTCACCAACGGCTACATCACGCGTGAGGCCTTCTTCGACATCTATCGCCACATCGACGCCGCCAACGTCGATCTCAAGGCGTTTACCGAGAACTTCTACGCCAAGATCACACTCACGCACCTACAGCCGGTGCTCGATACGCTGAAGTGGCTGCGGCACGAGACCGGCGTCTGGTTCGAGCTGACCAACCTCATCATTCCTACGCTCAACGACGACGATTCGGAATTCAAAGAGCTGTGCGACTGGGTGCTGGAGAACCTGGGCGATGACGTTCCGCTGCACTTCACCGCCTTTCATCCCGACTTCAAGCTGACCGACAAGCCGGCGACTCCGCCCGAGACGCTGCACCGCGCGCGCCGGCTCGCCATGCAGATGGGCCTGAAGTATGTCTATGAGGGCAACATCTTCTCCGATGGCGCCAACACTATCTGTCCGGGATGCAAACAGGTGGTGATCACCCGCTCCTGGCATTCGGTGATGTCGAACCGCCTGAAACACGGCTGCTGCGCGAACTGCGGCACGCGCATCGCGGGGGTATTTACCAAGCATGAGGCGGAGAAGCGGCGGGAGTGGGCGCATCCGGCAGTACCTGCTTGATGGTGATTTCCGTCCCTTAGAAGTTGTGCCCGTCGAACGTATCCAGCGAAAACGAAAACCCTTCCGGCTGCACGCTGACCACCCCAGTGTAGGGGCGGTCGATGTCGTCGATGGCCACCAACACCAGCGCAATCAGAAAGCTGAGCACGATGACCTGCAAGACGTGAAAGCGGAAGTTGGGCACTCCGAAGAAGCAGGAGGCCGCGACGGTGATGATTCCGCCGGCGATCAGCACGGCCCACAGGATTCCGGGCAGCCCCTCGCGGGCCTGCATCATGCGGGTCCGCCGGTACGCGGTCAGCATGCGCAGCTCTTCCATCAGTTGATATACCGCGATGGAGTCGTCGCCGGGATGGGCCTGGATCTGGCCTGCGATCTTCCACATCTCATTAACCGTTTGCGTCGTTTCGGCAGGAATGGACTTTTGCGCGGCCAGGGCCGGCCATTCTTTCTCAACAGCGTCGTGGGCATATTTCAGGCACAGCCCTCGCACTTCTTCGGCCCCAGGCTGCTTCAGCTGTCCGGCAATGCGCCAGATGTTGGTCAGGGAGTTGGCTTCCAGCTCTTCGTTGGCCTGCGCCTGCTGGAACATGTTCCAGACCCCGGACAGCATGAAGGCGAGGATGACGGCATAGGTCGTGCCGATGACCGCCACCACGGCGCCGGTGAAGTCGTTCGACTCCTTGCGCGAAGGCGCGGCGGAGGCATGGGTGACGATCCAAAGGAACGTCAACGCCGCCACCACACAGGCGGTGATGATCAGAATATCGCTCAGGTAAGTGGTCACATGGCGGGCGGTAGGTCGTTGCCCGTGCACAGAAGATTACACGAATTCCCATGAGGGGGGTTGTTTTACGCAGGCTTTGGGATTGCGGAGAGCCCGTACCTGCGTGGTTCCGGACTATAAGCTCCGTGGTAGCCTGATGGCATGTCTGAGGAAACTAGTCTTACTATTTTCCATGTTGCCGATGCCCCAGGAGCTGTTTTCGTCGAGCAGGCGACGGAGTTCGACATCTTTCAGTGTTATCGCCTTCTGTTGGGCCGGTTGCCGACCAGCGAGGAACTTCAAGCCCAGTGCCTCCGTGTCGGAGCGCCATTGCAGGAGGTCGTCAGCGGGTTTCTGAATTCTCCGGAGTTCGCCAGACGTGAACTTCTGCAGAGGCCGGCTTCTACTATCGAACTGCGCTTGGTGCAAGGCTTCAAAATGTTCGTGCCGGTTGACGATGTTGCGGTAGGCCGGGAGATAGCCGATTCCGGCGATTACGAAGTCAAGGTGTCGCGTCTGTTCCGCAGCCTTCTGAAGGAAGGTATGCGTGTACTCGATATCGGCGCCAATATTGGCTTTTATTCCTTACTTTCGAGCCTGGCAGTTGGTCCATCCGGAAAGGTCTGGGCGGTCGAACCGAATCCACGCAATGTCGCTCTCATCAATGCCAGCAGGACTGCCAACTCCTTCTCCAACCTGTCCATCTTTCAAGCTGCCGCCTCGGACCAATGGGAGCTGCTGACGCTGTTTCCTGATGGCAGTAACGGCGTGACGGAATCGCGTCCCATTACCGATCCATCGCAGGCGGGGGAGACGGTGCAGGCCTTCCCGGTGTCTGCCATTTTGCCGCCGGATCAGGAGCTTGACGTCGTCAAGATCGATATCGAAGGTGCGGAAGGCAAGGCCTTGCGCGGAATCGCAGAGCTTCTTCGGCGCAGTAAGCCCGTTATCTTCACCGAGTTCACGCCCAACGCATTGCCTGACCGCTCAGGAATGTCGGCGGAAGAGTACCTAAGTTTCTTTTATGGGCTGGGTTATGAGGTAAGCGTGCTAGGAAGCGAGGGCGAGTCGAAGTGTGGGACCGATTCGTCGCTGGTCATGGCGGAATTGCCCGGCGCACAATTCGACCATCTTGACTTAGTCGCACGTCCTGTCTAGAAGCCTCGGCTGAAAGCAAAACCCAGTTGGAGACCGCTTCCTATCCGAGTTGAATGATCCTGTGTTCCGGACAGCGGGCCGAGGCCGATTCAACCAGCCGATCAATTAGTTGCGGACCATATTTGGCGTAGAAGTAGATGCCGCTGATCTCGCGCTCCTGCAGAGTCTTTTTGGGATACAACGCATTCTCAATCTGCGCCGCGTGCCGGGCAATGACTTCGTTGCGCCGCAACTCCGCCGCGGCCGCCCGCCGCTCCAGCCGGCTGACCTGGTAGAGCATCTTGCTGGTTGCCCGGTTCGAGGCGCGCACCAGCGTGGGATCCAGCCGCGCCAGCGACTCCGAGATGCGCTGCATGGCTTCTTCGGCTGCCAGCTTTCCTTTAAGGAAGTCGTCCTTGAGCTGCGGGGGCAGGGAACGCGCCGCAATGCAATCGCGCAGCTCGCCCTCGCCGTGAAACATCTCGGGCAGCTCCACCTGATACTTTTCCACCAGGCGCGCGATGCGCGGCTCAATCAGCGTGGCGCTCAACCGCGACAGGATGGGAGTGATTCTCCCCAGCAGCTTTTCATAGACGACGCCGACCTGTGCGAAGTAGGCGACCTCGGCAGGACCGCCAAAATACGCCAGCGTGGGCAGCCAGTAATCCTGAAGCACAGGACGGAGCAGCACGTTGGCGTTGAAGTCCTGCGGGCGCGCTTCGATGCGGCGAATGAGATCGTCCGGGGTCAGCCGCTCGGTGCCGATGGAAAATTGCCCGTTCGCGCGATGGACCGGAACCCGCACGCCGTTCACCAGGGCGAACAGCGGGGTTGAAAGATCGGTGACCTTTACCTGCTCGTGATACCCGGCCGCGGCGAGTTCACGATTGCGCGCCAGCAGGGCGAGCGTCCAACTCGCCTGCGCGGCGGATCGCCTCCACGAACAACGGCGCAGCGATGCGGTGGAGTTCGTCATCGGCCGGGTCGAGGATGATCAAGCCGTGCTCGGCGAAGATACGTG
The DNA here is from genome assembly GCA_963747055.1 of uncultured Acidobacteriaceae bacterium. Taxonomy (GTDB): domain Bacteria; phylum Acidobacteriota; class Terriglobia; order Terriglobales; family Acidobacteriaceae; genus CAVVDY01. The sequence continues at coordinate 77,505 of CAVVDY010000025.1, read as the reverse complement.
CGTAAAGCCGCGCGTAGGCGTTCGAGAGCGTTTCGCCTTCGCGATAGCTCTCGCGCAGGTAGTCGGCGGCGAGGGAGTCGCCCAGCAGATCAGCCGCGTGCGCGACCACATCGACGGTTCCTTGAGCGAGTCTCACATCGGCGACCGGAGAACCATCAACCCCTTTGGTTTCAGCCGTAAAAGCTACAAGATTAAAGTCGTGGGTGAGCAGCAACGCCTGATTGACTTCAGCCAGGTCGTGGTCTTCGCTGGCCATCCAGAAGATGGGCACGCAGGGCACGCCCGAGCGTTCTACCTGCTGCGCCAGCGCCAGTGCCGAAGCCACCTTCAGCAACGCCAGTAGCGGTCCGCCAAATAGCCCCACCTGCTGGCCGGTGACGACGGCATGTGCCCCTTCGCGCAATCGTTTAATGTTGCGCAGCGCGGTCTCGGAAGCGCCCCAGGCCCGGTTCTGCCGCTCCAGCGCATCCGCCACCCGGAGATGCGCCTCCGTTCCGGATGGAACTACGCGCGCCAGCGAGGCGATGTCTGTGCCGTCGGAGGAATGCGGAAAGAACCTGCGGCTGCCGGGCGCGTGCGAAAGGTAATCGGAAAATAGCTTCGTGGTATGCGGGATAGCGCTGAACGAAATACAGTCGGGAATCACGCCAAGCACTCCCACTGGCGGCAACAGTAAGAATTGGGAACGCGTTCTCTCATCCGCCCTCGCTGTAAGACTAACAGGCGTAAGTGCTTTGGATGAATTTCCCTCCAGCGGGATGCAGGGAATCGGGGTAGAAAGCAGGGAAGCGTGCTCCATTCCCACTCTCGCAATCTCCAACATGCCGCTTGCGCCGCGAAACCGTTCAGCGCAGAATCGCTCATCCGGTCCCAACCGGACAGGGAGGTCCTATGTTCGAGGAACTGCCGAAGAATACGTGGGTTCCATCATCTCGCATGGCATTGTTCGGTGCCATCTCGGGAGGATTCGTTTTGGGGCTGGGGGTCGAGAGAGTGTTGTTAGGCGTCAGGCCGTGGGATTTCCTCACCATCGTGGATATTGTGGTGATTGCCGCTTTTACCTCTTGGTTTGCTGCTGCGGCCTTCCGGGCGCTGCCCAAAGGCAAGCCGAATCGCTGATCCAGCACGGCGTACGAAGAGTTCAGGGGAGCGTCGGGATCACGTCGCCATGCATCTAACCAAGTACGGTTTGGTTTCGCCGACCAGCGATGGTACAGTGAAGCTGACCGTTCCAACCACACGTGGGGGCGTCACGGCTTCGACGGAAGTGATTGCGGCAAAGAGGCATACCGGAGTGCATGCATCCGTAATCGTGTGCAAAAACAGAATTGCCAATCAACAGCTGGCATACGCAGCTTAATTAGTTAGGCTGCCGCCTTCCTCGGCTTTGCTCATGGGCTGAGAGCGGGCGTCATACAGTGAGCTGGCGTTGAACTCTACGTCTGGGAGTTCGAGGCGAGATTTTCAGGCTGGCCGGCCACGTTTCTTGTTGGTTCTCAGCGTGGCGGGCGAGAGTGCCGGGCAACTGGCGCGTGAATCAACTAAGTATGTAGGCTCTTTGCTGGCAGCATTTTCGGACGCGGGTTCAACTCCCGCCGCCTCCACCAAAATCTTGAAATCCACAAGTGCCGAGCGTTCACTATTCAATCTCCTGGAACATTGAAGGAGGAGATGCGGCGGTCGAGCCGGCAACCACCGCACCATCTTCAGAGGATTCAGGCAACGTTCTTGAAGCACAGGAACCAGTCGACACAGCGCACCGAGGGATCGTGCGATTCCACCCGCTCCTTGGCTGCGCCGCAAGAGCCGGGCGGTGGAACGATGACCTCCTCGCCGGGCTGCCAGTCTGCGGGCGTTGCCACCTTGTGCTTGTCCGTGGTCTGCATGGCGAGCAGGAGCCGTTTGATCTCCTGGAAGTTCCGCCCGTTGCTGAGCGGGTAATAGAGCAGTGCCCGCACCTTGCTCTCGGGATCGATCAGGAACACGGCACGAACTGCCTGCGTGGTGCTGGCCGAAGGTTGCAACATGCCGTAGGCGCGTGAAATCTGCATCGTCAAGTCAGAGATGACGGGGAAGGTGACTTCAACATCCTTCATGTTGCGAAACTGGACCTTCTCTTTGATGGTCCTCAACCACGCGATATGGCTGAAGGTGCTGTCGATGGAGAGTCCGACGAGTTCACAATTCAGCTTGTGAAACTCCGGTTGCATGGATGCGAAGGTCATGAACTCCGTGGTGCAAACCGGTGTGAAATCGGCCGGGTGGCTGAAGAGGATGACCCACTTGCCTCTGTAGTCCTCGGGGAACTTGATCGGGCCTTGGGTTGTTTCCGCTTCGAATGATGGTGCGACTTCCCCGATCAGGGGAAGCCGGACAGCTGTTTCCTGCGTCATGATTGCCTCCTAAGAAAACCTATAGAACCTCTTTAATATTCTAGATGCTCCAGCCCATCTCCTTCCGGAATGGATCAGGCTGCTCCCCGTATACCGCGCAAGGATCGCGGTCGACGTTGCCATCGCGGCGTCTCATCTCTTAAGACTTAGGCACCGCTGGAAGACGCCCTTCGGACAAATCGCGTCATCGCGTTGGAGACCTTGGCCAGGACCTGTGCCCACTCCTGCAGGTGTGCCGCGCCATCCTTTGTGAGGGTATACACTCTGCGCGCCGGGCCGGGTTCGTCGGTGTTCCAGTCCGACTTGATGTAACCGTTCTCTTCCAACCGCCGGAGCGTGCGGTACAGGACGGCTTTCTCGATCTCTCCGTCGGTGAAGGCATACTCGGCCACCTCGCCCAGCAGATCGTATCCGTAGGAGTTTCCCTTCTCCTTCAAGACAAGCAGCAACACGGGTTCTACGAATCGGTACAGATGTCCCATGGCGCACGTGCAAGGGTAATCGTGCCGGGGACATCGCTGCTTCGACTTTGGCTTCTTCACAGTCCTGATCATTGCCTTCTCCATTCGACGAGGCTCAGTGTTCACAGCGATGCTGTGAATGATCACAGGCATCCGCACCGCTCTCCAGGCTACCGTTCATGAACTCCGCCACCAGCGTCTCCGGATCGGAGTCGGAGACGCCGCTCAGCACCTGCACCGAACGGGTCGCCAGCAGGTCACGCGCCCTTCCCCCCAAGCCCGCGGCAATCACTACATTGACACGATGCTCGGCCAGCCAGGCAGGAAGCAGGCCCGGAGCATGCTCAGGCGCTTTCTCGACCTGCTTGTGCAGGACCTTGCGTTGTTCCATGTCGGCATCGACAAACAGGAATTGTTCGGAGTGACCAAAGTGCGGGGAGAGCTTCTCTCCCGACAAGGGAATTGCGATTCGCATTAGCGTTCCTCTTTCCAGAAAGGTCTCTAGTATTCCTACATCTAGGTGTATACTACATCCATTGTAGAGTTCAGGACAAGGTCACGGGCATTGCTGCGGCCATGAATGACAATTACCTGGTGAGAAGACTCCGGCGCCTCGGACTGGCTGCGTTGCTGGCGGTATTCATGGTGGCTGGGTCCCCCACCACCGCCGGATCGGCCGACCAGGGCAATATGGACTCGTTCGCCAAATGCCTGGCCGCGAAGAAAGCGACCATGTACGGGAGCTTCCTGTGTCCGCATTGCGACGACCAGAAAAACCTGTTCGGATCGTCATTCCGCAATGTCCCTTACATCGAGTGTTCGGTGCGTGGCAGTCGCCAGATGACCTTCCTTTGCACTGTCGCGCAAATCCGCTACACGCCAACCTGGATCTTCGACGACGGTGAACGGCGTGTTGGCCTGCAATCGCTGAAGAGTCTCAGTGAAAAGACGGGATGCAAGTTGCCATGAGGCCCACTGTCCGCTATCTCTTGCTGGGATGTTGTCTGCTGGGAGGCACTCTGTCGGCGGTCTCCCTCCATAATCACTACAGTACAGCCGCGACCGAGTATTGCGATCTGAGCGCGACCTTCAACTGCGACTTGGTCAACCGCAGCATCTACGCCCGCATGTTTGGTGTGCCCGTTGCACTGATCGGCATCCTCGGCTACGTACTGCTGTTCGCACTATCGTTGCGCACGGGCCGTAGAGTCGCAGTTCTTCGATTCACCGCTGCCTTCATCGGCCTCGGATTCGCGCTCTATCTCGCCTATGTCGAGGCCTACATCCTTGCCATGTGGTGTCTGCTGTGCATAGGGTCAATGGCCGCTATCTCCGCCATCACCCTGCTGGCGGGAATCGGAGTCCGTCAGGCATGGCTTTTGACCGCAACGACCTCACAAGCCAACGTCGTTCGTCCGGAACAGACGGACCGCGCCGGCACATAAGAGTGTTTTCGAACCACCGATACATAGGAGGACTAATCCATGAAGCCCATAAACAAAGTCATCATGGCCACTGTAGCCGGTCTGATCGCGATAGCCGGCGTGGTGGCTCTTTCGACGTATAGCCCGGTCAGCGTACACGCAACAGCCAAAGAAAAAATCGTAGTTCACTTATCGCAGTACTCGCATGATTCTCATGCCGCCTTGATGGCGGTCCACTTCGCACAGTACCTGCAGGAGCATGGCTCGGATGTGACTCTGATGCTCGACGTGGAGGGGGTGAAGCTGGCAGATAAGCGCCAGGTCCAGACTTCCGGTACCGGGATGAATGCGCAAATTACCACCCACTATGACGCCTTCGTTAAGGCGGGCGGCAAGGTGCTGGTGTGTCCGCATTGCGCAGAAGTTGCGGGGCTCACCGCACAGAGTCTTCGCCCTGGCGCCCACATGGCCAAGAACATAGGAGAGCTTGAGGATACGATTCTTGCTGCCAATAAGATTCTCGACTACTAGAGAGTCGTCCTGACGCTTGGCGATCACTCGGGGTCTGTCTGCCCGCCCGGCGTAGTGCAGACCCCAGTACCGAACCGCTTCTGGACGCGGCATCCGCACGGACATTTCGCACGCCTCGAAAGGGTGGGCAACTAAACTGCAGCTGAGATCCCGTGGACGGCTCCTACGTCCGTCCTCCGCTCGTGACAGCGATCACAGCACAAGCACCCTCAGTGTGTTAACTAAAGAACAAAAGTTGTATCTCCAAAATGCAACTCTCTTGATCCCAGCAGGCTTGCAGCGGGCAAGTCACCGCTGCCGAGGAGTTCGCAATGGAAGTCTCAACTGAACACGAGCACAGTCCGCTCTCGGTTCTTCCGTGCACTTGGCAGCCGGTCTCACACTGTGAAGGATGTCAGGCCAATGGCCAGCTGATGTGTCGCTTCGAGAAGCGGGACATGCTTCACTTCTTCATGATTCTCTTTCCCTTTGGCGTCACCGCAATCCTTGGAACCATCCACGCGGGATATGGCAAATATCTTTGGCTCTGGCTCGCGTATTCCCTGTTCTTCTTTTTTGTCTGGGAAGCGCGCGTTCTGTGCCGGCACTGTCCCTATTGGGCCGAGCCGGGCCGTTTCCTTCGGTGTCACGCCAACTATGGGGTGCTCAAGATTTGGAGCTACGAACCCGGGCCGATGAGCAAGTCCGAGAAACTTCAATTCCTGATCGGGGCGTTGATCTGGGTCGCCTTCCCCTTCCCATTTCTATGGCTCGGCAAAGACTATTTTCTGCTGGCCGTAGCATTGAGCGCGGCCGCCAGCGGCGTGTTCCTGCTGAAAAGAAACGTCTGCACGCGCTGTATCAACTTCTCGTGTCCTTTGAACGGCGTTCCCAAGCGTCTCGCTGGCACATATCTCAGACTGAACCCGGACATCCAGGCTGCTTGGGAGGCACAGGGATATCATCCCGATGAAGTCTGAGCGCGTCCTCCATTGGCCCGTTCCCGCCGCCTGGGTGCAATTTCAATCACTTGTCCTCCGCCCGTGGGGTAGTACCATAGTTTGCTTACATCGACAGTTACAGGATGGCTGCCCTGGTCGAGCATCCGCAGTCGATGACCCGACGCAGTAGGCGCAAATTCCGAGGTGCCAGGTGTTCGACAATTCTGCGAGAAGCTCCAGAAGCCACTTCTTGCGATGGGCGATGTTCTATCTGCTGCTGACTCTCAGCGGAGTCAGTGTCATGGCCCAGGACGACAATCCCGGGCAGCCGCCACCCTCTAACGAGGCGCCGTCGGCCGAGGTCAAAACGGCCCCAGTGAAACTGGATGGAGCGGTTTTGTTTCGGGTGCGGGGAGTCTCGGCGTATCCGGCCGAACAGCGGGCCCAGTTGATTGCCGACCGCATCAAGGCCGTCGCCAAGGACAGTAAGTTCGATCCGCAAAATCTCACGCTGGAGGAAAAGCAGTATTCCACCCAAATCATGGCGGGCAAGCTGGCTGTCGTCGCTGTTTTCGACGCAGACGCCCGGTTGGAGGAGGTGGAACGGCAGAATCTTGCGCGTGCCGATATGCTTCGGATTCAGCAGGCGATTGAGTCCTATCGGCAAGAACGCCAGCCAAAGGTGCTAATCGAACACGCGGCCCTGGCGCTGGCGTTAGCTCTGGGCCTGTTTGTGTTTCTGTTCGTCGGCTTGAAGCTTGTCCGGCGTGGCCTTGTCGAACTCGAGCTTCGCTATAAACACAGGATCCGCGAACTGGGAATTCAAGGGCTGAAGGTGCTTCCCGCCGAACGCCTGTGGCTGGTGGCGATTGCAGTGCTGAAGTTCGTGGCGGCGGCCGCCGGCGTGGTGGCTACGTACGCGACCCTGGCCTATATTCTCTCCCTATTTCCCTGGACCCGCGAACTCAGCAAAAACCTGTCCGGTTTTGTTCTGGATCCGTTGAACACCATCGTCACCAGGTTCGTCGCTACCATTCCAGACCTCATTTTCCTGCTCGTCCTGGCAGTTATCACCTACTACCTGCTGAAGTTCATTCGGCTGATCTTTGTTTCCATCGAGACCGAGAAGATCACGATCAGCAACTTTGATCCCACCTGGGCCAGGCCGACCTATCGCCTGGTGCGAGGATTTGTAATTGCCTTCGCGGTGGTGGTTGCGTTCCCCTACATACCAGGTTCGGGCACGCAGGCCTTCAAGGGGGTGTCCTTATTTATTGGCCTGGTTTTCTCTCTGGGCTCGACTTCACTGATTGGGAACCTGATATCCGGATATAGCCTCACTTACCGTCGCGCATTCAGGACGGGCGATCGGGTAAAGATCGGCAACTATGTCGGTAACGTGCACGATTCCAAATTGCTGGTCACCTACCTGCACACCCTTAAGAACGAAGTCATCGCCGTTCCTAACTCTGCCATCGTCAACAGCGAAGTGATCAATTTCACCTCGCTGGCCAAGACCGAAGGACTGATACTGCACACGAGCGTAGGAATTGGCTATGAAACGCCGTGGCGGCAGGTGGAGGCGATGTTGCTTGAAGCCGCTGCTCGCACGCCGGGGCTGCTGCGCGAACCCAAACCCTTCGTGCTCCAAAAAGAACTGCGGTCGTTTGACGTGGAATATGAGATCAACGCCTACTGTGACAACGCGCAGGACATGGAATATCTATACACGGCCTTGCACCGCAATATCCTGGATCTCTTCAACGAATACGGAGTGCAAATCATGACGCCGGCCTACGTTGCCGATCCGGCCGATGCTAAAGTTGTTGCTCGGAATCAGTGGTATGCTGCGCCGGCCGCACCGGATTCGGCTGACTCAAAAAGCTGATGCGCCGCTGTCGGCTCTTGCGGGACTGGATAAAGTTGACGGTTTTTGAAATCGTGGCGGGGCGATTCCAGTTCCGCCTGCTCCCATTTTGAATAAAAGACCTTGGCGCATCCTGCATATAGATTGGCGGCTTCTGCATATCTCCGGCCACGCCCAGCATCTAGAGTAAGTGCATGAACAAAGTAAAAGCCTACTCCGCTGCCGGCAAGACATCGCCGATGGCCCGCACCAGCATTGCGCGGCGCGATCCCACGGACAACGACGTTCAGATCGAAATCCTCTTCTGCGGCATCTGCCACTCTGACCTGCACCAGGTCCGCAACGAGTGGGGCGAGTTCCTGCCCACCGTTTACCCCTGCATTCCCGGACACGAAATCGTTGGCCGCGTCACCAAGGTCGGCTCCGCGGTTTCGAACTTCAAGCCCGGCGATCTCGCAGCGGTCGGCTGCATGGTCGACTCCGACGGCACCTGCCCCGAGTGCCAGGCTGGTCTCGAACAGTTTTGCCCGAACGTTACCTACACCTACAACTCTCCCGACAAGCACCTGGGAGGCGTGACCTACGGCGGCTACTCGGAGGGCATTGTCGTCGACCAGCGCTTCGTGCTGCATGTTCCTGCGAACCTCGACCTGGCCGGCGCGGCTCCTCTGCTTTGCGCCGGAATCACCACCTACTCCCCGATGCACCACTGGGGCGTGACCAAAGGCAAGAAGGTTGGCGTGGTCGGCCTCGGTGGCCTGGGCCACATGGCCGTCAAGTTTGCTCACGCTTTGGGGGCGCACACCGTGGTCTTCACAACGTCGCCGCATAAGAAAGAAGACGCGCTTCGCCTCGGCGCTGACGAAGTCGTCATCTCGAAGAACGCCGACGAGATGCAGAAGCATGCCGGCAGCTTCGACTTCATCCTCGATGCGGTCTCTGCCGAGCACGACATCAATGCTTACCTCAGCCTGTTGCACCGTGATGGGAACATTACCCTGGTCGGCGCGCCTGAGAAGGCTCTCCCGGTTGCAGCATTCGCCCTGATCGGCGGCCGCCGCAGCCTCTCTGGCTCGCCCATCGGCGGCATTGCCGAAACCCAGCAGATGCTCGACTTCTGCGGGAAGCACAACATTACTGCCGATGTGGAAGTCATCCCCATGCAGAAGGTCAACGAAGCCTACGAGCGATTGCTGAAGTCGGACGTGAAGTACCGCTTCTCCATCGACATGGCTTCTCTCAAGTCTGAGTGAACTGATGAATAAGCACTTTCGCTTCTCCGGTAACACGTTTCTCAAGTTGGAAGAGCTGGGAGTCCGTGCGTCGACCGTGTTGCATCGTGCCGGGCTCCCGGAAGCATTCATTCAGCAGCCGCGTGTGTTGCTCACCACCGAGGAACTGTTCGCCCTGTGGCGCGCCGTGGGCGAAGTCAGCACCAACCCGGCCATCGGCCTGCAGCTCGGCACGGAAACCAAGACTGAGCGCTTCAATCCCGTCGGCCTCGCAGCGCTTTCATCGGAGAACTTTGGAGCAGCCATCCATCAGATGGCGCGCTACAAGCAACTCACCTGCCCGGAAGAGATTGTGCAGAAGAAGCACGGCGACGAGTGGAGCATCCAGTTTCGCTGGCTTTTGGCCGATGAGGTCGAGCCGATGGTGCTGATCGACTGCTGTTTTGCCTGGGTGCTGTCGATCGCGCGCCATGGCACCGGCACGCGCCTGTCGCCGCTGCGCGTCGAGTTCGTTCAGCCACGCCCGCACGTCAAGACCGTGGAACGTCATTTTGGCTGTCCCGTAATCTGCGGCGCCTCGCGCAACGCGATCGTCTTTCGCAGCACCGACGCGGAGCGCCCCTTCGTCACTCGCAACGCCGAGCTTCTGGCCGTGCTCGCGCCACAGTTCGAGCAGGAGCTGAAGCAGGAGCACACGGACGGCAACTTTCTTGAGCGTGTGCGCGTTGCAGTCCGTCACAAGCTCACTGGCCGCCGCCCGACCATCGAGGACATCGCCGATGCGCTGCGCGTCAGTTCGCGCACACTCCAGCGGCGCCTGCAGGACGAAGGCGTGAATTTTCAGGGCGTGTTGGAGGAAGCGCGTCATCAGATGGCTCGCCACTATCTCAACGACGCTGCTCTCGAACTCAATGACGCTGCCTACCTGCTGGGCTACGAGGACGCGAACTCGTTCGTCCGCGCTTTTCGTGGCTGGGAAGGGATTCCGCCCGCGCGCTGGCGCGAGGAGCAACGGGCGCGGGCAACATCGTAAACCGGCTCCGCATTCATAAAGGAAGGAATAAGGGACAAGCGATGCAGAAACGCAAATTGGGCAATATGGAAGTATCGGCCATCGGCTTTGGCTGCATGGGCATGAGCTCCGGCTACGGCCCGCCGAAAGACAAGCAGGAAATGATCGCCCTCCTGCGCGCTGCCGTCGAGCGCGGCATCACCTTCTTCGACACCGCCGAAGTCTACGGTCCGCACATCAACGAAGAGTTGGTCGGCGAGGGCCTCGCTCCCTTTCGCAAGCAGGTAGTCGTCGCCACCAAGTTCGGGTTTGATATCAATCCTGATGGTGGCGTCCCGGCGAGCCGGGGCGTGAACAGCCGGCCGGAACACATCCGTAAAGCGGTCGATGGTTCGCTCAAGCGGCTCAAGTTTGAGACCATCGACCTGCTCTATCAGCACCGTGTCGATCCCAACGTTCCCATCGAAGACGTTGCGGGCACCGTGAAAGACCTGATTCAGGCGGGCAAGGTCCGCCACTTCGGGCTCTCCGAAGCAGGCATCAAGACCATTCGCCGCGCCCACGCCGTCCAGCCGGTCACGGCGCTGCAGAACGAATACTCATTGTGGACGCGGACTCCGGAAAGGGAAGTGATCCCAACTCTGGAAGAGCTGGGCATTGGACTGGTGCCGTATAGCCCGCTGGGCCGGGGCTTTCTGACCGGCAAGATGGACGCGAACGCGCGCTTCGACAGCAATGATTTTCGCAGCATGCTGCCGCGTTTTACGCCTGAGGCCCTGAAGGCGAACCAGGCATTGATTCAACTGCTCGGCAACATTGCCAAGCGGAAGCAGGCAACTCCGGCACAGATCGCGCTCGCCTGGCTGCTCGCGCAGAGGCCGTGGATCGTTCCCATCCCGGGCACGACCAAACTGCACCGCCTGGAAGAGAATATTGGAGCAGTGAGCCGTCGAACTCACGCCCGATGATCTTCGCGACATCGATGCTGCCGCGTCGGAGATCAAAGTGGAAGGAGAGCGCTATCCCGAAAGCTTCGAGCGCATGACGGGCCTGTGAGGGGCAGAGCCGGCCTTCAGGAAATCAAGTGGATGAATGCTCGCGTCAGGGCACGACCTTGGTCGTGCCGAAAAACAGCAATATTTCTGCAACGCGAGCGGGCTTTTAGCCCGCGAGCGTCCTGGTATCCGGAGTTTTCAACAGCCGGCGGCATGACAACGCACTGAGGACACCAGGATTCAAACTGCTCTGAACTTATCCGCGGGAGGTGCACTTGCCAGCGAACGATACGTTGAAAGACCGGCTTTCCCGGTATCGCGAAATCAAGATCACTGTCACCGGCAGGAAGTCAGGCCGTGCCATCTCCAACCCGGTCTGGTTCGTGTTGGAGGGCGGTACCCTTTACCTTCTGCCGGTACAGGGGTCGGACACTCAGTGGTACAAGAACGTGCTTCAGAACCCGACGATTCGCATTGATGCCCGCGGCGCGGAGGATGAATTTAAGGTGGTTCACGTCACAGATCCAGCCCGGGTCTCGTCTGTGGTCGAGAAGTTCCGCGACAAGTACGGGGCTGGCGACGTGAAGAAATACTATTCGAAGCTCGATGTCGCGGTCGTGCTGAATCTACCCTGATCGGGCGCAGCGAATCTTCCCAGCCCGCTAGTCGACGGATGTGCTAGTGCGCCCGGTTTCGGCTTGGCGGCACTACCGTTTGGGTTCAAGAGGTCTCTTCTCGGCAGTGGGAGGTACCTCACAGCTTGCGTTCTTGCTATGCGATCCAACGGACCGCGTTGCTGTGCGTCAGGTGGAGACACCCATCCTGGGCAGCAGCCACTGCGTCAGCAAAAGATATCCCACCACGAACAAGACCAGCCAAAGCCAGTCAGGCATTACGACCTCCACCTACTATGTTAGTCCGCCGCTGGCCTATCGCGCCAACTGCGCGCGTGCCACGTCCTCGCTCGACTTGCACCCTGCCTTGCCCAGCATCCACATGGCTGGACACCAATTCGTGAAAGCCGATTGCAACAGGTTCAGGCCGACGAATGCAGTAAACAGGTACCAGTAGGGACTAACCCAGTATCCCAACGCCAGCGAGAGCAGAACAAACACTCCCGCCATCATTCGCACTCCACGTTCGATTGTCATACATTTGCTCCTGCGGTTTCCGGCTCGCGCCCGCCACCTTGGTAGGCGCATGCCTTGCGTTTCTCAACCATGTAGTACAAGACCGGCACCGCGAGCCGTGAAAGCACGGTCGATGCCACTTCGCCGGCCATGAGGGAGATGGCCAGCCCCTGAAAGATTGGGTCGAAGAGTATCACGCTGGCGCCCACCACGACCGCCGCTGCGGTCAGCAGCATGGGTCGGAAGCGCACCGCGCCGGCATCGACCACGGCATCTTCCAGGCACATGCCCTGCGTGCGACGCAGCTCGATAAAATCCACCAGGATGATGGAATTGCGCACGATGATGCCCGCGCCGGCGATGAACCCGATCATCGATGTTGCCGTAAAGAAAGCGCCCATCAGCGCGTGGCCCGGCAGAATGCCCACCAGCGTCAGCGGAATCGGCGCCATGATCACCAGCGGGGTCACGAACGAACGGAACCAGCCCACTACCAGCACGTAGATCAGTACCAGCACCGCGGCGAACGCCAGCCCGAGATCGCGGAAGACCTCCAGCGTAATATGCCATTCGCCGTCCCATTTCATCGACAGCTTGTCGGTCTCGCTGGGCATGGCCAAGTTGTAGACCTTGAGGTGATAGCCACCCGGCATCACCAGCTTGTCGATGGCGGTGTTCATCTTCTCGATGGCGTAGACGGGGCTCTCTTCCGCGCCCGCAACGTCGCCCAGCACATAGACCACCGGCCGCAGGTTCTTGGTGTAGATGCTGGGATCAATCGTTTTCTTTTCCAGATCGGTGACCTCGGCGACAGAGACCTGCCCACCACCGGTACTGGGTAACCGCATCGCAGCCAGTCCTTCAATGCTCGACCGGTCGGCGCGCGATAACTGCACGCGAATCGGAACGTCCTCTCGCGACTGCGGAACGTGCAGCAGTCCAGCATCGGCGCCACCCAATCCGATCTGAATCGAGCGCGTGACCTCTGCCGCTGAAACTCCATGTAGTGCAGCTTTATCCAGATCAACCTTCAAGTCATACTTGACCTGCGGGTCCTCCACGTACCAATCGACATCGACCACCCCGGGCGTGGTCTGGAAGATGTGCTTGATCTTCTTGGCGAGGTCGATCTGCTCCTGATAGTTGGGCCCGTACACCTCCGCGACCAGCGTCTCCAGCACCGGCGGCCCCGGAGGCACTTCCGCCACCTTGATGCGCGCCCCGAATTTGTTGCCGATCGCGTCCAGCCCTGGCCGCAAACGCTTGGCGATATCGTGACTCTGCTCGCTGCGCTCGTGCCGGTTTAGCAGGTTCACCTGAATGTCCGCCTGATTGGCGCCATGCCGCAGAAAGTAATGCCGCACCAGCCCGTTGAAGTTGTAGGGGCCAGAGGTCCCGGCATAGATCTGATAATTCTCGACCTCGGGCTGCTGCCCCAGGTACTGCCCCATCTCCTGCGCCACGCTTGTCGTCTGCTCCAGCGTGGTGCCGTTGGGCATGTCGATAATCACCTGAAACTCGCTCTTGTTGTCGAAGGGCAGCATCTTGACCCGCACCACCTTGAAGACGACCAGCGAGCAGGCCGCCAACAAAAGGACGACGATAGCTCCCAGAAACATCCAGCGCCGTCCCGCGTTGTGAATCATCGGGTTCATGATCCGGCGGTATAGGCGCGTGCTCCAGCCTTCTGCCTCGTGCTCTTCACTGTGGCGCTCAGCATAATGCCGCAGCAAGCGCAGCGCCGACCATGGCGACACCACAAAGGCCACAATTAGCGAAAACAGCATTGCCGCCGACGCTCCCACCGGAATCGGCCGCATGTACGGGCCCATCAGCCCGCGCACAAAGGCCATCGGCAGGATGGCGGCGATGACCGTAAAGGTCGCCAGAATCGTTGGGTTGCCGACTTCGTCCACCGCTTCGACCGCGATGTCCACCAGCGTCTTGGACGGGTCCGTCCGCGGTATGCGGAAGTGGCGCACGATATTCTCCACCACCACGATGGCGTCATCGACCAGGATGCCGATGGAGAAAATCAGCGCGAACAACGTTACCCGGTTCAGGGTGTAGCCGAAGAAATAGAAGATGGCCAGCGTGAGCGCCAGGGTCACCGGAATGGCGATCAGCACCACGCCCGATTCGCGCCAGCCCAGCGCGAGCGCAATCAGCAGCGTGACCGACAGCGTCGCGATGAACAGGTGCTCCAGCAGTTCATTCGACTTGTCCTTTGCCGTCTCGCCGTAGTTGCGCGTCACCGTGACGTTCAGGTCCTCAGGCAGCAGGTAGCCGCGCAGATCGTGGATCTTCTTCTCCGCCTCTTCGGTGATGACGGTGGCGTTGGTTCCCTTGCGCTTGGCCAGCGTGAGGGTCACTGCCGGCCAGTCGCCACGCATGGCCTGCTTCGGAGCGCCCGCAGCGTTGGCATACAAGACGTAGTCGTTCGCCTCGGACGGGCCGTCGGTGATCTCGACTGCCACATCGCGCAGATAGACGGGGTGGCCGTCATGCACGCCGATGACAACCTGCTTCAGATCGTCAGCCTTGCCCAGGAAGCGCCCGGCTTCGACCTCAAATTCCTGATTGTCCTGCGCGAAGCCGCCGGCGAAGCTACGCACATTCGCCGCCTTCAACTGCGCCGTGACTGCGCCCGGCGTCATGCCATAAGCTGCGAGCCTTTGCGTGTCGAGCACGACGCGCACCTGCCGCGGCAGCCCGCCAATAATCTTCGTCTCCGAGACATCAGGAATCTGCTTGAGCTGCTCTTGCAACTCGCCCGCAATTTGCCGCAGCCGATAGCTGTCGTAGTTCGGCCCCCATAGGGTGAGGGCCATGATGGGCACATCATCGATGGAGCGCGCCTTAATGATCGGCGGTGAGACGCCTTGCGGAATGCGGTCGAGGTTGGCGTACAGCTTGTTGTACGTCTTGACGATGGCGTCTTCTTCCTTCGTGCCCACGTAGTAGCGCACGATCAGCATGCTCATGCCCGGCTGCGAGATGGTGTAGACGTACTCGACACCAGGTATTTCGCGCAGCAGCCGCGCCATGGGGAGGCTCGCGCGCTGCTCCACTTCTGCGGGGGAGGCGCCCGGCATCTGCACGAACACATCGAGCATGGGCACGATGATCTGCGGCTCCTCCTCACGCGGCGTCATCATGATGGCGAACGCGCCTGCGAACAGGGAAGCGGCGATGAACAGCGGCGTCAGCTTGGAATTGATGAAGCTGCGGGCCACCATCCCGGCAATGCGCAGGTGCGACGGCTGTGGCTGCGGCGTCTCCGGCGTTGGTTGTTGTGGCTGTTGCGACTCAGCCATGCATCACCTGAAGGGGCGCGGCTTCAGCTGCGCCGAAGAAGACAGAAACAACAAGGGGCTGTGGGAGTGGGCTCATCACTGTGCTCCCACCTTCTTGCCAGCCAGTTCGCGATCGTCGGGCTGCGCCACCACTCGCTCGCCGCTGCTCAATCCGGAAAGCACCTCGATCTCATTGCCGCTAGGCCTGCCGAGCGTGACATAACGCAGGCTGGCGATGTCGTCTTTGCCCACGACGTACAAGCCGTCAAGCTGCCCGCGATGTACCAGCGCCGCCTGCGGGACCAGGATGGCCTGCCGCTCTCCGCGCGGGAAGCGCGCCCGGCCAAACAGTCCGGTGCGAATCTGCGCATCGGCAGGGAGGTCAATCTTTACGGTGAACGTGCGGCTCGCAGGATCGGCGGCAGGCACAATCTCCACTACCTTGCCATTGAGCGTCTGCCCGCCGAGCGAGTCGAGCACCACGGGCACGCTCGTGCCCAGCTTGACCACGCCGATCTGGCTCTCATCGACATTGGTTTCCAGGCGGAAGCGACTGGGATCCTCCACCACCAGCAGCGGAACTCCGGGCGAGGCCATGGCGCCGGCATCCGCCAGCTTGGCGATGACCAGCCCATCAAATGGAGCGCGGATGCGGGTGAACCCGACAGTGGTGTTGGCCTGGGATACCGCAGCCTCGGCTTGCACTCGGTTAGCATGAGCAGCATCGCGGCGCGCCTTGGCGGCTTCGAGCCGGGCCTTCACCTCGTCATATTCGTGCGGGCTGACTGACTTCTTGTCATACAACGTCTGATAGCGCTGCATGGTAGATTCCGCAAGCGCGTAGTCGGCATCGGCCGCTGCGATGTTCTGCTGCGAGGCGTTGAGTCCCGCAGTGGCGCTTTGATAGGCGGCGTGCTGCTGCGCCTGGTCAATAGTGATCAGCACTTGCCCGCGGTACACTTTTTCGCCCTCATGCACGTTGACCCGCGTGATCGTCCCCATCACTTGGCTGGAAAGCTGTGCCGACTGTGCTGCCCGCACCGTCCCTGTGGCCTCGACATAGTCCGGGACCATGGTGCGTTGCGCGGTCAGCAGCGCCACGCCCGAGACTGTCTGCAGGCGCAGGCGCATTGCTCTGCTTCTCGCTCGAGCACGCTGCGAGAAAGAGGAATGCAATTACCGCGACGAGAATCATTCGTACCGCGGGCTCGGGTAGAGCGGCCCTTCAGGCCCGCGTCCCGGCACACCAATTTTCTTGTCATCCCGAGCGGGCTTTAGCCCGCGAGGGACCTGCTCCTGCTCGGATTGGAATTGCCGCCGGGCTGAAGCCCGGATGTCATCCAAAAGATGCGGCGTGACGCGGCCCTGAAGGGCCGCTCTACCCGAGTTCCTGCAAATGCACATGGTCTGTTTCATTGCGTCACCGCCGGAGAGCTTGCGCTGAGTGTGCCGGTGGCCAGCTCCAGCCCGGCATAGCTGGTATGCGCGCGGTACACCGCGTCCCAGTAATCCACCTTGGCCCGCTGCGTGGCCTCCTGCACCCGCAGCAGGTCGCTGATCGTGCTCAATCCGCCGTCATAGCGGTTCTGATTGATGCGCAGGCTCTCTTCGGCCTGTGTCACCGCGCTGCGCGCCACACCGACCTGCTGCTCTGCGGCGTCATAGTCGTAATAGGCTTTGCTCACCTGCAGCCGTATCTGATCGCGAAAGCTGTCGCGCATGGCCGTGGCCTTCTCCTGCATGGCTTTCTGCATCGCCAGGTTCGCCCGTTTGCTGTCGCCATCGAAGAGGTCGAACTGGAACTCCGCGCCGGCGATCCAGTTGTTGCCGCCATTCCATCCCGGCGTAGGACTGTCCGTCTCCCACGAGCCATAGACGTTCACCCGCGGCGCAAACGCGCCCTTGGCCATGGAGATGTTCTTCGCCTGTGCGCTGCGCTCCGACTCCATGCGCTTCAGGTCAGGCCGCTTATCGAGCGCCGCGGTCTCCAGATCGGCCAACGGCGCCGGCGAGAAGCTGCGGTCGGCCAGCGCCTCCTGAGGCTCCGGCAAGCTGTCGGAGGTCATGCCGATCGCCAGCGCCAATTCCGTGCGCGCCAGCGATAGCGCATTCTGCGCTGAGATGAGTTCCTTCTTTCGCGCGGCGGTTGCCACCTCGGCACTCAGCAGGTCCGACTCCACAACCATGCCGCTCTCCACCCGCGCCTTGCTGCTGCGCTCGATGGCCTCTGCCGTGGCCAGCCCGGCTTTGGCAACCTCCACCTGCCGCTGCGCCAGCAGCGTGCCGTAGTAGGCCTGCACCGTCTGGAACACCAGCTCCTGGTCGCTGCGGTCGAGTTGCTGCTCCGCCGCCTGCTTCATGTATTTGGCGCGGCTCACGCCGTACCAGCTTTGCAGGCCGTCGAACAGGCTCCACGTTCCTGAGAAGCGGCTGGAGAAGTTGCTGATCGGCGTCGGCGTGTTCAGCCGGTTGAGGGCAAAGTCTTCCAGAGTGAAGGCCTGCTGCCGCAGCCGCGAGCCGAACACATACACCGGATCATTGCCGCGCATGGCGCTTTCCGTAAACGTGATCTTCGGCATCAGCGGAGCGCGGGCTTCACGCACCGCAGCCGTCCCAATTTTCAGATCGGCCAGCGCTGCTTTGTGCAGCGGATTCTTATCCAGCGCCATGTTTACGGCTTGCTGCAAGGTCAGCGGGACAGCATCCTGTGCCAGGGTGGATGAATACGCGACTGCGACGATCACCGCCAGCAGAGCTAACTTCGCGAGCGCCACCCCTCGCCGCGCCGGTCTGGCTGCCGCCCTGGGCGGCCGTGTTTCAGAAGGCGCCATCCCTTACGCCTCAACCAACTCGGCGTCCATCACCGGAACAATTTCAAAGGTGGTGTGAAATTCGGCGGTCTTCTGCACCATGGCGCCCACCGAGCAATACTTCTCCTCCGACAGCCGAATCGCCTCCTCGACCGCCTGCGGCGAAACATCGATACCGGTGACGACATGGTGGGTGCGAACGTGAGTAAAGACCTGCGGCGGGGTAGTAACCTGGTCGGCTTCGACCTTGACTTCGTAGGCCGTGACCTGCTGGCGCTTCTTGCGCAGAATGTTGATGACGTCAAACGCGGTGCATCCCGCCAGCGCGATGGCCACTAACTCGATCGGTTTGGCTCCGCTATTGCCGGCAGCGTCGTCGAGCAGCAAATGGTGTCCGGTGCCGCTGGTGGCGACAAATTGGCGATGAGTGCTTTGCGGTTGAGTAAGAGTCACGGTTGCCGAAATCATTCTTTTCCCCCTGCGGCCAAGCCCGGCCCAACTACCATTTCACCGGGCCACAGGGAGAAATGCTGTGACACAGCTCACTGTTACAGGAAAATTGGGGAGTGGTGCTTCAGAGGCCGTTACGAAATCCACTGCTCATCCGACGTGGTGGGACAAACGAGCCGTCCGTCCCGCAGGGACAGCAGAGCTTAGCCCAGCGCTTCAGCGCTGGGAAGATAAGAGTAGGAAAATCAGAGTCGGCTTCAGCCAACGACATATGTTCCGTCACAGCCCGCGTAGCCACGGCACAGTTCTAACCCAGGCTCTTAGTCCATGCTCAGCACAATCTTCCCTCCCGCATGCGGCGCGCCCGCCAGCATCTCGTGCGCCGTGCGGGCCTGCTCCAGCGGAAGCACCGTTCCCACCCGCCCGCGCAGCTTGCCGGAATCGAAGAGGGAAGTGAGCATATTCAGTCGCTCCGTTGTCACCTGCACCAGAAAGAAGACGGAACGAATGCCGTCCGGCCGCGCGTCAGAGCGCGCAGGCTGCGAGACCACCGACACCAGAATTCCTCCCGGCTTGATGACCGCGAACGAGCGCTGTTTTGTCTCTCCGCCGACCATGTCGAGCACCGCGTCGACGGGAGGTACGACGTCCTCAAACCGCGTTGCCCGGTAATCAATGACAGTGCCGGCGCCCAGGCTTCGCACGAATGGCAGATCACCTGCCGACGCTGTCGCGTAGACCTCGACGCCAGCCTGCGCCGCCATCTGCACCGCATAGGCCCCTACACTGCCGGCCGCTCCATGGATCAGCACCGACTGCCCGGCCTTCATCTGGGCGTAATCGAACAGCATCTGCCACGCCGTGACCGCAACCACGGGAGCCGACGCGCTCTCCACAAGGTTTAACGTTGCAGGCTTCTTTGCGATCATCGCCGCGGACGCCACAGCGTATTCGGCATACGCTCCGATGAAGTTCGGATTGGTCGCTCCGTATACTTCGTCGCCCGGCTTGAAAGCCGTAACCCCCGCGCCAACCGTCTCGACCCGGCCCGCCAGGTCCGAGCCTAAAATCATCGGCAGCTCGGCCTTCACCACGCCCTCCTGCTCGCGAATCAACGCGTCCCAGGGGCCGACGCCCGCGGCCGCTACCCGCACCACCACTTCCTCCGCGCCCGGAGTCGGCCGGGGGATGTCGTCGATCTGGATGACTTCAGGCGGTCCGAAGCGATGAATTCTCGCAGCTCGCATGGCAGTCCTCAGGCCTCTATTGTGCAACTCATGGCAGCATACCGTGGCAGACGATGTCGCTATTTCGTAAAACTGTTTTCGAAACTGACCGGCTTCACAGGCCGCTGAACCAACTCTGTGCAGACAGGTTCTGAAGAGGCGCAGCTTCAGCTGCCCCGTCCTGACCCATTCATATTTGTCGTCCCGAGGAGGCCTCTAGGCCGACGCGGGATCCAGCCTAGCGCCGCGACATCAACCGCAGGTCCCACGGATACTCCCGGTACGAGACGATCTTCATTCGGCGCGCCTGGCTGTGCTCCGGGTTCAGAAGTATGTTGAACGTCTCGGGCGCGATAGCTGACGGCACGCGCAGCAGGGCGGAACGGTTGGCCAGCAGCCACTGGTCCCCAATAGTTCGGGTCACGGTCTCGTCATCGATCCAGTGCTCGCCAAGATCCGCCCACGCCGACTCAACGGGCAGGTCATCAGGGGCCTCGACCTTCAGCAGACGATACGACTTCGGCATTCGCGCCGGACTCAGCTCCAGATGAACCATCACCTCCAGCGGCGCACCGGCTGCGCTCTCCGCCAGATACACGATAGGACGACCTTGCGTGTGCCAGCGGGCAGAAGCTTCCAGCCCTCCCCGGCCGTCCAGACTGGCATGATTGCTGATTCTCCACAGGAACATCAGGCGAACATGCCCTGGTCGATCTGGATCAGCATTTGCTCCACCAGCCGCCCACCGGCTTCGGTCGACAGCATCTGCAGCGGGGTGCGCCCCTCGAACCTGCGTTTGGGCGTGCGCAGCCAATCCAGGGCCGACTCTTCGTCGCCCATCACTGCCTGTGCGCGCGCCAGGACCTTCGCAGTGCGGACGGCGCGCTCGGATTCTTCCGGAGACAAGGCCTCCCGGCGGCTCTTGCGATGCTTCCAGGTGCGCAACGGGATGATGGTGTCGAACACCTCGCGGCGCGTGAGGCCACGGTCGATCAGGTGGCTGATCACCCTGGTCGGAAGCCCGTTTTCTACCAGACGAACTACTTTCTGCTCCGAGCCCGCCGCCGTGCCCAGCCAGTTCTCGAAATAAGCATTTAACGTCTTCGCCGTCGCAGCCATAACATTACCTTGGTACATTATGCCACAACAGTGGCGGCAAAGTGTACTCCGCTGGGCGTGAGACTCGGATACCGCACCCGCTTTGTCGTATCGTAAGTGTGTACATTGTTTCAATTCAGCAACTGCGGTCGTACCGCAGTGGAGGCCGTTGTGCGTAGACTCCTGTTCTCTCGCCAGGTTGGGCAATACTTTTGGGCTTTGCTGGTCGTTTTCGGTGTTGCGAATTTCTCTCCCTGCTGGGCGCAAACTCAGCCCCTCTCGAATGCCCCCAGCGCCCAGAAGGCCAAGACACAAAAGGCGAAAAGCTCGGAGTCGGCCTGGCCGCGCACCTTCACCAACGGCAAGGACAAGTTCCTCATCTATCAGCCGCAGGTCGATAGCTGGGATGGCAACCGCATCAACTTGTATTCCGCCGTCGAGGTGACGGTGGGCGAGAAGGGCCCATCCAATTACGGCGTCATCTGGTTCAGCGCCCGCACCGAGGTAGACAAGGTCAACCGCCTGGTCACGCTTGACCAGGTTCAGCTCACCAAGATCAAATTTCCCGCGGCCCACGAAAAAGAAGCCGAGCTCGACGCTTTGCTGAAGCAAAAAATTCCGGGCGCGACCAAAACCATCTCCCTCGATCGTTTGCAATCGATGTTGGATGCCACTAGCGAGCCTGTCAAAACGGTGGAAGTCAAGAACGATCCGCCCAAGGTCATCATTTCACTTAAGCCTTCCTTGCTGGTGCTGATCGATGGCCTGCCGCAGTTGAGCGAAATCCAGGGCACCAAGTTGCAACGCGTCATCAACACTCGCGCCGTGCTCTTGTTCGAGAACGACAAGAAGCTCTATTACCTGCGCGTTTCCGATTGGTGGCTCCAGGCGAAAGATCTGGAAGGCCCATGGACGCGCTGCCAACAAGCTCCCCGACGATATGAAGAAGGCTGAGGAGTGGGTGGTCACCAACACTCCCGCGCAGACCTTGCAGACTGAGCAAAATCCCAAGCAAGCTTCGCTGAAAGAAGGCGGCAAGAAGGCCGAAATCCCGGTCGTCTACGTTGCTTTCGGGCCGGCCGAGCTGATCGAGACCAAAGGCGAGCCGCAATACAATCCCATCCCCGGTACCGGGCTGGAGTATGTCGTCAACACCAACGGAAACATCTTCCGCCTCGACGGGCAGTACTACATCCTGATCTCGGGCCGCTGGTTCAAGGGCGCTTCGCTCGACGGCCCGTGGACGTATGTTGACGGCAAGGACATGCCGACTGACTTCGCCAAGATTCCCGCCGACAATCCGAAGGCCACGGTGCTGGCCTCGGTTCCCGGCACGCCCGAATCGAAAGAGGCGCTGATCGCCAACTCGATTCCGCAAACCGCGGCGATCACCCGCTCGGAAGCCAAGCTCACCGTGGAGTACAACGGGGAAGCGACCTTCGTGCCCATCTCGGGCACCTCGATGAGCTACGCCAAGAACACCTCGGCGGCGGTGATCAAGGTTTCGGACAACAACTATTACTGTGTAGAGGCGGGCGTCTGGTTCAAAGGCCCGACGCCGCAAGGGCCATGGCGCGTCGCGGATTCCGTTCCCGAGGAAATCTACACCATCCCGCCCAGCTCGCCGCTGTATTACGTCACCTACGTGAAGGTCTATAACTCCACGCCCGAGGTCGTCTACGTCGGCTACACGCCCGGATATTACGGCACCGTCGTCTCCTCCAGCAGCACGACTGTGGTTTACGGCACCGGCTGGTACTATCCGCCATACATTAGTCCCACAGTGTGGTATGGATGGCCTTACACCTACGGTGTGGGAGCCGGCTTTACCTACACCACGGCGACCGGATGGAGCTTCGGCTTTGGCTACGGTTATGCCTACTATCCCTGGTATTACCCGTGGTGGGGCCCGATGGGCTACTACGGCTACGGCTGGTATCCCTATTACGGCTGGGGAGCGTGGGGAGGGGCGGCGGTCGCCAACGTCTACGGGGTCTGGGGTAACACGGCGTATTCGCGTACCGGCGCAGCCTGGGCCAATCCCTACACCGGCAACTACGGAGCGGCTTCCCGCGGCGTCTATCAGAACACGCAGACCGGCCGCACCACCGTGGCCGGGCGCGGCACCAACACCAACGTCTATACCGGCAACACCGGAGCCTATCGCGGCGGCGCGACCTATAACCCCAACACCGGCATCGTCGCCGGCGGCGGGGCCGGTTACGCGGGCAACATCTATTCGGGGCAGGGTACAGCCGGACGCGGTGGCTTCGCCTACAACACCAACACCAATGCTGGTGTAGCAGCGGGCAAGAACAACGTTTACGCGGGTAAAGATGGCACCGTGTATCGCTACAACCGCCAGAGCGGCGACTGGTCTTCCAACAGCGGCAGCGGCTGGCAGTCCACTACCAAGCCTGACGCCAACCTGCAACGCCAGCAGCAGATGCGTACGCAGGGCGCCCAACGCACGCAGAACTTCAACTCCACGCGTGGCAGCTACGGTGGCAGAACGGGCGGCGCGCGCATGGGTGGCGGCGGCAGAAGGCGCTGAAGGGGCGCAGCTTTAGCTGCGCCCTCGCGCGGTGTTAATAGAAACCGCGTCAGGGCATGATCTTCGGTCGTGCCGACCCATGCGGGTGCAGCGGCTGAAGCCGGTCCAGGGGAATGGGTTCGCCGCGGCACGTCTGAAGACGTGCCCTGACGCGGACCATTCCACACGCCAGCTCTTCGTTTGCATGGTTACGACGGATGGGGCTGTCCCTCGATCACGCGCACGGTATCGCGCGCGATGAGCAACTCTTCGTCTGTGGGAATCGCATACGCCAGCAGCTTTGAGTCGTCGGTGCTGATCGGGCCTTCTTTCCCCACCATCTGCTGGTTGCGCGCATCATCGATCTTCAGCCCCGCCCACTCCATTCCCGAACAAATGCAGGCGCGGATGTCCGGCGCGTTCTCTCCAATCCCGCCGGTGAAGACCACCGCATCGGAGCCGCCCATGGCCGCGAGATACGCGCCGATGTACTTGCGCGCGCGATAGCAGAAGATTTCGATGGCCAGCCGCACGCGCCGGTCGTCGTGCTCTTTCAGTTCCGATTGCAGCGCCCGCATATCGTTGGTCAGGCCGGAGACGCCCAGCAGCCCGGACTGCGTGTTGAGTAGTGTCTCTACCTCGGAGGCCGACATCCCTTCCTTGGAGGCGATCAGGTTGACGATGGCAGGGTCCAAGTCGCCGGAGCGCGTGCCCATCACCAGCCCTTCCAGCGGGGTCATGCCCATCGAGGTATCGATCGAGATGCCGCCCTTGATCGCATCGGCCGAGCAGCCATTGCCCAGGTGCAGGGTAATGATGTTGGTCTGCTCGCGTGTGAGTCCGCGCAGCGCGCGATAGCGGAAGGCTACGTAGCGATGGGAGGTACCATGAAATCCGTAGCGGCGAATGCGATGGCGGCGATACAGGTGATAGGGAATCGCATACAGATAGGCATCCTCAGGAATCGTATGGTGGAAGGACGTATCAAACACCGCCACCTGCGGAATATCTTTTCCGAAGAGATCGCGCGCCGCCTGAATGCCCCGGATGTTGTTAGGGTTGTGCAGCGGCGCCAAGTCGATGCACTCCTCAATGCCTTGCAGCACCTTGTCGTCGATGCGCGCCGACTCGGTGAATAGCTCCCCGCCATGCACCACGCGATGTCCGACCGCGTGAATGTCACCCGAGTTCTTGATGGCCGTCACGCCCGAATTGTCCGAGGTGATGTAGCGCACCAGGTAATCCAGCGCCGCTCCGATATCGCGCAGGGGAGCGGTGAACTTCCGCTTGCCTTCCTCTCCCGCCTGAAAGGTAAGGATGGCTTCGCCTCCAAGACGCTCCACCTCGCCCCGGCAGAGGCGCTCATCCTTGTAGGCCTTGATGCGCTCCAGATCGGTTGCAATGATTTGAAACTTCAGACTGGAGCTTCCCGAGTTGAGGACTAGAACGTTCATCCGAGCACCTTTCTTCTTTCATAGAACCATGGCAGCGGCCGCAATCCGATTCTCACCGACCGCCGGCCAAAAGAAAAGCGGTGCAACCTGGGCCTTATGAGAATTTGACCCAGAAGGGCAGCATAGCCTGGACGCTGGCTTCTGGACCGGCTTTGAATGGGCGCGCTTTCCGCCGTGCCGTCGAAGGCCACGCAAAAGACGCGGCTTAGCCCCTGGAGGAGAGTGAGCTTGGCCGCTTAGTTCGTTGTGAGGTGGCGCCTGGTGGGTTTTCTGGTTGGCGAGCGGGCCAACCTCGGGCATTAACAAAAAAATAGGGTCACCATAGCGAAATAGAATTTAAAATGTTAGTTTCAGAATGTGAAAAATCTGTAGCCTGCTTCTCGGCGTCTTCGGCACAGCACTTCACCCACACATCATTGAGAAGTCAAGATCAGGAGAAGAAAAGCGTGAAACGACATAATCTTTCGAAAATTGTGACCCTGTTCGCCGGGTCGCTGATTGTGCTCACCATGAGCATGACTGCGGCGGCGCAGGTCAAGATCCAGGGCCTCATCAAAGCGCGCAGTGGCGACGAGATGATCCTTCAGACCTCGGATAATCCCAGCATGGTAGTCGTGCTGACCGACACCACCGACGTGCAGCAGGTACAGGGAGTGCTCAAGGCGCGCCACAAGAACATGTCAATGGCCGCCCTTATTCCCGGTCTCGCTGTGCAAGTCGAAGGTGTCTACAACGACAAGCAGCAAGTGGTAGCCACCAAGGTCCGATTCAAGGGCAACGATCTGGAGCAAGCCCAGTCGATTCAGGCCGGCATGCATGAAACTCAGGTGCAGACCGAGAAGAACCAGGCCGAACTGCAGGAGCAGAACGCTAAGCTGAAGGAACAGAATGAGGCCTTGCAGCAGCAGCAGGAACAAATCTCCAAGCAGAAAGAAGAAATCGCCGCCAACGCCGCCCGCTTTGGCCAGATGGACGACTACTACATCTGGGACGAGGTGACCGTCTACTTCGCCAACGGCCAGATACAGGTCGACAAGAAGTATGTCCCACAACTGCTGGCGTTGGCCAACAAAGCCAAGACTGTCAAGGGCTATATGGTCGAGGTGAAGGGTTATGCGTCGGCGGTCGGCAGCGTCGCTCTCAACCAGAAGCTCAGCGAGGAGCGCGCCAACAACGTGACCACCATCCTGTTACAGCAAGGAGATGTTCCTCTAACCCGGATGCTGGCCCCGGCCGCCATGGGCGAGAGCCGGCAGGTTGGCAACGACAAAACGGAGCAAGGCCAGGCTGAGAACCGTCGCGTGGTGGTGCGCGTGCTCCAGAACAAGGCCATCGCGGGAAGCTAGCCCGATCGGTCGCTGTTGCCTTATTGTTCCCGCCGGGACGTCTTTGGCGTCCCGGCGGACCGCCCCAGGCTTTGACTGTTCCACCCCAAAACGCAGTCTCTGCACTATCATTACTCTTGCAGCTTGTGCGGAGCCTTGGCTGACCCCTCGGCCGCAAGCTCCCATGCTCCATCCCATTCGTCAACTCCGAGCCCGCCAAAGTGAGGAAGCCTCCGTATGAATACGCCGGCCAAAGAACGCGCCCCGCTGTCCTACGCACAAGTCACTGAACAAAGACGACTGAACGATGCCCGTGAGCAGGGCATCCCCTGGAAAAAGTGGGGGCCCTACTTGAGCGAGCGGCAATGGGGAACTGTGCGCGAGGACTACAGCAAGGATGGCAACGCCTGGGATTACTTCTCCCACGACCAATCCCGCTCCCGCGCTTATCGCTGGGGTGAAGACGGGCTGGCGGGGATCTCCGACGACAAGCAGCGCCTGTGTTTCGCCTTGGCACTGTGGAACGGCCGGGACCCCATCCTGAAAGAGCGTCTCTTTGGCCTGACCAACAGCGAAGGCAACCACGGCGAGGATGTCAAGGAATACTACTTTTACCTCGACAGCGCGCCCACGCACTCCTACATGAAGTACCTCTACAAGTACCCGCAGGGTGCCTATCCCTATAGCGATCTGGTCGAGACCAACAAGCGGCGCTCGCGTGAAGAGATGGAGTACGAACTGCTCGACACCGGCATCTTCGACGACGACCGCTACTTCGATGTCTTTGTGGAGTACGCGAAGGCGGATCCGGAAGATCTGCTGATCAACATTTCCGTGCATAACCGCGGGCCCGAAGCCGCCCAGCTGCACGTGCTGCCGACACTATGGTTTCGCAATACCTGGTTTGCAAATCCGGGCGAGCCGAAGCCGGCGATGGCAAGCTATTAACAGCACTGATATTCGCGCCTCGGTTCCGCAGCTTGGCGAGTACACCTTGCAGTGCGAAGGCGCCTCCGAACTCCTGTTCACCGAGAACGATAGCAACGCCCAGCGCCTCTGGGGCCAGCCCAACCCGACGCCCTACGTCAAAGACGCTTTTCATGAATACGTGATCGCCGGAAAGAAGGAAGCGGTAAACCCGGCCCGCAGGGGGACCAAGGCCGCGGCGCACTACGTGCTCGATGTTCCTGCTGGGCAGGCGAAGGTCATACGCCTCCGGCTAAGTGCGAAACCGGTTGCGGACTCCTTCGGAAACTTCGACCGGGTGCTTGCTCAGCGGCTCGCCGAGGCAGACGAGTTCTATAACCGGATCACGCCGCACACCTTCAGCGAAGACGAGCGCCGTGTGCACCGCCAGGCGCTGGCGGGCATGCTGTGGACCAAGCAGTATTACTTTTTCGACCTCGACAAGTGGCTTGAGGAACATGAATCCCATCCTCTGGTGGGCTCGGGCAAGGGCCATGCGCGCAACATGGAGTGGTTCCACATGCTCAACAGCGATGTCATCTCCATGCCTGACAAGTGGGAATATCCCTGGTATGCGGCGTGGGACCTGGCCTTCCACACCCTCGCGCTTTCGCTGGTGGACTTCGACTTCGCCAAGGAACAGTTGCTGCTGATGCTGCGGACCCTCTACTCCCATCCCAATGGGCAGATCCCCGCCTACGAATGGAACTTCAGCGACGTGAACCCGCCGGTACACGCCTGGGCGACGCTGTTCCTGTATCGCGTCGAGTCGGAGTTGGGCCGCGCCGACCTGCGCTTCCTGGAGCGATCCTTCCAAGGATTGATGCTGAACTTCAACTGGTGGCTAAACCGCAAGGACCCGGAAGGACGCAACGTATTTGCCGGTGGCTTTCTTGGTCTGGACAACATCGGTGTCTTTGACCGCAGCTCGCCGCTGCCTACCGGCGGCCATCTCGACCAGGCCGATGGCACGGCATGGATGGCCTTCTACTGCCTGTGCATGCTGGAGATCGCGCTCATTCTGACGGAATACGACTCCATGTACGAGGAGATCGCCTTCCGTTTTCTCGAGCACTTCGCGTGGATTACCTATGCCATGGACCGCATCGGTGTGAGTCAGGACGAGATGTGGGACAGCGAAGACGGATTCTTCTATGACCTGCTGCATCTTCCCAATGGCGACGCCATGCGCCTGAAGGTGCGCTCCATGGTCGGTCTGCTGCCGCTATGTGCGGCGACCATCTTTGAGCAGGGCGCGCTGGCCAATCATCTCCGCATTCAGGAACTAATTGAGCTGTTCCGCAAGCGGCACCCAGACGTGGTTAAACAAATTGCCATCTCCGAGGGCAGCTTTCTCGGCTTCGGCGGCAGAAGAATGACCTCGGTCGTCAATAAGGGGAAGCTGGAGCGGATACTGAAGCGCATGCTCGACGAGAACGAGTTCTTCAGCCCCTACGGCATTCGCTCTCTTTCCAAGGACCACCTCGAGCATCCCTTCGTCTTTAATCTAAGCGGACACCAGTACACCGTGCAGTATCTGCCGGCGGAATCGAACACCGGCATGTTCGGCGGCAACTCCAACTGGCGCGGTCCGATCTGGATGCCGGTGAACATACTCATCCTGCGCGGGCTGCTGAGCATGTACGCCTTTTACGGCGACGACTTCAAAGTGGAATGTCCGACGGGCTCGGGAAACTATATGACGCTGTTTGAGGTCTCCAAGGAGATTGCCGGGCGTCTCGGCCGCATCTTCCTGCGCGATGAAAACGGCAGGCGGCCCATCTATGGTGGACACAAGAAGTTCCAGGACGATCCGCACTGGCGCGATTACATTTTGTTCTACGAGTACTTCCACGGTGACAACGGCGCCGGACTCGGCGCCAACCATCAGACCGGCTGGACGGGACTGATTGCGCGCACGCTTGACCTGTTTGCGCGCATGAAACCGGCGGAGGTGCTGCGCGATCCCAAGAAGGTTGTTGCTGAGATGACCCGGGAGCAGGTCACGGGAGAGTAGGCGTTTTTTTCCTTGAAGTCCACGGGCCGGTCGAATTTGGTTGGCCTTTCTAATTCCAATGGTCTCATTTCTAAAGGAAGCGGAAGGGCCCTTGGTCGAGAGTTCAAAGCCCCTTCCGGGTTCTCTACAATATGTCTGTGACGTTTCGTGCCTTGCTGTTGCCGGTCGTTCTTGTGTTCCCTTTGGGTGTAGGTCTGGCGCAACAACCGGTGGAGCAAGTTCCAGTCGACAAGAGCGCTCCTGCCCCGGTAGACAACACCGCCCAGCCGCCGCGCTCCGATTCGCAACTGCCTCCGGGCGAAAGCTCCAGCAAGCAGACCGAAATCGACATCTCTCCCCCTGCCGGCGATGCCAAGAACCACCCCGGTGCGGACCTGGACACGGCCAGCGACTCCGGCGAGTTCACCCCCTGGAATCCCATGAAGGCGATGAAGGACGTCGAGGTGGGCGACTTCTACTTCAAGCGCGACAACTATCCCGCCGCCATCAGCCGCTATCGTGAGGCCCTGGAGTACAAGCCCCACGATGCTGAAGCCACCTACAAACTTGGTGCTGCACTGGAGAAATCAGGCGACCTGCAAGGTGCGATGCAAAATTATCAGGACTACTTGAAGATTCTTCCCCGCGGACCCTATGCCGTCAAAGCGCAGAAGGGCATTGACCGCCTGCAAGAGAAGGGAATTACCACTGCGCAAACCACCGCTCAGCCAAAATAGTTGGCAGGCTCACTCTTCCCGCGCGGTTACTGTTCTTTTGGCGGTGGCGCTTGCTTGACCGGCGTGCCCATTTGCGGGCTGCCGTCATCCTGTTTGCCGTTGGCCGGCCGGTCGTAGATGGTGAACTGCTGTTGCGGCCGCTTCAGTCGAATCGCGATGTCCATGTTCGGCTGGTTGATGTCGTAGTCCTGGCCAAACGTTTGAAAGCCGTGCGCCAGAACCTGGATGCGCAGCTTGCCATAGGGCACGCCCTCGGTTTCGGTCTTGCCGTCCAGGTCGGTCTTGAGCTGATAGCCGGAATGGGCTTGCTTGCCATCCTTCGTTACCGGATGCAGGACAACCGAAGCATTGCGTATGGGCTTGCCGTTGTCGGCCTTGGACACGCTGAAATGCAGGTTCGCCAGATTGTCTTCGGAGTTCTTCTTGTCCTTCGCGGCCAGGCCAACCGCCAAGACGAGGACCACCGCTGCCACGGTCGCACAAGCAGACTTCATGCGCCCATTATGGCAACTCGAATAGCGGCCTGCAAGTTCCTCTTCCGTCCGCACGGCGCCTTCACCCTGCATCTTTGTTCGTACCCGGGTTCGATAGCGGCCCGCCTCGCTATAATCAAAGATTCTCATGCCTTCTTCCCCGACTGTTTCTCTTCCGCGCCGCAAGCAGCCCAGCATTGCCCTGCGCGCAGTTGGCGCGCTGCTTCTCTTTTTCCTGTTCCTGTTTATCGTCGCCGATGTGTGGTTCTATCGCGCCGCCAAGGCTTCTCTCCCGGTTGTTGACGGCACCTTGAAGCTGTCGGGCCTCACCGCGCCCGTGATCGTCGCCCGCGACTCGCTGGGCGTGCCCAACATTTCCGCCGGCAATCTTCACGACTTGTTCTTCGCCCAGGGCTTCGTCACCGCCCAGGACCGTCTTTGGCAAATGGACATGACACGCCGCTATGCCTCCGGCGACTTGTCGGAGATTCTGGGCCCCGAGTACATCAAGACCGACACCGAGCAGCGCATCCTCGGCTTGCGGCAGGTGGCCGAGAAGATGACGGCCGACCTGAGTCCAGACGAGCGTGCCCACTTCCAGGCCTATGCCGATGGCGTCAACGCCTATATCGCCCAGCACCAGAAGACCCTGCCGCTGGAATTTCGCCTGATGACGTATTTCCCCTATGCGTGGACGGTCGACGATTCCATGCTGGTCGGCCTCTCGATGACCGAGTTCCTGAATCATTACATGTACAAGAAGGAGCTGCAAAAGGAGGCGATTCTCGCCAAACTGGGGCCGGAGTTGACGGCCGACCTCTATGTGAATTCGTCGTGGCGCGATCATCCGCCGGGCGCTGAGAGCCAGTCGATCGAGAACGAGCCTCCGGCAGAAGACAGTCCCGGCCAGGACGAAGAGCAGTCGCCGCCACATGCCCGGCCCGGACATCGATCTTCCCTGAATCCGCCACTCATGACATCCCTCGCAGCCGCCCTCGGCGCCGATCCACCGCTGCCGTTTCTCCCCGACTACAGCGACGACCTGCGTCCCGGCTCCAACAACTGGGTCGTTTCAGGCGCTCATACCTCCACAGGCAAGCCGCTGCTCTCCAACGACATGCATCTTGAGTTGCGCATGCCGAACACCTGGTATGAAGCGCATCTCACCTCTGGCGACTACGACGTTGTGGGAGTCACTCTTCCCGGAGTGCCCTATGTCATCGTTGGGCATAATCAGCACATCGCCTGGGGATTTACCAACCTCGGTCCCAATGTCGAAGACCTCTACGTCGAGAAGTTCAACGACCGCGGCGAGTACCTCACCCCGCAGGGATGGCAGCAGCCCGAACATCGTAAAGAGATCATCCGCGTGAAGGGCAAGCCCGACGTGACCATCGACGTCGTAACTACGCGCCACGGCCCCATCATGACGCCGATAATCCCCGGCGAGAAGCGGCAGCTTGCCTTGAAGTGGACTATCTACGACACCAGTGGTGACGCGATTCCATTTTTCGCGATCAACTCCGCCCACAACTGGCAGGAGTTCCGCGCGGCCTTCTCTCGATTTGAGTCGCCCGCACAGAACGTGGTCTACGCCGATACCGACGGCAACATTGGATACCAGGCGACGGGAGAAGTGCCCATCCGTGCCGCCGGCGACGGTTCGCTGCCGGTTCCCGGCGATGACGACAGCCACGAATGGACGGGCTTCATTCCCTACGACCAGTTGCCCAGCGTGTACGATCCTCCCTCAGGCATCATCGCCACCGCCAACGCTCGCGTTACGCCCGACAACTATCCCTATACTGTTGCCATTGAGTGGTCCGCGCCCTTCCGAACGCAGCGCATTTACAAGCTGCTGAGCGCCAACAAAAAGTACACGGCGGCAGACATGCTCACCATCCAGACCGACATCGTCTCCGAGTTCGACCGCTTCTGCGCCGAGCGATTTGTCTACGCCATTGACCACACGCCCGACGCTTCGCCCCGGGCCAGAACCGCCGCCGACCTGATGCGCAAGTGGGACGGAACCATGGCGACTGATCTCGCTGCTCCCACCATTGCCTACTACTCGCGGCACAAACTGGAGGAGTTGCTGCTGCGCGACAAGCTCGGCGATGACTGGAAGCTCTACCATTGGTTCCTGGAGCCGGTCTGGCTGGAAAACGTCCTCACTTATCAGCCGCCGCGCTGGCTTCCCAAACAGTTTGCCAACTACAACGAGCTGCTCACCGCCGCTGTGGACGAGGCGATGTTAGACCATGACGCGCCGCGCGCTCTCTCCACCTGGCGCTGGGGGAAGGTCTACCAGATCTACGTGAAGCACCCCTTCTGGAGCAACTTTCCTGTGCTCAAACGCGCCGGGCCGGGACCGCAGCCGCTCTCCGGCGACGACCAGACCATCAAGCAGGTGCGAAAGGAATTCGGGCCGTCGGAGCGTTTCACCGCCGACATGTCCGATCTCGACAACTCGACGCTAAACATCGTCAACGGACAGTCGGGAAACATTTTCGACGACCACTTTAACGATCAGTGGGATGCGTACTATCACGGTCGCACCTTCCCGCTGCCGTTTTCGCCGGAAGCCGTCCACCACGCCGCCGCCCATCGCCTGCACCTGGAGCCGCAGTAAAGAGAAGCGCCAGTTCTGTGCAGTCGAAGCCAAAGGCTTCCCAGCCTTCGTTCCCGAAAACTTAGGCAGTGAAATTAACTTCGCGATTAACCGATAAAACCTTGTGCCAAGGCAGCAGTCGCTCAGGTTCTGACCCGCCTGAGGGAAGGCTTTGTGGGACGACCTGCGAGGGAAGAGGTCTTACTAACCCGATGCTCTCCGCCGGGGACAAATTGCCGTCGCGAGAAGGCCTTCCCTAGTCAGGCAATTGTGCGTTTGACGGTTTCGCAAGCAACTGCTCAACCGTCTCCAAGAGCATCCCGGGCCCTTCTTCCTTGCTGATTAGACAATCCACACAGGACGGAAGCTCTTCTTCCATCGGACCGGCCGAAACAATCACTACCGGTACCAGCGGCTTGGCAATCTTCATTTTCCGGGCGACTGTTCCGCCGTTCATTCCCGGCATTAAATAGTCAAGAAGAACGAGGTCTACCGCCTCTGCTGCGAAAAGTTGCAACGCCCGCTCGCCATCGGCAGCGCTCAACACTTTGTAGCCAGCATTTTCCAGGAGTATTTGTCGTGTGAAAAGAATCCCGGGCTCATCATCAACCGACAAAATTCGCCGGTTGCCCTTCTTTGAGGCATGCAAGGGGGGCGGGATGTGAACCCGTCTGGACTTCAATTCTGCTTCCCCACGTGTGGATTGGTATGACGGTAGCGCGACCTAATCACACTTGTCGGTCTGCTGTCAGACTTAAAGCAGAGAGAGCCGCTGAAACTCACCGCGCACGGTGCTGTAACACTCACAGGCAGCCTGCTCCAGCTCAGCGCGGTTCTTGATGGTGACTACTCCGCGGGAATAGTCAATGAGCCCCGCTCGCTGCAGAAGTCCAGCCGCCAGGGTCACGGTTGTGCGTGGTGCTCCCAGCATTTGGCCGAGAAAGTCATGCGTCAATCGGAGCTGGTCCGAGTCCAGCCGGTCTCGGCAGGACAAGAGCCAGCGGGCAAGCCGCTCCTCAATGTTGTGCAGCCGGTTGCAGGCGGCGGTTTGTGCGGCTTGCACCATAAAGCCCTGCATATATCGCTGCAAATGGCGACGAAGCTCTCCCGGGCGCTCAAATTCCTGTTTCAGAGTGTCTGCTTTGATCCGTAAACCGGAGCCCGCAATCTGGATGAAAGTCCGGCCAGGCGCTCCCGCAGAGCCCAGGAGAATAGGAAGGCCAACCACGCCCTCTATTCCGATGATGCCAACCTCGACTGTATTGCCGCTCTTCAGAGTCACCACAACCGACGCGATGCCGTCTTCCAGGAAGTAGGCGTACGGGGCGGCTCCATCGAGCAGTGTTTGCTCCTGGTGGAGAGTTACCGGAGAAAGATGAGGCAGCAAGCGATTGATTTCAGTTTTAGGCAGGGCTGAAAGCACACGATTCCGGTAAGGCTGCTGTTTAGCCAGGTTCATACTGCTACTCCGTGGGCGAAAACGCCGCATCAGGATGCGCAGCTGAACCAGCCCCCTGGCCAGCGCATGTGCGTATTGAGATGTAAGCCTATTCTACGCTTCCAGGACAACCGGAACGCTTCGTCTGGTATCAGACATAGGTGTATGTGTTGGGGATCGAGATCGGCCGGGTTCCCCAGGTGTCGTTTGGATGGCAAAAAATCAGAGCGAGAACCAACGCCGGCTGCAGGGACGCGGTGGTAGCTTCCTTAGCTCACGAGGTCAATAACCCTCTCGATGCGCTATTGAACCTTCTTTATCTGCTGGAAGCCGAAGACACCCTCACCGACACGGGTCGCCATTACCTTTCACTCGCCAAGGAAGAAGCACACCGCATTTCTCAAATTGCACACGGCGCAATGGACCGGTCTCGAAGCCCGGCAGGGCCGCAGGATACCAATGTGCCGAGGTTGCTGCATTCTGTAATCGATTTCTACAAGTCGCGGCTGGATGCTCAGGGAATTTGCGTCGAGGTACGCTACTGTCCTGGTGAAGATCTTCCGGTTGATCCGGGCTCCCTGCGGCAAGCGTTCTCCAACCTGCTGCTCAATGCCGCGCATGCTATGCCCGGAGGGGGAGTAATGTGCATCCGAGTCTCCGTGGCGCGCGAGTGGAGCGGACTCCATCGGCATGGACTGCGAGTGACCTTCGCCGACAACGGCTGCGGCATACCTCCGCAGAACCTGCCCAGAATTACTGAGGCCTTCTTCACCACCAAGGGATCTGCCGGCACGGGTTTAGGGCTCGCATTGGTGAAAGAGACGGTCGCTCAATGCCACGGGGTTCTGCGCGTTAGAAGCAGCACTAGACCGGGGCGAAGCGGCAGCGTTTTTGCGATCTTCTTGCCCGCCAACTAGACGGAAATCAACCCAGTTCCCTTGCAGCCTGGTCATGGCATCGGAACGCCCAGGTCGCTGTGCCGGAAGTTGCTGACTTTGCGGATTCAACGACGACCTGAAGCTGGATTTTCCAAGCATGGCTGCTGTAGACAGGCCATCTCACTTCCTATCGTGAGACTTTCTTTGCCTATGCTGGACAACACGGCAGGGAACTTCTACTGGTCCACCTGCACCACCCCATATAGCGCGCCGCGGAATCCAAGCGAGGGCAGTTGCGTATTGTTTGTGGTGTCGTAGATGTTGAGCAGTCCGCCCTGGATCACGTACATCACGTTGCGATTGGGGATGGATTGCAGGCCGGTGACCGGACCCAGGGGCGGGCCGGGCGTCACCGCCGTGTTGCTGGTCAGGTTGACGATGGACAGGCACCCGGTGACGGAATTGCTGCACGTCTTGGCGCCGATGTACAGCATGTTGTTGTTCATGGCCATGATCGACTGCTGGCCGTCGTTGATCAGCACAGGCGTGGCTGTGGCGCGCGTCATGTTCGTGGTATTAACCACGTCCATGGTTCCATTGGCGCCGCCGCCATATCCGGCAACGTAGAGACTGGCCCCGTTCAGCAAGCCGACCGTAGCGCCCGCTACCGTGACTGTGGCTTTGATGGTCTGCGAAGGAACGTCAAACTGCACCACCGATGGACTCTCCGCGCCGCCACACTGATTGCCGCAGTTCAGCACGTACGCCGTATTGCCGTCGCTGCTGAAAAACGCATTCACCGGACGCGAAAACCCGGGAATCTCCACCGGCGTAATCGTGGTGGCCGTCAGGTCGATGTACCACATCGAGTCCGAGGTGTCGGCGAACGCCAGCAGGATCGTCCCTGCCGGGTTCAGCGCGACCCATCGCACCGAAGGCACCGGGATGCTTGAGGTGACAGAGTTCGCCAAATCGAGCACTTGAATCGAGCCCCGCTGGCTGCCCGAAACGGGTGCATTCCCGGTGGGAACGTAGAGCTTCGTCGAGTCCGGCGAGAAGACCGCCATGGCCGCCCAGGCAGGCAGAAGCACATTCGTCTTGTCGGTCTGGGTGGAGTTGTCTACAAAATCCATTTGCAGCGACGTCGGATCATACACTGCGGTCCTGGCTCGATCAGGGCTCAGCACCAGGAAGGTTGCCGAGATGCCAACCGGGATATTCACCGACAGGTCTACGATCTGATTGGTGTTCGACGTGTACGTGTAGCTTGAGGAATAGAACGCCGTGGAATCGTTGGAGCTGTCGACAATCTGCAGATTGCCGGAAAACTGATTGCTGATATAGGCCCGGTTTTTCAGCGTGCCTTTGGGATTGTTGATCGTGTTGCCATTAGGAGTGACTACCGTGGTGTTGCCGTTGTTACCGCCGCCACAGGAAACCATCACCAGGGCACAGAGGATCGCGCCCACAAGAGCCAATACTCGCTTCAACCGTTTGCTCCGCAAAGATCTACAGTTCAACGTAAGTCGTTGGAAAATTGCATTATAACAAAGCAACCAAGCTCTCCTGCGGGTTGCATGGCGCGACCCCGCGTCATGTACCATAGACTTCAACCTGCCAACGGCAGGCAGTTACTGTAATGCCAATAGATCTGCTAACACGATTGCAACGTGGCCCGGTGCTTTGCGATGGCGCCATGGGCACGCTTTTGTATGCGAAAGGCATCTTTATCAACCGTTGTTACGACGAGTTGAACCTCTCGCAGCCCGACCTCATCCGCAACATCCATCACGACTACCTCCAGGCCGGGGCAGAGATCATAGAAACAAACACCTTTGGCGCGAATTCGTTTCGCCTGGGCAAGCACGGTTGTCTGGATCGGTTGGCCGACATCAACCGCATGGGCGCGCGCGTGGCCCGCGAGGCGGCCAAGAGCTTCGATGCGCTGGTGGCCGGAGCCGTGGGGCCGCTCGGCGTGCGCATCGAGCCGCTGGGAAAAATCGCGCTGTCGGAAGCACGCGATGCCTTCCGCGAGCAGATTGAGGCCCTGAACGAAGAAGGCGTCGACTTGCTGATCCTGGAGACCTTTGGCTATCTCGAGGAGTTGCACCAGGCCCTGCTCGCCGCTCGCGACGTCAATCCCAAGCTGCCGGTTGTGGCCCAGGTCACCATCGATGAGGAAGGGAACTGCCTGGACGGTTCCAGCCCCGAGCACTACGGCCCGCAGTTGCAGGAATGGGGAGCCGACGTCGTCGGCTGCAACTGCAGCGTCGGCCCGGTTGCCATGCTTGACGCGATGGAACGCGTTCGCGCCGTGACTACGGCTCCGCTCTCCGCCCAACCCAATGCCGGCATGCCGCGCTCCGTCGAAGGCCGCAACATCTATCTATGTTCGCCTGAGTACATGGCCAGCTATGCCAAGAAGTTTGTCGAGGTCGGAGTGACGCTGGTCGGGGGATGCTGCGGCAGCACTCCCGAGCACATTCACAGCATGAAGTCGCGTCTTCGAGTAGGCGCGGCGCGTACCACTTCGTTCAAGAAGGTGGCAGCTCCGGCAACCCACCCTGTCCAGAGCGTTCCCCTCGAGCGAGCGCTCGCAATTGGGACGCAAGATCGCCCAGGGCGAATTCGTGACCATGGTCGAGATCGTTCCGCCCAAGGGTATCGACTCTGCCAAGGAAATCGAAGGCGCGAAGTTCCTGAAGTCCGTCGGTGTCGATGCGGTAAACATTCCCGACAGCCCGCGCGCCTCCGCGCGCATGAGCAACCAGGCGCTGTGTCTGCTGATCGCGCAGCAGATCGGCATCGAGCCCATCCTGCACTACACCTGCCGCGATCGCAACGTGCTGGGTATTCAGTCGGACCTGCTGGGCGCCAGTGCTGTGGGCATTCACAACCTCATCTGCATCACCGGCGACCCGCCCAAGATGGGCGACTATCCCGATGCGACTGCAGTCTTCGATGTCGATGCCATTGGGCTGGTGAACATCGTCCACAACCTGAATCGCGGACTCGACATCGGCTCCAACCCCATCGGCAACGCGACCAGGTTTGTGATCGCTGTGGGCGCCAATCCCGGCGCTGACAACATCGACGAAGAGATTCGTCGCTTCGAATACAAGGTCGAAGCCGGAGCCGAGTTGGCGGTTACGCAGCCGGTGTTCGACCTGCGCCTGCTCGAGGAGTTCCTGAAGAACATCGCGCATTGCCGCGTCCCGGTTGTCGCCGGCATCTGGCCCTTGACCAGTGCGCGCAATGCCGAGTTCATGAAGAACGAGCTGCGCGTCTCCATCCCTGACGCCATCATCGAACGCATGGTGAAGGCCAACACCGCCGACGCTGCGCGCGCCGAAGGCGTGGCCATCGCCCGCGACATGCTGACCGCCGTTCGCGAGATGGTGCAGGGTGCGCAGATCGCCGCCCCCTTTGGACGTTACTCCTGCGCCGTCGATGTGCTGGAAGCCCTGGGCGGCAGCGGTACCCGGCAGTATGCGACGGTGTGAATTAAGCGCCGGGTATTGAAGCGGACAACTCAGGTGCCCCATTCTTTCCCCGGATTTGGGAAAGGGTGGGAGGAAGCTACTTAACCGTCACCTCGGCGGTCGCCGACTTCGCCGGGTCCGCCTTGCTGGTGGCCACCACGTGATACGTCCCGGGTGTTGCAGGCGCAGCATAAATCGCCATGGTTTCGACGGTGCCTCCCTCGGCCTGTGCGCCCCGGTTCACCATCGTTCCACCCGCTTTGCCTTCCTCCACCGACCACATGACATCGCTGTCGCCCGTGCCGCTCACCGTCGCCGCGAAGTCCTGCGTCCCACCGGGGGCGAGTGTCGCCTCCGTGGGCGAGATGGTCACGACCACATCGCCGGCGCTCGCGCTTCTGGCCGAGGGGCGCAGCATCAGGTAAGTGACGCCACCAATGGCCAGCACAAGCACGATCAGCAGCACGACCAGCAGCTTGCGATTGCCGTGATGTGCGACCTTGTCGTCATAGTAGTAAAAGAAATTGTCGTCTGTGGTTGTGACGGCCGCAGGAGCCGCTGCCGCAGTTGCTCCTGCTGCAGGAGAAGCTGATGGAGACGGCGGAGCATCGCCTAACCAACTGCTTTGCAGCGCGCGGCCGCAGCTTTCGCAGAACCGGTTTCCTGCAGGGTTCACCTTGCCGCAGGATGTACAAATCTGCGGTGCGGACTTCTGCTCCCGGGCAGGGACAATATCCGGCAGTGCTTCCACCGGCACCTGGCCACGCACCGAGGCAATCTCTTCGCCCTCCAGCAGCACCTGCCGCTCTTGCTGGTCCGACAACGGAGGTTCA
Source organism: uncultured Acidobacteriaceae bacterium (assembly GCA_963747055.1). Classification (GTDB taxonomy): domain Bacteria; phylum Acidobacteriota; class Terriglobia; order Terriglobales; family Acidobacteriaceae; genus CAVVDY01. Next base: position 37,934 of record CAVVDY010000025.1, on the reverse strand, counting down.
GGCGTTCGTAGCACTCTCGGTGGTGCTTGCCGTGCCGGGGGAGCCGGTGCAGGTGGCGTTGGTTGCGCCGGGGCGGAAAACGCCAGTTCAGGCTGCGGGATCGCTCCCCCTCCGGACGGAGTCGCCGGCAGCGGAGCATGGTAGGCTTCCGCGGTCGAGCGCGGTGCGCGCGGTGGGGCAGGCTGCGGCTCCGCACCAGCCTCGGGCGTGGCCCGTTTCTTCGCCGCCCGAGGGGGCGCCGGGGCGCCGCATTCGGCGCAAAACTTGTCGCTGTCGCGCATCTGCTCGCCGCAATTGGTGCAGAACATCGTTTCTTCTATAACCCCTCTAGGTTGAATTTCACTCTGCGCCCTGGTCCTTAATGAGCACCGCGTCACTGTTGGAACGGCCACGGGTTACCGCGAGCCTCTTGTTGTTCCAATCGTAAGAATAATCGTAGATCACGAGATTATCGAAGTTGGTCACCGGAACCGGATCGCCGCCGTCCACTGACTGCTTCACCAGGTTGGAAACTCCATGCTCATTTACCGGATAGTAGAGGTAGTTGCCGTCAGGCGAGAACCTCACCAGCCCCGCTATGGACGTGCTGGGATGGATGGTTTTTAGGACCGGCCCCCCATTTGCGTCGAAGAGCTTGATCACGAACTTCGTCTCCGCACCCCTACCCTCGAGGGTGCTTACCGCTGCGGTTTTTCCGTCGGCACTTAGGCTGGCGAACTGAGCAAAGTCCGGGAAGATCTGCTTCGCCTCGCCTCCGCTGAGCGATTGGCGCATTAAGAGCTGCTTTCCCTTCTCCAGCTTGGTGTAGAGGAAGAAGGTACTGTCGGGCGAGCAGAACGCATTCAGGTCAGCCTTGCCGAAGGTGATGGGCTTTGTCGTTCCTGCTTGCAGGTCGAGCAGGAAAACGCTGATCCCTTTCGTTTCTTTGTTGGGCATGCCGAAAAGAACATGGCGTCCGTCCTGGCAGACAGAAAGGTTCGTCATGAATAGCCGGTTGGAATAGATCACCGTGCGATTGCTGCCGTCGGCATTCATGCTCAAGATATGGCCCTCCCAATCGATGGACACAAGCTTCCCATCATTGGTCCAGCCAACGTACACGTCTTCGCGATTGTCGACCATGGTGGGAGCGCCGGCAGCATTGGGCTCCGAGCTCATCGTATAAATGCCGACATCCGGAGTCGACTGCACCGCGACCAATTCTTTGGCGTCGCTGGTTGCAGCCAGGGTAGCGCTGCTGTAGTTGTTCAGATCGTTGCTGATGCGCCGGAACTGGCCATCACGCGCGCTGACCTCTCCCACCTGACCGTCCCAGTTGGTCGAAACATCCTGAAAGATCACGGCCAGAGTTTTGCTCCCGGCAAGCCACGTCGGCTTGGTGAGCTGGGCGGTCGCCGCGTAGATGGTGCGCTCCTTGCCGGTGTCCGGATCCAGGCCGACGATCCTGCCCAGGGTCTCGCCGCCGGGATCGAGAATCGAAGCCGCAATGGTTTTGCCATCGGGCGACCACGCCGGGTCCTTGTAGCCGGGCAACGGAAGCGTGGCGAGCACGCGCTCGTCACTGCCGTCGGCATTCGCGATGATGAGCTTTGAATTCGCATCGGCGCCACTGTCGCGCAGGAACACGAGCCTTTTGCCATCGGGCGCGAAACTGACCGCGCTGTCCACGTCCGTGATCAGTAGTCGAGGCGCTCCGCCCAGCGTCGGCACCTGGTAGAGCAGATTGATCTCCGGCCGCTGCGGCTCATTGCGGACGAAATAGAGATAATTCCCGTCTGGCGAGAACGTTAGACCGGTATAGCGGGCCTGAGTGGCTGGGATAATCTCCTTGTCGCTGCCGGTAGCGATCTGCCGCATCCACAAGCTTTGCGTCCCGCGGCCATCATCGTGAACATTGAACAAGTAACGGCCGTCAGCCGAGATCGTGGCCAGCTTGACCTGGCCCGAATCGGTGAGTTTCTCAAAACTGACGTTCTGAAACGGCTGTGAGCCGATTCTTCTGGATTGGAAAAACGAATAGACGCCGAAAGCGGCTGCGGCCAGCACCACGACGGCAATGGCGAGGACCAGTCCGGTGCGGCCTTTATGCTCGCGCGCTGCCTGGATGACGGGCGAACTGGGATGCGCCGCTGGCATCTGCGCGCTGGGCACGCCCGATGAACTCGAAACGGGCTGCGGCGACGAGGCGGGCGGACTTCCGGCTGGGGTGAAACCCGTCGAGGAATGCGCTGCAACTTTGCCCGATTCGCTATCGCGCTTCAGCCGCTTCAAGTCGCCGCGCATCTCAGCCGCGCTCTGATAACGGAGATCAACGTCCTTCTCCAGCGCCTTGCCGATGATCTCTTCCAGCTTGGGCGACAGCCCAGCGTTGAACTCCGTGGGAGCCGGTGGATTGCGCATCAGGATTTCACTGAAGATCACCGCCGTTGTGTTGCCCGCGAAGGGAATCCGTCCCGTCGCCATCTCGTAGAGCACTGAGCCCATGGAGAACAGGTCGCTGCGGCCGTCGAGTTCCTCGCCACGAGCCTGCTCCGGCGACATATAGGCGACGGTGCCGACAGAGGTGCCCGGCGAAGTCAGGTGTGGTGCTGCAAATGTAGGAGCATCGCCGCCGATGGTCTCCATGGCGGCGCGCCGCTCGCGAATCAATTTCGCCAGTCCGAAATCGAGAATCTTCGCCTGCCCGCGCGTGGTGATGAAGATGTTCGCCGGCTTCAGGTCGCGGTGTACGATGCCCCTCTGGTGGGCGACGTCGAGCGCGTCGGTCACCTGAATGCCGATGTCCAGAATCTTGTCCAGCGGCATAGCGTGGCCATCTGATCTTTTCGGCGAGGCTCTCGCCCTCCAGCAACTCCATGGCGATGAAGCTGCGCCCGTCGCACTCCTCGATGGCGTAGATGGTGCAGATGTTCGGGTGGTTTAGCGCGGAGGCGGCGCGCGCCTCCTGCTTGAAGCGCTCCAGCGCACTGGCGTCCTGCTCGGCTTCGGCCGACAGAAACTTCAGCGCAACCCGGCGGCCAAGCTTGCTGTCCTCGGCTTCATAGACCACGCCCATGCCGCCCGCACCCAGACGGCGAATGATGGTGTACTGCAGCAGGCTGCTTCCAACAGCAATGTCCAACGGCGGCTCTCCCGGCTCCGGCAACTATTGTGCGGTGGAATGGGGCCGAGAAGCAAGAAGCGGCGATTGGTTCACAAAACCGGGTCAGCGGGAGCGCGGCGGCCGTGGCGGATGTGAACAACGTTTACCACGTCACCCTCGATGGTAAACAAAAACCGATATACATGAGGCCTGCGGCCGTAGAGGAGCTGACGTACTTCGAACGGAAACCTGCCACTCTCCGGAGCAAGGGGGCAACGCTGAGGAAGGTTCGCCAGGACGCGATGGCGTCATTTAATGCCATGAACCAGCGAATGCCGGTCTCTCCGGCGTGCTGCGATATCAACCAATTCAAGAATCGCTTCCGCATCGCTTTCGGCCTGAGCCGAGATTTCAACCCGGAATGCCATATTTCTGGCGCATCGCGGAAAGAAAGTCGAAGGCGGGGCGGCTGCGCCCGGCTCTTACGTCTTCTTTGCCTTGGCGGATGCCTTCAACGGCTTCCTCGAAATCCTGCCGCTCCCATTCCAGATAAGCAGCGAGAGCCTCATCGAGGGCGGCGGCCGGGTCCTGGCCATGTCGTTGCGCGTATTCTTCCAACTGCGCCTCGCGCTCCGGCTTGAGCGGAATCATATCCATAACTGGCTCGACTCTACCTTCTTGTTTCGAACCTAAGATGCGAGAAACCGCGTGTCAAGCGGTCCCCAGTGGCTTACAAGATCATCAGTATCATCCTCCACAACTGAAACTGGTAACGGGTCGGCGGGTGAAGCTCAAAGGGATTGACAATTCGAGCCCAGTGCGGACGCACTGGGGAAGCCGCGCCCCTCGAAAAGCCGAGCCCCTTCACTGGTCGCACAACCTCACCCCTCCACCCTCACCCGCACCATCTTCTTTCCCGCGCGCAGCGTAAACTCGGCCCCCAGCTTCACTTCGACGACTACCTCCGTCTTCAGCTCGCCATCCAGCTTGACCGCGTTTTGCTTGACCTTGCGCACGCCATCGGTTACCGACGTCGCCAGCCCGGTGCGTGCCAGCAGCTTGTCGAGCTTCACCTGCGCCACGCCGTTCTCGGGCAACGACGCATTCGGCGCAGCCACTTCCTCGAACTTTACTCTGACCAGCGGCAGGTCTTCCGGCGTCTCGTCCTTCTGGAACATGCGCGACCAGTCCTGCGCCGCGCGCTCGGCTGCTTCGAAGCCATGGAAATCAGCGACGATGCGCTTGCCCAGGTCCTGCTTGAGCATCATGGGATGCGCCGTGCCCTTCTTCACCGCCTCCTTTAGCTGCGTGATCTCGCGCGTGGTCAAATCAGTGAGCAGTTCGTAGTAACGCCACATCAGCTCGTCGGAGATCGACATCACCTTGCCGAACATCTCCTGCGGCGGCTCGGTGATGCCGATGTAGTTCCCGTACGACTTCGACATCTTCTGCACGCCGTCGGTGCCTTCCAGCAGCGGCATGGTCAGCACGATCTGCGGCAGCTGGTTGTAATCACGTTGCAGTTGGCGTCCCATCAACAGGTTGAATTTCTGGTCGGTGCCGCCGAGCTCCACGTCGGCCTCCAGCGCCACCGAGTCGTAGCCCTGCGCGATGGGGTACAACAGTTCGTGCATGGCGATGGGCTTCTCTTCGAAGAAGCGCTTGTGAAAGTCCTCGCGCTCCAGCATCTGCGACACCGTGAACTTGGCCGCCAGCCGGATGAAGCCTTCGAATCCCAGCTTGCCCAGCCATTCGCTGTTGAAGCGCACCTCGGTCTTGTCGCGGTCGAGGATCTTGAACACCTGCGCCTTGTAAGTCTCGGCGTTGGCGTCGATCTGCTCGCGCGTAAGCGGCGGCCGCGTGGCCGAGCGCCCCGACGGATCGCCGATCAGCCCGGTGAAGTCGCCGATGAGGAAGATCACGGTGTGGCCCATGTCCTGAAAATGTTTCAGCTTGCGCATCAGCACGGTGTGGCCCAGGTGCAGATCGGGCGCTGTCGGATCGAAGCCAGCCTTCACCCGCATGGGCTTGCCGGTGCGCAGGCACTTGTCGAGGCGGTCGCACAAATCGCTCTCGCGAATGATTTCAGCCGCGCCTTTGCGCAGGTACTCCAGTTGCTCGGCGACGGATAGGAAAGAGGGCATAAGCGTCGATTATAAAAGTTGTCGGTTGTTGGTGGTCAGCTGTCAGCGAACGCGTCCGACAACCAGCGCTGGTGGCCGGTAGCCGGCGGGCCAGCCGCCCCATGAAGCCTCGCGCCGCTCAGCATCATCTACTGCTCACAGTGACTTCGTTCCCCTAAGGATATCTATGAGCGCAATTCCTATTCCAAGCGGTTTGGATTACAAGGCGCAGATCTTTCCCTCCCTTGCTTCGGCGCAGATTGATCGCATTCGTCCCTGGGCAAAGTTACGGACGGTGCAGGAGGGCGAAGTCCTGTTCCGGCCGGGGGATGAGAATGTACCGTTCTTCGTGGTGCTCTCCGGTGAAATCGATATCGTGCAACCCGCACAGGTCGGTCATCCCGTCATTGCCACTCACGTAGCCGGCGGTTTCACCGGCGAGATCACTACCGTGTCCGGGCAGCGCTGCTTTGCGCTGGGACGAGTGAAGACTGCGGGCGAGCTTCTGGAACTGAGGCACGACGACTTTCGTGCTCTGATGGCGCGTGATGCGGAACTCAGTGAAGTCTTCATGCGCGCTTTCATCATGCGCCGCATGGCGCTGATTAGTGGCGGCCTGGGCAACGTGATTCTCCTGGGATCGCGGCACTCCGCTGCTACCCTGCGCCTGCGCGAGTTCCTTTGCCGCAACGGCTACCCTTATCAGTACGCCGACCTGGAGACGGACCGCTCTTCCCAGGATCTGCTAGACCGTTTCAACGTCACGCCCGACGAGATTCCGGTCACCATCTGTAACGATGGCAACAGCGTCTACGTGTTGCGCAATCCAACAATTCAGCAACTCGCAGAGTGCATCGGGTTGAACGTCAACGTGGATGCTGGGGCCCTTCGCGATCTGATCATCGTTGGCGGCGGGCCCTCCGGCCTGGCGGCCGCAGTCTATGCCGCCTCGGAAGGCATCAACGCGCTGCTGGTGGAGACGTCCAATCCCGGTGGGCAAGCGGGCTCCAGCTCCAAGATCGAAAACTACCTCGGCTTTCCGACGGGAATCTCAGGCCAGGAACTAACTGGTCGCGCCTTGTCCCAAGCCATGAAGTTTGGCGCCGATATCATGGTGGCCCACAGTGCCGTCCGCCTGAATTGCGACCGGCGCCCCTACCACGTCATGCTGGAGGATGAGACGAAGCTGGCGGCGCGCACCGTGGTGATCGCCACCGGCGCTCAGTACAACAAGCCGCCAATCCCCAATCTGCAGCGCTTCGAAGGGCTAGGCGTGTACTATGGCGCGACCTTCATGGAGTCTCAGCTCTGCGAAGGCGACGACGTCATCGTGGTAGGCGGCGGAAATTCGGCCGGACAAGCTGCCGTCTTCCTATCGCAGACCGCGCACCGAGTGCATATGCTGGTGCGCTCCGGACAGCTTTCCGATACCATGTCGCGCTACCTCATCCGCCGCATCGAGGAGAACCCCAACATCGATTTGCACTACCATACCGAGATCATTGCTCTGGAAGGTGACACCCAACTTGAGCGGGTGACATGGCAGAACAAGGCGACTGGCACGCACTCCGCTCATGACATTCACCACGTCTTCATGATGACGGGCGCATCGCCGCGCACGGATTGGCTGCAAGGCTGCCTCGCGCTCGACGACAAAGGGTTCGTGCTCACCGGCCGCGACATCGACACCAGCGCGCTGCAATCGGCCGGATGGCCGCTTCGCCGCCCGCCGCAGATGCTGGAGACCACCTTACCCGGCGTCTTCGCCGTCGGCGACGTGCGCTCCGGCAACGTCAAGCGCGTGGCCTCAGCCGTTGGCGAAGGCTCTATGGCCATCAGCCTGGTGCACCGGACACTGGGGGAGATATAGGGCGCACTTAGCAGTGGTCAGAAGGTTTGTTGTGATCCGGCACGCATTCCTCGCGCGGAACGGGCCAGGGAGCGCACAGCGCTGAGCTAGTGGTGGTTTCCAGTGCGTACCTGCCTCATCATTCCCGGCGCTCACCGTCCACGCCATACTTGAGAGGTGCAGGCTGCCGATCCTAACCAGCGATTCCTGAGCGCCTTCTTCGACTACCTAAAAGTCGAGAAGGGGCTGGCGGCGCTCAGCGTCGCGGCGTATCGCACCGACCTTAAGCAGTATGCGGAGTTCCTGCACCAGCGCAAGCGCACGGTCCGCGAGGCGCGGCGGCAGGACGTGCGCGACTTCCTGAACGGGCTGTTCACCGATGGCGTCGGCGCGGGGAGCGTCGCCCGAAAAATGGACGCGCGCAGCGTAGCTCGCAAGCTCTCGGCGCTGCGCCATTTCTACAAGTACCTGCTGCTCGATCGCCACATCGAAAAGGACCCGACACTCAACATCGACACGCCGCGGCAGTGGAAGGTGCTTCCCAAGTCGCTGGCCACGGTTGAAGTCGAACGGGTTCTGCAAGGGCCGCAGCGAGCCAGGGACAACCGCGCATCGCAAGCTCTGGGTGTGCGCGACCGCGCCATTCTGGAGGTTTTCTACGCCGGAGCGCTGCGCGTCTCGGAGCTGATCAACGTCAAGCTGGAGGACCTGAAGCTCGAGATGGGATACGTGTTGGTGCGCGGCAAGGGTGACAAGGAGCGCATCGTCCCGCTGGGCGGCGCGGCGCAGGAGATCGTCCAGGCGTACCTGCGGGAGGCGCGACCGGTGCTGGCAGCAGGGAAGTCGTCCCCGTTTCTGTTTGTCGCCCGCGGAGCCAGGGCCATCACGCGCCAGCGCGTGTGGCAGTTGGTGAGCGCGGCGTCGGAGAACGCGGGGCATCATGCTTCTCCGCACATGCTGCGCCACAGTTGCGCTACGCATATGGTGGAGAACGGCGCCGACCTGCGCACGGTGCAGACCATCCTGGGTCATGCCGACATTTCGACGACGCAGGTGTACACGCATCTGGCGCTGGATCGGCTGAGCCGCGTGCATCGCCAGCATCATCCGCGGGCAAAGCGCGGCGACGGCAAGGTGGGCGCGGCGGAATGAGCGGGCAGGCAACGACAACGGTAGAGAAGGCAGTAGCGAAGTTCCTGCGCTCGCTGCAGGAGCGCAACGCCTCGCCACACACCATCAAGGCCTATGCGAACGACCTGGCGGGATTCGCGGAGTACGTTGGGCCGCAGGGGTGGGGCGACATCGACCACGTGCTGATTCGCGGCTACCTGTCTAGCCTGTATGAGCGCGGGCTGAGCAAGACGTCGGTGGCGCGCTCGCTGGCGGCGGTGCGCTCGCTGTACAGATGGCTGGCCCAGGAAGGCGTGGTGGAGCAGAATCCCGCCGCGCTGGTCGCCACGCCAAAGTTGCCGAAGAAGCTGCCGCGCGTGCCTACGGTGGAGGAAGTTTGCACGGTGCTCGACTCGGGCATGCCGGAAGAGTCGGCATTCCCTGAGCGCGACCAGGTCATCCTGGAGTTGCTCTATAGCTGCGGCATTCGCAACTCGGAACTGATCGGCATCAACCTCGACGACGTGCGCTGGTCGAATGAGATCATCCTGGTGCGGGGCAAGGGCAAGAAGGAGCGTTACGTTCCTTTTGGGGATTCAGCCGCGCAGGCGGCGCGCGCCTATCTGCCGGCACGCAAGAAGGTGCTGGAAGAAACCAGACACCTGGCAGAGAAGGCCTTGCTGATCAACCTGCGGGGTTCGCGGCTGACGACGCGCAGCGTGGGCCGCATCGTCAAACGGATTGCGGTGAGCCGCGGCCTCTCGCCTGAGGTTCATCCCCACACTTTGCGGCACGCCTTTGGAGCACACATGCTGGAGGAGGGCGCCGACCTGCGCGCCATCCAGGAGATGCTGGGGCATGAGCGGCTCTCCACTACGCAACGCTACACCCAGCTCACGGTGAAGCACGTCATGGACGTGTATGACCGTACCCATCCCCATGCTAAAGCGAAAGGCTGACCGCTTCGTCGGGTCAGCTTGCGAGGAAAAGTCGGATCGAATGCAATGTGGGCGGCTGGCTAGTTGCCATACTGGGCGCGCATGTCCGCCCAGGTGCTGGCGCCCCGGCGCTCGGCCTCTTCCAGGAAGCCTTCGCCCAGCTTCTGCAGCGCGCCGAAGATTTGCATGCCCTTCTGCAGGTAGTCAGGAGCACTTTCCCAAACCGCCTCGAACTTCTCGGGATACTCGCTGGCCAGAATGGTCAGGCCGGCGGCGGTAAAACCCATCCCTGCGCCACGGCGGCCGGTCGCTAACAGGACAACCCCTGCGCCAAGGCTGGCGAACACCAACGTCTTCTTCCAATTCGGCATGGTCACCTCAAGGCGGCTGATGCACCGCGCTGCTTTGCAACTATGTTCTCTTCAGATGTTGTATGCCCGGCACAGGTGGTTTGTAAATCGGATCAAGCGGCGTCCCAAAATGAAGGAGTCGTTGGCAGACAAATGGAAAAGGCTGCGACCTTGGTTATGCTCTAGCCGCCGACTCCTGCGAGGGAGCCCTCGGCGTGGACGCATGTACCGTCGCAGCCCTTGATGCGATCACCGCTTTCGCGGTTCCAAACCTCGGCGGACATCTCGCAACGCCGTCGATTTTTTCAGGTCTGGCGGTTCCGCGAGTCGCCTCGCTCACCGAACGCTCAGTCTATTTCGAGTGGGCAACGGATTATTGGAGCCCATTCTTTTCGACCATCGACTGTGGACTTGCCACATTGGTTATGCTCTAGCCGCCAACTCCTGCGAGAGAGTTGCCGGCGTGGACGCATGTACCGTCGCAGCCCTTGACGCAATCACTGCTTTCGCAGTTCCAAACCTCGGCGGACATCTCGCAACGCCGTCGATTTTTTCGGGTCTGGCGGTTCCGCGAGTCGCCTCGCTCACCGATCGCTTCAGCTTACTTCAAGCCGGCTCCTAATTGGTGCCGCTCTTTTCTGCCGTCGACGATTGCCATCCTAACGGACGATGCCGAAATGTCAACGCCCAAGGTGTGTGCACATGCGATATTCTTGCGGCTGATGAGCGGTTCGCGGCAAGCGATAGCAGCGACGGAAGTTCGCGGATACGAGTGCAAAATTTTCAATGACAATTCACACCTTTTTCACAGAACTGAGAGATTCCTGAGGGCCCAATTCGGGGAACCAACTTCGCATCTTGACGAATTCGGCCACTTGAACGAAGGTAGAGGAGACAAATGCCAGCACTGACCGCCTACGTTGACGGTGGCTCGCACGGAAACCCGGGACCATCGGGGATTGGGATCCTGATTCACGATGTCCGGGGCGAGACCGTGCGCATTGCCAAGTGGATTGGCCATCAGGACAACAATGTGGCCGAGTACGTTGCGCTGATGGAGGCCCTGCAACATGCCATCGCGGCGAAGGCCAAGGCGCTGCACGTCTTCTCGGATTCGGAAATCGTGGTCAAGCAGATGAACGGCGAGTATGCCTGCCGCAGCCCGCGGCTGTACTCGCTCAACTGGACCTGCCGCAAGCTGGCACGCTCGCTGGAGTTCTCCATCGCACACATCAGTCGGGAAGAGAACCGCGAGGCAAACGAACTTGCCCGACATGCCGTGCGGGCGCGCCAGGCGGCTGTGGCGTAAGTGTTCGCGCTATTGTCACGTATAATCGGAGTACGACGCGCCCGTAGCTCAGCTGGATAGAGCGGTTGCCTCCGGAGCAACAGGCCGGGAGTTCGAATCTCTCCGGGCGCGCCAGAGCTAGGCAAGACTCCTACCACTTCAAGATCCTTCGACTGCGGCCGCTTGCGCGACCTCCGCTCAGGATTTCGCCCTGCGGGCTCGGACGCCCGCAAAACGGCTCAAGTTCGAATCTCTCCGGGCGCGCCAGTAAGCCCGCATTGTTCTCCGCGATTTGCCGTGGTTCCTGCATCCAGTTCAGTTCCGTCATCTGCGCTTTGCAAAAACCGCGCCCATCCAGCCTTGCTATCGCGTTGAGGACAGCATCCTCTAGATAAAAGAGAGAGGTTGGATGGGTAGTCTTGGGGCGGTTTTTCCGTTGACTCTGAACTTCTAAGTGGTACACAATCCTCCGAGTATTTCTCCCAGGACGAACCAAGGCGATTGCCGTATTCCGAAATCCTGCCATGAAAACAGCTTGTAGGCCATTTCCTACATGGCGTTACGAATCGTTGTGGATGTCGACCCTGGGTGGATCGGGACATTCGTTCGCCTGATTATCTCGCGCTGGTTCACAGTCGGGAGGTTCCGAATGATGAAGCAATGGGCGGTTGCGGTTGCAATCGCATTGTGGGTGCCGCTCACGGCGATGGGCCAGTTGACGCCAGACGAGAAGCGGGCGCTGGAAGTGAAGCCTGCAGTGGCGCTGGTAGTGGTGCAGTACCAGGCGAAATGGACCTACGGTGACATCTCACTCAAATTGCCGCATGGCGAATTAGGTACCGGTTTTTTCTTCCATCCCGACGGCTATCTGATTACCAATGGCCACGTCGTGCAGCATGCCAACCTCAAGGACCTGCAGGCGGTAGAGTCGTTGCAGGCCGAGCTGCGCGCCGACGCCATTAAGAGCGTGAAATACGTCGCTTCCGAAGCCGAAAAGCAGGGACACAGTCTCAGCAACCAACAGATCCTGGACCTGCTGCAACGCGGGAAGATCGAACTGGTGCAAGGCCCGACGCTGAGCGTGACCTTGTCGAACGGCAAGGTCCTGAACGCAGATATCCTGCAATATAGCGCGCCAATCACGGAAGACGGCAAAGATGTCGCCGTCTTGAAGGTTCCGGGCTCGAACTACCCGACTGTCCCGCTGGGAAATTCGGACCAAGTCCGGTTGCAGGACACAGTGATGGTGATGGGCTATCCGGGCGTGGCATCGAGCTTCGGCGACAATCCGATTATCAGCGCAGAATCCAATTTTGAAGCCTCGGCCACCAATGGACACATATCGGCCATCAAGACCGGCACTATCGGTGTTCCTCTCCTCCAGTCTGACGTTGCCATTACACACGGCAACAGCGGCGGGCCGGCGTTCAATGATCGGGGTGAGGTGATCGGCATCGCCACCGCTGGGGCGGAACAACAGGGATTCAACTTCCTGGTACCGATCAATACGGCGATGGAGTTCGTGCGGCAAACCGGAGTTGCCCCTGCGCGCGGTACTTTCGACCAGCACTGGGACGCGGGACTTGACCTTTACGACGCCGGCGAATATCGCAAGGCCATCGGCGAATTCGACACCGCCTTGCAGTTCATGCCGGATTTGCCGGATGCGAAAAAATACCGCGCCTCAGCCGTGATTGCTGAAGATCAGCTCGGGTTTATGCAGAGAACGCTGGAGACCACGGGAAAAACGCCGCTCTATGCCGCGGCGGGTGTTCTAGTGCTGGGCGCGATTGCCCTGGTGTTGCGCCGTAAGCAACCAGTGGCGCAGCCTGCGATGACGGCGGCCAGTGGCGCCAGCGTGCGGCCCTCGGTTCAGTCGCCCGTCCCGTCTGTGCCGTCAGGCAACGATGCCCGGCTCCCGCGCACTGTGTTGGAGAAAAACTACGGGAGCATACAGTTCACATCGGGAGCGCTCTCCGGGCGCAGTTTTAAGGTTGACAAACAGGGCTTGTGGATCGGGCGCGATCCAAAGTGCGCCGTGGTCCTTTCCGACGAAACCATTTCCAGCGAACATGCGTGGATCGTTCCGGTGGACGGCACGGTCATGCTCATCGACAAGGGATCGAGCAACGGCACTTATGTGAATTCGACCGACTCGCCTCGGGTCAGCAAAATCGGGTTGAAGAACGGAGACCGGATTTTCCTGGGCAAGAAGGGGCCGGTTGCGACGTATTTCGCAAGTTAAGTCGGACTGCAAGGCAGACCAGCACCGGAGGATCCATGTCGAAGTTCTGTGCCAACGGACATCAACTGGAAGATTCCTGGGAAGTATGTCCATATTGTCAGAAGACTGGCTATGCTGTCGCCACCGTGCCAATTGCGAAGACGCGCATGGAGGGAAGCGCGGCCGCCCCTGTCTCCTCGGAGGCTGCCACGGTTGCAGGACTGAAGACAGTCATGATCGCCGAAAAGCGCAAGCCTCCGGTGGTTGGCTGGCTGGTGGCTATGAATGGCGACCAGAAGGGTGAGGACTTCCGCATTCGCGAAGGCCAGAATGTTCTGGGCAGCGGTGCGGACGCCGACATCCTGTTGAAGGACGGTGCGGCTTCTGCCCGTCATGCCAGTATTCGCTACAAAGACGGTAAGTTCTTCCTGACCGACTTGGATTCGACCAATGGCACCCATCTCAACGATGGTGAGCAGCCGATTGCGCGTGAGGCGCTGAAAGACAACGATGTCATTCGCATCGGCGATCTCGAACTCAAGTTTAAGTGTCTTTGATGGCACACGACGGCCGATTTCAAAGTGGAGGGGAGCCCCATGATTGGCGAGCAAGTGGCGAATTTCCGGATCATCGAAAAGCTTGGCGAGGGCGGGATGGGCGTGGTCTATAAGGCCATGGACGTGCAGCTGGAGCGGCCGGTCGCGATCAAGATGCTGACTCCGGAGCTGTCGCACAATCCGGAAATCGTCGAGCGCTTCCGCACCGAAGCCCGCGCCCAGGCGAACCTGAACCACGTCAACCTGGCCACGCTGTATGCCTTCCTGGTGCATGAAGGAAACGCTTTCATCGCGATGGAGTTTGTGGAGGGAGAGAACTTTGAGCAGCTTATCCGCCGGCGCGGTCCTTTGCCGGTCGAGGATGCTGTGCCATGGTTCAAGCAGGCGCTGCTAGGCGTCGGTGCCGCCCATCGCATGGGAATCGTGCATCGCGATATCAAGCCCACCAACCTGATGCTCAACCGCCAGGGCATCGTCAAGGTCATGGACTTCGGCATCGCCAAGGTGGTCGGCGTGCGCGGTGCAACCCGAACTGGAATGCAGCTGGGTACGCCCGCCTACATGTCTCCGGAACAAATTCAGGGCCGTCCGATCGATGTACGCACCGACATCTACGCCCTGGGCATCACTCTGTATCAGATGCTGAGCGGTCATGTTCCCTTCGAAGAAGGCAGCGACTTCGAGATCATGCGCCATCAAGTCAGTACACCGCCGCCGCCGATGGTTAACCTGCATCCGTACGCGCCGGCGCAGTACCAGAACGTGGTAACCAAAGCGATCGAGAAGAATCCCGAAGCCCGTTATCGAAGTGTGGAAGAATTCGGAGCTGCGCTGGAGCGTCCGGAAAGTGTGACTAGCGGAGGCGCAGCCGCAACGCTGGGTGTTCCCAACCGAACTGTGCTGGAAACCACCACCGGACAGACCTATGCAACAGCAGCGGTGGCGGCACCGCAAAGCCAGCCTGCCACGCCTGCTCCCATAATGCCGGCTGCGGTCTCGGCTACGCCTGCTCCAGCCAGCAGCGGCAGATGGAATTCCCGCTACATGATGGCGGGGCTGATCGTCGTGGTTGCAGCAGTGCTATTGGGCGTTGTGCTGTTTGCCCGCAGGCCGGCGCCGGCGCCGATCTCCGCTGTAGGGGGCAGCGCCAACGCGCCGCTGGCGCAACCGCAAGTTGAGATGACGGGAAGCTCTCTGAACCCGCCGGGGGGAGCGAACGCCGCAACCGGTCCGGGAGGGCAGGCCAGCGAGCACACTGAGGCGAACGTTCCGCCACCTGCGACCAAAGCCAGGACGAAGACAACAGCTTCCAATCGAACGGAATCGGTAGCCCCGCCCGCTGACCCGACTCCGCCTCCACCCAGCGTCGATCCGAAAGTGATGCAACAACTGGAGACAGAGAACGACCAACTGGACAGCCGGGCGGCCGCAGTCGAAGCCAGCCTCGACACTCTCGAGCGACAGATGCAACAAAGCGGCCTGGGCCTGCGCGGGGATATGGTCGCAGCCCGCAACTCGATGCGGGTTGATCTGCAAAAAGCCAAGCAGGCCCTCGACAACACCGACCCGGAGAGCGCTCACCACTACCTGGAGTTGGCGGGCAAGAACATTGAGAAGCTTGAGGCGTTTCTGGGACGCTAGAAGGCGACGGCCCAACTGATCCGACGTCGCTTAGAATCTCACCTGTGGGGTTAGACACTGCAAAGTGGCTGGGCGTGAACGATCATCGTTTCGACCGGGCAGTAGCGCCAAATCTGTTTGACGTTGTCCTGGACCCGGAACTCGCCTTTACGCTCATCCTCGCCAACCTGATGTCGCCGCGATTGTGGGAGCTGCGCGAGCGGGTGCTGGAGTCGCCCGAGTCGCCGGTACCGCACATCCACGAGTTGTTGGATCATCACTTCGAACATGTGAGCGCGGCGCGAATCGCCGAGATGAACGGCTTTTTCGACCTCGACGTGCTGGAGGCGCGAGATGGCAAGGATGCCGTCGAGTATGCGCGGGACACGATCCTGAAGACGATCCAGTGGCGGGTCAAGCGCGGAACCATGAAGAAGGATGACTTTGCACTCGAGCTGTTTGGCCAGCGAAAATTCCCGGCCTATACCTACGGCACAATCGACGAGGCGTGGGCGTGCCGGCGGCTGTTGCAAGGGCGTAAGCACAAGCCGCTCGGACTGACCTGCTGTCTTGACGAAGCGACAATCTTCGCGGCCCTGGCCCTCATGCTGGAGGAGCGGGCGGTCGACAACCTCGTATTGCTGGGAGCGCCGACCCACTATTCGGCATTCACCTCCCGTGCGGATGGGTTGTGGTGGTTCTATTCGAAGCATGAGCTGTTTTCGCCGGCAACCTGGTCGAGCCTGGTCGCGGAGCACTATGGCGGTGATGGACAGCTGGCGTTCGATGATCGGCTTCCAGACTTCGACCGGATCATCACGGCGTTCGGCAACTATGAGCTGATAACGGGTGAGAGCTCGATGCCGGAGCGGCGTCTGGCGGAGATGGTCACGCAAAGTGATGAGTTCTTCGGCTTTCGCCCTGCACAACTCAGAGGTGCTTTGCAGCGCCCGACGCAACCCGTAGCCGGATTGGACATCGCGCAGATCGTCGCGGACGCCGCATCAGCTTCGGGCGCGGAAGGGGCGCGGACGAGAGTGCGTCAGGGCGCTCTGGAAGAAGGAAACATAGCGGCATTGCGTGCCCTGTATACCTATCGCACGCTCGACGTGCCCGATCTCTCGGTTTATCTGGAGGCAGGCCGCTACAGCAGCCAGATCGGTAGTCTGCTGCCGCACATCCAGACAGCCGACGACGCGATGCGATCGGTGGCCGCGATCGCGGGGGACGAGTCGATCTTTGAAGATCCGAACCGGATTGCCATGCCGGACGAGACCGTACGCTTCGCCACCGGCACTAGCCGCGACAAGGCACTGCTGCTGCACGTCCTTCTGGAACGCGCTTTGGCCGCTGATGATCCGGCGCGAAGCAGCTTGGAGGCGCTCTTCACCGAGACCGACAGCTATGTGCGGAGCGCGGGGTTCTGTATCAGCGTTTCCAGGATGGCCTATGTGCCGAAGGCCGAAGGCGACATCCTCTATCGCATCGCCGATGCTGTTCCGGATGGCGATGCCGGCGCCTGATCTTCGGGGCGACGGGTCGAGCGTTCGAATCCCTCTGCAGTGCTAATGAATTGCGGCTATTTCCGGAGTGGTATCCCAGGGCATGGTCATTTGCAGCAGTCTACCGCTGGGACCTCGGGAGACACAATGCGCGGTTTGCAACCTCCATAAGCATGTCGCTGCCTTTCGTGTTTGCAGACTGCCAACGCGATAGGTGCGCCTCGATTCATTTCTGCCTGAACGGAATCACGGAGTTCGGATTGGGGCCTTCCTCGGTCTGGAATGGCTCGTGACCCGTTTCAACCCGCCGCAGGAGGCCCGGCGACACGTTCCATCGCTGGCCGTCATCGGTGATTACGGTGACAGACTTCTTGTTATAGCGGGTCAGGGTTCCGAAAACAGGTACCCTATTCTCAAGTTCAAAAGTAATGCGATCGCCGATCCGGAACTGCAGCATGGCCTTATGGGCATGTATCTGACGTATGAGTCTGAGGCGCTGCACGATACGCTGATTTAGGTCTATGAGTTCGGGTTCAGTCAGATGATCTATGTTGATTGGATTCATGCGGGTTCGACGCGCATTATACGTCCAAGACGAAAAGAGCGAAAGCGAGTGCGGTGCCGCCTACGTGGAACACAAGAGGTCTGGGATCGTCTGTCAGGACACGCCAGATCCAGCCTTAGCTTGATTCGACCAGCGCCAAGCATCCCGATTTTCCACTGGTCCGAGCTTCAGTTTCGTCTCGTGGTGGTTGCGGCCGAACGTGACTTGACGATTTCTTCGGCGCTGAAGGAAAGCTCTTCGTCGTCTCCCTCGGGGGGAGAGAAAAGAAAGTCCTCGATTTCGTCGATGCGCTGGTCGGCGTCTTGGTATCCGATCTCGATGAGGTTGCTAGTGTACTTGGAGGTGAACAGCAAGTAACTCATCAGGTCGGCGCACGAAGCCGCGTCCCGTCCCAGGCTATTGACAAAGTACTGGATGAGGTAAGGCAAGTCGTGCTGGTGCTGCTCCGCGAGTTCGGTCAAATTGACTGATGGGGTGATCAAGAGAGGCGTCAGGGGATGAACCCTTTCGCATCCCTCGAGGCCTACCTGTTTGACCTTGCCGCCACTCAGCAGTCGATTCAGCCGTTGCAAGTGCTCGATATCGGTGGCCAGGTGGTCGAGAAACATGACGTTGAAAAGTATTCCCAGAACTTGTGAGAGGGAAGGTTCCTGACTGCCCGCTTCTTCCTGGTGCTCGAGACCGTGTCCGCGTACCCCGATGGCAAGGATTTTTCTAGCCCCCAGCCGGATTACTGGACTTAGAGGCTGCTGTAGGCGGATGCAGCCGTCGCCAAAGAATGCGGTCCCGCGCGGGATCTTCAGCCGAACGGGTTGAAAAACCAAAGGAATGGCTGCTGAAGCGCAAATATGCTCCACCGTGATTCGGGTGGCGAGGGTAACTCGCCGGCTGCGATTCCACATGGGATGGCCCTTTGCGCCCTGAATAAAGAGATAGCTCTTGCCTGAGGTGTAGTTGGTGGCGGAAATGGCAAAGGCGTAGAGGTGTCCACGCCTGACATTGTCCTGGATTCGAGCGCAGTCGAGATGCTTGTTGAGAAAGCGTCGCAGAGGGCTGGCATCCAGCAAGGAGTGGGCATTACCTCCGCCCAACACCGCTCCAAAAGAGAGATCCAGGATCCAGGTAAGGGAATTCCGCGCCTGGGAGAGAAGGTCGCAGCGAAAGATGTCGTCTGGCCGGAGACGGGACCAAAGCTGCGCCAGGACGCGAGTCGCCAAAGGGAAGTCGTCGCAGCCCGTGGCCAGCCCCGCCCCATTGATGGCCCCGGCAGAAGAGCCGCCGATGATGGGAAAAGGATTGCCGGAGCTTTGAATCCGCTTTAGTTCACCGATGCGCTTCAGAACACCTGCCTGATAGGCGCCCCGCGCGCCGCCGCCTGTCATCACCAAGCCGAACGCTCTTGCCATTTCGCTCCTGGACTGCCTAACGCAAATCATGCCATCCAGCGCACCAAAGTGTGTGTCAATCGTCTGCAAGCAAACTCACCCTTGGCGGCGCGCCACAGACGAGCACAAGGGGATGGAGGAGGCCTGCTTGCCAAGTCCATAGTGTCCGGAGAGCGCACTTCCTGTCAGTGAGTTAGGTCACTTGGTCTGTGGGCATTCCGCGGGAGGCTTACTATAGCCGAAAGGCGGCGCAGGGTGCAGCCTCTGTCTGAATGTTTTGTATTCGCTGAGGCCGGCAGTTTGTTCTACTACAGCTTACGCTTGCGAGCGAGTAGGCTTCCAACAAACGCGACACCGCTGACCATCAGAGCGACACTGGTCGGCTCGGGGATGGGTGCAAGATCTGGGCGAAACGCGGAGTTTCCGCCCTGGGACGAAGACTGCTGAGTGGGTTGCGAGGCGGCGGGTTGGGCCGTGTTCGCCGGAGCAGCCAGGGACGGAGTTGTGTTGTCGGAAAGCACCTGGCTCCCGAGATAGTAGAATCCGACGCCGGGATACTCGCCGTTGAGGCCATCGGTGTCGAGGGCGTTGTCCGGTGTGTCAGAGGTGCTGGTAAAGCTGGATAGTAAGGCTCCGCTTGCCTGCCATGCGTCCAGCGGCAAGCTGTTGCCGCTATTGAGAGAGGTGGCGTGGATCGCGGGTGCCGCCAGGACGAGCGCAAGCAGAACCGTAACGAGCCAGCCAGCCATTCTTTCCAAGCAGCTCATGAGCTTCCTCCAGGGATTATCAAGCCATCCGCAAGCCGTGCAATCGGCTGCGAACCGCAAAGGCGTACAAGGGGATCAGTCCTTCGTGTCAGGCTGGTTTCGGTGGCGCACATTACCACCGCTATTACTACAAGCCAGAATGAAGGGAAGAACCACTCCTTCTGCGCCTAAGGAGAGTAACTCCGTTAACTGCTTGATTGCAAGTGAAATACATTTCAAACTTCGGGGTTTGTTCGGGAATACGAGAGGCGATCAGTTCGTCTTGGGACAGGGGAGTGTAAGACACAGATTCATAAGGCCTGCACTGTGACTTATGGATGCTTCTGTCGGTTTTGTCGGGAAAACGTTTTTCTAGTGAAAATCGTGGGAGCGCACCTCGGTGTCGGTGATGTCGACGCTCGCGGGTTCGTAGGCTTTGCGAAGCGGCCAAATGCGGTCAACCTTCACGGAGACCACGCCCTCCTGGTTCTGCAGAACGCCCTCCAGTAACAAGAATTTTTCCGAGAGAATGAGGACGCGATTGCGGTCGAGCAGGTCGGGAGTAATGATCGCATTGCTGATGCCAGTCTCGTCTTCGAGGCTGAGAAAGACGAAGCCCTTCGCCGTCCCCGGCCGCTGACGCGCGATGACGCATCCCGCAGTGCGTACACGGCGTCCATTGGGGACTTGCGTGAGATCGTGTGCCGAGAGAATGTGCGCGCGCGCGAGATCGGCCCGGCGATAGGCCAGAGGATGCGGGCCGACGGTAAGCCCTGTGCCGTGAAAGTCGGCGACGAGCCGCTCTTCGGCCGTCATTGGCATGAGCGGCGAGGGGGCATCGCTCTCGGGAATGCCATCGAGCAGAGGTCCGGCAAAGCGGGCTGCGCGCTCCACCTGCCATAAGGCATCGCGGCGATGAAGCCTGGTCTTTTGACGGGGCGAAGCGAGCTGGGCAAGGACATCCTGATTGGCTGTACCGCCAATGGAGTTCAGCGCGCCGATGGAGGCCAGCAGTACTAGCTCATCGCGGCGCAGTTCGGGGACGCGATAGGCCAGGCCGGCGATGGACGTAAACGGCTGCAGATTGCGTTCGCGCACGATGGCCAGCACCGATTCCTCGCGCAGTCCCCGGGCATACCGCAATCCCATGCGCAGGGCGAGGGTGTTTTTAAGGGGTGCGGCTTCAGAATTTGGCAACTCAGGCATAGCGAAATTTCGCGTCAGGGCACGATCTTGGTCGTGTCGCAAAGCACCTTTTAAAAAATCCCAAGTTCCTTCAGGGACGGTGCTAAAAACAGGTTCCTCGACGACTGAAGTCGTCTCGGGAGGAAAATTCAAAAGGGAAGCGCTTTTCGGCACGACTGAAGTCGTGCCCTGACGCGAAGCTTTCTCAAAGGCAACTTGTTCCATATCACTTTCAGACCTGCTGCCAATGGGTTCCAGCGTGCAAGCCCACTCCGACATGGTGACGTCGATAGGCTTCACTTTCAGCCCGTGCCGTTGCGCGTCTTTCACGAGGGTTGCCGGAGAATAGAACCCCATGGGCTGATTGTTCAGCAGCGCAGCAGTGAACGCGGCCAGGTAATGACACTTGAGCCAGGCGCTGGCATAGGCGATGAGTGCGAAGCTGGCGGCATGGGACTCGGGAAAGCCATACAGTGCAAACGACGTAATCGACTGCAGTATCTCTTCCTGCGCTGCGCCAGTAATGCGGTTGCGATCCATACCGGCGCGCAGCTTTACCTCGATGTCGCGCATGCGCTTCTCGCTGCGTTTGAAGCCGAAGGCCCGGCGCAGCTCTTCGGCCTCGCCACCGGTGAATCCGGCAGCGATCATGGCAATGCGTAACAGTTGCTCCTGAAACAGCGGGACGCCCAGCGTCCGCTCCAGCACCGGCTCCAGCGACGGATGCGGGTAAACGACTTTCTGCCGGCCCTGGCGGCGCATCAGGTAGGGGTTCACCATCTGTCCCACAATGGGCCCGGGCCGGATGATTGCTACCTCTACCACAATGTCGTAGAAGCGCGTGGGATGCAGCCGTGGCAGGCACGACATCTGTGCCCGGCTCTCAATCTGGAACATGCCCACAGTGTCGGCCTTTTGCAAGGCGTCATACACTGTAGGATCATCGGCAGGCAGCTTAGCCAAATCGACATCTTCTTTATAGTGGTCGCGAATGAGCGTGATGGAGTCTTCCAGCACCGCCATCATGCCCAGCCCCAGCAGATCGACCTTGACGATGCCGAGATCGGCACAGTCTTCCTTGTCCCATTGCACAACCACGCGTCCCGGCATGGTGGCGGGCTCTAGCGGGACGACGGAGTCGAGCTGTCCCTGGCAGATGACCATGCCGCCGGAGTGCTGGCCGAGATGGCGGGGCATGTCCTGAATCGCCATGCATAACTCGAAGAACTTGCGAATGCGCGGATGGCGCAGATCGAATCCGGCATCGCGAAACTGGCGTTCCAGCGTGTCGCCGGGGTCCTTGTATTCCCAGGAGCTGACCAGGCCGGCCAGGCGGCCCAGGGTTTCTTCGTCGAAGCCCAGTGACTTGCCCACTTCACGCGCTGCCGAGCGCCCGCGATAGGTAATCACATTGGCCGTCATGGCGGCGCCGAGCTTGCCATAGCGCTCGTAGACGTACTGGATCGCCTTCTCGCGTTGATCACCGCTGGGCAGGTCGAGATCGATATCGGGCCACTCCCCGCGCTCCTCGGAGAGAAAGCGCTCGAAGAGCAACTCCATGCCGACGGGGTCAACGGCCGTGATGCCGAGCGAATAACAGACGGCGCTGTTGGCCGCTGAGCCGCGTCCCTGCACCAGGATGTTCTGACGGCGGCAGTACTGCACGATGTCCCAAACGATGAGGAAGTAGCCGGCCAGCTTGAGCTTCTCGATCAGCGCCAGTTCGCGTTCGATCTGGCGGCGGGCGCGTTGCCAGAGTTCGTGCTGTCCGGGCCGTAGATAGCGGTCGCGTGCACCATCGTAGGTGCGCTGGCGCAGAAAGGAGTCCATGGTCTGGCCGTCGGCGACGGGATAGCGGGGGAACTCATAGCCCAGATTTTCCAGTGTGAACTCCAGACGGGACGATAGCTCGACTGTGTTGGCCGTGGCTTCGGGCAAATCGGCGAACAGGCGCAGCATCTCCTGTGGGCTCTTGATGTAGCGCTCGCTGTTGCGTGCAAGTAGCCGCCCTGCGGTGTCGAGCTTGCAATGATTGCGGATGCAAGTGAAGACATCGAGGATCTGGCGCTCTTCCGGTCTGGCGTATTGCGCGCCTTGCGTTGCCAGCAGCGGCAGGCCGAAGCTGTGCGCGAGTGAAATCGCCGCCTGGTTGCGTGCCTCCTGCTCGCGGCTGTAGTGCCGCTGCAATTCAACGTAGACGTTTTTGCTGCCATAGATGGCAATGAGCTGATCGAGTGTGCGCCGCGCTTCTGCCATATCGCTATGTGTAAGCGCATGTGCCAGCGGGCCTTCATCGCCTCCGGTGATGCAGATGAGGCCATCGGCGAATTCGGCAAGATCATCCAGCGAAGCCAGGGCCTGGGATTGCAGGATCAGATCGTCCGTTGGCTTGATGCGCCTGGAAAGCGGCGTCGGATACTTCGGCGCACGCAGCTTGGTACGGGTAATGAGACGACAGAGATTCTGGTATCCCGTGCGGGAGGCGCAGAGCAGGGAAACTCGGGGAAGTGAGATCCCACTCATTCCAACTGAAGGAATGAGTGGGGCACCCGTAGATATCGACGGGAGCAGGGAAGTGATCTCCGCCCCGATGTGTGCCTTGATGCCAAGCTTCTTCGCCGCGAAGTAGAAGCGTGGCGCGCCATAGACGCCGTCGCGATCGAGCAGCGCCATTGCCGGCATCTGATGTGCGGCGCAGCCCCCGGCGAATTCTTCGGGCACAGAAGCACCTTCGAGAAAGCTGAAGGCCGAACGCGTGTGAAGCTCGATATACATTAGTCATAGCTCGCGTGAGCAAACCATTGGCCGGTGCCGGAATCGCGATAAATGCGATACAGGCCGAGGCTGCTGTCCTGCTGGTTTTGCAGGGCGATGTCCCACTCTTCGCGGTTCCATGGGCTAGTTGCCGCACTTCCGTTTTCCGGATTAGCATGTTCTGCCCACCACTCTCCCGAACTTCGCCATGGCCCGGCAGACCACACGACCTTCCCCCGTAGCGGCATCTTATCCGACGATGTCAGACTATGAACCGCCATGGGACGGCCATCGGCAGTGCGCACCTTAAGCTGCCGGGCAGGGCGAAAGATGCGCAGCGAGTAAGAAGCCCCCGCTGCATCCGACATTGTAGGAGCTACATCCAGTAACTCGTCGGAACCCACAAACCGTTTCATGGCAAAAGCATCCGGGCGATGCGTATTCAGCAGGCCGGCAATACCGGCACGATGCTCGCCAACGATGGAGATGATGCGCGCCAGCGTAATTTCCAGCTTCTCCGCCTCCGGAGTGAGCGGCAGAAACAAACCGCGTTGAGCGGTACGAGGCGGGGCCGGCTGCGCAGCAATCCAGAGCTTCAGGACCGGGGCCCCAGGTGGATGCGCCGCCAGGTCCAGTTGCAGTAGCTTGAGAAAGACCCTGGGATCTCGCATGGCCACCGGCAACCGCAGGCAGCGTTCGAAACAACTTGCTCTCACATTGTCAAACTCAACACGAGGAAGCTCCTGAGTGGTTGTTGTTTCTTCGTCACCCACTCGATGTTCGAGGTGCAATCGGATATGCAGCTCATGTGCTGCCAGCGCCCGCGATTCCAGACGGGCGCATAGCTGCTCCAGCAGGCGGTTCAGCAGGAAGGACAGCGGTTCAAGGGTTTCGACCGGCGATTCCAGCTCCAGAGCTTCTTCAAAACGCAGGTCAGGCTCACACAATGTCAGAGTGCGCAGTTCGACGCCGCGCGTGAGACGCTGCAGACGCGTTCCTGCTTCTCCCAGGCGCGAGGCGAGCGCATGCTCGGGCAGCAGCGCAAGGGTGCGAAAATCGCGCACCCCCCAGCGCTCCAGCGTGTCGAGCATTTGTTGGCGAAGTTGTTCGCGCTCGCGTGCGGCTGAGGAAGTGCTCTTACTGGTGCGCGGCATGTCGAAGGAATCCAGCAACACCTTCAACGGCAGCACTCCCAAGCGGCGGGCCTCTTCGCCGGCAGGAATGACGGTTGTGCCGGTGAATCCGCAAGCAGCATGCATGGCCGAGTCAGGATTTGCGGCAATCGCAACATTGCCTTCCAATCCAGCAGCGTTAACGCGTGCCGCCAGTTCGCGCGCCATGGCTGCGACGGAACCATGCAGCCGCTCCAGTCCCGAAAGATCGAGCAGCACACGATCGTCGGCCGTGTCCTCCACGCGCGGCGAAAAGCCAAGCGCCATATCCAGCAGCGCGGCGTGGGCAGACTTTTCCTGCCCGGCGGAGCGCTGACGAAAAACGGCCTGCGTGAAGAGTGCCGCCTGTAATTTCGTCATGCCCACTTCCATCCCCATGCGCCGCGCGCGTTCATTCAGCGTGATCACGCGTACCAGCGGGGGCTTGCCGTCGAGCACAGCTACGGCGCGCTCCCGCAGCAACGGTTCGGAGCGAACGATGGCTTCTACGGGAAAGTCGGGAATGTAGAGACAGGCAAACATGATGGATCTCGCTAGCGGATGGCGTACCTGGCGGACAAGTCAAAGGCAGAGTGCGATGGCCGCACCAGTTTGCGCGTCCGAGATCGTACGATTTCAGCCTGCAACTGCATTCCGTGCAGCAAGGCTGCGTGGCTGACCGGATTGGTTGCAGGAACGGCCGCCTCGGAGCCGGTAATCACTCGCCATCCCGCGGCTTGCGCGGGCTCTTCGGGCACAGGGTTGTGGACGTCGATGGACCGTTGTTGCAGTTGCAGCACCAGCGAGGCGCAGGTTTTGGCACAGGACTCCTGCTCGATCAGCAGCAGCACGGTGACGGTCGGCTCGACGGCACGGCGAAAGCGGAACCACGATGTGAGCGGCACACGGCGTGCGCTTTCGGCAGGAATGTCGCCCAGATCGAGCACCACCATGCCGAGGCCGCCGCTTTGCAGCAGCAGGTCGGTGACTTTCAGGACCTGATCGAGCCGGCGAAAGACCTGGCGCTGGGGGCGAGCATTGCGCGCGAAATCGCGAGAGGGAAGTAGCTCGCGCTCGCTGCAACGAATCCAGAGCAGGCGATCCAGAGCCACACCAGCAGATTGGGCCGATGCAGGATCGAAGCTGTCGCCGGCATCCACCAGGGCGCAGGCTTCCTGGCGGCGGGTTGCGGCGGTCAGTGCTGACATCATCACGCCTGTGCGCCCGGAAGAAGCCGGTCCCACGATCTCGCTCAACGCGCCGCGCGGTAAGCCGCCAGTGAGAGTGTCGAGTTCCTCGATGCCGGTAGGAACCGTGAGTGGGGCCAGACGTTCGCGCAGCAACAGCGTTGACGAGAGCCGCTCGCCAAGCGACGATTCGATGCGGGCGCGAACTGTGGCAGCCGGTGACATCAGTTGTCAGCTCTTGGGTGCTAGGTAGCAGGTGTCAGATAGGAGCAGTCAGCCTGAGTGCAATTCAGGGCAGATGTCAGCACCTGGGCTTGACACTTGAAGCGAAAACGAGTTGACCGTACGCTTGCTAACCACA
This sequence comes from uncultured Acidobacteriaceae bacterium, assembly GCA_963747055.1. Lineage (GTDB taxonomy): Bacteria > Acidobacteriota > Terriglobia > Terriglobales > Acidobacteriaceae > CAVVDY01. Next base: position 11,957 of record CAVVDY010000025.1, on the reverse strand, counting down.
TCTGAAACCTGAGATCCAAAGAAAGGCGATTAGGTGGCAATCACCCGCCAGCAATTTCGCTTTTTATTCGCCTACAAATGGGATTCTGCTACGTGGAGCCAAGGTTGTCAACAGGCACTTGCAAGGGGCATGAATACAGGGGAATTTTGCTTTTTGCCGGCAGGACTGGAGCACAGTGGACTGGAACCTGGACGCGTTGTCCGTTTTGCTATAATGCGAAAAGCATACGCAAGGGGCGCTATCGTCTAGGGGTTAGGACGGAAGATTCTCAATCTTCAAACCCGGGTTCGATTCCCGGTAGCGCTACCATTACTGCTGCAATCACTTACGCCGTCTCTTAGCACAGCCTATCTTCGTCACTGTGGCCATTGTTGTGGCCACCCCTATTGCACCGTCTCGGACAACTGCTGATTCCTGCGCTCGATTGCTTCCCTGATCTGCGTCACGTTCGAGTGGTTTGTAAATGCGCGTGGTATTGACTGCGTGCCGCCAACTAAAACGTTTTGAGTCCGGGGATTATGTATATAATCCAATAATCTGATATGCGTTATGAACCTGAACACAAGACGCGAACCCGCGATCGTATCGTACGAAACGCCGCCCGCAAGCTTCGTGCTGAAGGGCTGAGAGGTCCTGGCGTCGCAAGCGTAATGAAGGCGTCGGGCCTCACCGTCGGCGGCTTTTACAAACACTTTCGGAGCAAGGATGAGCTTCTTGCCGACGCTATTGCGGAGGGTTTCTCGGAATCTAGCGAGAAGATCTATTCCTCCCTACAAAACATCCCCCGCGAGGACAGGTGGAAAGAGCTCGTTCGGTTGTACCTCTCACCGCAGCACTGTGATCATCCCGATTCCGGCTGTCCGGTGGCGGCTTTAGCGCCTGAGATGGCGCGCACGAAATTCAGGGTTAGAAAACGAATCTCCGGATTGATCAAAGACCGCGCGGAGCGGTGGATGGAGTTCATGCCGGGACGGACCGCCGCGGAGCGTGAGCAAAACTTCTCCGTCATTTTTAGTGCAATGGTGGGTGCCGTGTCGGTTGCGCGCATCCTTACCGACCCTGGCGACAGGCAGAGGGTGCTGGCCGATATGCGAGATCATCTTTTGCGCAGCTTTTGATTTTTTTGCATCCCTTGGATTATATGCATAATCCTATGGGCTAAGCATGGGGGATCGCGAGGTCGGAAGACGAACTCATAGCGAGTAAAAGGGCTATTGATTTGTCACAAATGAAGCGTACGAAAGGACTCTTATGAAACTCACCGGTCGCACGATCCTTATCACCGGAGGCTCAGCCGGCATCGGGCTGGCTTTCGCCCTCAAGTTCCTCGAATTAGGCAATGAAGTCATCGTCACTGGTCGGCGTCAGGCTGTCCTTGACCAGGTGAAGGCGAAGTATCCGAAGCTTCACACGATCCAGAGCGACGTCGCGGACCCGGCACAAGTCGCCGCCCTCGCGGCGCGCGTGAAAGCGGATTTCCCCAAGCTCGACGTGCTGATGAATAATGCGGGCATCATGCTTCACAAAAACCTTAAAGCGCCTGCGGCAGACCTCGCTGAACTGATGGCGGAGATGAACGTCAATGTAGGCGGAGTAATTACCACGACTTCTGCATTCATCGATATTCTCAGAGCCAACAAGGGTACCGTGATCAATACATCATCGGCGCTCGCCTTCGTGCCGTTGCCGTCTGCGCCAATCTACAGCGCCACCAAGGCGGCGATTCACTCCTACACCCAGTCATTACGGTTCCAGTTGGAGGAAACTGGCGTGGAAGTTATCGAGTTGATGCCACCCGGCGTAAAGACCGACATGACGGCAGAGCTTGCCGAAGGCGTCGTCGTCTCTGTGATCACCACGGACGAGTTGGTGAAGCAGTCGTTTGCGGCCCTTAAGACAGGTGCCTTCGAGATCCGGCCAGGGCAGGCCAAACAGCTAGCCTTCCTGCGTCGCCTCGCCCCCAATTTCATCAACAGGCAGCTCTGGAAGGCGTCTAAGAAGCTGGTTCCGGTCAGCGTATAGGGCCGGTTGCAGCTGACGAATTTGCACGCCGCTGCCAGTTGGGACAAGGAGAATGTTCGTGGCGCAATTGTCTGAACACCCAAGCGTGAAGCATTTTTACCAGGAAAGGGCGAACCGGGGTGAAGTCCCCAGTGATCAGGTCCTTGATGCATCTTGGCTCCGGCAGTTGTGCCTGGATGCGGGCGCAGACGATGTGGGTTTTGTTGAACGCGAACGGCCAGAAATTGCCGATCAGAAAGCCGACATTGAGAACGTCTTCCCCAGAACGAGAACGCTGATCAGTGTTGTCTGCCGCATGAACCGGGAAAACATCCGGACGCCGGCCCGCTCAATCTCCAATCTCGAATTCCATCACACCACAGACGAAACCAACGAAGTGGCCCGCCGAATCGTCACGGCACTGGAAGAGGTTGGTATCGGCGCGATCAATGGCGGAGCCGCGGGGTTCCCGATGGAGGCCGATCGTTGGGGATCAAAAATGTGGGTGATTTCCCACAAGCCTGTAGCGGTGGCGGCGGGCCTCGGACAGATGGGGATTCATCGCAATGTGATTCATCCCAAGTTCGGGAATTTCATTCTGCTGGGAACGGTACTGGTGGATGCGGAGGTCTCCGAATATTCACGCCCGGTCGTTTACAACCCCTGCCTCGAATGCAAGCTATGCGTTGCTGCCTGCCCGACAGGTGCGATCAGCCCAGACGGTCAGTTCAATTTCTCCGCTTGCTACACCCACAACTACCGCGAGTTCATGGGCGGATTCAACGACTGGGTGGAGAAGATCGCGGATAGCAAAAGCGCACACGATTATCGTAAGAATGTGTCAGGGGCTGAGACTGTCTCGATGTGGCAGAGCTTGTCGTTCGGCGCCAACTACAAGGCCGCTTATTGCATGGCGGTATGCCCTGCGGGTGAGGACGTAATCGCGCCCTTCCTCACGAACCGCAAGCAATTTCTGGACGATGTCGTTCGGCCACTGCAGAACAAACCTGAGACGGTCTACGTTGTTCCGAAGTCTGACGCCGAAGAGTACGTTGGGCGTCGCTTTCCGCACAAGAAGATCAAGCGTGTGTCGAACGGCTTGGCCGGACAAGGAACCATACGCGCCTTCCTGCGAGGCTTGAACTTCGTTTTTCAGAAAGGTCAGGCAAAAGGCCTTAACGCTGTTTATCACTTCACGTTCACCGGTCACGAGGAAGTAAAAGCAACGGTCACGATTCGAGACGAAAAGTTGCAGGTTTCCGAAGGCCACAATGGACAAACCGATCTGCGGGTTACTGCCGATAGCGAGACCTGGCTGCGCTTTCTGCGCAAGGAAGCCAATCTCGCATGGGCACTCATCCGACGGAAGATTCGCATCTCAGGATCGCCGAAGTTGCTGCTTGCATTTGGGCGCTGCTTTCCATCCTGAACGGGTACACAGAGGTTCCTTGGGCGCAGCGCATCGCGACTGGCTGGAGCTTATGCCGGAGCAGCATGCGAAGCTGCGTAAGGATTTGTGAATACAAAATGCCGTATGATCTGCGGGCCGAAAAGCGCCGAGCTGAAACCATGGCGAAGGAGCCAATCTCAGGCTGTTCTCCCGCAAAGAGCTGTGTTTATGCCCACAGAATTCTCCTGGCTGCGGACCTCTTGGAGACGATGCGCATACACGGCTGGGAGCGCTAACTCCCGCGAATGACAAAGACCGAGGTTGCGTTCATCGAGCCGATGCTGCTTTTGCGGACGGATCGCAGCACAGCCAATCAAAAATTGGCGCGCAGACGGGCGGCAGGTTGAAACAGCCGGGCTTGGGCTTGGGCTTGCCAGGCCAGCCCGTTTTACAGCGAACAAAAAGCGAATACTGCTGTACAATACCCCGCATGGGGGCCGCACGCTGCAGCGTCTCGTTCACCGATAGGCACGGACTCTCGCATCGCATCCACGTCGACGCCGAATCCCTTTACGAAGCCGTAGCCCTTGCAATTGCAGGTTTCAGGAGCGATTCTCTGGTCCCGCGGCCCGAGCCGATGACTGAATTTACGATTGTCGTTGAACGGCCACCTGTAGAGCATCGGATCCACCTGCATCAGGTAGCGAAATGGGCTGAGGAAACGACAAGAGAAGGACCAGCGGGAGTAATGAAGCGCCAGCGGGTGAAGGCGCTCCTGGGTGACAAGATTCTTTGAGACATAGCATCGCGATGAATCGGGATTCATCGACTGCCCAGCTAACCTCGGCGGAACTTCGGCGCGAGCTGAGCGGCCGAAATCTGCGTCTGGCTGAGCGGATTCCTCACGAATCTACCTACGGTGCCGTCCCTAGCGTGGTGTATCAGGAAATCGATGGAGGTCATGGCAACTTTCTCACAGCTTCTTATCGCCGCATTTGCGCCTCTCCCGATTGGAGCCACCGGCTCAGGAAGTGTTACACGGGCAGCAAGAGACTTGCGCGCTCGTTCGACCGAACTCGGCGGGAACTGGATTGCGCCAACAGCTCCGACGCCCTGCTCATGAATGTCTTCTGCTATCCGGGAGTGACCTGCCGGAAAGCGGTGTGTTCTCTTCTCGGGGTCGAGCCCGGGTTGCGGCCACAGTTCGGAGTGAAGCCTGGAATTCCACTCATCAGCGGTCGAGCTGATCGCACAGAGATTGATATGGGCCTAGGCCATCTGCTCGTTGAAGCCAAGCTGACGGAAGGCGGTTTTCAGAAGGCCCGGGCTGAGCTGGTTCTTCAATACCGGGACCTGGAAGCCGTGTTCGATGTCCACGAGCTGTCTGTTCACAATGGCATATTTCATGCCTATCAATTGATCCGGGGAGTATTGGCTGCGCATCATAAGCAGCGATCGTTTCTCGTCCTCTGTGACGCACGCCGCAGTGACTTAAGAGAAGCCTGGTATCGCGTTCTGGGTGCTGTAAAGGACTGCGAGTTGCGGCCGAAAATGGCCATCCTGACCTGGCAGGAACTCAGCAGTGTCCTGCCACCGAAGCTCCAAGCATTTCTGGCTGAGAAATATGGCATCTGCTCCATCCCCACGGATCGTTCTTCAACGAAGTCAGACCGGAGGAAATTTCTCTCGTAGTAGATTTCCGCTCCTGCGATGGAGATGGTTTCCATATTGTGTTACTCGAAAAGAACCGGCTGCGCAGCAGTGTCTTCGGGTTGCAAAAAGTTGCTCAAACCAACGCAAACGAGCCGATAGCGTTGCCGCGGACCGAAATCAACCCGCTCTCGCAGTTTCAAGGCGATGTCGGTCAGCTCGTCGCAGGAGGAGGGTGGGGAGCCTGGCGTATGGCTGCGAGTGAGAATCTTGAAACCGCTGGTCTTCAGCTTGAGCACAATCGTGCGTGCGATTCGTGATTCTTCTCGCGAGGCAGACCACAGTTTTTCCGTTAGGCGGCGGATCATCGGCTCAGTTTCCGCCAATAGCACTATGAGTCTCCTCTAAGAAAGTTTGCAGCTACCATCTTGAAGGTCAACTGTTGTTAATACTGAGCATATTTGACCGTTCCTCGGGTTGTTGCAGGCCAGCAGATTCGCTCCTTATGCTTTTGCCCTACTGTGCGACATGGTTCATTTCGTGAGCCGCAGGCTTGATATATGGGCATCTGTAGCAAAACCTTGCTTGGTGGACAGTCGCACGTAGTGACCTGTCGTTTTCCCCCAGTGGTCAAAAGGAGACAGCTAATTGTCTCTGCCGCATTTAAGCTGCAATGGAGGCAACGTCCACATGAAACGAGTTGGAGTTATCAGTACAGCAGTTCTGTCTTTGCTTATCGGAACCTCTGCACTTGTCTACGCACAACAGGAACAACAAACTGAAAAGCAGAAACAAGAGCAGCAGGACCAGAAGCATGGCAAGCCGGGAAAACAGGGCAAGGCGGAGGCTCCGCAGGGCGGACAACAGGCTAAGCCCGAACAGCAGCAACAGCATGCCCAGCAACAGCAGCAAGCAGAGCAGAACAAACAGCATGCCCAGCAACAGCAGCAGGCAGAGCAGAACAAACAGCATGCCCAGCAACAGCAGCAGGCAGAGCAGAACAGACAGCATGCCCAGCAACAGCAGCAGGCAGAGCAGAACAAACAGCATGCCCAGCAACAGCAGCAGGCAGAGCAGAACAAACAGCATGCCCAGCAACAGCAGCAGGCAGAGCAGAACAGACAGCATGCCCAGCAACAGCAGCAGGCAGAGCAGAACAAACAGCATGCCCAGCAACAGCAGCAGGCAGAGCAGAACAGACAGCATGCCCAGCAACAGCAGCAGGCAGAGCAGAACAGACAGCATGCCCAGCAACAGCAGCAGGCAGAGCAGAACAAACAGCATGCCCAGCAACAGCAGCAGGCAGAGCAGAACAGACAGCATGCCCAGCAACAGCAGCAGGCAGAGCAGAACAAACAGCATGCCCAACAGCAGCAGGCAGAGCAGAACAAACAGCATGCCCAGCAACAGCAGCAGGCAGAGCAGAACAAACAGCATGCCCAGCAACAGCAGCAGGCAGAGCAGAACAGGCAGCATGCCCAGCAACAGCACCAGGGAGAGCGCCTCTCACAGCAGCGTCAGCAGCAGCTTGTTCAGCAGCAGCAGCAGCGCCTGACGCGGTACCGTCAACATCTGGATCAGCAGCAGCGCGTCCAGGAACAGCGGACGGCAAAATTGCAGCAACAGGATCGCATGGCGCAGTACCGCTTTCAGGAAGACTATCTAGAGCGGCAGCGTCAACAGCAAACGGCCCTCAGGAACGGTGGGCACCCTGATTACGATCAGGACCCATACTTCTACACGGCCCCGACCTATCGCTACAGTCGTGGCGGCCGCAATTACGAGACAAATCAATACGGAGCAGATTCGCTCCGCCAGGCCGTTAACTACGGCTATCAGGAAGGTTTCCAGAGCGGGGAAGCCGACCGCCAGGACCATTGGCGTTCCGACTATCGGAATTCCTATGCCTATCAGGACGCCAACTACGGCTACAACGGCTATTACGTGAGTCAGCAAGACTACAACTATTATTTTCGACAGGGGTTCCTTCGCGGCTATCAAGATGGCTATAACAGTCGGTATCAATACGGTCAATATTCCGGTGGCTCGTATAGCATACTGGGCAATATCTTGTCGCAAGTCCTCGGCTTTCAGTCACTTCGCTAGTCCAGCCTAGTCAAGCTGCGAGGTTGGAAGGCTGAGCAACGTGCTCAGCCTTCCTTGTCAAAGAGTGAAGTCGCGGGTTTGTTCACTGTAATAGGACTCCGAGCGCTGGTGCCCGAACCAGAGAGGGGGTGTTCTTGGCTTTTCGGGACTCCGCGGGTCAACGAATGCTATGAGACAGGCCCGGAATAGTAAGGAACGACATCGAACAGGACGCGTCGGTTGGCTACGTGCGGTGGTCCTGGGCGCGAACGACGGTATCCTTTCAACATCGAGTCTGGTGCTCGGGGTCGCGGCTGCGCATGCAACTCACCGCAGCGTACTGGTTGCAGGGTTTGCCGGCTTGGTGGCTGGGTCTATGTCGATGGCTGCCGGTGAGTATGTGTCTGTCCACTCACAAGCTGATACAGAGCAGGCCGAGCTCGAACTTGAGCGCGCCGAACTCAAGGCGGACGATAAGGGCGAGCACAAGGAACTGATGGAGATTTACGTGGCTCGCGGGCTCGATCCTCCGCTTGCGAAACAGGTCGCTGATGAGCTGATGGCTCGTGATGCGATAGGCGCCCATACCCGCGACGAACTCGGGATCTCAGAGACTTCCCGCGCCCGTCCGATTCAGGCTGCGTTGGCGTCGGCTGGCAGCTTTGCGGTTGGAGCTGCCATGCCTCTCCTGGTCAGTGCCATGGCAAGGGAGGCGGGTTTGATCCCGCTTGTCTTTGGAACTTCACTGGTGTTCCTCGCGCTTCTAGGTGGCCTGGCTGCGCGCGCGGGTGGCGCCGGCATAACCAGGGGCGCAATGCGCGTCACCTTCTGGGGTGCGCTGGCCATGGCGGTGACTGCGGGCGTAGGCTGGCTCTTTGGAACTGTTGCCTGAGCGGCCAATTCACCGCTCTGGCAGCTACCGTCCTCCCTCCTCAATGGGATCTCCGGCGTGTGCAATTGTGAACACACACAATTTCCCAACTACGCTAGAGTTCTTATCCACCACGCCGACGCGCTAGACATGCTTGGCAGTCGCGCATGAGGGGCGAGAGCGTCTAGCAAAGGCGGCAATCATTGTTCAGCGCGTGTCTCGGCAAAGTACTCGCGTACATCCTGGTCGCGATCTTTCTTGCGCCTTGTGCATCGGCCCAGGAGATGAGTGCGACTCCTGCCCGGCTGCTCATCCCAGACGGAACTCCCATCAAGCTTCAACTTGCCGAAAGCGTTTCCTCCGCTCACGCCTGCCCAGGAGGCGAGCTCGACTGTGTTCTCGTGAGAGATGTGAACGTCGAAGGCTTGACCGTGATTCCCGCCGGCACCATGGCGTGAGAATCCCTCATCCCGTGAGCAGGGTCAGCTATTCGGTAAGACCACGAAGGGCGGCGACTCGTTGTGGTGCTCGTTCCGCAGAAACACAGGACGATGCAGTTGCGGCGATACAGCCCCAAATTCCGACGCAGGTGATTGCAGCTCCGGCATAGGTTTAGCCTGGAAGAGCCTCCTGCACTGTCTGGCTGTCCACCGGGCCCACGTCTTGGACTTCTTCCGGCGGGCGGTATCGGTCGAAATTCCAGTGCCGGCATACATCTGCCGGTAGAGCTTGGACAAAAACATAAATGCGATCCTGGCCCGCAGAGTGGGAGCGCAGGCTGACCTTTGCCAGATGGCGGGCCAAGTGTAAAACTTATCCCAGACTTCCTGTGTGCGGCGCCCGATCTCAGCCGAGCTCATGGAGGGATGTGGCGTAAACATCTTTGGGCGAACTTCGGCAGGAATGAGCCAGTAGCGGGTGATCGGCACGGTACCGACCAGCGTGGGATGTTGAGCTTGCTCTTTTTCCCAGCGCATAAAATCCACAGTTCCCGGAAATGGCGTCATCATAACGAACTGAGCAAAGGTTATGTCCGCCTTCAACGCCATTTTTACCGTTGCATCGAAGGTTGCCGGTGTATCTGTCGGGAGGCCGAAGATGAAAGAGCCAAGTACGTGGACGCCATGCTTTTTGAACCTCAGCAACTGTTTCGTCAGAGCCTCGCCTGAGTAGTTGAAGTCTTTGAAGATCGATTTGAGTCCTTCCGGGGTTACTGCCTCGACTCCCACCAGGGCCCCTTTGATATTGGCCTTCCGCATGGCATCCAGATACTCGCCGTCTTCACCCGCCTCCATGGTGATCTGGGTATAGAACACCATGTCCTTGGGCAGCTTTGCCAGTTCCTCCATAAGTTGAAAACGCTCTGCGCGGATCGCCGCCAACTCGTCCAGCTTGGCGGTATTGTTTTGCTTGCGGGCCAGTTGGAGATCGGTCAACGTAACTGGATAGAAGTTGTCGTCGGCCAAGGCGATAAATCGAAAACCCATTCGGCGCAGATCAACGATTTCGTCGATCACCTTCTGATGTTGGCGCTGCCGTGGCTTTTGTCCATCGGTTCGCCAGACGCTACAAAACGAGCAATGCTTCGGACATCCCCGAATTGTCTGTACCGAGGCCCACATGTACTTGTCACGTGGCATCAGGTCCCATCGTGCCGTCAAAAACTGTCCGCCTTCGATCCGTCCGCCCTCATACACCCGCTGCAGTTTGCCGGAGAGGATATCCGTCACGGCCTTGCCCCACGCGAGATCCCCATCGCCCTTCACGACAGCGTGGGCGTCACCGTGCTCAAAGGCTTCGTCGGGAAACAGCGTAGCGTGAATACCGCCGTAGACCACCCAAGCGCCACGTTTGCGCGCCATCCGGCCGACCTCATAACCACGTAGAGCATTCCCGGTATGTACACTGATGCCGACAATATCGTTCGGCAGGATGCTTTCCGGCACGATCTTCTCCAGCGATTCGTCGACGAGCACGGGATCTCCGACGGTATGCGGAGTAGCTGCCGCAAGGACAAAAAGCCACCTTGGCGTAATGACAGCCGTACCAAAAGAATGGTCGCTGGGATTTACGAGATGAACACTCATGAAATCCGGCCTTTCCGGTGCGAATCCAGCGGTTGTCTCCACGAATGGCGAATAATGTACCGAGTTACCCTCAGCCTGATCAGCGGTCGCGCGCCTCCCGGTCGGGCTGATGGATTCTCATCGCTTCTGCCGAGTCGTGCCCGGCATAACCATGGGGGGGCCGGTTCTGGCATTTTCCCGGGGCCCCGGAGCATGAGTCGGCACGGGTTCGCAACAAGACAATTGTGCCAGCCCACGAAAACATTAAACTGAGCAAAATTGCACACTCTTGAAAAAAGAAGGGCTTCGCCTTCGAAGGACACCACTGAGTCATTCCTGCGGAGGGGAACGGATGAGCCGATTACTGTCTGCTGGCAACCGCTGTATGTAGAGTTTGAGAAATGGGAGCCGGACATGTGGCAGAAGAGGAAGACCTTTTAGGTGTGGCGCTATTCGGTTTGGCCGACCTGAGAAGGAGTCTCTGTTCGTGCATAGATGTGCTCGCGGCGACCTGCTACCGGAACATTTTCCGCACCACAAATTCCTGTCAGCGCATGATACGTGTTCTCGGTCGAGTACGCGGGGCCACACTCAATGTACATTCATTCCATTAGAAAGATATTTAGGAGGGAGTTGTGAATCCGAATCTCGCCGTTGTATTCAATGAAGCCCAGCTTTCTGAAGCGATTCATAAAAAAACTCACTCGGGACCGAGTTGTGCCGATCATCTCAGCCAATACCTCCTGGCTGATCTTGGGAACCACCGTCTCCGGTTTGCTTTCCTTGCCAAACTGCGCGAGCAATAACAGAATCCTGGCCAGCCGCTTTTCGCTGGAATTGAAAAGTTGATCAACCAGGTCCGCTTGGATGCGAGCGTTCCGCGTGAGAAGAAAGGAAACGAACATACCGGACAATTCTGGTTCGTCATGAAGTGCCCGAACCATTTCCGCCTTGCTGATCCTGAGCAGGGCACACTCGGTCAACGCGGTAGCAGTCGCAAGTCGAAGAGGGTGAGGTGAGGCCATGCAGTTCTCGCCCAAAAATTCTCCGGCACCCACCAAGGTGATCGTGGCCTCTTTTCCGTTTGCCGAAGTAACGGTGACTCTCAGTCGGCCCTCCTGCACGTAGAAAATAGCGTCGGCAGGGTCACCCTGCACGTAGGCCGCCCGGTCCTTCTTAAGATGAAGAATTTTTCTGCCCAGCCCAGCTCTCGAGAGGAAGGTCTTGGCATCGAAAACCGTCTCGCCATTCTTGGGTTGCGGCTTGGCTCTTTGAAGCTGGGAAGGCTTCCCAATGTCGCCAGTGGCGGGCTTTGCAGGTCGCACCGAAGCAACCGATGGAACCCGCCTGGCCGGACGATCCTGGCTGCGGGCTAGTATGCCCCTCGCGCTCATTTCGCACCTCCGACGGGTAACCTTTACACGTCAACATTGTACATCTCAAAAAGCCGGCCGTTTGCGGTTTCTGTTCAATATTGCACAATTTGCTAATTGTTAATGTCAGCCGGTTGAGCAATTTTGCACAGCCCCCTACGGTTCTCACCGGTAAGCTCTGGTTATTGACACGGGGTTGCGATCGAATCGCGATTCCTCGGCGAGAGGTTTGCAATGAATTCGAATAAAGGAACGGTTTGGATCGCTGCGGTCGTGTTGTTGATCGTTGTTCAACTGCCTGCGCTGGCGCAATCGCAGAACATTAGCGCTCGTATTTCGGGCGGCGGAGGCAGTGGCAAGTGCACCTTCGAAGTTGTTGTGCAAGGCGCAGCCGAGGTGCAGATAAGGGGCGGCGAAGGCAGATTGGCGACGCTGGCTGGTAGTCCCGCACAGTGGCGCCGGCTGGATTGCAACCAACCCTTGCCCAACAACCCCGCTAATTTCAAATTTTCCGGTGTGGA
>CAVVDY010000024.1:0-107110 GCA_963747055.1 uncultured Acidobacteriaceae bacterium | reverse complement strand
GAATGGCACGATCGAGTAGAGCGCGGCAAAGTTTTTCCTGAGTGTTGGTTGAACAGGCGCACAGGCCATTTCGCGTTCCAGCGCAACAGCACCATGCACACTCGGAAGACGGTTGTTGATTTTGTCCTTGGTTGTTTTATGTCCTCATGCTGATACGTAGACTCAACTTACTGGCCGCTACAATCAACTTTTGCATCCAACAGATGATGCAGATCTTGTTCAATCCTTGTCACCGTAGCATCCGGCGGAATACCCTCATTGCCGGGGTGTGCCTCGCCTTGCTGGCAGGCGCAAACCTTGCTGCCCAGGATGTCACCAAAGGCGTTGATCCGGCGCCGCTCACTCCCACGCAATCGCACACCAAATATGTGCCGATCACTCCCAAAGGACGCTTGAAGTGGTTTGCGCTGTCGACGGCGGGTGTTCAAAGCCTTCTGATCGCCGGGCCTTTTAGCGCGGGATGGGGGACGGCCTTCGACAGTCCCAAGGAATACAACACCAGCTGGGAAGGATTCGGGCAGCGCTACGGAATGCGCCTCACGGGTGTGTCCACAGGCAATGCGATCGAGGCCAGCCTGGGCGCGGCCTGGGGTGAAGATCCGCGCTATTTTCGCGCTCCCGACGAGCCATTCAAAAAGCGGGTCGTCAACATCATCGACCTTACCTTTCGCGCATACCGGCCGGATGGCGAGCGGCATTTCGCCTATGCTCGAATGGCCGGAAATGTCGGCAATAACTTCCTGTCGAACACTTGGCGTGTGCCCAGCCAGAATGACTGGCAAAGCGCCCTCATACGCATACTGGAAGGAATCGGCGGTAAGGCCGCGAGCAATGCGGCGTATGAGTTCTTTCCCGACGTAATGAAGGCCATTCGGCACCATTAATTCCGACACCAGCATCGAATGTGCGACTGAACGAGAGGCGCGCCGAATGGCGTGCCTTTCGTGCTTAGTATCGGCGAGATGGTTATAGGGTTGCGACCCTGCGCTTCACGGTCAGGAAGAATATCGCCATCAGGACCAGCAGAACGCCATTGACAGCCAGCACGAGCGGAGCGCTGAACACGGGGATCAGCCAGCCGGAGATCAGGTTGCCGATCGGCATGCCGCCGCGAAAGGCGCAATTGTAGACGCTCATCACGCGGCCGCGCATCTCTTCGGTCACGATCAACTGCACCAGAGAGCTCACCGTGGCAAACACGCCCATCATGGAGAAGCCCACCAGCGCTATCATGAAGAAACTCAGGGGCAGTGCCTTCGACAACGCAAAGCCGGCAATCCCCGCGCCGAGCAAAACCAGCATAGTCAGAGCCAGGCGCCCTTTATGGCGGATATTGCCGATGCCGGCAATGGTCAGCGAGCCGAGAATCGATCCCACTCCCATCAGCGAGAGCAGGTTGCCGTAGTCTTCCGGACCGCGATGGAAGATGTCTTTTACGAACACCGGAATATAGGTGCGCAGCGGCATACTGAGGAAGGTCATCAGGAAGGCCAGCACGATCAGCGCTTCCATGGCTTCCTGCCGCCGTACAAACTTGAGGCCCTCCTTGAGACTGCGCAGCATGGAATCAGTGGTCTTCTGCGGGAAGAAGCGCGTGGTGATCAGCGACAGCGCAGCGATTGGAGCGAGAAAAGAGACTGTGTTCAGGCCGAAGCACCAGCCCTCGCCGAGCCGCGCCAGGACCTGTCCGGCCAGCGCGGGACCGATGGTAACGGCCAGATTGAACTGGATGGAATTCAACGCTATAGCGTTGGGCATGTCCTCGCGCTCTACCAGATTCGGGATGAGAGCCTGATAGGCTGGACCGCCGAAGGCCTGGGCAAACCCTGCCACAAACGACAGGCAGAGGATCTGCCACACCTGCACCGTGCCGGTGACGACCAGAATTGTGAGCAGGCCGGCGCCAATCAGTTGCAGGTATTGTGAACCGAGCAGAATCTTGCGCCGCTCGATGCGGTCGGCAGCCACACCGCCGACCAGCGAGAACAGGAAGATGGGGATTCCGGCGAGAAACTGATCGATGGCCAGCAACCGTGCGGAGTGGGTAAGACGATAGATCAACCAACCCTGAGCGACGATCTGCATCCAGGTGCCGATGCTGGAGGTGCAGGCGCCCAGCCAGACCAGCCGGAAATCGCGATACAAGAACGCCTTGAAGATCCGCCGAAGGCCAGAGATTCGCGGCGGCCCAGGCTGGCCCTGCGTAATTGGCGGGTCAGACTCGCTGTGTGTCCTTTCCGGGGCGGACTGGATTGGTGAGGACAATGTAAGAACAGTATCAGAGGTTGACGAAGGGTGTTGCCGTTCGGGTAGCAGGAAAAATCATGCTTACCGCAGGCAATTCAGGTACTTCTCTTCGATTCGTGCAGACTGCGGCAGGATTCGGCGTTTCGTCACACTTCACCCACAAAAATGGCGGAGGCCGAAGCCTCCGCCCAAGGGAGCATCACCAATTCAGGGGTGAAGGGGAAGATAGAACGGTTCGTCCGGGGGGCCGCTGACGACCTTGTAGTCCGACGGAACCTGGAACAGGGAAGCGTCAGGCTCGCCCTTCGTCACACTGGTGACCTTCGTCGTCGCTGTGCCCATGAGCGGGTCGGTGTGAGTGATCAGCAACGGCAGCTGCAGGTCGGCAGAGAACCAACGCTCGGTCACGACCTCGATCGGCTTCTCGTTGCCGATTTCACCGGCGGCGATGGTGCGGGTCACACGCTCGCCCGTTGCCTCGAAGCCATCAATGGTTTTGCTGCCTAGCTGGTCCTGCTGTACCGACTTCGACAGCATCTTTCGGACGGCGTCGGCGCGCGGGCGGTCGGCGTGTTGCCCGTGCCCGTGCATCCGTGCAGGCATCTGGCGGGCTGTCTTGTTGGTTGGATCGAGCATGTAGCGGTTGCCCGAGACTGGATCATTGATCGTAATGATGGTGTGCTTGACGCCGCCGGTCGTCGGCGTGCCAACATCGACCGTCATCTCACGGCGCACCCGGCCCTGCGAATCACGGTACAGAGTGGTCTGCGTCGTCCGCAAAATGTGATTGCCGTCGGACAGCGTGTTTTCGTGCGTGACCACGATCTGCGCCGTCAGTGGAATGCCGGTTACGACCCTGCCTTCACCCGGTTCTCCTAGCCCGTGCATCATGGCATGATCCGGACCAGGGGGCGGCGGAGGAGGAGCAGGCTCCTGGGCAACCGCCACAAGAGCCGATGCGCAAAGGAGCAGACCGCCGGCCAGGGCGGTCAATCCCCATCGAACGACAGAACCAGCAGTTGTGTGTTTCATGACAAGAACCTCATTGTGGCGCGTGAATGCAAACCTTAATCTTTATATGCAAGCCTCACTGTTGGACGATGCGGATGGCGCGCACCAGGCCGTCATCTCCTAAAACGACGTCTGCCATCTGCGTACGCTGCGAGCCGTCGGCTGCTGTCGTCGTGGGGAATTCCATGCGCACCACCTGCTCATCGCCCGAGCAGCTTAGCGGATCGCACAACATCATTGGAGTGTAGCCCTGCGCTTGCGCAGCCTGGGCCAGCGACTGGCTGGTAACCGCAGACGTGGTCATCGGCGCCGCGCTGGAGTCTTTCGCGGTGCTTTGCGCCAAGGTCGTGGTGGCTTGTGCCGCGCGTGCACTCGTGATCGCTATCGTCGCAGCCGGCTTTGCAGGCGAAACTTCCGGTGTCTGCGCTACCTTCTCGGGCTGCACACTCTCCGGCTGAGCCGGCTGCTGCGCCGGGGTCTGCTGTTGCTGCTGCGCAGCTTCGGCGGCGGGCTTGTGCGACTGCTGCCAGAACCAGTAGCCCAGACCGAGCGAAATAGACCAGCGCAGCAGCGGCGGCAGCATAAGCTCCCCACTCGAAGAACCGGCTCAAGCGGAAGACGAACGGGTGAGGTTTCGTATCGCTCTCGATGGCGGGAACCATCGCCGCACTTTGGCGAAAAGCCCGCAGGACCTCATGTTCTACTCCGGCGGAAGCCTCAAGCGTGGCGGTACTGCTGCGCAGAGCCTGCATGGCCCCGGTAAGCCGTTGTCTCTGCTGCAACCAACTGGCACAGGTAACGCATTCGCGCTGATGAGTGAGCAGTGGGCCATTCGCAGCGCCGTTGAGTTCCGCCAGCGTGAGGCCTTCAACTTCTTTCGTAAATTCGCGGCAGTTCATGGTGTACACCCCGCAGCCAGGCCGGAAATGCCCGGCATGACGGCAGCCGAGTTTTGCAATTTTCTGGCCAGCATTTCATGAGCGCGGTGCAGGCGCGAGCGTATGGTCCCGATCGCACAGCCCAGCGCCGCAGCGGCCTCGGCGTAACTCAGCTCTTGCAAGTCGCACAGCACCACAACCTCACGGTAATGCTCCGGCAGGGTGAGCACCGCTTTCCAGATGGCGCTGGATACCTGTCGCCGGGCGATGTCCTCCACCGTGTCCCCGTCGGCAACCAATGAATCCGCATGGTCCTCCGCCGGGCTGGTGTGCAGCGATTCGGAAAAGCTGCGCTCCATGGCACGTCGAACATAGTTACGCGCCACACCGAACAGGTACGCACCCAGCGGCGCACGTGTAGCGTCGAAGTCACGTCCGCGTTGCGTGAGGAAGATGAACACGTCCTGCGTTACTTCCTCAGCGATTTGCGGCGATCCGCTCATGTGCAGCGCAAACCGGTAAACAGACCCCTGCCGCCGCCGGTAAAGCGTGGTAAAGGCCTCTTCGTCACCGCTCATGGAAAGGGTGAGAAGCTGTTCATCGGTCTGTTCGGTCAGCATCGTCAACGTGTGGTTGACCTGATCTCGACTTACATTCAAGTATTCACCCGGCAGGAGAGCAAAAGTTCCCGGGATTTTGACTTGGAAGCACCAAGGAGAAGGATAAATCCCTTACTCGCAGGGTCGAAGCGCTTGCCTGACTTGGCTTCAGATATCGGAATCTATACCAGCTCTCCCGCGGCCAGTTGGCGAACGATCTCGCGGTCGGCTTCGAGGAAGTCGAGCGCCGGCAGGTTATTTCGTTTCACCCAGCGTATGTCATGAAAGATGCGGTTCTGGAGGTCTCCGTCGTAATGAATGACTGCGAAGAACTGGAGCCGCACGGAATTGCCGTTCAGGTACGTATGTTCCACCACCGCCACCTTGGTTCCGATCTCGGCGCGGATGCCGAGCTCTTCGTCCAGCTCGCGGTGCAGCGCCTGCTGGGGAGTTTCGCCCGGCTCGATCTTGCCGCCGGGGAACTCCCACTTGAGCGGCAGCGCCTGATGCTCGCTGCGTTGGCAGCAGAGGATCTGATCGCCCCGCACCAGAATGGCGGCGACCACCTGCTTGCGAGTGTGAGCTGCGTCGTTCAATCCGCGCTCTCCAGGTAACGGCCTACCAGGGCTGCGCAATGCTCCACCAGTTTGCGGTCGTCGGGAGTGAAGGCTGCCGCTTGATGGCTGTCGATATCGAGCTCGCCCACGACCGATCCCTTCACGAAGATGGGCGCGACGATTTCTGATCTGGTCTCGATGGAGCAGGCAAGATAGCGCGGGTCAGAGTTGACGTCGTCCACGACGATCGTGTGCCCATGGGTTACCGCTGCACCGCAGATGCCCTGATTCAGGGGAATGCGCTTGTGCGGCGTTTCGGCGCCGACGTATGGCCCCAGCACCAACGTCGGGTCGTCGCCTGGCAAGCCTTTCTCGATCATGTAGAAGCCGACCCAATGGAAGTGGCTGAGGCGCTCCTGCAGGCGGCCGACGATCATGCTCATGAGGTAGTCGACCGACTCGGCGGCTGCGGCCAGGGTGTCGATCTCCCGGGCGAGGTCTTGCTGAGGGGTGGGCATTGAGACATTACATCACAGAGACGCGATACGGCGGACGCCTCGTGGCTGAGAAAACCGCTCGGGATGCAGCGCCCAGGCGATGGCGCGCAGGCCGTCGATCAGGTTGCTGGCGGGGGTATTCAGCAGCTCGTCGTTGATGCAGAAGACCCGGCCCTCGCGAACCGCGGGCAGGTCTTCCCATTCGCGCTGCTCGACAATCCTCTCCAAGGGCACGCGGTCGCCCGCGCCGCACCAGGCCGCGAGCACAACTTCCGGCTGTGCATCGGCAACCTCTTCGGCGGAGGTCGTTTTACCCGGCTCGCCCAGGAATTTTCCGCCTGCAGCTTCGACCAGCTCAGCTACCCATGGCTGCGAGGCGATCAGCGGCTTGCCCCACTCTTCGCAAAAGACCAGGGGGCTGCGGTCGGTGGTGACGCTGTACGATCGAATTTCTTCGATGGCCTCCTGCATGCGAGCGACGATCTCGCGCCCTTGCGCAGTGGCATCCATGGCGCCCGCGATAATCGTGATGTCGCTGTAGATGTCGTCCAGTGTGCGGGGCGCAAGTCCGAGGAAAGCGTACCCCAGCCTTAAGAATTTCGGCGACGGCTTCGAGTTGATAAGGGACGGAGGCGATGACGAGATCAGGGTTGGCAGCGATGATTTGCTCCGCCTGCGCCGACCACGAATCGGCCACGATCACGCGCGAGCCGTCAGCCACCTCAGGACAGACGTCGGCGCAATATTTGGTGCAGGCGACAAGTCGATCCAGCCGTCCCGAGGTCGCGGAGGGTGACGGTCGCGCTGGGCTGGAGAGAGACTACGCGGCGCGGTGGGTAGTCATTGGGCAAGGTTCGATTATAGGTACTGGGCTTGCTACATTGTCCTAAGCCCCATGTACTCGCCCCAACTGCTCGACCACTTCGAACATCCGCGCAACGCTGGTGACCTTGCGAATCCCGACGCGCAGGTTCGCGTCGAAAATCCCGCTTGCGGCGACATCCTTGAACTTGCGGCGAACCTGCGAGAAGGAAAGATCGTCGAAATTCGCTTCAAGGCTAAGGGCTGCGTTCCGGCGATGGCCTGCGGGTCGTTGATTACGGAGATGGCGACGGGGAAGTCGCTGGCTGACGCTGCGGCGATCAGCAGGCAAGAGGTTGCCGAGCGAATTGGTGGACTGCCGGCGCAGTCGGGACACGCAGCGCAGTTGGCGGTTGATGCGCTGCAGGAGGTATTGCGGCGGCTCAAGTAGGTGCGGCTATGCGAGAAGCTCTTGCGCGCCTTGCCACAGTCGGCGCACAACCTCAGCAGCGGGCTCGACTTTGACCAGTCCGGCGGATTGCCCCGCCCACACTTGCATGCGCTGCACGTCGCCGGACTTCTGGGCCTCGGCACGCATAGCCGCCGTCAGTCCGCGTTGCACCGGGTATGGAGCCGGCGCAGGCGCGCTGGGTGCGGCTGCGGCACGAACATAATCGGTGGCGAGACTTCGTCCGGCGCGGCCACTGAAGGCGCGGGTGACGACGGTATCTTCGGGAGCGGCTTCGGTAAGGGCCTTCGCCCATGCGGGATGAATCTTCGCCTCGGGACAGACGAGGAATGCCGTGCCAACCTGCGCAGCACTGGCGCCAAGCGTTAAGGCCGCTGCCACGCCGCGCTCGTCGGCGATGCCGCCAGTCGCAACCACGGGCAGCTTCACCGCGTCCACCACCGCAGGCACCAGAGCAAACAAGCCAACCAGCCTTTGCTCTGCCTCATCGGCGTTGAATGCACCGCGGTGCCCGCCGGCTTCCGCGCCTTGCACCGCAATGACATCGGCCCCAGCTTCTTCTGCAGCTCGGGCCTCGGCGACGGTGGAAACGTTGGCAACCCATGTTATGCCGCGCTGCCTCAGTCGTGCGACGAACTCCGGCGGATACAGTCCCATCACCGATGACACGATGGGAGCCGACGCCTGCAGCAAAGCTTCGCATTGTGCAGCGAAGTCGGGCGGGGTTGCATCGGCCGCGCTGGCAGGTACGGCAGGTCCCCAGTCGGCGAGAAACCCCCGTATTTTCTGCTCCTGCACAGGGTCGCGTTTGGGCGGAGGATCGGGAATCCACAGGTTCATCTGAAAACACCGATTCGTGTCACCGCGAACTTCTTTCGCCCACGCGATTATTTCGTCTGGCTGCATCAGAAGCGCGCCGCAGGCACCCAGGCCGCCGGCATCGGCCACGGCGATCGACAGAGAAGGCGCCGAAGCTCCTGCCATCGGGGCCAGCAGGATTGGGACGCGCAGTCCCAAGCGCTCGCAGAATTGTTGCGCGCGTCGCAGGGCGGGTTTCATTGCTTACACCGTCTCCAGCTCTTCTTCCAGCAACTGCTTGTTGTACAGCTCGGTGTAGTAGCCGTTGAGCTCGATCAGCTCTTCGTGCGTGCCGTACTCGACGATCGAGCCATCGTGAAGCACGGCGATGCGGTCGGCATTGCGCACGGTGGAAACGCGATGCGAGATGAAGATCGTTGTGCGCCCCTGCATGATCTCGCGCAGATGATTCAGGATGCGGTCTTCGGTCTGGGTATCGACGCTGGCCAGGGCGTCGTCCAACACCAGGATGCGAGGGTTGCGAATGATGGCGCGCGCGATCGCCGTGCGCTGCTTCTGCCCACCGGACAGAGTGATCCCGCGCTCACCAACCAAGGTCCTGTAGCCTTGAGGGAAGCCCTCGATGTCATCGGCGATATTAGCGGCCTCGGCGGCGCGACGAATCTCCTCATCCGTCGCGTTCTGCACTCCAAAGGCGATGTTGTCGCGGATGCTGTCGCTGAACAGAAAGGTCTCCTGCGGCACGAAGCCGATGCTTCGAGCGCAGTACTTCCAGCGGATATTCGCGAATCGGCCGGCCATCGATCAGTACCGAGCCTTCCGTCGCATCGTAGATACGAGGGATGAGCGAGACGAGAGTCGATTTGCCCGAACCGGTTGGGCCGACGATGGCCAGGCTGGTTCCGGCCGGCACCACGAGGTTCACATTCTTGAGCACCAACTCGTCGCCGTGATGCGCGCCATTGCCTGATTCCAGCGAACGCAGCGTCCGGCCGTAGCGGAAGTTGAGGTCGCGAAACTCGATGTCGCCGACCATCTGTTGCGGAGTGCCGGTGGCCGGAACACCAGCGTCAGTAATCTCCGGCTTCTCCGCGAGTATGCTCTGGATGCGCTCCATGGAGGCGGTGCCGCGCTGGAACAGATTGATCACCCAACCAAGCGCGATGATCGGCCAGGTCAACTGCACCATGTAGGTGTTGAAGGCGACGAAGCTGCCGACCGTGATGTGGTGCTGTATCACTTCACGGCCGCCGACGAACAGCACGACGATGACGGCCAGGCCGAGCAGCGTCTGCAGCGTCGGCCAGAGCATTCCCATCAGGCGTACCAGTTTCAGGCTGCGTGCGATGTATTCTTCGTTAGCCCGCTCGAAGCTCTCGATCTCCCACTCTTCCTGCACGTAGGCCCGTATCAGCCGCGCACCGGAGAAGTTTTCCTGCGCCCGAGCCGAAATGTCGGAGAACATCGCCTGGATGCGCTCAAAGCGCTCATGGATGCGGCGGCCAAAGCGCTGGATCACGATGCTGATGAGCGGCAGCGGCAGGAAGGCCCACAGCGTCAGCTTCACGCTAATGCTGAGCATGAAGACCAGCGCCCCCGCGGTGAACACCAGGGTGTTGGCGGTGTACATGATGCCGGGGCCAACCAGCATGCGTACGGCGTTCAGGTCGTTGGTGGCGCGGGCCATGATGTCGCCGGTACGGGTCCGCTGATAGAAGCTGTAGGAGAGGCGCTCCAGGTGCGCAAACAGATCGTTGCGCAAGTCGAATTCGATTTCGCGGGAGACGCCGATCAAGATCCAGCGCGTCAGGAACTGGAAAATCGCCTTGGCGACGGCGACGGCCAACAGAGCGCCGGCGTAGTAAACCAGCTTGTGAAGGTTGATCTCTTTGTTCAGGTCATCGATGGCGCGCCGGATGACCAGGGGGAAGAGAATCCAGATGCCGTTGTTGCAGATTACGCACACTGCGCCGATCCAGTACGTCTTCCGGTACTTGCGGAGATAGGGAACCAGTGGTCGCAGTTTCTGAAAACAAGGGCGTATCTCAGTTCAAATACAGTTTAGATGTGACGGCGGCGGGCGAGATGCGAATCGGACAAGGCAGGAGTTGTGTCCTGAGATTCAGGTCTGCTCTCCGGTCGCCGGTATTTAACCGCTGGAATTGACAACGCAGCACGGCTGAACGCTCATCTTTCCACAGGTTACGGCACAAAAGTATTGTCCTGCCCCACCGCAAATGATTACAGTAGCAGTTTCACTCTCAAATCACTCCCTATCTGATCAAACCGTCACAATTATGAGTACTGAAGGACCCAAGATCCGGCTGGTGCTGCTATGGCACATGCATCAGCCGTTTTATAAAGACATGATCAGCGGCGAATACCGGCTCCCCTGGGTTCGTCTGCACGCCCTCAAAGATTATTACGGGATGGTGAAACTGCTGGACGAGTTCCCCGAAGTCCACCAGAACTTTAATCTGGTGCCCTCGCTGGTGGCCCAGATTCAGGATTACGTCTCGGGAGATGCGCACGATCCGTTTTACACTCTCGTCTCCAAGCCGGCCGCCGACCTGACGCTCTCGGAACGGCAGTTTGCCCTGCAGTACTTGTTCCAGGCGAACCCGGTGAACGTGATCGGCCGCTATCCGCGCTATCGCGAGTTGTGGGAGCGGTATCGCGCCACGGTGGATCGTCCGGAGGGACCAAATTCGTATTTCGTGACCCGCGACTATGCCGACCTTCAGGTGCTGTCGCAGATTGCATGGTTTGACGAGTTCTTCCTGTCCGATCCTGACGTGGCTGCGTTGATCGCGAAGGGCCAGGACTTCAATCGCGACGATCAGGACACCATGCTGCGCAAGCAGCAGGAAATCCTGGCCCATGTGTTACCGGCATACGCAGCGGCGGCAGCTCGCGGCTCCGTGGAACTGTCAGCAACGCCGTACTACCATCCGATTTTGCCGTTGCTGTGCGATAGCAACGTTGGAGGCGAATCGACCCTCGGCCTCAACCTGCCGACGCGGCGATTCAAGCGCCCGGAAGATGCAACCGAGCAGATCCAGCGCGCCCTGGAATCGCACCAGAAAAACTTTGGCGTCCGCCCGCAGGGACTCTGGCCTTCGGAAGGGAGCGTGTCCGAAGAAGTAATTGCCCTGGCCGCCAAGCAGGGAATTCGCTGGATGGCAACGGATGAAGGCGTGCTCGGCCGCTCGCTCGAGCACAACTTCTCCCGTGACGACGGCGGGGGGCTGCACGGCGATGGAGCGCACAAGCTGTACAACATCTATCGCTATGAGAACGCAGGAGTGGAGATGCACATGGTATTTCGCGACCACCGCATCTCCGACAACGTGGGCTTTGTCTACTCGGGGATGCCCGCGCAGGACGCCGCCAACCACTTAATCCATAGCATTAAGAATTCGGCGCAACCGGTTTTGGATACTGGACGTGATGCGGTGGTGTCGATCATTCTCGACGGCGAAAACGCGTGGGAGTATTACCCGCAATCGGGACGCGAGTTCCTGCGCCGCTTCTATGACGGACTGCAGCGCGATCCGCAAATCGAAGCCGTGACCATCAGCGAGGCTATCGAACGGCACAAGCCTGAGAACTTCGGACGGCTGCAGCGGCTGGTGCCGGGATCATGGATCAACGCCAACTTCAACGTGTGGATCGGCGCCCCGGAGGACAACAAATCCTGGGACCTACTGTCGGAGGCCCGCGACTACTACGATCGACACTCTCACCGTGTTTCGAAGGCCCAGCGGAAACTGGCGTGGGAAGAGCTGCTGATCGCTGAAGGCAGCGACTGGAACTGGTGGTATGGCCCGGAGCACCACTCGGCGAACGACAAGGACTTCGACGAGCTCTACCGCCGCCATCTTTCCAATGTCTATTACGCGCTGGAGGGGGCCCCTCCTGAGGAGTTGAGCGTTCCCATAGTCAGCGGTGTTGCCCGCCCCAGCTATGCGCCACAAACCGCGTATGTCCGCGTGGGCGTCGACGGAATGATCAGCAACTATTTCGAGTGGATGGGGGCGGCCAGCTACACGTCAGACCAACGCACCAGTGCCATGCACGGCAAGCAATTCCTGCTGGATTCGGTGTATGCCGGAGTGGATGCGGATTCGGTCTGCGGACGGCTCGACTTCCACGGTGGAATTCCCGAAGGCGACTATCGCATCGTCGTCAACCTGGAAGTCAGCAAGTCTGAGGCTCCGGGCAAGGCGGGGTCCGACTCGTATCGGCTCCAGGTCGATGCAACCGGGGCACGGCTGCGAAGTTGGTTCCTGACCAATGGCGATGAGCGCAGGAAGCTGGCGTCGCACTCCGCCAACAGCGGCAAGCGCAGCGCCAAGGGCGTTGAAGTTGCGATGGGCGACATCTTCGAGATGCGTGTTCCCTTTAACCTGCTCGGCATGCGGGAGGGAAGTAAGCTGCGGCTGCGCTTTGCTCTATGGCGAGAAGATTTGCCGGCGGATTCGCTACCGCTGGAGGGATGGATCGAGCTCTACGCGGTTGCGGAAGAAGAGCTGGAAGGCAACCTGTACAGTTACGCAGCGCCTTAGACCGTGGCCTGCATTCCCTCCGGCCAGTAGACCAGCCAGCCTCTCTGCTCCGCGAGTTTCTGCAGGTCGGGGTTCGGGTTCACGCAAAACGGCCGCTTGGACATCTCCAGCATGGCGTAGTCGTGAATGGAATTACCGAACACCGCGTCAACCGGGCGGCGGATGACCTCGCGAATTGCCACAGCCTTCAACTCATCTGTAGGAACGCGCAGGATACGGTCCGTGGCACGTCCATCTTCGAGGTGAACACACGCGGCGAGAACGCGGTTCCGCGCAATGCCGAAGCGCTCAGCCGCGCATTCGATCAGCCAATTGTTGGTTGACGAGACCGCCCACAGTTCGCTGCCTTGCTGTTCAAGACGTGTCGTCAACTCCAGCATCTCGGGGAAGATGCGCTCACTGAGAATGGAATCGAAGAATTCCCGCGCCGCAGCATAAAGCACCTCGCTGGAGATGCCGCGATTCATGGTGACCATTTCGGCGCACATCGGCTCTTCGTCAACTTTTCCCGCTTCGTACTGTGCGTAACGTGCGCGCATGGCTTCCGCCAGATTGGGCGCGATCAAGCCGCGGTCCATCTCCCAGTAGAAGAAGTCTTTGCCTGCGTCGCCGCTCCACAGCGTGCCGTCGCAGTCGAAGACAGCAATTCCGGGCTTGAGAGCCAGTACAGAGTCGATGAACTGTTGCGCCTGGGTGGAGAAGGTTGCGGAACTCAAAAGGCAGTCTCCGAGGCTACCAGATTGGCCGTACGAAGGCGGTCGTAATCCTCCGGCGTGTTGATGTTGATCGCGATTCGCGGATCGCTAATCGGCATGTATCGGACGTGTTGCTGATAACTGTGCTCCACGTCGCGTGCGGTCGAGTCGGCAGGAGCACGCAGAAAAGACTCGATCATGTCGCGGCCAATGACGACGGGATGTCCGTGGACGACTTCTTCGCCGCGTTTTGTCTCCGGTATTACGGCCCAAACCTCGGGAGGCGACGACAAGAATGCATGCTTTAGCTGGTGCACGGTGCCCGGCACAACCGGCGGGCGATCCACCAGAGCGATTATGGCCGCGTCGCGGCCGCGGCTCAGAACATCCTGAACGCCAATTCGCAGCGAGCTGAACTGACCGCGTTCCGGCTTCTCGTTCTCGACCAGAAAAGCGGCGTGTTCATTGACGATAGGTTCAATTTGCGCCTTGTTGTGACCGGCTACGACGATGACGAGGTCGGTGTCATACTTCAGCAAGTCGATCCAGGCGCCGAGGAAGGTATTCACCGCGATCATGCCGTCGGCCACTGGTGGCCAGGGCAGCAGCGCCTTCTCACGGCCCATCCGGCTGGACAACCCGGCGGCCAGAATCAGTCCGCAGAAACTTTCAGAACGGGCCATCAGCGTCTCCTCACAGGATCTTCTTCGACGGCGTCCTGAGCGTCGTTCTTTGGTTGCGCCTTTTCGTACTCGTATTTCTTGCTGGCGACCTCAGGTGTGGCGTGGCGGCGCACGGCGATCATTTCGGCCACAATGGCGACGGCGATCTCTTCCGGAGTGACCGCGCCAATCTCGAGTCCCACGGGCGCATGCACCTGCGCGAATTTCTCCGCCGGGATACCTTGCTTCTCCAGTTCCTTGTAGATGGAAATGGTCTTACGCCGCGAGCCGATCATGCCCAGATAGCGCGCGTTGGCATTCACCGCCCAGCGCAGTACGCGCATATCGTCGCGATGCCCGCGAGTAACAATAACGATGTACGACGACTCGGGCACGCGCAGGCGTTGAATGACCGCGTCGAAATCGTCGGCGATGATCTGGCGCGCGTCCGGGAAGCGCTCGGCGTTCGCATAGGATTCACGGTCATCCACGACGATCACATCGAAGCCGGCGATCTTCGCCACCTTATAAAGGTTGTAGGCGACATGGCCCGCGCCAAAGATGTAAAGCAGCGCCGGGGGCAGAACCGGCTCAATGAAGATTTCCAGCGTGCCTCCGCAAACCAGTCCCGTGTCGTATTTGGGATCGTTGTTCAGGTTGAAAGTGAGCGAGCGCGGCTTCTCCGCTTCCATCACTTCGCGCGCCGCCTGCCAGACCTCGGCTTCCACGCAACCGCCGCCAATGGTGCCGACGATGGAGCCGTCATCGCGCACCAGCATCTTCGCGGTCTGGAACGAGGGAATTGATCCGCGCACGTTGGTGATGGTGGCCACAGCGCCCCGGCGTCCTTCGCGGCGAAGCTCGACGATCTGCTCGTAGATGTCCATGGAGGGCTGAATACGATTATAGATGCATCGCCTTGAGACCAAGGGCCGTTTGTTTCTGGCGAGCAGTCTTTGACAGATAGTCTAGGGAAACCCTAGACTCCTCCTATGGCAACCCTATACGTGGAGAACGTTCCCGACAAACTTTATGACGCTTTGCGGGCGCGCGCACGTAAGCATCGCACCTCCATCGCTTCGGAAGTAATCACCTTGTTGCAAGAGAATGTGCCAACGGCCGACGAGTTGAGGCGTAGGCGCGAGTTTTACCGCACACTTGAAAAGTTGCGCTCGCAGCCGTCGCCGGGGTCGGGACCCTTTCCGCCTACGGAACAGATGCAGCGCGAAGACAGGGAGAGGTGATGAAATGGGTTATTGACGCCAGTGTGGCTGCGAAATGGTTTCTCCCGCCCCATGACGAGCAGTTGGTTCCGGAGGCACTGGCGCTATTGCAGGCATACAAGAACGCAGTGCACCAATTTGTGGTCCCGGATCTCTTTTGGGCTGAGTTCGGCAACATCCTTTGCAAAGCAGTGCGCCGGGGCCGTTGTTCGAGCGCGGCGGCGAAAACCAGCCTTGCTGAATTGAGCGCACAAGACCTGGTTACTGTCTCATCGGAAGCGCTTTTGCCAGAAGCCCTCACGATTGCTATCACCTTCGAGAGGAGTATGTACGATAGCCTTTACGTGGCCCTCGCCGTCGCAGCTCGAATCCAGTTGGTAACCGCGGACGAGAAGCTGGTCAACGCTCTAGCCGGTCGGCTTCCGGTAACTTGGCTAGGAGCTTTGTAAATCCCCACACGACGTCGGCTACGAAACAAGTGAGGGAAGTACCCAATGAAAGCCGTTCGCATTCACGAATTCGGCGGGCCGGAAGTTCTGAAGTACGAAGACGTATCCGATCCTGAGCTGCGCAAAGACCAGGTGCTTATCCGCGTGCGCGCCTGTGCGCTGAACCATCTCGACCTGTTCGTTCGCCAGGGCCTGCCCGGGGTGAAGTTGCCGCACATCCTCGGCAGCGATATTGCGGGCGAGGTTGCCGAGGTGGGCGAGTACGTCACCGACGTGCAGGTTGGGACTCGTGTGCTGCTCTCGCCCATGCTGTTCTGTAATCATTGCGAGCTGTGCACCACAGCGCAGCACAATTTCTGCAAGCAATTCGCGGTACTGGGCAATAATGCCGACGGCGGTAACTGCGAACTCATCGCCGTCCCACGCGTGAACGTTATCCCCATTCCCGATGCCATGAACTTCGTCGATGCCGCCAGTGTGCCGCTGGTCTTCCTCACCGCCTGGCACATGTTGGTGGGTAAGGCGAAGCTGCGCGCAGGCGACACCGTTTTGGTGCTGGGCGCAGGTTCCGGTGTGGGATCAGCGGCGATCCAGATCTGCAAGATGCTGGGGGCGACGGTGATCACCACCGCCGGTGATGAGCGCAAGCTGGAGAAGGCGCGCGAGCTTGGCGCTGACCACACCATCGATCACTACAAGCAGAAGATTTCGGATGAGGTGAAGCGCATTACCAACCGCCGCGGCGTGGACATTGTCTTTGAGCACGTCGGCGTGGCCACCTGGGCCGAGAGCATCAAGTCGCTGAAGTACGGCGGCAGGCTGGTGACGTGCGGTGCTACCACCGGCTATGAAGCGCAACTCGACCTGCGGGTGCTGTTTGCACGGCAGTTGTCGCTGTTCGGTACCTATATGGGCTCACAGGGCGAGTTGCTTGAAGTCCTGAAGCATGTTTTTACCGGCAAGCTGAAGCCGGTGGTGGACAGGACGTTCCCTTTGTCGGAGACGCGTGCGGCGCATGAATACCTGGCAAGGAGCGAGCAGTTTGGCAAGGTGGTTTTAGTCCCGTAGCGGTCAGCACAAGATCGAAGACAGAAGGCGATGCCTATCCGCTTCGTCGGGCGGGGAACATGCGCGAATCGTAGCTGAGCGGTTCGGGCTTCTGCGTCCGGATCATGGAGTAATCGCGATGCGCCGGGTTGATCAGCCAATTGTGTTCGCCTGGTGCAAGGATTGAGGGCAGAATCAATGCACAAGTCAGGCCGCGTTGCACAAAGTCGTCTCCGAAGTGCGCCAATTCTGGTGGCGCAGCTTCATCTCGCCAATTGGAAGGCAAAGCACTGATCGCGACATGTTCCCGGGTGACCTCGTTCGGAATCTCAGCAACGGCCAGCACAAGATCGTCCGGCGAGTCGTCTTTGTCCAGGTGGACAAAATACTCGAGCATGGCCAGCGACTGATGTTCGGAGGTATAACTAAGCCGGACTCCGGCACTGGACCAGCGTCCACCGTAGCGATAGGCCCCCTCTCCGTCGAAGGGTGCGCGAGCGTAGGCTTTGCGCAGCACGCGGTAGACTCGCGTCAACTGATCCCGCCGTAGGCAATCCGGCCGAGAAGGTTCTCCACCTGCCGGGCTCCCGGCTCGGTATCAATCGCCGCTACGGGAGCAATCCCTCCCAGGGCGCGATTGGGATGCTTGAGCCAGCGTAAGGCGCGCTCGCGGTCGCCAAGATATTCGTTGGCGATGGCGACAATTCGTGCGAGACGATAGAGACGATCGGACTCGTAGCGGGCCAGGCGTCCGCTGCCGCGACGGCGCTGCAGGCTTCGAGCTGACAAATCGAGCGATTCGGCGAGTTCCTTCAACGTCAATCCCGACGCGCGCATCAACTCCTTCAACACAGCAGGACGGAAACCTTCCCGGATCGCTTCGCGCAGGTCCCGGTCACTGGAAAGAGGACGCCCGAGGGTGCGTTCTCCGCCGAGTTCGTCAACTACGGCCCTAAGTTCATTCACCATTATGTCGCTTATGATAGCGACAAATGGCGCCAATGGTCAAGGGTTGGCGCAATCCAGTCCGCTTGCTCGTGCTGCAGCCTGTATTGGCTGGTACGCATCTATCAAGTAGATATAATCGATTGTTATGGACCTGCAGACCGGCATCACGCAAAAAGACATGGACAAGATGGCCCCCAAGGGCCACGAGCGCTTCCAGGACGTCGTGGGCAGCGAGCACAGCCGCACTGGGGTTCTGCGCGCTACCTTTGGCGAGCAGCAGCATGAAGGCGTGATCCTCGCCTCGCTCGACGCCGTCGTGAATTGGGTCCGCAAGAACTCCATCTGGCCGATGACCTTCGGCCTGGCCTGCTGCGCCATTGAAATGATGTCCATGGGGGCCTCACGCTTTGACATCGCGCGTTTTGGTGCGGAGGTGTTTCGTCCGTCCCCGCGCCAGTCGGACCTGATGATCATTGCCGGTCGAGTTTCGCAGAAGATGGCGCCTGTTATCCGCGAACTCTATCAGCAGATGCCCGAGCCGAAGTGGGTCATCTCCATGGGCGCATGCGCGACCTCCGGCGGCGTGTTCAACAACTATGCTCTGGTGCAGGGTGTAAATCAGTGGATCCCGGTCGACGTATATGTCCCGGGGTGCCCGCCGCGTCCCGAGCAGCTCATCTATGCCATCATGCTGCTACAAGAGAGGATTGCCAGCGAGCGCGGGTCGTTCAAACGGGCATTAAATTTGGCCTGATCGGGAGACAGGCCCTTTCTTTCAGGCAAACTGCTATTATCGACACGTCTTTTGGCCACATCACTGACAAACCGGTCGCCCGTGTGCAAACTTGGCTTGTGGAGTGGCAGTGGCTGTGGTTCCGCGGGCCCTATGGAGGGGTTCTTGTGAGTATGGAAGCTTCAACCCGGCAGTTTCAGGACGTGATCGTCGTCGACATGATTGGTCAGATTAAATTTGGCGAAGGCAGTTCGGTCTTGCGCGACACCGTAAAGGACTTGCTGGCCAAAGGCCACCGCAAGATCCTGCTCAACCTGGGCGAGATCACCTACATCGACAGCGGAGGAATCGGCGAGCTGATCAGCGCCTTCACCTCCACGCGCAATCAGGGCGGCGAGTTGAAGCTGCTGAACCTCACCAAGAAGGTCAACGATCTGCTGCAAATCACCAAGCTCTACACCGTCTTCGACATTAGAGACGATGAGGCGGATGCGCTCGCAGCCTTTGAACGGTAAGCGGCTAAGAGTGTAGCGCGCTCGCTGTTTCGTTGCAGTGCCGCGGTGGTAAATACTGGCGCATGTCCCGCGACTACGGGGAGGCTGCTGTCTCGCCATTTTCGATGAGCGTCACGGGTTGCTCTCCCAACTCCTCGCGGAGCATATGAAAGATCGCCGCCAGCACTGACACGATGACCGGACCAAGGAAGAGCCCCAGAAACCCGAAGACCTGAACGCCCCCCAGGATGACGAACATCAAAACCACCGGGTGCAGTTCGACCTTCCCGCTGACCACCCATGGGCGAACGATATTGTCTACCATGCTGATCACCACCGCCCCCCATAGCAGCACGAAAAGCCCCTTCCAAACCGACCCGGTGAAAATGAGATAGAGCCCCGCCGGGACCCACACCAGCGCTGCGCCGACGACCGGCAGGATGGAAGCAAAAAATGCTGCGAGGCCCAGCAGCAGGGGAGAGGGCAGTCCGACAATCGCGACTGCGATGCCGGTCAGCACGCCCTGTAAGAAGCCGACGGAGACGATTCCATAAACGTTGCCGATGATGGTGCCGGCGATGTTGCGAAATAGACGCTCAGTCTGCGCCGCGGTAAGGGGCATCAGGCTTCCCAAACTGCCGGCCCACTTCTCTCCATCGCGAAGCAGAAAAAAAACCAGGATCAACATGAAGAAGAAATTTGCTGTGAGCCGGGCCAGGCTGCCCAGGATGGCCGCTCCCGAGCTGAGGACCATATAGCTGGCACGTTGCAGGTTGCTGGTGATGGCCGAATGAATGTCGAACTTGGAAACGTCAACGAAACGCCCAAGGAAGTGCAGCGGCCGCTCGGCCAGAGTCATGACAAACAGGCTCAGCCCCCCTTGCTCCGCGCTGAGGCGGCTCAGGTGCTGGGCGGCACCGACTGCCTCATTCGTTGCCTTCAGCAGAATCAGGCTGATGGGGAAGAGAAACAGCACCACGATCCCTAATGTGGTGATCAGAGAAGCCCAGGTGGGCCTGCGGCCCGTCCATCGCAGAACCCACCGGTACCCCGGAAAGAATATGACCGCAACAATGATCGCGGCGGCAATCGCCCGCAGAAACGGCCAGACGATCAGCAGAGCGACTGCTCCAAAGACGATGAGCAGGATGGCCAAAAACCAGAGCGTGGCGTTCTTTGGAGTCATACGTCTGCGGTGGACGATACGGATCGTGTTCGCCTCACCTTACCACAGGGTAGTTCGAAAAGGCCCACCACAGAGGCACCGAGGACATGGCGAAGTTGAAGCTCCGGATATCGATGTTTTGATAGGCCGTGAGCGCTCGTTCTTGCGACGAAATGCTCATGGCCTGCAAGCCCCTCCTTCCTCCGTGCCTCGGTGGGGAGATTCTTGCTACCCTGAAAGCCATGATCCACGAGATATTCCCCGTCGGCGTCTTGCAGTGCAATTGCTCCGTCATCGGTGACGAGCAGACCGGGGAGGCCATGGTGATCGATCCCGGCGACGAGATCGATCATATTCTTAGCCTTGTCCAGCAGCATGGCTTGACAGTGAAGCAGATCGTCATCACCCACGCGCACATCGATCATGTCGGCGGTGCGATGAAGCTGAAGCAGGTGACGGGCGCGCCGATTCTGCTGAACCAGAACGATTACGCGCTGCTCAAGATGCTGGATGTACAGGCTGCGTGGATCGGTATGCGATCTCCCGAGGCAGTCGCCATCGACAGCAGCCTCGGCACCGGGGACAAGATTGCCGTGGGGAACATCATTGCCGATGTCCTGCACACGCCGGGACACACCGAAGGCAGCATCTGTCTGTACTTCGAGGGGGACAAGAAGCTCATCGCCGGCGACACCTTATTCGCCGGTTCCATCGGCCGCACCGATCTGCCCGGGGGTTCTTACAAGAAGATCATGGAGTCGCTGCACGGGCCGGTGCTCGCTCTGCCGGACGAGACAATCGTTGTCCCCGGCCATGGCCCGCTGACCACCATCGGCGAAGAGCGCGAGAGTAATCCTTTTCTCACGCTATAGGCTGGATTTCGGCTGCCTCATTCGGGGCCGGTCCCAGATCCTCAGGCCGCAGATCACGTAACGCCTGCAGGACAACGATGCTTTGCGGCGCCAGCAGTACCACAATGTAGGAGATGATGGTCGCCAGGATCACTCCCAGCGAGCCCAGGCGCGTCACCAGGAATATGGAAAGCGCGACATTGCTTATTGCGGCGATAGCGGAGGCGACTGCCTGAACGCGGGTTCGGTTCAGCGCTCCCAGCAGGCAGGACTCCGCTGTAGCAAAGCCGGCAATCATGCTCCATAACGCCATGGCGAGCAGCAGGGAAAACGGTGGTACTCCGGCCGGCCCGGCCCAGACGCGAATCGCCATCCGCCCGAAGACGACCAGTACGGCTGCCCACGCCAAGTTGAGGGCTATGGTTGCGCGCATGACCATAGAGAAGGTCCGCCGAATCCACGCTACGTCGCCGCGCGCCTGCGCCTCCGCATAAGCTGGCCACAGAGCAGGGAAGACCAGCGCCTGTAACACGGCACCCAGTCCAACTACCCGCCAGGTGATGCTGTAGGGAGTCACTTCGGCGGCGCCGAGATAATGGCTGACGATGATGTTGTCGGTGCTGAAGACTACGATCGCCGCCGCCTGAATCAGCAAAAAAGACCAGCCGGTGCTGAGTAGGCCGAGGGCAGTGTTCCGGTCCAGAAACTCCAGTCGCGGCCTGAGCCACGGCTTGTGCCACAACACCAGCCAAAACAGCGTCGCTGCGGCGACAGTGGTTAGGGATCCGTAGAAGAGGAGGAACAGCACGGGCATCGAAACGCGAAGCCACACCCCCACCGCCAGACCCACCAGGCTGCACACCGAACCGAGCGCCAGGCTCTTGTTGTAGGTGTGGAGCTCCTGGTAACCGGCAAAGACTTTGCTGGCAAGATTTAGAGGAAGCCCCACCAGCATCAGGATGCCGGCGACCAATATGGTTGTTCGGACCTCGTGTTGCAGCGCGGGAGCGGCGTTGAGCACCGCAACCCAGTTCACCCGCTGCCAAAAGAGGAAAAACACCCCTCCCGTGAGCATGACTGCGCCCAGGGTGACGGCCAGCGCATTGCTGAAGCCGCGCACCGCTTCTGCGCGATCGTTGTGGGCATAGGCCTGGGAAACGACGTTCGTCAGGCTGTACGCGATGCCCAGGTCGAGCAGGTTGACCCAGACCGCGACGCTCACTACGGTCGCCCATACGCCGTAGCGCTCGGCTCCCAGATAGCGCACGGCCAGTGGTAACGAGATGAGGGTCAGCAACGACGAAAGGACCCGGGCAGCGCCCCCGGAAACCACCGCCGAGGCGATCCGCTTGTATCGGCGATCTCCGAAGAACGAAAGCACTCGACGGCGAAGGCCTGCAGCTTCCGGGTTTTCCAGATCGGGAGATGGTTTGGTCACAGCGCGAGACTCGCTTCCAGCTTATCGCGCGATGGCGGGCGCTGCATCAGCATGGTGCGCGCCGCGAGCACTACCTCATCCACTGAGACTTGCGTGATGCAATGTGGCGCGGTGCGCAGGCAACGAGTCATGCAGTCGTCCAGCCCGCGCTCTGGCTGAAGCACCCGCGCCGAATCGCACCAAGGGGCGAATCGTGCGGGGCTATTGGGATGCTCCGGATCGCCATTTCGCGGATGTCGCGAGATAACGATGGTCGGGCAGTTCATCGCTGGCGGCCAGGTGTGCCGCTCCCGTGTCGTTTCCGATGAAGAGATCGCACTGCTCAAGCAACGCGCAGGTCTCGCGAATCTCCGGGCTGTCGGAAATCGTCGAGCTGACTGACAGCATGTCCGCTAGGCGCTTCGCCTCGTCCATGTTCGGAGGGAGCACAAGTTATGACCGCATGGACGGGCCGTTTCCGGGATAGCTCATTGATCACCGCGGCATAGCGCTCCAGCGGCCAGCGTCGTCCTGGGCGACTGCGCCCCGATACCGAGCGCGATCAGGATGCGATCTTTCGGGATCCTCCCGCGGAACACTTGCTCGCGTATTCCCGATCATGCTGCGTCAGGTGAACTTCAAGAGCAGTGCTCGTCTGCACTGTCCCTCCCAGCGCCGTGATGGTCTTCGAGATTCCGCAGCACCTCGTGCTTCAATGCTCCCGGATCGAGACAGATGTCGAATGCCTTGTCGAAGCCGCGATTGAAGCGCCGCTTTCCCGGCGGAAGCGCCCGTGCCATAGCCAATCCGCAGCGAAGCATCTGTCAGCACACACAACAATGTCGCCAGGTGTTCGTCGGTGTCCCAGCGCGGCGAGATGGCAACGTCGAAACCGCGTCCGTGTAGGTGCTGCCGGTAGAACCGGAGCACGGCGAGCAGATACAGCGCCCCTTTGGGCAGCCACCGGCTTCGAGGGGGGCGAATCGTCAGCAGCTCATCAACATGAGGATTAGTGGTGAGAATGGATTTGTAAGCTTCCTGCACAACCGCAGTGATGCGTGCGTGCGGGTAGCTTCGCTTCAGCTCACGGAACAGCGGCGTGGTCAGCACCAGATCGCCAAGCGCGTCGAGACGAAAGATGATCAGCGACCTGCGCTCCAGGGAAGGAGCGCGCTGCTTTCGCGCGAAGTGAGACCACCAGATCGCCAGGCGCGTCGGAAGCAGCACCCACAGCAGCAACCTCATGTACGGCCGCTCCTGCCGGAGGCGAGATGCAATAACAAGTTGAACAACAAAGACCCTCCGCGCGTTAACGGGAGGGTCTGAAAAAATCAAATCAGCTGTTACTGTCCGTGGATCAATTCTATCCAATCCGCGGCGAAAAACAGACAGCGATGCACACAAGCCTTAGCAACTATTCCCTAATTGGGACTGAGGCGGCGTGCAGCCGGTCGCGCAAACCGCCTCGATTCGCAAGCCCACTTCACTTGGTTGTGCTGGACGTTTCCAGGCCATGGTACTTCAGCATGGGCTCAATGCTCGGAGCCTTGCCGCGCCAGGCTTTGTACATTGCGGCCAGGTCTTCGGTGTTGCCGCGCGACAGAATCATCTGCCGGAAGCGGTCACCGTTGGCCCGCGTCAGGCCGCCGTGCTCGACAAACCACTGGTAGGCATCGTCGTCGAGCATCTGCGTCCACAGGTAAGCATAGTAGCCCGCCGCATATCCGCTACCCCAGATATGGCTGAAGTAGCTCGACCGGTAGCGCGGAGGCACGTAACTGATCAACAGATTGGTTTTCTTAAGCGCCTCGGTCTCGAAGGTATCGGGATTCTGCAGTGGGGCGCTGGCCGGCAACGAGTGCCACTGCATGTCGAGTTCAGCGGCGGCCAGCAGTTCGGTAGTGTCGTAGCCCTTATTGAAGGTCTTCGACTTCTCGATCTTGGCCAGAAGCTCCGCAGGCATCGGTGCTCCGGTCTTGTAGTGCTTGGCGTAGTGCTTGAACACCGCAGGATACGTCGCCCAATGCTCGTTGAACTGCGAGGGGAATTCGACGAAATCGCGCGCCGTGTTTGTGCCGGACAGGGTGGGATACTCCGAATTCGCAAACATCCCGTGCAGGGCATGGCCGAATTCGTGGAACATGGTGTTCACGTCATCGGCGGTGAGCAGGGCCGGCTCGCCGGGAGCGGGCGGCGCGAAATTCGCGACGTTGGTCACCACCGGCTTGGTACCGAACAGCTTCGATTGGTCCACCAGGTTGTTCATCCACGCGCCACCATTCTTGTTATCGCGCTTGAAATAATCGCAATAGAACAGTGCAAGCGGGCTGCCGTCGGTATCGTAGACCTCGAACACGCGCACGCCGTCGGCATAAACCGGAATGTCGTGCCGTTCCTTGAAGGTGATGCCGTACAGCTGGTTGGCCGCATAGAACACGCCATTCTCCAGCACGCTATTCAGCTCGAAGTACGGCTTCACCTGCGATTCATCGATGTCATACTTGGCTTTGCGCACCTGCTCAGAGTAGAACTCCCAGTCCCAGGGCTGGACCGTGAAGCCGCCCTTCTGCGCGTCGATGACCTGCTGGATGTCCTTCTCTTCCGCCGCAGCTTTAGCGGTGGAAGGACCAACCAGCTTTCCCATGAAGTTCAGGGCTGTCTGGGGAGTCTTGGCCATCTGGTCTTCCAGCTTCCAGGCTGCGAAGTTCGGGTAGCCCAGCAGCTGTGCCTTCTCGGCGCGCAGCTTGGCGATCTTGGCAATGATGTCGCGGGTGTCGTTAGCGTCGCCCTTTTCTGCCCGGTTCCATGAATTCTCGAACAGCCCGTGCCGGGTATCGCGATCGCTCAGCGAGACCAGTTCGGGCTGCTGCGTCGTATTCTGCAGCGGAAGGACGTAGCCTTCGACCTTGCGGCCCTTGGCGGCTTCAGAGGCGGCAGAGATCTGCGCATCACTAAGTCCGGCGAGGGCGGATTTATCGGTGGTAACGTAGGCTCCCGCCTTGGTTGCCGCCAGCAGCTTGTTGCTGAACTCCGTCGATAGGCTGGCGAGCTCTTCGTTCAGCTTCTTCAGCTTCACTTTGTCCGCATCCGACAGGTTGGCGCCGGCATGGACAAACTTGTCATACTCGACTTCCACCAGCCGCAGCGATTCGGGATCAAGCTTCAGCGTCTTCCGCTCCTTATAGATCGTCGAGATCCGCTCAAAGAGCTTGTGATTCAGGTAAATCGAGTCGGTGTGCGCGGCAAGTTGCGGCGCCACTGCCGACCGGATCTTCTGCAATTCAGGATTGGTATCGGCGGCGCTCACCGCAAAGAATGCGGCTGCGGCGCGTTGCAGCAGTTGGCCCGACTTCTCCATCGCGATGAACGTGTTCTCAAACGTCGGCGGGTCGGGGTTGTTGGCAATGCTCTCTACTTCCTTCTTCTGTTCCGCCATGCCCGCTTCGATAGCAGGCTGGTAGTCGCTGTCTTTGATCTTGTCGAACGGCGGCGCCTGGAAGGGAAGTGTGCTGGGAGCATAAAAAGGATTCTGCGGCCCAAACTCGGTATCGGCAGCTTGCGCCGGCAACGTCGTTAGGCCAAGGAGAAGGACGGCAGTCATGATCAGCGTAGTCATAAACTTATAGTTTATACGTTGCGTGCAGGTGAAAAGAAACTTTTGCCCCCTCGTCAATCGGCTTCGGGCCTGCTGACCGGTGGTGTCACGCGCTATTGAAACATCCATCACTGACAACCTTCTGCCGCGCGTCCATAATTGCCGTGAGGGAGTTGTGTGATGCCTACCGTATCTGCTCCCGCTCACATCAAGCTGCAAAACATTCTGTTGCCACCTACCTCTCACCCGCCGCGCAAGTTCTGTTGCCCCACGTCCTGGATTTGAGCCGCCATAATGGCGCAGCGCTTTACACCGTACACGTGTTGCCGCACATGCCGTTCGTCGAAGGCCCCATTCCCGATCCGGAGAAGATCAGGACAACACCAAGCCGCCGGCACGGTTCTCCGTCCCCCAGATTGACTGTATAATCACGGAGTCGGCTTGGGCAAAGCTTCGCGCGATTGGTTGCGCAGCGTGCCCTGGAACCCGCCATTTGTGGGGCTATAGCTCAGCTGGGAGAGCGCATCGTTCGCAACGATGAGGTCGTCGGTTCGATCCCGACTAGCTCCACCAAAACTCCTTTGCATCAGCACTGTCAGGACACGTTTAAGTTCTCAAGTGCCCATGAAGACCGTTGTCCACCTCGGCCGGCGCAGGCTTATGATAGTTGCGCGAAGCTACAGCGTAGCCTTTGCAAGGGATGAATTCCTGTTAAAGCCGCGCCACGGGAGATCCCAGGCTAATAAATGAAGGCCGCCGTCCTCAAATCGCCCGCGGATATTTCCAAGCGCCCGCTTCAAATCGTCGATCTTCCGCGACCCGAAAATGCGCCGGGCTCGATGCTGCTTCGCGTTCGCGCTTGCGGTGTTTGCCGCACCGATTTGCACATCATCGAAGGCGAGCTGCCGCAGCGCCAGAAAGACTTGATTCCCGGGCATCAGATTGTAGGCGATATCGTTGAGGGTGCGACCAGCGAGCTGCCGGTTGGTGCGCGCGTGGGCGTCTCCTGGATCGGCGGTATTGACGGCACCTGCTGGTACTGTCGCAATGCGATGGAGAACCTTTGCGACTCGCCGACCTTCACCGGCTATACAGTGAACGGTGGCTACGCCGAATACGCCCTGGTGCGATCGGGTTTCGCCTTTCCCTTACCCTCCGCTCTCGATGATCTGCAAGCCGCCCCGTTATTGTGCGCAGGCATCATCGGCTTCCGCAGCCTTCGGGTCGCCGGTGTCGAGCAGGGAGAGCGGGTTGGACTCTTCGGCTTCGGGGCCTCGGCCCATCTTGCCATCGAAGTTCTCAAGCACTGGGGCTGTGACGTCTACGTTTCCACCCGCGGAGAATCGCACCGCAAGCTCGCACAGGAACTTGGGGCCGTGTGGGTTGGCAGCGAGGTAGAAAAACCTCCGGTGCAACTCGACCGCGCCGTCACTTTTGCCCCAAGTGGAGACGTAGTGGTCGCTGCCCTGGCCAGCTTGCGAAAAGGGGGCGTCGTCGCTATCAACGCCATTCACCTGGATCGCATACCCGAATTCGATTACGACCATCTGCTATGGGGCGAGCGGCAGATACGCAGCGTTGCCAACATGACGCGCAACGATGCTAGGGATTTCCTTCAGATTGCAGCCGACATTAACCTGCGGCCGAAAATTACCGTCTTTCCTCTCGATCAGGTCAACGAAGCGCTTATCGCATTGAAGTCAGACTCCATCGATGGGGCGGCCGTTATCTCCAATATGAGGTGAGAAACGACGAAGCACCTTATCGTTGGATGGCCTCCACCGCTTCCGACGCATAGCCTGCCGGGTTCTTCTGCATCCATTCCCAGGCGCTGCCGATGATCGACTCCAGATCGGCATACCGCGGTGCCCAGCCCAGCTCGCGGCGGATCTTTTCGGAGCTTGCGATCAGCACCGCGGGATCTCCCGGACGCCGATCCGCTTCGATAACGGGAATATCAACTCCCGTCACTCGCCGCGCCGCCTCGATCACCTGACGCACGCTGAAGCCCTCGCCGTTCCCCAGGTTGTAGATAAGGCAATCGTGTTCCGCCAATGCGCCTAGGGCCAGTACATGTGCCTGCGCCAGATCGCTCACGTGGATGTAGTCGCGGATGCAGGTGCCGTCCGGGGTAGGGTAGTCGCTGCCGAAGATCGAGATGCAACTTCGCTGGCCGACGGCCGCTTGCAGGACGAGCGGGATCAGATGGGTCTCGGGATGATGGCGCTCGCCAGAATGGCCGTCTGACCCGGCGGCGTTGAAGTAGCGGAGGCTGGCATAGCGCAGTCCATGTACGCGCCCGAACCAGGCTAGCATTCTCTCGACCAACAGCTTCGACTCGCCGTAGGCATTCGTTGGCGCCAGCGGGTCGCTTTCTTCGACCGGAATGCGCTGCGGCTCTCCGTACAGCGCCGCCGTGGAAGAAAGGATCAGCTTGTTGACTCTGTAGGCCAGCATCGATTCCAACAGCGTGAGCGTGGCCGCAGAGTTGTTGCGAAAATACTTCTCCGGCGCCAGCATCGACTCTCCGGCTTCGATGAAGGCAGCGAAATGGAGGACGGCCTCAGGCCTTTGCTCGCCAATCGCGGCATCCAGCCGGGCACGATCGGCGACGTCGCCATCAATCAGCGGCACACCTGCCGGAACCGCCTCGCGATGTCCTTTGCTCAGGTTGTCGTAGACAACGACTTCATGTCCGTCGGCGAGTAGCGAACGTACCGTGGTCGCTCCAATGTAACCCGCTCCACCAGTTACCAGGACCCTCATTCTTCTCTCTTGTAAATGAGTTGGTGCTGCATCTGTCTGAACAGTACCGTACTTTGACTCCCGTCTCCAAATCGCCCGCGCCAAGCTATACTTAGGTTCTTCGAGGCATAACGTCCCACGATGCAAGGCAAGCGGTTACTTCTGGCACAGGTATTCGCCAAATCAGGGTTGACGCGTGTACTGGAGACCCTGCTTCGGCGCGATGCCCTCCTCGTGCTGAACTATCATCGCGTTGGCAATGCCGAGGAGACGCCTTACGACTCGGGAACGTTTGGCCCCACGGCGGAGCAGTTTGACTGGGAACTCGGATACGTAAAGTCGCGGTTCGATTGCGTGACCCTGGAAGAAGCGCTGGCCATGACGACGGGTCAAGCACGCGTGCGGCGAAGCCTGCTCATCACCTTCGACGACGGCTACCTCGACAATTACCAGACCGCATTCCCGATTCTGCGCTCTCACGGCTTGCACGCTACATTCTTCCTCCCCAC
The DNA here is from genome assembly GCA_963747055.1 of uncultured Acidobacteriaceae bacterium. Classification (GTDB taxonomy): domain Bacteria; phylum Acidobacteriota; class Terriglobia; order Terriglobales; family Acidobacteriaceae; genus CAVVDY01. The sequence goes on along the minus strand of CAVVDY010000024.1, from coordinate 78,131 downwards.
CAGCTTCATTGGTACAACGCGCCTACCGTGGTGGGACGCCATCGCCTACATCGTCAAGCACAGCCGCAAAGACAGCTTCAGGCTCAACTATCCGCAGCCGGCGGAGTTTCGCCTGGATCGCGCGAGGCCCTCGGCAACTGTTTTCCAGGTTCTAAAGCTCTGCGCCGATACTCGCATCACCAACTACTCCCCGCTGATCGACGAACTGGAGACGGCGTGCGACTGTCCGCGGCCCAACGGAAGCTCGGAGCGCTGCTTTCTCGATTGGGACGAGGCGCGTGAGATGCAGGCCGCCGGCATGACCTTCGGATCTCATACCCACGCTCATGAGATACTCAGCGGATTGTCGGCCGAACGGCAGCTCGCCGAATTGACCGAATCGCGGGCTATTCTCGAGCGAGAGCTGGGCCGCACGATTGACATTCTGGCCTACCCGGTGGGGCGTCCTGACACCTTCAACGCTGACACCTTGGCTGCCATCAACCAGCTGGGGTACCGGGCTGCGTTTTCTTTCTACGGCGGTGCAAACCTGCCCGGCAATTTGAACCGGCTCGACATTCGCCGCGACGACTGTTACTCGCCCAGCCGCGAGCTGTTTCGTCTCCAGACAACTCTGACCGCCGCCGGCAAACGCCTCGGTGGATGATGACCTTCTTCGCTCGGCCGTGTCCGGGTTGCTAACATAACTTCATGGCCATGCAGGCACGCATCTCCCCGGCGAAAGTGGAAAGCCGGGCTCAATGATCCCTCGGTACAACGTCCGTCGCGACCAGTCTCGGGACAACGCTTTCCCGCTTGTTTCGGTACAATCGAATTTCTAAAGTTGTGCTGCTTAGTGCGTTCCGCGAGGTGAACTATTTCAAAATCAGGTGAGGTGAAGCCAATTCGAAGATTCCGCGTTGCACTGCTTGGTGCCGGCAATATCGCTGACGGACATGCTCCAGCCCTGCGGGCCCTTCCTGAATTGGTCGAGACGGTGGCCGTCTGCGACATCGACTTCGCTCGGGCGCGAACGGCCCAACAGAAATTCGGCATACCGGCGGGCTTCGACCGCCTGGACACTATGCTTCAGGAGGTCAAGCCCGATGCCGTGCACGTGCTGCTGCCTCCCGAACTTCACGCCGATGCGGCTGAAGAGTGTCTATCGGCGGGTGCGCACGTGTTCATGGAGAAGCCTTTTTGCGTGACCGTCGAGGAGTGTCTTCGGGTGCGGGCTCTGGCTCAGCGTCAAGGATTACAGATCGGCGTGAATCACAACGTGGTGTTCATGCCTGCTTTCCTGGATCTCATCGACGCCATCCGCGCCTGCCGTTTCGGTGCGATTGAGCAAGTGCAGGTGATGTACACAGTTCCTATGCCCGGAATCGAGACGGCGGTCCCCAACCCTTGGATGTTCGGTGCCTCGGACCACTTGATGCTGGAGATCGGTCCTCATCCCATCTCGGTCTGCATTCGGCTGCTGGGACGCCCGCTGAAAGCCAGCGCCGTCGTCTCCGGAGAACTGACTCTCAGCAACGGCGTGCGTTTCTTCAAGAATTGGCAGACCTCGCTGGTGTGCGAGCGTGGCAACGCGCAGTGCAGCTTTTCGGTCGGTAGCGGCTATCTGTCGGCTGCACTCCACGTGGTGGGAGAAGACGCCCAGGCCTTCGTAGACCTGAGGCGAAATTCAATCCAGATCATCGAGAAGACTCCCTACCTGCGCATGGACGACATGGTCAACGGATTCAGCAACTCCTATGCCATGGGGCGAAGGACCCTGCGAAACCTTAAGGCCTATTCTCTGGGGGCATTGGGCTTTGGCCCTCGTTACGAACAGCAGGCTAGTTCATTCGTGGCGAGCGTCGGCGCTTTTTATCGCGCTCTCGCCGCCGGCAGGCCGCCCCGTGTCGATGGGGCGGAAGGGACCGCAGTTGTCGAGGCTTGTCACATGACGATCGATAGCGCTCTCGCTTTTACAGGGCAGACGGAAGAACGGGTTGTCGCCGTTTGAACGGATAGTCGTTTCTTGGAGGTGCCGGCGTTATCCGAGCATATTGTCACCGGCTTATTGCCTTCGCCCTCATCGATTATCTATGCCCATAAAACCCCGCTGCCGTCATCCAGGTAGGAGGAATCACCTTCCATCATCTGGACCCGCAGGTCCCCTTCCGGAAGTCCCCGCTTGCTGGTGTCGAGTAGGTGCAGTTGCAAACTGCCCCTGTGATGGAAACCGCATGCCTGTAGAGAGTGTCTCGTAATCGCGTCACTGGACATGGTTGCGATCTCCAGGGCATCGGAATGCCTCCGGGCCTGTTGGACGGCAAGCAAGTGGACTGCGCGCCACTCCTCGGTGCCGATCGAATCCACCCACGACTCGACGAGCCGGACCTGGCGTCCGACGGTGGCCAGCAGAAAGTAGCCCCGCGGTGTCCCATCCTTCTCTACCGTATACAGCTCGAAGGGAACAGAAGGGCAACGGAGGTAGTAGCTCAGGCTAGCGGTCGAACGCTCAAACACCGCAGTGCCCAGCGTTGGCGTAGGTCTGGGGAAGATTGTAGAGAGTTGGTTCGGGCTGGTTCGGCGGGCTGTCCATCCAGCGGGCACGGAGGACGGGGCTTGCATGGACCAGTGGAGGCCGCGAGCGAAGCGCGCGCCCACCCGCCAGTCAATCTTGCTCTCCGCCAGAACACGGCGGAAGGGCCTTAACGGGCGCACGTAGCAGTCGGCCATTCCGAACTGTTTCGCGCCGAGCGCAGGAAAAATCCTCAGTGTCATCTCGGTGCCGCCGACCGCCATTACTGCATCGGCCATCTGGCCGATGCGCTTCATCAACATCACGCCGGCTCCAACCGTTTGTGCCTGGGCTCCCCAGTCAATCACGCGCACAACTTTGATCCGACGGTCCTCCCACAGGCAAGTGAGGGGAACTACTGCACCGTGGGCCACGATATCGCCATTTTGAGTCAGTACGTAGCCGCGCGATTCCGGCCAATCCGACCACTCATCCCAGTATTTCCAGCGCATGTGCCGCGGCTCGAGCGTTGGGTTTCCCGGGGCCATGTCGAAGACCCTTTGGAGAAAGGTGGAGACCGCAGCTGCATCGTCAGGAGAGGTGGGACGAAACTGGAATTTCACTCTTGGTAAATGACTCCCTCAAACACCCGGAACATGGGAATTCTAACTTCCTGGGACCGGCAACTTTGCGCGAAATGGGGCTCTTTGCTCGAACGGCAGATACGAGCACTGCAAAACTCGATTCTACTTGTCGGGACAAGCGTGATGCTATCCGGCCGTGCAGCAAACGAAGTCCGTGCAAGGTGCCCCAGGCATCCCTGCGGCGCGATTGCTGTTTTACACTCGGCCTCCTGTTATCCGGGGGAGAAAATGCGGTGGCCGCCCGTCGCGTCTCTTAACGTCGACCCGCTACAATCGCAAAAGGATCGACAGCGCGGGCACCGTCTCGCGCATCAGGAGGAACTGTGCCCACCACCGCCATCTCCAGTTTGCAAAACCGTTTCGGCATTCCAGAAGTTGCCGAAGTCGTCTCCGGCAGTGGGGGCCTGCCGAAGCTCGTCATCTCCGCTGCTGATGCGTCCGGCGAGGTGTACCTGCACGGTGCGCATGTGACCTCATGGTCGCCTAAAAGCTCAGGCGAGGTCCTCTATCTCGGCCCAAACTCGCTCTTCCAGGATGGCCACGCCATTCGTGGCGGCGTGCCGGTGTGCTTTCCATGGTTTGGCGACAAGGCGGACGATCCTTCGGCGCCCGCGCACGGCTTTGTGCGAACAAAAGCGTGGGAACTGCGATCGATCGAGCCGGCAGGGAAAAGTGTGATCGTCAGCATGTCGACCGAAAGTGACGACGACACGCGCAAATGGTGGCCGCACGACTTTCGCTTGAGCTGCCGCGCAACCTGTGGTGCGGAACTGAAGATCGAGCTGATCGTCACCAATGTTGGCACGACTCCATTCGTCTTTGAAGAGGCGTTGCATGCCTACTTCGCCGTCGCTGATGCCGAGTCCAGCTATGTGCGCGGTCTCGATGCCACACGCTATATCGACAAGACCGATCAATTCACCGAGAAAATGCAGAACGGCGATGTCCGCTTCTCCGCCGAAACCGACCGTGTTTATCTCGCCACCGAGGGCGACTTGGAACTATTCGATCCCGCAGGCAAGCGCAACATCCGCGTGCATAAGGAAGATTCCCACACCACCGTCGTGTGGAATCCCTGGTCCGAGCAATCCATCGCGTTGAAAGACCTTGGCGCCGGCGAATGGAAACATTTCGTGTGTATCGAAACTACGAATGTTGGCCCCTTTGCCGTGCAGCTCGCCCCGGGCCAGAACCATAGTATGTCCGCTCGGGTGCAAACTGCGTCCCAACTCTACTAAGCAAACCAATGAGCGTCCGTCGCACTCGGGCCTGGCCCACCGACCTACGTAGGTCTCTTACTCCGATTCAGCGCAATGTACGTGGGAACCAGGACGGGGCCGTCCCAGCGCTCGCTTCGCGTAAAATGATCAACGAGGCACCCGCCGCATCCTTGCCCCACAAGCGGGCCTGCCTCAACTCTGAGGGCCTGTAGCTCAATGGTGGAGCAGGGGACTCATAATCTTAGTTTCGCAATTTAGGTCAGTTTAGTGCGGTTTGCATAGCCGCATAAAAACTGGCCTGATTCGCTCTCGCCTACCAGCCGATACAAACCCCTCGGAACACGTACCGCCTACAAAAGTCCCTACAGTCGCGTGAGCGCCTCTTGGTCGCTGTTAGCTGCCTCACAGCCCGACCGGGCCGTTGCCGTGGGGGGGGAGGGGTGGTACATGCGTCCTCTTGGGCGACGCCGAAAATCCATACCGCCATCAAAGGCGAGAACAGAAAGTTCGGGGGTAGTCGCGGCGGTTCGCACGCATCGTCATGGTTGCCGAGCGGTCTCTGAATAAATATCACAGGCGGTATCGGGTTTTGGCTCCGGCATCACATTTTGAATAATGATCACTCTGTACATGCGGCCACTCTTCTTGCTTCCTGGCGGAAGCTCAAGAGTTTTCTTCTCGACCGGCCAGAGGTGTAACCACGAATAGTTCGCACCGACGTACTCATCAAGTGCGGGGTAGTCTTGTCCCGCCTTTGGAGCGACCTTTGTGCAATAGAGTACATAGGACATTTTGGGGCCATGCGCCGTCACTGCGTACAACTCTAGCGCTTTGCTGAATCCGACGCGCTCATCGTGTGAGAGGCTGCGGACGCTCGTGACGCTCAGCGCGAAAGGTTCCCCGTGATCGATCATGCCCTGTGCGAACGTGCCTGTGTGCCAGAGCATCACCGAAGTGAGGCTACAGAGGATTATCACTGTTCGATGCATGGCGGCGACCTCTACTCTCCAAACTTTACCTCAACTCTTAGTCCTGAGTCAGCGCCAAGAAGTGAGTAGGCTCACCTGGGGCCGTGACCAACAGCCTGCCGGGAGCAACGTAGAGTTGACAAACGTGTTTTAATGGGCAAAAGAAAAGCCCCGATGCCAGTCGGGCTAAAAAGGGTTTGCGTCGCCACGCGAATCTTCGCATGGGTGTACGCAAAATGCAAACTAGGGAAAGAAATACTGCTCCCGGGCCGCTGCAAGCGCCTGCTGGAGAATTGCAGGCCTTTGTTCTGGCGACGCGTCCTGAGCTGTTTTCAGAGCCATTGACGCCTGCTCGCACACAGCAGTATTGCCAAATTGCAGCCCGACGCTTGATCTCCAATTTGACAAAAGGGCAACTTTCGCTTCGGGCGAATCCGCCCGAAGGCGAAGGTTCTCAAGAAATGAACGAAGCAAAAAGGCCTCGGTCATACAGAACTCGGCAAATTCCCAAAGGTCGTCTTCCATAGCGTCGCGATTATACGTCGGAGCAGGCCAGGGGAAAAACGTCACCCATGCCGGGAGGTAGACCGAGAATCGAGATTGGTTGGGCGGACTTCGACCGCCTCTGCGAGGTGCAATGCACCCTCGCGGAGATTGCGGCTCATTTCGGAGTATCGGAAGACCCAATCGAACGGGCGGTGAAACGCGAGCACCGCGTGAATTTTGCGGACTATTTCGCCCAAAAAAGGAACGCGGGATTCGTCTCGCTCCGTCGGAAACAGTGCGAGCTTGCGATGGCCGGGAATGCGACCATGCTGATCTTTCTCGGCAAGCAATACTTGGGGCAGGCAGACAGGCACCAAGTGACGACACCACCTATCGAGTTCACGGTTGAGCGCATCGACTCAAATATGCGCTTTGACGATGGTTTGGAAGTTCTTTCGGAGTAAGCCGCAGCACATCGTTTCCGCCCCGATGCTTTGCATAGGGAAAATGGCAAAAAAGCTGAGGTGTAGAATGCGCCCGTAGTTGGAAACTGAAAAGCGTGAACCCGATGAAGCTAGAAACTCAGAAGCCAACCACCAGGGCAGAGCCAGAGCCAGAGAAGGAGCAGTCAACCGAACTCCGGTTCCCGGCATACGTGCTGACGGTGTTTTTCGGCTTCTGCCTGGCGATGATGCTTTTCGACCCCCTAAGAAAGCAGCCCGAATGGCTCGCCGTTCCGGTGGGACTCCTGCTCATGTTCGCGGGCATTGGCTACGGATTCTGGCTGGGCGACCGCTGGCCAGGGGACGAGTGGTTTATCGAAATCAAAATCCCGAACTGGATGCTATCGCTATTGGGCGGCTTCCTGGTGTCGCTGCTCCCCATCGCCTTCGTGAAAAACTTGCTCCCCGCACAACTCTTCTACCCGGTGGCCTGCCTGCTCCTTCTCGCGGGCAACGGCCTTGGGATATGGCTGTACCATTCCCATCTGCACGACGACGAGACCAAGGACAAGGCCGAGAAGGACTCGTGACCGGGGCCGCTGGAACAATGCCAAGACGGTTGAGGCTGAGCAGACACACGGGGAGCTAACCCTTCGCTCCTCGCGTCGATGCACGAGACGTTTATCAGCGTCGCAGTTTTGACGGGCACGGTTGTCGAGAAGCTGTTTGACGCGCCGCTCACACGCGCTTGGTCACGCCGATCTCCAAGCGGAAGCCAAGTCGCCAGCGACTTCCGAGGTACCAATCTTGACCCTGCCGGAAATGGAGTATGGCGAGGCTCTCATCCTATCAACAGCGAAGGCGTTGGCAAACTCGATTGCTTTGGCTCGGAAGGAATTGGCTGACGCTGCCGAGGCGAACCGGAAGGTCGGGTGTCGCTAGTAAGATTTATCCCCCGACTTCCCGCCAAATTTCCCGTCAACGCAGATCTCAGACACTACCGACTGGGACGGGCTCGGCCACCCGCCGCTCGCTTCGCGTAAAATGATCAACGAGGCACCGCCGCATCCTTGCCCCACAAGCGGGCCTGCCTCAACTCTGAGGGCCTGTAGCTCAATGGTGGAGCAGGGGACTCATAATCCCTTGGTTGGGGGTTCGAATCCCTCCGGGCCCACCAGTAATTAGCTGCGAGCTACGAGCGACTAGCTGCTAGCAATTAGCCCGTAGTCACCAGACGATAGTGACGGTAGCAGCCCCGCGCAAATCGTAAAGGCTAACTGCCAATTGCTAATTGCCACTTGCTTCTTTCTTCTCCTGCAACCGGCGCACGACCTTGGTCAGTAGATTGCGTGGGGCGAACCGCACGCCTTCCACCAGCACACGGTTCTTCCACCCGGGGATCACGATGCGCTTTCCCTGCTTCATGCCTTCGTAGCCGACGCGCGCCACCTCGCGCACATCGACCGTCAGCGGACTGCTCGCCAGCTTGGTGCCCTGCAGATAGGCGCGCTTCTGGAAGCCGGTCTTCACCGGCCCCGGACACAGGCAGGTCACGGTCACGCCGGTCCCGATCATTTCTTCGGCCAGCGCCTCGGTAAAGCTCAGCACATACGCCTTGCTGGCGTAATACACGGACATGAACGGCCCGGGCTGAAACGCAGCGGTGCTGGCCACGTTCAGCAGCTTGCCTTCGCGGGCGCGAATCTGCGGCAAGAAAAGCTTCGTCAGCTGGGTGAGCGCCGTGATGTTCACCTGGATCATCTCCGCCTCGTCCTGCCAGTTGGTTTGCAGAAACGACCCGGCCGCGCCGAAGCCCGCATTGTTGACCAGCACATCGAGCACAATGCCCGACTCCTGCAGTTCGTGGTAAAGCTCGTCGGGACTGGCCGGATGCGCCAGGTCCTTCGGCGCGATGCGCACCGTGATGCCGTAGCGGGATTGCAGATCGTCGCCCAGCAGCCGCAGTGCCGTGCGATTGCGCGCCACCAGCACCAGCCGGTAGCCGTCCTGCGCGAACAGGTGCGCCAGTTCCAGTCCGATGCCGCTCGAAGCGCCCGTGATTAGCGCTGTCTTGGGAGCATAAAAACGATTGCCTGCACTCACACGTCAGTTATAGCGGATTTGTGGAGGAATTCACCACGGAGGCACGGAGAACACTGAGAAGCAAATTTTGGTTTGTCATCCGGAGCGAAGCGAAGGACCTGCTTTTCTCGACGTCACCGTGAGCGACGACCCTTTCCCCCATTGTCATCCTTACGGATGCCGCGCCGCGCGAGCCGCACGAGTCGAAGGATCCCAGCAGCGACAAACATTTTGGGAGAGTAGGAATCAATCGCTCGCGCAGGACGCCAAAAACCAAAAGCCAAGAGCCAAAAGCCAAAAGCAGACGTCTTACAATGCCTGCTCCAGGTCGGCAATGATATCTCCGACGTCCTCGATCCCGACCGAGATGCGCACCATGCCGTCGGTCAGCCCAATCGCCTTTCGTCCGGCCGCGCCGATCGCCGCGTGCGTCATACTCGCCGGGTGCGAGATCAGCGTCTCGACGCCGCCCAGCGATTCGCCCAGGGTACATACGCGCACCCGCTTGAGGAAGCGTTTGGCGTTGCTCAGCGAGCCGGTCTCAAAGGTGATCATCGAGCCGAAGCCCGTCTGCTGCCGCCGCGCCAGCTCATATTGCGGATGGCTTTTGAGTCCGGGATAGAAAACCTTCTTCACCTTGCGATGCCGCGACAAGAAGTCGGCGATCTCGCGCCCGTTCTCATCGTGCTGCTCCATGCGCACGGCCAGCGTCTTGGTGCCGCGCAGTACCAGCCAGCACTCAAATGGCGACAGGATCGCTCCTGCGGCTTTCTGGATAAACGCCAGCTTCTCCGCCTGCTCGGCTGTAGTGCACACCAGCACTCCGCCGATGCCGTCGCTATGCCCATTGAGAAACTTGGTCGTCGAGTGCATCACGATGTCGGCGCCGAACTTGATCGGCTGTTGAAAGTATGGCGACAGGAAGGTGTTGTCGACCACGACTTCGCAGCCATGCTTATGCGCGATCCGGCTGACCGCGGCGATGTCGGTGAGTGCCATCAACGGATTGGTCGGCGTCTCGATGTGAACGTAGCGTGTGTTCGGCCGGATGGCCCGCTCCACGTTGCGCGCATCCGAGGTGTCAACGTAGGTGAACTCCAGCCCGTAGTTGCTCAGGATCTGGTTGAATAGCCGCGGCACCCCGCCATACAGATTATTCGACGCCACGATGTGCTCGCCCGACTTCATCGTCTGGCAGACGGCGCCGATCGCCGCCATGCCGCTGGAGAAGACGCGCGCAGCCACGCCGCCCTCCAGCGTCGCCAGGTTCTCTTCCAGCCGGGTGCGCGTAGGATTCCCCGCGCGCGAGTAGTCATAGCCTTTGGTTACGCCCAGTTCCTGTTGTGCGTAGGTGGATGTGGCGAAGATCGGCGGCGCCACTGCTCCGGTGGACGGGTCAGCCTCATTGCCGACGTGGATGGCGCGAGTGGAAAAGCCGGGAGTCTTGTTAGTGCGCATCAAAACCTCGAACCACAGATTCACACGGATGACACGGATCGGAAAAGAGAACCGCGAATGACCCCGAAGCCGCGGGCCGGAATCGAAATTGAATGATCTTGTCTGCTCTCGATCCGCGTTCTCCGCGAAATCCGCGGTTGAGGTGCTCTGATCCGTGCGATCCGCGTAGATCCGTAGTTAGTGCTCTTCGTTGAAATGAAAAATGTCCTTCGACAAATACCGCTCCGCCGAGTCAGGAATGATGGTCGCCACCCGCTTACCCGGCCCCAGTCTTTTGGCGATGCCAATCGCCGCAAACACATTGGCTCCTGAGCTTGACCCGCCAAACACGCCTTCCTTTGCCGCAAGCTGCTTCACCATGTCGAATGCATCGTGGTCGCTGACCGCAATGATCTGGTCGCAAACCGAGAAGTCAAACGTCTTGGGAATGAAGCTTGCCCCGATGCCTTCCACCTCGTGCTCGCCCTTCGGTCCGCCGCCCAGAACCGAGCCCTCGGTCTCCACCGCAATCGTCAGCACCTTCGGGTTCTTTTCCTTCATGAACCGCGCCACCCCGGTGAAGGTTCCGCCGGTGCCCGAGCCGATCACGACGGCGTCAATCTTGCCCTGCATCTGCTCATACAGCTCGCGCGCGGTCGTCTCATAGTGAAAGTCGGGGTTTGCCTGGTTTTCAAACTGCGCTGCGATGAACGCCTTTGGAGTCTCGGCAGCGCGAGCTTTGACGTAATCGATTGCTCCCTGCATGCCATCGGCCTGTGGAGTGCGAACTACCTTAGCGCCGAGTGCCTCCATGAGCGTAACTTTTTCCTGCGAGAAGCCTTCCGGGACCGCCAGCACCGTCTTGTATCCGCGCCCGCAGCCGATCAGCGCCAAGCCCCACGCCGGTATTGCCGGCGGTGGCTTCGAAGATAGTGCACCCTGGCGAGAGCCGTCCGTCGCGCTCGGCTTGCAGAATCATGCCCAGCGCCGCGCGGTCTTTAATACTGCCGCCGGGGTTCAGGTATTCCAGCTTGGCGTAAACCTCGGCGGCGCCAGCGGGAACCACGTGACGAAGGTGCAGGACGGGCGTTTCGCCCACAAGTTCAGTGATCTCTTCGGCGACCCGGAGGGAACTCATCTCGACAGTTTTCATTCTCACCCGTTCGGAATGGACTCTAGAAAGAGTACGGGAAGCGCGACGAATGGGTCAACGCACACAGAACAGGTCACTACGGGGCAGGGAGCGCGCGCAGAAATTTTTGGTGTTGTCCGAAAACAGAGTGAGATCGGCAGAGATCAAACCCCAACCAAAAACGCTTTGGTGATGATCGAGCTTCTCGACTCGTCGTCCCACTGCGGCGGACTCCCTGCTCAAGACGACAAGGATTGTCGGTACACCAAGCGATGCGGACTGCGACACCCGAGCTGCGAAGCAGCGACCGCGTAGTTAGCTCTGGGCGCAAGCCCAGAGTGCGAGCGCAACAAATTGTTTCTCAGGCCGCGTAGCGGCCTACCGCGTTCAAGTCCGTTCCAAATTCAGCCCCGTCTTCTCCGTGTACTCCGTGCCTCCGTGGTGAGTTTTTCACCCCCCCAGGTCCACGTGCTCCACGTGATCGACCTGCCGTCCCAGAAACCGTGTCGCCAGCTTCTTGAACTTCTCCACCGAATCCGTCACGAAGAACTGAAACGAACGATGGTCGGAGGACTTCGGCCCCACGTCGGCGGGTGCCCCATCCTTTTCCCGGTTTTGGGAAAGGTTGGGATTCCAATCCTCCACCATCTTCTTCACCACTCCCGCCGTCGACTCCGCCGAATCCACAATCGCCATCTGCTCCGGAGCCGTCCTCCGCAGCAGCGGCGCGATCAGCGGATAGTGCGTACACGCCAGCACCAGCACGTCCGCCCCATCACTCCGCGCCAGCGCCTCATCGAGATAAATCCGCGCCACCTGCTCGGTCACTGGATGTTCCGTCCATCCTTCTTCCACCAGCGGCACAAACAGCGGACACGCCTTCTCGAACGCCTGTACCCCATGCCGCCGCAAGGCATCGCGGTAGGCATGGCTGGAGACCGTCGCTTCGGTGGCAATGACGACCGCTCGCCGGCTCTTACTCGCCTGGGCCGCCGCTTCCGCACCCGGCTCGACCACGCCCACCACCGGAACCGTTGCCGCCTCAACGATCTTCGGCAGGGCCAGCGCGCTTGCCGTGTTGCAGGCAATCACCAGCAGGTCAATCTGCTTCGACTCCAGAAAGCGCGTCGCCCCGATGGCATAACGCGCCACAGTCTCCGCCGACTTCGTGCCATAGGGCAGGCGCGCTGTGTCCCCAAAATAGAAGTAATGTGCGGGCAACCGCTCGGCCAACGCCTTCAATACCGTCAGTCCGCCCACGCCCGAGTCAAACACTCCTATGCGCGGCAGGCTCATCGCAAGTCCCTGGCAAGCTGCCCCACATCGCCGGTGAGATAGAAGCGCCGCAGGTCGGCGTGACCGGCGAGCGTCTCGCGCTCCGCCCCGTTCACGATGATCTTCACCCGCGTGATCTTCGGGTCGTTGGCCCTGAGCGTCGCGACGATCGACGTGACAGTCAGCTCCTCCGCCAGCACCCCGGAAGGATGCGCATCGGCAAACGCCGCGTTGGTGTTCACCACCGCACTGCCGTCGCTGAGCAAATAGACGTCGCTCACATCCGATCCCGCTCCGATGGCATGTGGCGAGCCCGGCTGTAGATAAATCGCCAGCAACGCTCGCAGAATCGCCCGCGCCTGCTCGCTGCGCTCGGTGGGCAAGGGAATGCTGATCTGGTTCTTGTGCAGCGTGGCATCCGCGTCCGAGGCGAGATACAGCGTTACGCTCGCCGTAGGGCCGTTGGCCGGAGCCGCCATCTGTTGCTGCTGTTGGATCAGCCTTTGCTCGTCGCTGGTGACCTTGGTGTGCAAGTGCCAGGCATAAAGTCCAAGGCCGCCGGCGATCAGCAGCAGCACGCCCAGCATCAACGTAATCCGTCGCGTCACGGAGTCACCTCCGGCAGCTTGGAACGCACCGCGGCTACTCCTGCGGCAATCGACTGCGCCACCTGCGTCTGGTAGTTCACGGCCGCGATGTCGGCAACATTTTCGTCGGGTGGCGCAATCTCGATGGCCACCGCCGGAGCGGCCACATTATTCATCGGCCGCAGCGGAGCCGGCAGCGTCGTGTTCGGCAGCTTGCGATTCTCCAGCTCTGCGGCGATCGATCCCGCAACCGCGCCACTCAGGTCCTCATAGGCCGCCTGCGCCGTGCTCCAGGGAAGAAATTCGCCCGGAGCTGTGTTCTCCGCGGGCAGCAGTTCTGTAAACACGTGTACGCCCTTACCGGTGTTGGCCGCGTGAAGTGCGATGTACAGCGCAGGGCGCGCCGCGTTCATCGAGATCGCCCGCTGGTCCAGGCTGATGGCATAGTCTCCGTACGCAGCAGGGCGGCTGCGATGCCTTTCGCCTGCAGCTCATGCTGCAGCTCGCCGCGCCAGCGCCAGCACCACATCTTTTTCCGGCAACTGGGGAGTGATGGCCGCGCCAATATCTGCGCCGCCATGTGCCGGATCTATCAGCACCAGAAAGCGCGGCCGTGCCGGAGGCTGCGGAGTCGGCTGCGGCAGGTTCGTGGCTGCCGGCGTAACCGGTACGGGCAATTGCTGCACCGCCTGCGTTGGTGGCGCGCCGGGTGCCGCGCTCACGATGATCGTCTTGCCTCCATCAGCAAAGTTGGCCATCAGGGGAGCCGTACCGGTGATCTCCAACTCAGTCAGGCCGTTGTGCTCCGAGAAGGTCGTTCCCGTAATCAGGGGGTCGTCGTACTTGACGTGATCATTGGGTCCCACGACCGGATCGCGCTTGAACGTCAGTCGCACCCTGCCCGGCTCGGTCGCAATCGTGGGATTGACTGGAGCAGGGAAGCCCAGCAGCAAGCGCGACGGCGTCCCCTTCTTCAACTCGGCGGTAAAGCGCTCGGCGACATTCCCGATCAAAAGCCGCTGCGAAGCCGCACGATACTCCACCGGCTGCAGACCCAGGCGAGGCAGAATCTCCCCGAGAGACGATAGCGGTACGAATCCGCGACCGTTCTGCAGGATGAAGTTGGCCGTCAGCTTGAACTTCTTGCCATTGATCTTGCCGCCTTCTTTCCCTTCCTGAAACTCCCCATCCTGTTCATGCTTGCCCGCATAGTTAAAGTTAAACTTTAATTTCTTGCCGTTCACCTTGGCTTCAATCGTCCCCAGCGGTTCCAGCAGGTCGACCAGGCCGACGTAATAGTACGCACCGACCTGCATAACGGGAATGGAATAGGCGCTCTGAGGGGAAAAGACGGCGATCTGGCTGGGGCCGCCGGTTTGCGCGTGAACGACGGATTCTCGCCACGCATTCCAAAGCGTAACCCATCCGGCAATCGCGACCAGCGCGCTGGCCGCCGCGATCACTGCTCGGCGGTTAAACGACAACGCTGTGACCTCCCGCCGACATTTTGTGCGACTTTTCGTGGTATGCGTGGGTTAGCAGCTTAGTAAGAAGCGTCGCCTCAAGTTTGACAAGAAAGGGGAAGGGGACTCTGTTTGCCATCGGCTGCGCTTCCTCGAAGCGTAGGACTAAGGAAGCGCCCGCTGGGAAGCAAAACGATTGTAACAGCGGTTTTCGGGAAAACCAGAAACTGGGCAGGCACATCCATGCACACAGCGCTTCTTGTCGTGGTGGGAAACACAACAACGTGTTACGGTGCCCGCGTTTCCCGTGTTACTATCAGCCTCACACACATCGAGGATCATATGGCCCGGGGAGGCAGTAACGGATTTGGGTCAAGGTGCCCGTCCTCCAAAGTATTTTCCGCCCTTCAGCGTTCAGGACGTTTATCTTCCGTCCGCGTCCATACTCATGTGCGCACCTTATCCACGGCGGTCTCGCTGTGTGTCATTTGCTGCCTTGCCGCGGTGCTATGCACGTCTGCCCTGGCACAGGAAGGCGCTCCGCAGGTACACATCGTCCCACGTGTCCAGCACGATAAGACGCTGGGGCCGGCAGCCACTACCGACGCCAACGAAGCATTGAAAGACGCCAAGACTTACAGCGGCGACGTTGACGTTTCCTTGAAGACGCATACCAAGCCGTTCCGCAAGGATGTTGATCTGGTTTTGGTGCCGGTGAGCGTGACCGATCCCATGAACCGCCTAGTCACGGGACTGGAGAAGGAAAACTTCAGCTTGTCGGACAACGGTCAGCCGCAGGTGATCCGTCACTTCTCCAGCGAAGACGCACCTATCTCGCTGGGTGTCATCTTCGACATCAGCGGCTCAATGAGCAACAAGATCGACAAGTCGCGCGACGCCGTGGTTCAGTTCTTCCGCACCGCCAATCCCCAGGACGAGTTCTTTCTGATTACCTTCTCCGACAAGCCGGAATTGCTGTCCGACTTCACCCAATCCATCGAAGATATCCAAAACCGGCTGGTCTTTGCTCAGCCCAAGGGCCGCACCGCGCTGCTGGACGCGATCTACCTTGGCATGACGCGCATGCGCAAGGCCCGATATGAGAGAAAGGCGCTGCTCATCATCTCCGACGGCGGCGACAACCACAGCCGCTATACCGAGGGCGAGATCAAGTCGATGGTTAAGGAGTCGGATGTTCAGATCTACGGCATCGGACTGTACGACCGCGAATTCAAGACTCCGGAAGAGCGTGAGGGCCCGGAGCTCCTCGGCGAGATCACACAAGTCACCGGTGGCCGGACCTTTGCCATCAGTTCCGCCAATGAGCTGGCCGATGTGGCCACCAAGATCGGCATAGAGCTGCGCAATCAATATGTGCTTGGATACCGCCCATCCACTGCCGCACGCGACGGTAAATGGCGCAAGATCAAGGTCCGGTTGAATCCGCCCAAGGGCCTGCCGCCGCTGCACGTCTATGCCAAAACGGGATACTATGCACCGACGGACTAAGTTCTGCCTGCTGATCACAACAATCTTCTTGCTTGCAGTTGGGGCGCTGGCACAGGCTACCCCTGATCAGCAGTCCACTTCTCAGCAACCCACTCCGAAGACCTCCCGGCCAACGGGCGACAGCGCGCAGACGCCGCCGGAAGGGCAGGCCCCGGAGGCCAAAAGCGGCGATCTCTACATCTTCAAGAAGGAAGTCGATGAAGTTGCACTGCACGCCACCGTAGTCGACGGTAACAACCGCCTGATCACCACTCTGCAGCGCAACGATTTTCAGGTATTCGAGGATGGTCAGCCGCAGAAGATCACCTCCTTTCGGCGGGAGGACATTCCGGTTGCCCTGGGCATCGTCATCGATAACTCCGGCTCCATGCGTGACAAGCGGCCGGCGGTGAATGCTGCCGCCATCAATCTGGTGAAGGCCAGCAATCCGCAGGACAAGGTATTCGTGGTCAACTTCAACGAAGAGTACTTCCTCGATCAGGACTACACCGGCTTCCATCCCGAAGCTGTCGGACGCTCTACAGCGCATTGAATCGCGCGGCGGGACGGCGCTCTTCGATGCCACTGTCGCTTCGGCCGATCACCTGAAGAAGAGCAGCCCGCTTGGAGAAAAGGGTCCTGCTGGTGGTGACCGACGGCGAGGACAACGCCAGCCGCGAATCTCTGGAGCAGGCCATCCGCCGTCTACAGGGACAGAATGGTCCGACCATCTACACCATCGGCATCCTGGGTGATGAACATTCCAAGCGCGCCAAGCGTGCTCTCCGCGAGATGGCCGAGGATACAGGCGGCGAAGCGTTCTTCCCCAAGGACGTGAGCGAGGTGAGCGCCATCACCTCACAAATCGCCCACGACATCCGCAACCAGTACACCATCGTGTACAAGCCTTCCAAGCCGCAGAGCGCAGGCGGCTATCGCACTGTCAAAGTCGAAGCCAATGCCAAAGGCTATCGGCACCTCCAGGTGCGCACCCGCAGCGGATACTACGCCGGTGAGCAAAGCGCCGAGACCGGCTCCTCCTCGGCAACATCGACGACAAAGTAAGAGCTGATCGAAAAATTTTGTGGAGAGGCGTTTGAAGGGCGCAGCTTTATTATAGCTGCGCCGTCCAAAGCCCTTGATTATGTGGACTACCACTAAAAAAGAGCATGAAGCCATGCCGATGAAGAACCCACCACACCCTGGTGGCTTCGTTTTGCGCCAGTGCATCGAGCCTCTGGGGTTGACCATTACCGAGGCCGCCATTGCACTCGGCGTTACCCGGACTACGCTTTCGGAACTAGTGAACGGAAAGCGCGGTATTTCTCCGGAAATGGCTGTCAGGCTGTCCAAGGTTTTTGGCGGCAGCGCCGAAAGCTGGCTTGTCCAGCAGGCGCAGTATGATCTCGCACACGTCCGAGCCGACAGATTGAAACTCAAGCGCTTGGAATTCGCTTAGTTCTCAGATTTCGATAGCCTCGTATCAGGGCACGGCTTCAGTCGTGCCGCAATTCCCCATATGAATTGTCATCCTGAGGTCGCCGCAGCGACCGAAGGACCTGCTCTCCGTGGCACGGCGACAACGTCTTTGATATCCAACTCAATCGCAAGGGGGAACAAAGACATGTTGGCCATGCTTGTCGCACCGCAAACGAAAGCAGGTCCTTCGCTCCGCCCCTATGAACAAAACGCTAACCTCAAGAGAATCAATAGCAGCGGTTGAACCGGCGTTTTGTTCATTGGGTTCCTAACCCCGCCCTCACGGGCGGGGTCAGTTGTTAAGGATGACGATAGAAGAGATGGGCTGCGCAGAAAAAACTTCGCGCCCGGCGCGATCGTAGATTAAGTAGGAATAGACGAGGTGAGACCGCGAGTTGAGGAGGTTAGGGTTGCCGCATCGAATCTTTCTTCGCCCAGGCTAGCGTTCAAATGATGGGGACGTGAACTCTTCGACAAGCTCAGGGCAAGCGGTGGGGGCACCGAGCACTCGGATCGCCTAACCATGCCTAAGCAGAACGGGGGCAGCTCGCACTTACGCAAGTGTAACGACCCCCGTCTGCAGAACTGGAATCGGGTGGGCACCGCGTCCTTCAGTTCAGCCTGTTCCCAGGCGTGGCCTTGGGGCAGCGAGGATCAGGCCAATATGGCTTATCCCAGCCATAGCTCTTGAGGACGTCACGCCAGCAACGACCCCGGCCGGAATTACACGTTACGAACTCATCGCAGGTCCTACATGGCCCGGCCGGAACCGCACTCTGATCAGGAGAGAGCAGAGCACGTGCCTCTGGCGAGTTCCACATTTGCATCACCGATTGCCGGGAAAGATCTCCCATTAGGAAGTAGGGATGATCGTAAAGCTCTTCGCAAGGTGTAACCCGGCCATCGGGTAGGATTACGAACCCGTCACGGTTCGCGGTGCAGAATGCCCGTTTGCACCAGTCCAACTCTGCCTGTCCTGCATCCTGAGCCTTCGCGACACCATTACTTCCTACCGTGATCCGCATATCGGGATACCGCGTCTGTACTTCGGATACCTGCTCTGACAAGCTGTCCAAATCACCGGCGCTCAAAAAGAGTCCGTCGTTGTGACGAAAAGTGGACCGACTATAGGGAGAGAGAGATATTCGCTTTACGTTGCCCAATCCGGCTAGATACTCAAGCAGCGACCTGATTGCGCAAACGTTAATCGGCGTAACGACGGCATTCACGCGCACCGTTAACCCGGCCTGGCGCAAATTCTCAAGAGCGCGAAGGGCCTTCGAATGGTACCCGGGCATACCCACCATCACGTCCATGATTCCGGGATCCGATGAATCTATGCTGAACTGAACAATTCGAATGCCGGTATCTCGAAGACGAAAGGCCATGTCCAGACTGAGGCCGAATTTGGTGGGTATGTAGGGGACGAGACCTGATTGCACGACGGCTTCTAGTATTTCGAAAATGTCCGGACGCGCAAAGACCTCGCCCCCGGACATCGAAACGACTTCAACCCCAATATCCTTCAGCTCCGCGAAGATTTCGCGTAGCCGATGGACGCCAAGGAACCGGACTTCGGGTTGGGCACGGGTCTTCGCAAAACAGTAAACGCAGCGGTGGGGACAGTACAGCGTGGGCAGGAAATAAACCATGTAGGGAATCCGCAGACGTCGATCAATTAGATTGACTGCGCTCTGCGGGATCACGAATTGAAGGGGATCATATACGCGCAAACGTGGCAGGATCTCCTCAGTGACGCGTATGAGAACTCGATCCCTTTCTCGTTTTTCCCCACCTGTAAAAAACCCCAGGACGTGAGATATGTCAGCCTCGGCTTGGGGCAAGCCTTTCCCGGTGAGCTTGGCCCAGAGCGCAGTAACATCTCGCACGGTTCGCTTGCCATCAAGCAAACTGAGAATAATAGCCTCGGTCGGATGAACAAGCCGGAAAATCGGTTCCCGATCTGCCAACGGAATAGGTCGCGTCAGCAGAACCACTCGATCCACATCGGGACGGAGGATTAGCTCCGGATCCAAAGCTAAGCGGCTCTCTGGTTCAAGGAGCATCGTAGGTACTTCCGCTGCGCAGGCCCGCCCCCTTTGGGGTGAAACCAGCCACTCTCAGGCTAAACTTGTCAGTAAGCTCCTGGACCTTACCGATTTGCCGCGTTAGTCGAGCAGCATTTGGAACATCCAGACTCGCAACTCTCGTCGCACGTAAAATTACTGAAATATTGTTGCATCACCCGCTCGACAAAGAGCTCCCCCAGGCCCGCCTGCTTCATCGCCAGACGGACACTCTCAATCTTTTTCTCGTCAAGTACGGCCATTTCAGCCTCCTTACGCGTAGCAGAAACACACCTCCCTGTTACTCCCGAATTCAATCAGTGTCTGTGCCAGCCGTCACCGATTCTTGTGACGGCCCTCAAATTCCGGAAAACGGTCGAGGAATCGCGATTTCCGCTCAAGCGTTGTGTCCCATAAGTAGCTAACCCGGTGCCCCATCAGGTTTGCGTCCTTATTTGGATGCTAACCTCTGATCCCTTACTCGTACTTCAACGTCTGCACCGGATCTAACCTCGCTGCCCGGCTTGCCGGATAGAGTCCCGCCAGCAAGCTCACAACAATCGAAAACCCGATGGCCGCGCCGATCAGCCATGGCGGCAGAATCCACACCGGCTCGGCAGGCAAGTGATGCCGTTCCAGATAAAACCCCGTCCCGAGGTTGATCGCTTTACCGATCGCAAAGCCCAGCCCGACTCCCAGCAGGCCGCCGAAAAATCCCATCCCAGCCGCTTCGGTGAAGAACAGCTTCTTCACATCGCCGTCGCTGGCGCCGATGGCCTTCATTACGCCGATCTCGCGCCGCCGCTCCAGCACCGCCATCACCAGTGTGTTGACGATTGCCAGCGTAGCTACTGCCAACGCCAGCGAGCCGAAGATTCCGAGAAATACGTCCAGCACAGTGAAAAACCGTCGCAGGCTCTTGGTCGCGTCAAGAATGGAAAACGTGCGGAAGCCCATCTTGCTGATCGCGTCCTGCACCGCCTGCACTTTGGCCGGGTCCTTCACGCGCACCGTCAGCGTCATGTAGTTCTTGCCGGTGCCGCGCAGCGAGCTGCGCATGTCGGTGAACTGCGCCATGTTGAGCCGCTCCATGGTGCCGACAGGAAGAAAGATGCGCCCACGCGACACCATGCGCATGCCGCCGTACGGCTCCTCGTCGATGATGCCGGCGATCTTCACTTTTTGGGTCTTGCGCACCACCGAGAAGCCGTAGCTGTCGCCGGAATCATTGGCGTCTCCGCTGTCTTGCGCCGCCATACCTGGACGACCGGATGTATCCGACGGCAGCGCCTGGCGTTCGCCATAGCGCAGCGTCACCTCCTGTCCGATCAGCGAATTCGGATCTTTCGCATCTAGCTCTTTGGCGAAGTCCCTCAGAATGACGACCTCGTTGGCGTTATCGCTGGAGAAGAATTTGCCTTTCAGCGTCTCGAACGCTTCGTTCTCCCGCGCCGACATGGGCAGGCCAGTAACGAATCCGAAGTGCGTCTGGTCGTTGTATGCGACCTCGCCCATCACCCGCATCTCGGGCTCGACCTCGGTGACGTAAGGAAGCTTGCTCATGGCCTCGCGCGCAGGTTCATCGAGGATCGGCGCTTTTTCCGGATTCGGCGCCTTGGCGTCCTCGTCTCTGTCGTAGCCGCGAAAGTCCTGACGCGAGGTAACGAAGACGGTGTCGAACATTCCCGACCCGGCCAGGCGCCGCGTTGCAAGTTGCTGCAGTCCCACACCCAGCGACAGCATCGCCACCAGTGAGGCTACGCCGACTGAGATACCGATGGTCGTCAATCCATTGCGCAACTTTGATTGCCGCAGGTTGCGCACCGCGAGATCAAACAGGTCGTAGCTTTTCATGCCCGCACCTCCTGGCCGGCAAGCTTGCCGTCGGCGAGAAAGACGAGCCGCTGCGCAAAGCGCTCCGCCAGAGCGCGTTCATGCGTGACCATGATGACCGTCATGCCCAGCGAAAGGCTCACGTCGCGAATCAGGTTCAGGATGTCTTCACCCGTCCGGCTGTCAAGGTTGCCGGTAGGTTCGTCGGCCAGCAGCAGGGAAGGGCGATTCACCAGGGCGCGCGCGATCGAGACCCGTTGCTGCTCCCCGCCCGACAATTCCGGTGGGCGATGGTCTGCACGTTTCGCCAGTCCCACCCGCTCCAGCGACTCCCGAACGCGTTCAGCACGCTCAGCGCGATCGACTTCAGCGAAGCGCATCGGCAACTCCACGTTCTCCGTCACCTGCATCGACGGAATCAGGTGGAACGCCTGAAACACCATTCCCACATCGTTGCGCCGATAGCGCGCCAGTTCCTCCGACGACATCTTCGCCAGATCGCGGCCGTGTACCAGGACTGAACCCGACGTCGGTCGGTCCAGCCCTGCAAGCAGATTCAGCAGCGTCGACTTGCCCGAACCCGATTGCCCCAGCAGCGCGACAAACTCACCCGGCCCAACCGCCAGCGAAATGCCGTCGACGGCCCGTATGACGTTGCCGCCCATCTGGTAATGGCGGCAGACGTTTTCCGTGTGCACCGCCGCCCGCGAGTCTGAAGTGTCTGAACTACGTGTGGAACTCATGTGTACCCGATTGGATGCCGACCGACCTTCTCCGGCGCAATTCACGAACCTGCACCGCGTCCTTTCCATTGGTTGATACGAACGAATATGGAGCTTTGCTCCCTGCTTCAGTGTAAGGAAGTGTTAAGCGGCAAGTGGGGCCAAGGGAAAACACGCTTGGCGGTGCGCTACAGGGCCGCGTCACCATCGGGCTGCGGTATTTTCGAATCCTCTCCCAGACCGAACGCGGCAGAGATCGAGCTATCCACCGAGCGTACGTGCAGGTCTCTTTGCGGGAAGGGTATCTCGATGCCATGCTCGCGAAAGGCAGCAAAAATTGCGAAATAGAGATCGCTCTTCAGGACCTTCGGCGTCTGCACCCGCCGCTCGGTCCACACCCGCAACTCGAAATTCAGCGAGCTGTCGCCGAATTCGGTGAAGATCACCTCCGGAGCGGGCGTCCGCAGGACCTCCGGATGGTGCCTGGCCAACTCCACCAGAATCGCCCGCACTCGTTCCGGATCAGCGCCATAGGACACACCCACCGGCATATTGACTCTCACCTGAGGATCGTTGGCGGTCCAGTTGGTCACCCGGTTGTTGATGAACTCCGAGTTGGGAACGATGATCACCACATTGTCGTTGGTACGCACCCACGTGCTGCGGCCCTTCATGCGCACTACGTCGCCGAAGGTCTCACCTACTTCAATGCGGTCTCCCAGCCGGACTGGCTGTTCCAGCAGCAGAATGAGGCCCGCCACAAAGTTGGTGACAATGGGCTGCAAGCCCAGACCGATACCAATGCCGAGCGCCCCCCCGATCACTACCAGACTGTTCAGGTTCAAGCCGACCGACTGCAGGCCGATGATGAGCCCCAGCACGAACACCAGATAGGAGGTCACCCGCGCCAGCGCATATCGCTGCGAGTGCGAAAGCGGCGTATAGGTGAGCAGCCGGTCCTTCAGCACCCGCATGGAAATGTGCGAGATGAGCGTCAGGAACACCAGGAAGATCGCCACTCGCAGCATGAGCATCACCGTCACCGGAACCCGCCCTATCTCGAATAGAGGCGCGGACAGGTAATGCGTTACGCCGGCGGTGGCGCCCTCCCAGCGCAACTTGTAGTGGCTGCCCACAGCGGCCAGAGCGATCAGCACCAGCAGGGTGGCGATCATCTTCCACGGCAGCCTTGTGTCCTTGGTGTCCATCAGTAACTCTGACCATTATGAGGCCGCTCGTCGCCAAAAACACGTCGACTTGTCGACTTCGGCCGCGGCTGTTGAAATCCGCAGGTGTCCGTACCTCCCAATAGCCTGCTCACACTGACTAGTGACGTGGGTCACCGACCAGCACTGTTTCCGAAAGCATACTTCCTTCGACGAGCCTATCCCCCTCCGAGGCTTGGGCCTACACCGTTGTCCAAAACCTGTTGTGCTGGAGTCTGCCATGAAAACACTCGCAGCGCTTCTTTGTCTTCTACTTCCTTTAGCCGCGTTAGGACAAGTGCCTTCTCATCCTGTGGTGCCTGGCTCCCCCACCCCCAGCAGCGTCACTTATACCCTGCTGGCCTGGAGCGAGCTCGGCATGCACTGTATCGACGGCAAGGACTATTCGATCTTTTCCGTTCTCCCGCCATACAATGTCGTTCACGCGCAATTGCTGCGGCGCGGCGAACCGCCTGTGCCGGTTACCAGCGGAGTGGTGCTGACCTATCAGGCGCGCACCGACCTCAATTTTTCACGCAATACCATCAGCTCGACCAAGACCAACTTCTGGACCTACGTGCAGAGCCTGTTTCATGTCAATCCCGCTCCCGACCATGGACTCACCGGCGCCCCGGTTCAGAGCAAAGGTCCTAACCCGATGAGCTACAACGCCGCGCTGGGCTATTGGGAGATCGCCGGCATTCCCACCGTTCCTTATGACGACGCCAACCAGGTCAATGCCTATCCGATGGCGACGGTTATCGCGCGCGATGCTACCAACGGCGCAATTCTGGCCACCGCCCCGGTTGTGCTCTCGGTGAGCGACGAGCTGACCTGCGGCAAGTGTCATTCCTCCAACAGCGGCGATAACGATGCCAAGCCGAACAACGGCTGGGAGAACAATCCCGATCCCAACAAGGACATGAAGCTGAACATCCTGAGGAAGCACGACGACCGCTGGGACATTACCTTCACGCTTCCTTACCTGCAGCAGAATGGCTACTACTACCAATCAACGCTTTACCAAACGGCCAAGGGTGGGACGCCCGTCCTCTGCGCCGCCTGTCATGCAACCAATGCCTTGGGGCTTCCTGGGGTTCCAGGAGTCGGCGCGCTTACCGCGGATATGCACACCCTCCACGGTCCACAAATCAATTATGACAACGGCATTAACCTCGACAACCAGACCGATCCGTTGAATTCCTGTTACCTTTGCCACCCCGGCAAAGTCACCAAGTGCCAGCGCGGCCCCATGAACAAAGTCGCGTGTTTCGACTGCCATGGAAACCTAACGCGGGTGGGGCAAATCAACCGCGATGGCTGGCTGGATGAGCCGACCTGCCAGATGTGCCATAACACCAGTCAGCGCTACCTGACTACCTTCGACCAGAATGGCCAGTGGCGGCAGACCAGCGACCTTACCTTCGCCACGAATCCCAACAAGCCAATGCAGGGAAAGAGTCTCTATCGCTACAGCGCCGGACATGGAAATGTCTACTGCTCCGGATGCCACGGCTCGCAGCACTCCGAATATCCCAGCCTGCAGGCTAACGATAACGTCTATAGTCAGCAACTTCAGCTCTATACCGGCAAGCTGACCGAGTGCAGCATCTGCCACACTAACGTTCCCACGACCAACAATCAGGGCCCACACAATATGCATACAATCGGACAAAGATGGGTCAGTGGCCACGAACAATATGCCGAGAATGGAAAATATGTGGTCTGCGCCTACTGTCACGGTTCCGACTACCGCGGATCTTTCCTGTCGGCAACCCGTACCAACCGTACCTTCAACACTGAAAACGGGCAGAAGACTTTTACTGCTGGCCACCAGTTTTCCTGTTACGACTGCCACAACGGCCCCCAACCGGGACCGGGGCCAAAGCCGACGCCCTGATAAGGACACTCGCTTCACAACACCTGGCCCGCCCGCAAAGGCGGGCCAGGTTTTTGTCTGACGAACAAAGCGGAAGGACGAAGGCCGAATCCCCCCTGCACTGCTCGAAGCTAGCCTGCTTAGCTTCTTCCTCCTTACCCCATAGTGTTATGTCTGCCATCCCCCGCAGAGGTAGTAAGAAAACCTCCGATCTCGTGATGTGCATTCTCGTAGTACGGTCGCATAGTAACGCCATGGAAACGACGAGGATGGGCAGGCGGTAAAGATCAGCGAACGGAAGTCCTCGAACCGGAACGCTTCGAAACGAACAGCGCTCCCGAGGACGGATCAACCAAGCTGGGAAAAACCACCTACATCAAGTTACTTGAAACCGAAAGACAACGATAAGGAACAATCTGAAACCCAAATCGACCGAACACCGCTTCACAACGAAAGTAGTAGAGGGAGTCAATGAGCGGGAAGCTAAGTAGCGTAGCCGCCGTTAGATTGCGGAAAGACTTTCACCCTGAATGCACAATCGGAAATGAGGAACAATTATGAAACTGAGACTATTCACAATGATGCTAACTGTCGTGGCATTCCTCGGAATGTCAAGCCTGGCGTTCGCGCAAAAGGTAGCAGTCTGCCACGTAACAGGCAACGGCACCTACCACCTGATATTGATAAACACCAACGCTCTACCGGCCCACCTCGCCCACGGCGACGGACAACCCGGCGGCGCGGTCCCCAACATGAGCGGGTACATCTTCGGTGACAACTGCGGCCCCACCCTTGCCCCACCTCCCGAACCCGCCCAGGGCTGTTACGCGCTACCGAATGATTTTGACATTTACTACGTCGGGCCGATTGACATGCTCCAAAACTACACAATCTATAGCAGCAACGATGGAAGTTGCACCTCTCCCTTGGGGACAGTTGCGGGCACTGCCATTATTGCGAGCGACAGCTCAGCCGACGCCCAAACCAAATGTAACGCACTCACGGCTGAGACTCCGACATATGTTACGGATCTCACGGGAGCCAGTCCAGGCCTGCCTGGGTTCTGGTATTGCACGGCTAGTGCCCCGTTTTAGATCCCCGCTTTAGATCACGGGTTAATCGCGGTGGGAAAGGCTCGCAAGAGCCTTTCCCCGCTGAGATAGTCGGCCATTAGAACGGCGGCACCAGCTATAGCACAAACTCCTAATTCAATCCTCAAGGCATGGGTAAGACGTGGTTTTGCAGTTGGTTGCATGCACCTTGCAACTCTTTTTGCCTTCTAGTATTGACATTGCCTGCTAGTAGAGGGCAACATCTACCAAAATTTGCGTCAGCTCTCGCTAGCCAACTAACTTTCCCCCGAGAGTGTCCTGGGGTCGAAAAGACAAACTTGTCACGCGTGTTGCGGCCTACGGCACGGAGTTTCCTGGGACTTTCCGAGGCCTTAGCTGGAAGGGATAAAGCATTGAAAGCCGACATTCGCATCTGCCTGTCCGTCGCTCTTTTCTTAGGGGCGAGCCTGCTGTGTAACGCCGCCGAGCCGAAACCCGTCCCGACGCAGAAGTCGCCGCAGGCGACCACGTATGTGATCGTCAATGAAGATTGGGCTTTCCCGTTCCCCAACGAGTACTCGGTCTATCAGGCCACGGGTACGGATATGGCGCCCTCACTTACGCTGCAGACCATCATTGAAAGCAACGACTTTGGGTCCTTCGGTGGATATTTCGGAACGCCCCGCATCGCTTCGGCGCCCGATGTCAACACCAACTGCGTGTACCTGTCGAACTCGGGCGACAACACCATCGTCTCCGTCGCTCTCAATGGGCTCCAGATCGTCGGCTCGTACGCCGGCTCGGTCATCGATAACGGATACCCCGAAGGCATCGGAATGGCGGTGAACGCTAGCTACCTCTATGCCGGCTATTCCGCGTCGCAGACCATCGGAGTGTTCGCCACCAGTCCCGGATGCGGACTCACATTCTTGCAGGACGTGCCGGCAGCAGGAAAGAATGGCGGCGGTCCCGACGGCATTGCGTTGCGCAACAATATTTTGGTCGTCACCTACGCCGATGGGTCGATTCAGTCCTTTGATATCACCCACGGCATCCCCACAGCGAATAACGACCTTCAGTACTCGCGCGGTTACGCCGGGCCGGTTACTGGACTCAACTCTCCTTTGGGAAACATTCCCAACGGCGTGGATATAAGCCAGGACGGCCGCTGGGCCATTTTCGGCGATACCTCGACGCTGTCTTTGGTCGAGGTTTCGAGTCTGATTACCCTCGCTCATACCCAATTGGCCCCTTCCAGGCCGAACTACACCTTGGGTAGGAATGTCGACGCGGCTACCGTCCGGCTCAGTCCTGATGGCACGATTCTCTACATGGTGAACAGTGAGAGCGGGACCGTTACCGCGGCATTCTTCAATACGGCGACGGGACTCCTATCGCCCGGTTGCACCTCTCCTCCGTTGCGGGGCTTCGCCACCCGACCCTGGTATGGCGAGATCGTGACCCGGGACACTACGGGCTCGGGCAAGGTGCTGTACGTCGCGGAGTTTGGAAGATATGTCGATGAGCACACCCCGGCTTCGGCGATTGGTATTCTCACCATCACCACCGACGGGAAGACCTGCTCGCTAGCCGAATCTCCGAATTCTCCGGAGATGCTGATTTGGCCGGGAGCGCTGTCGTTGGGCGCATATCCTCCGCGGCCCTACTAAATCTGGATCGATGGCATTGGGAGCTTCGGGCTCTTATGAGTGAGGCAATAAGGATGCAATGGAATTGGAAGAAAACTAGTTTGCTTGCGGCGCTGCTGTGTGGACTTTGTCTGTCGTCCCTGGCGCAGGGATTCTGTCCCCCGAGGCCGGAAAACGGCTCCGTGGTCGTGAATCCACCGGAGCTGTACAGCCAGAATGGGAATTTGACGCTCAACCTTGACTTGCGAAGTTCTCTCGGCCCAACCCAGCAAGTGCGCTACTGCTATGTCTACAAGAATGGTGACCAGGAGGTGGAGTCGCCTACCCTGCGGCTCGATCCCGGCGACCGCTTGATCATCAATTTCACTAATGACATCACGGTCACAGCCGGGAAGCGTCCCATCCCTTCACGCCACGCGCCCAACATGCCGATGCCGATGGGGAATCCCGCCCTTGCCGAGAAAACCCAGGATTACTGCATGGGCGGCATAGTCGACGAGACCACCACCAACATTCATTTCCATGGCATGAACATTCCGCCGGTCTGCCACCAGGACGAAGTGGTCTACACGGTCATCCCTAACGGTGGCGCCCAGTTCCAGTACGACACCCAGATTCCGCCCAATGATCAGTTTGGCATGTACTGGTATCACCCGCATCCTCACGGATTCTCCGCGGCACAGGTCTACGGCGGCGCCGCGGGAGCGCTCATCATCAATGGATCGAACCAGTACACCCAGGGGCTGCCTGAACGCATCCTGGACATTCGTAACAACGCTGACGGAGTCACCGACGAGGAGGGCCTGTTCACAGTCAACTTTGTGCTGGCCAATTATCCACGCGCTCCTTTGCCCATAATCAAGGTGGCACCCGGCCAGAAGGAATTCTGGCGCGTGCTCAACGCTTCTACCAACGGCTTCCTGACGCTGCAGTTATTCACTGACCACCCGCTGCCCCTGCAGGTGGTCTCGATCGACGGTATACCACTGGATCCGCCGGAGACCATGACCACCGTCAACATCCCTCCGGCGGCGCGCGCCGAGTTCGTCATTCCCGCATTACAGGCCAACGTCGCGACGCAGCTCCAGACCATCGGCTATGACACCGGCCCGGTAGGCGATCCTATGCCGCCGGCGGTACTGGCCGACGTCGAGGTGTCTTCTTCGAATGCACGGTTTGAACCCAAGAAGATGCCTCCCTACGTTCCTCAGACGCGCGTGGAGCGCTTCGCGGGCGTCGCCAGCAAGAAGCCCACCACAACGCGGCAGCTTTACTTCTCTGAGACCAATGTAGGTACCAACGGTCCCTCCCAGTTCTACATCACGGTGCAGGGCCAGGTTCCGAAGTTGTTCGATGCCAACAACCCGCCCGCGATCAAGACCAAGATCGGCGCCGTCGAAGACTGGACCGTTTCCAACCAGAGCCCGGAGGCGCACGCGTTCCATATTCACCAGTTGCACTTCCTGGTAATGGCGATTGATGGCCAGCCGCTGGCGCAACCGTATATGGCGGATACCGTGACCGTTCCAGAGTGGTCCGGCAGCGGTCCTTATCACAGCGTGACCGTACGCATGGACTTCAGCGACCCGGAGATTGCCGGCAAGTTCGTTTATCACTGCCACATCCTCGACCACGAGGACGGCGGCATGATGGCGACCATCGAGGTGGATCCGAACTAGCAAGATTCTCTACCTTGGCGCACGAGACCTCTCGTGCGCCTTTTTTGTGGTGTGCCGTCTATTTCCCGCAACCCCGAAAAGCGGTTGCCGGCCCCGCCGGCTGGCGTAAAATGGTGCGCCGCAATTGCGGCTGAGGTCACACGGCGAGTGAAACAGCCTCGAACCCTCTTGATTGCTATGCTCGTGGCGGCGCTTTCGATTTCCCTTTCAGCGCAGCAGGCCGGCGAGAATCCTCCGGAAGCCAGAATCCGCCAGATCGTGGATCAATACATGAATCGCCTGCTGGCCACAGACCGGCCGGCGGGTCCCCGGCCCGGCGCCATCGTCGGCATCTCGATCCACGGCAAGCGCTACTTCTTCCACTACGGTGCAGCCCGAGATGACGGAACCGTCTTCAAGCCCGATACGCTGGTGGAAATCGGATCGTGCAGCAAGGTCTTCACCACGACGCTGTTCGCTCTGGCAGTCAATCGTGGGCAGATGGATCCCAAGCTCTCGGCCGAGCGCTACATGCCCAAGGAGTACCACCTGAAGGGCAATGCCCGCCAGATGACGCCCTTGCAGTTGGCCGACTTCACCTCCGGGATGCCTGATGATCCAACCGACCTGCGGCACGTCCCGCTGGAGAAGCGCAGCATTGAGTACTACACGGTCAAGGATTTTCTAAAGTGGGTCTCCGATCGCAAGCCCGCAGCGCCTCCTCCGGCCCCTTACCTTTACTCCAACTCCGGCATCGGCCTGCTGAGCTTTCTGGTCGACACCGCTACCGGCAAGACATGGCAAGAGCAGCTCGACCACGAAATTGTTGGGCCACTGGGACTCCAAGACACCGAACTGCGGCCCTCTGAGGAGCAGAGGCAGCGCCTGGCCAAAGGGCATCACCCCAACGGCAGCAACGCGCCGCCCTGGCCGATCTTCGCCTGGTATGCCGCTGGGGGGCTGCGCTCGACCGCGGCAGACATGTTGCGTTTCGGAGAAGCCAATCTCGGCCATAAGGAGGTTGACGGCCGGCCAGTCTCCGACGAGCTCATCGCCGCCATGAAGCTGGCGCAGACGCCGATCTACACGCTGCCTAATGGAGTTGCCAGGCAGGCCATGGCATGGGTGCAGAACCTCGGCCGCGAACCGGGAGACGATTCCGGTAATCAACCGGCGCTTCATCCTGAGATGATGAAGAATGGCGGCACCGTGGGCTTCAGCTCGGCCATCGTTCTGAATCACTACAAGGACGCAGCCATCTTTATCGCGGTGAACTGGAGCAAGCGCAATCCCGCGCCCACGGCGGTGGCGATCGGGAGGCATTTGCCATAGAGGGCAGGGGTTTGAACTATCCCGTCCGGGTGGCTTTTTGAGGAAATAGAGCTCAGCCCGCTCACCCCGGAGGAAGTCCTGTTGGCTCTCCCCGCCTAACTCGCCTCCTCCAGAACACATAGAACGGCGCTCCCAGAAACACGATGAAGATGCCGATCAGCGTCTCTTTCGGGCGGGTTACGACCGAGTTCAGCGCCCAGGCTCCGGCGAAGAAAATGTACAACGCGGGCAGGTACGGATAACCCGTACAGCGGTATGGACGATGCGCCCGAGGATGCTTGC
Organism: uncultured Acidobacteriaceae bacterium; assembly: GCA_963747055.1. Taxonomy (GTDB): domain Bacteria; phylum Acidobacteriota; class Terriglobia; order Terriglobales; family Acidobacteriaceae; genus CAVVDY01. The sequence continues at coordinate 47,258 of CAVVDY010000024.1, read as the reverse complement.
GTCGCAGCACGAACAATCCAACCACCGCCGCCACGTAGGACAGGATCATCATGAACATCACATAGGTATAGAGCTGATCGTAGCTGCCGCTGAGGGCCAGAACGCAAGACCATGCCGAAAGCGCAATCAGGCTGAACGCCGGTGTCCGGTATCGCGGGTGGACGCGGCCCATGGCGTGGAAGAAGGCTCTGTCGCGCGCCATGGCGTAGGACACCCGCGCGCTGCACAGGATCGCGCTGGAGGCAGCGCCGAAGCAGGAAAGCGCGATCATCGCGCCCAGCGCCTTGGCTGCCCGGGAAGAGAACAGCGAGTTCGCCGCCGCCTGCGCGACCGTCATCTCGTTGGCGACTTGCGTGATGGGCAGCGCATACAAATACACAACGTTGACGGAGATGTAGATGGCGGCGACCAGCAGGATTCCCAGCACCAGTGCGCGGGGCAGCACCCGCTGCGGGTTCCTGATCTCGCCGGCTACCCAGGTGATATACACCCAGCCGTCAAACGCCCAGAAGACGGCAATCAGGGCTGCGCCAAAGCCGGAGATCATCTGCGACATCGACAGCGGATGGGTGGCGGGTAGGTTGACGCGCAGATTTGCCCACGAGCCGTGTCCAATCGCCAGCCCAAGTAGTACGAATAGCCCGATGGCGGCAAACTTCGCCCAGGTGGCGGCATTGATGAGCGCCGAGCCGCGCTTCAACCCCAGCACGTTGATCGTCGTCAGTAGCGCAATAGCGGCGAGGGCGGAGAGATCGCCGCGCGTCAGCGTGAAGTGCCCGAAAGTTGCCAGGGGGACATGCGCTGCGGCGAACGGCAAAGTCGACCCGAAGTATTCCGCAAACCCCACGGCCAGCGCCGCAATGGTTCCGCTTTGTCCGACGGTGAAGATCATCCAGCCGTAAAGGAATGCCGGGAACTCGCCATAGGCCTCGCGCAGGAAAGCGTACTGCCCGCCCGCCTCGGGATACATGGCGGCCATCTCGGCGAAGGCGAAGCAGGCCAGCAGGGAAATCAGGCCGCCAACGATCCACACGCCCAGAAAATAAATCGGCGTGCGTACAGCGTTGGCGATGGGAGCTGCGGTGAGAAAAATTCCTGAGCCGATGATGCCGCCGACCATCAGCAGCACCGAGTCGGTTAACGACAGGCCGCGCAGTAGCGTGATCTCTTGCTTTGCTGTCTGCTCCGCCGCCGGATGCGTCATGGTCAGCCGATCCCCAGGTCCTCCGGCATCTCCAGCGCCGTACCGCACTGGCGGCAGATGACGGCCGAGCAGTCGCCGCAGGTCAGCGGATCATCGACCTCGCGCCCACACTTTGGGCAATAGAGCAGCGAGGTCGACTTGCTGGCACGGTCAGCCGGCGGTCGGGTCGGCTCGGCCACCCCTGCTACTTCTTATGAGTCGGGTGATGGACCGGCCCGGTATGAATCGGGTTCCCATTCTTGTCCAACAGAATCCCGTCTGTAAATGTCATCATGAACGGATTTGGCGTGTAGCTGGAGACCACGCCCTGGAAAAAGATGTCCGCTCCGGGTTGTGGAACCAGCTTCGCCGGCAGCGGCTTCTCCATGCTTACGGTGATATCGGCCTTCTTGTCGCTGATATCGTCCTCGCTGCCTGCCAACTGCATGCTGCTGGCTGAAGCGCTGATCACGTTCGCGCCTAGCTTCACCGCCTTGTCCTTGATGATGTTCCACACCGTGTCCGAGGCCGACTGATTACCCGACGAGAGGATCAGTTGCCACTCGGCGAAGCTCATCTTCTTGGGGTCTTTGTTCTTGACCAGCTCGGCAGCCTGCTCGGCCGGCGAAGGCGGTGGAGGTGCGGCAGCGACGGTGAAGCCCTGCGGCGGTGCGACACTCGATGAACCCTTCGCCTGGGTTACTAATTCCTGCCAACCCTCTTCAGAACCGTGATAGCGGATGTACTTCTTCCGTCCGTACTCCAGAATCTGCTGCTGCCCTTCGCCTTGCGCCAACTCTGAGGCCTTCACGATGTACCAGAAGCCTTCTGGATTCATCGGCTTCGACTCTAGATCGGCTTGGGCCAGAGGATAAAGATCAGCGATACTGGGCTGGCTCTCGTGGGCCACGGCCGCAGAAAAGTCCTTCGCCGCTTCGGCGTAATCCTTGCCCTGAAGAGCAACGAAGCCCAGACCTCCTTCAAAGATTGCTCCCAGCTCGTTGTGCAGCTTGGTGAAATCCTGGTCGCTCATCCCTTCCTGCTTCTGCATGTTCGGCAGGGCCTGTTCGCCGCGGGTGGCGTATTGCTGGATCAAGGGCAGATTCTGCTGCAGGTTCTGGGCCGTGGTGGTAGCGCGATAGGTGTAGGTCAAAATGGCCAACGCGCGAACGTTGTTGGGATCCATTTGCAGGACCTTGTTCGCCGCTTCGATCATCTTCTGTGCATTGCCGGCCTGCTGATAAGCCGCCATCAACTGTTCGGCCGCGTCGATTTTCATCACGCTGTTGGGATACGTCTGCAGAAAAGCTTCCAGGGCCTGTGCCTTGGCGGCTGGGTCCTTTTGCTGAATGGCACTGACGTAGGCGTTGTACTCGGCCGGGTCCTTGATTTCCTTCTTCTGAGTAGCCTGGCCTATCGCCGCAGCCTGCTGGACGACTCCCATGGCGGCTACAACCAGAAACATCACAAGTAGCAGCTTTCTCATTCGTTCGGCTCCTTGATCCTACGACAGTTGATGATTTCCGACCTCATGCGCACATCCCGGCTGTATGTGCTCGCCATCCACCCAGCGCGGGGCAGCACGACTCCGGCGGGATGATAAACACACCTACAGGTGTAGCAGGAACGCTGGGGCGCAGAAAGCGGATTATATGTATGTACTCCGAGTAAGGCAAGTTATTGACATCCGAGCCTTGGCGCAGATTTGTACGATGCAGGAAAGACCCCGCCGGATGTGCGGCTTAGCGGAAACTGCGATCCGCGGTCGATTCTGGGTATGGAACCGGCGCGGGCCGGGAAAGCGGTAGCCTGCAATGCCGCTGGCTGTTTCCCTAAAATTCCACCTTCCCCATTCTGCCTAACCTGTATTACTATGTACAGGGGTTAGGAGGTTTTATGAACGAGCTTCAGCAGATTCTCGAGCGGTACGACCAAACGCTGAGCGGAGACGCTTGGTATGGCGACCCGGTTTGGAAGATCCTCGACGGTATCGATGCACACTGTGCCGCGGCCCAGCCGATTCCCGGAGCGCACACCATCTGGCAGTTGGTGATGCACATGGCGTTCTGGGAAGATGTCGCTACCCGGCGTTTCTCCGGTCCGGTCACCCCGGATGAGGCTGGCAATTTCCCGCCAACTCCTGAGCTGAGCGAAGAAGATTGGCGCCGGACGCTGGACCGCTTCCGTGCTTCCAACGCGGAATTTCGGGCGGCGTTAACCCGGCTCGATCCCGCAAAACTTAGCGAGAACACCCCGGAAGGCAGGCGATCGTTTCGTTATGAAATGGTGGGCATCATTGAACACGACATCTATCATGCTGCCCAGATTGCCCTGCTCAAAAAGGCGTGCGCCGGCAGCAAAAGGGCTCAGCGCTGAGAAAACCAGGGGCCGAGGCCACGGCTCAGCGCAAGTTTCGAGCTTCGTAATGGGTTTCATTCGCCTGGCCTCGCGCTTATAATTTGCCAATGCGTTAGCCGGGTGAGGAAGTCCCTGGGCCCGAGACGCATCCATAGAAGCATGCCTGAACACATTAGGAAGAAGCTCGAACAGGACATCCAGACCCTGGAGCACGAGCTCAATCATGAACTGCCGAAGGAACTGAAGAAGGCGGTGGCCATGGGTGATCTCAGCGAGAACGCCGAGTATCACATGGCCAAGCAGCGACAGGAGTTTGTGCGCGCCCGCCTTGGCCAATTGAAGAAGCGGATGGCAGATCTGTCGCTGGTCAACATGTCCAATATCCCCAGAGACCGCGCCGCCCTGGGGTCAACCGTAGTGGTATTCGATTCCACCAAGAACGAAGAAATCGAATACAAACTCGTGACTAGCGAGGAATCGGACGTCACCAAGGGTCTAATCTCCACCAGCTCGCCGATCGGCCGGGCGTTGATGGGCAAAAAGGTCGGCGATGTGAGCGAAGTCGTGACCCCGACCGGTAAGCGCGATCTGGAGGTCCTCAAACTCGTTACCATCCACGACGAGGCTTAGTTTGTTATGACGTGGACTAGCGCCGTTGGGAAATCGTGTAAGTGGCTGCTGTACAGGATCGTGCACGGCCTGGCGCTGACCCGCATTTCGCCCAACGCGCTCACTTTCATCGGACTGGTGATCAATGTCGGGGCGGCCGTACTGTTCGGGCTGGCCAATGCCGACAATCAGCGCCGCATGTTTATCTACGCCGGATTGGTAATTATTGGCGCCGGGATCTTCGACATGGTCGACGGCCGCGTGGCCCGCGCTACCAACCAGGTCACCCAGTTTGGCGGCTTCTTCGATTCCGTCATCGATCGCTACAGCGACGTTGCCCTGTTCTTCGGACTGCTGGTCTATTACGCCCGTGCCAACCGTTTTCTCTACGTTGTGCTGGCCGCCTTCGTCATGACCAGCTCGGTCCTGGTGAGCTATGCCCGGGCCCGCGCCGAGTCCCTGATCCCAAGCTGCAAAGTCGGCTTCATGGAACGTCCGGAGCGCATCGTGCTCATCATCATAGGCGCGCTCTTCAACCGCATGGGCCCCGTGCTCTGGATCATTGCGGTGCTCAGCACGATCACCGTGATTCACCGCATTCGCTACACCAAGCAGCAGCTCGCCCTGATCGAGCCCCCGCCGGTGCGCGTGCGTCCCGATCCTCTCCGTTTCGAAGAAATCGTTCGCTAAAGGTAGAGCTGGCCTTCAGGCCAGCGCTCAGGGGCGCTTCACGCTCTTCGAGTTTGCAATCGCCTGCCGGAGCAGGCGATTGCAAACCTATGGAGAAATGGCGGCTTGGCGCGGCGCTGAAAGCGCCGCGCAACCGACCACTACGCCGGATTTGTCGCCGCGGGAGTGGAAGGCGTCGTCGCCTGCCCGCAGAAGGGGCAGCAGGTGTAGTCGTTCTTGATCGGCTGGCCGCAGCTAGGGCAAACCGGAGCCAGGGCGTAACGGCAGCGGGGACAGAAGCGGAAGGAATCGTTCACCGCGAACCCGCAACCGGGACACTCCCTGGGCAGCGGCTTGCGCAGGATGAAGTAGATGATGAAGCCGATGAGGTTCGGCACAAAGATGCAGACCAGCGTCCACAGCGTCGGACTCATACCGCGCCGGGCTGCGTCGCGATTGACGTAGGTCAACAACAGAATCCAGCAGGCGACTACAAACGCGCAAAGCACAGCGAGCACGGGGATCAGCGCGCGCGGCACAGTATGGTCGCTGCGTGATGCGAAGAAGATTGCGATCAGCCCGCAAATTCCTATCGCAAACGCGAGGAACCAGCCAAATTGCGGGATGATCGCGAGTTCCTGGCGAAAGGTTGATTTCTGTTCGTTCATTGCAATTCCTCACTACGCTCCAGCAACGTCCAGTCCGCCCGGACGTGATGAGTGATTGGTCGATACTGGACCATGAATGCCAATGCCATGGCGATCGCCGGGGCCAACCAGAAGACAAGCAGCCCGACGGCGATGGCCCATTGCGCGACGTGAATTTTGTCGGCCAGCCACGCACTGAGCTTCCATCCCACGAAGGCCGATCCGGCCGACCACAGCAGCCCAAGACAGAAGGCAATGCCAATGAGAAACGCTTTTGCTTCGTGCTCGCGGAGTTCGGCGGCGCGGGCACGGACCCGGGTTTGCGTGTCAATTACCAGCGACGCGCTCGCGGTGACGGGCATATTGCGCAGCACACGCGCCGTTAGTTGCAGCTCTTCGGCGAATGCGGCGCAGTCGGTGCAACCGGACAGGTGAGCTTCCAGCCACAGGGCATCGCCGTGGCTTACCTCTTCCACCCCACGCATCAGGGCAAGATCGCGCGCGCGTTCGTGATCAGAGCCGTTCATTCGCCGCCTCCTTTCAGCGCTGGGCGAAGCGCGATCACTCCGCGATACAAGCGCGTCTTCACCGTGGCAACGGGTATGTGAATCAACTGGGCAATCTCCTCAAGCTTCATCTGTTCGTGGATGCGAAGCGTCAGCACTTCGCGAAAAATCGCCGGCAGCCGGTTAAGGGCTGCCTCCAGGCGTGCGCTCTCCTCGTTGGCCGCGGCCTGCTCGAACGGCGAAGGGCGCGCGTCCTGCACCTCGAAAGGCGCTCCCTCTTCGCTGTCCTGCATTTCGTCCAGGCTGGCCGGGCTGCGGCGGCGCAGGTGATCGATGGCGACGTTGTGCGCGATGGTCAGCAGCCAGGTCACGAAGCGGCTCTTGCCATCGTAGAGGTGGCCCTTCTCCAGAACCCGCATCCAGGTCTCCTGAAAGAGGTCCTCGGCGGTGGCCCGGTTGCCGGTGAGGTGCAGCAGGTAGCGCAGCAGGCGATGCTGATATTGCGCGATCAGCGCGTCCAGTAGATCAGGGTCGCGCCGACGCAAGCCACGAGCTATGCGGGCCTCTTCGGTCTCCATCGAAAGCAGCGAACTGAATGCGGCGGCAACCATGCTATCCGGGTATACGGATGAGGGCCAGAAAAAGACTCAAAAGCCGCTTTTGGCTCTTGGCTTTTCGCTGGCCCTTCGCTTGTCATCCGGCGCGCTTCTTTCGCCGACTACGATCATCTGCTAATTGATGCTCACTCCCGATACGAACGCCAAGACAAAGTCCCGAACGCTCTACACACGGCTCGCGGGGGTCATTGTGGGCGTGGTTCTCTACGGCGGACTGGCCGTCCTCGGAGCAGGAGGATTTAGCTTTTTCCTGTCCCGTGCTCCTCTGATTGCTCTCGTGATCGTGCTGTTGGCTTTGACCGGGGTAGCTCTGTTTGCCGGGGGCAATGTCAGTCCGGGAGTGCGCGAGGCCAGGGAGAACCGCTGGGTTATACCGGTTGTCACTCTCATCGGCTTGGCTAGCGCCTACCTGCCCGCCTACTGCGATCGCAGGGAACTGCTGACCTTCGGCGGCAATGCGCTGCGCTGGCTGGGTGTCGTCCTCTTCGGCCTCGGCGGAGCGCTTCGCATCTGGCCCGTGTTTGTCCTGGGGAACCGATTCAGCGGCCTGGTAGCAATTCAGCCGGGGCACACCCTTGTCACCAGCGGCCTGTACCGTCGGGTCCGCAATCCCAGCTATCTCGGCTTGCTGATCATGTCGCTGGGCTGGGCGCTGGCCTTTCGGTCGTTGCTTGGGGTAGTGCTGGTCCTGCTTCTCATTCCGCCACTGATCGCGCGCATGCATGCGGAAGAGAAGCTGCTGGGCAGCGAATTTGGCGAAGAGTATGACACCTACCGCGCACGTACGTCGCGGCTGATTCCGGGCGTCTATTAGCGAGGGTCTGATTAAGTCCGGCTTCGAAGGGGACGGCCTTCACGCCGTCTGTAAGTGCCTGGAATAAAGCTGGGCTTTTAGCCCCTGGGGGATTGCGGCAAGGCTCCAAACTGCGAACTACCGCAGGGGCTGAAGCCCAACCCAAAGAGACCTCTAACGACGCGGCTGAAGCCGCGTCCCTTCGAAGCTCTGCTTCTTTCGTCGTTTACAATCATCTGTTTGTTTAAGCCCTAAAATTCAATCTGTAGAGTGGAGCGCACGATTGCCTGACACTATTTATGACGTTGCTATCATCGGCAGCGGTCCTGCCGGATATACCGCGGCCATTCGCGCCGGCCAGCTGGGCCTGAAGACCGCGCTGATCGAGAAAGATTCCTACCTCGGCGGCACCTGCCTGCACGTAGGCTGCATTCCGACTAAGGCCCTGCTGTTCAACGCCGAAGTTTATGACCACGTGAAAGAAGGCCCGGAGTTAGGTCTGGAGAATACCGCCGGCGTCACCTTGAACTGGGGCGCCATCCAGAAGCGCAAGCAGGGAATTGTCGATAAGCACGCCAAGGGTTTGCAATTCCTGATGCGCAAGAACAAGGTTACGGTCATCGAGGGCTACGGCAAGCTGACCGGTCCGGCGAAGAACGGCGTCCACACCGTGGATATTGAATCGAAGAACGGCAAATCGCAGGTGCAGGCCAAGAACCTGCTGCTGTCAACCGGCTCGGTGGCACGCATGTTGCCCGGTATGGAGGCGGACGAGCAGATCCTGACCAACATCGAAGTGCTCAGCCTGAAGTCGATTCCCAAGTCTCTGATCGTGATCGGCTCAGGCGCCGTGGGCGTGGAGTTCGCCAGCATCTACAAGTCGTTTGGCGCCGACGTTACCATCCTCGAAATGCTGCCGCGGTATGTGCCGGTCGAAGATGAAGACGTTTCCAAGGAGTTGATGCGCGTGTATCGCAAGCGTGGCATCAATGGCTTCGTGAACGCCAAAGTCGAGAAGGTCGAAAAGACAAAGCAGGGCGTGAAGGTCACCTTCACTGCTGATGGCAAGCAGCAGACGCTGGAGGCGGAGAAGGTCCTGGTCGCGGTTGGCCGAGCGCCGCGCACCGACAATGTCGGCATTGAGAAGACCAAGATCGAAGTGGAGCGCGGCTTCGTGAAGGTCGACAAGTTCATGCGCACCGCTGAGCCGGGAATCTACGCCGTGGGCGACATTGTGGCGGGCTATCCGCAGCTGGCACACTCGGGCGGGATGGAAGGTATTGTCGCCGTCACGCACATTGCCGGCAAGCCGGTGAAGCCGATCAATGTGCTTCGCATTCCCAACGCAACGTATTGCCATCCGGAGATCGGCAGTGTGGGCCTGACTGAAGCCAAAGCGAAGGAAGCGGGCTACGAGGTGAAGGTAGGAAAGTTCCCGTTCACTGCCAACTCGCGCGCCAGCATCGTCGGCGCACATGAAGGGTTTGTGAAGGTGGTCGAGGACGCGAAGTACGGCGAGATCCTGGGCGTACACATCATTGGGCCGACGGCGACCGAGCTGATTGCCGAATCGGTTGTTGCTCTGGAGATGGAATGCACGGCAGAAGAACTCGCCAACATTATTCACGCGCATCCCACATTGTCAGAGGCAATGCTGGACGGCGCCAACGCCGTATTTGGCATGGCGATCAACGTGTAGGGGTCCTTCCGGCAAAGACACGAGGGCACGGATTCGTCTGTGCCTTTTTTTTTGCCAGGCGGGAGAGTTCGTTTTCAGCTTGATTGCGGGCGTTCCGGCTTGGTTCTTATATGCTGTTTGCCTCGCTTTACCTTTCCACTTCCACCCGGGGTGATTGTGGCTTCGCACCAAATACGTGCGGAAGCGCGCGCTTCCCTGTGTCTAGAATGGCACCCTTTTGCAATTAAGGGCCGAGATGTCCATCTGTTTCCGCAGGTAACCGTACGAAACGGGATGTGCTTACTCCAGGTGGCCAGGTACTAGTATGCAGCCACAGACATCAGCCATTGCACAGTGTTCACCATGCCAGAGTAGGCTGCGTTCGGTAATGCGTAAGTGATGACCGTCACAATGGGGGCAAACGCGGGTGGCATTACGGAAGTTGTAGAAGGGCCGCTCTTGGCCCTTGGCTTTTCGCTTTTGGCTCTGTCATCCTTCGCGTCAACTCATGCCGCTCGGGGATGGGAGGACAGTGGAGTTTTAAGCGAAGAGCGAATGGCGAAGAGCGAACAGCGGCACCTTGATAACTGATCGGTGTCTTCCACAGGCGGGGCGTTGCTTCCGGGCTTGGCGAGCACCTATGATTCAGGCCAACGCCGATGGCCATCAAACCTGCTGCCGATCCGACCTTGCCCCCCACTGCCAAACCGCCTGAAACCCAGGTGTACGCCGTGCATGGCGCCGATCCCGAAGTGCAGGCCTACGGCATGGCCAAGTACTCGCGCTCAGCGCTGTCGCTGCGCGAGTCGCTGGCCGAGCTGAACGAGCAGAAGGCGGAGAAGTTTCTCAACACCTTCTACTTCCAGTACGGACACCGCAGCATCGCCGACCTGGCGCACATCGCATTCGCCATCGAGCGGCTGTCGATTCTGGCGGCGACGATTCTGGTCGACGAGCCGCGCTGGGACGGGCAGGAGCGCTCGACGCGTTATCAGGATTTCAAGAAGAGCGGATACTACGTTCCCGACTTCGCCGGCGATGCCGAGGCCGCGGCTTTGTATCGCGGAAGCGCCGACCATCTCTTCACGGAGTATCAGTTCTTTTCCGAGGCGATGTTCGCCTACCTGCGCGAGCGCACGCCCAAACCGGAGGAGATGAAGCAGGAGGCCTACGAGCGCACGCTGCGCGCACGGGCCTTCGATCTGTCGCGCTATCTGCTCCCGCTGGCGACCAATACTTCGCTGGGGCAGATTGTGAGTGCGCGCACGCTGGAGAACCAGGTCTCGCGGCTGCTCTCGCACACCCACGCCGAGGTACGGCGGCTGGGAGAGCTGTTGAAGCAGGCGGCGCGCGAAGGCGCTTACAACGTGAACCAGTCGGTGGCTGAGAGCCTGCTGGAACAGATTCGCCAGCACGCACCCGAGCTTGCCGGGCGGGCTGAGCAGGTGCTATTGCGTGAGGTGCATGTCGCGCCCACGCTGGTGAAATATGCCGAGCCGAGTGTTTATGACGTGGAAAGCCGGCGATGAGCTGAGCGGGGCCGCTGCTGAGCTACTCGGACATCTACCGATCGACCCCGCTCCGCTGGTCGATTTGCTGGAAGAGGAGCCGCTCGAGATCGAGCTCGCCACCACACTCCTCTACCAGTACGACCATCATTCCTATCGGCAGATTCGTCGCGTGGTTGAGGGCTTGAGCGAAAATCGGCGATCCGAAATTATCGGCCTGGGGATGAAGCACCGCGGACGCTTCGACGAGATTGCCCGCCCGTTCTGCGCCGGCCAGCGCTTCCGCTTCGACATCCTGATGGACATTGGCGGCTTCCGCGACATGCACCGTCATCGCCGCTGTGTGCAGATCATGCAGGACTACACTACGTTCCACGGCTACGACATGCCGCAGGAGATAGAAGACGCCGGGCTGGAGTCACGCTACCAGCAAACCATGCAGCGCACGCGTGAGGCGGTCGCGCAGTTGGCCGGGCGCACCGTGACCGAAGCCGATGAGCAGTCGCAGTACCTGATCCCGCTGGCCTTCCGCAAGCGCACGCTGTTCAAGATGGATCTTGCCGAGGCGCTGTACATCAGCGAGCTGCGCACGGGAGTGGCGGGGCATTTCTCCTATCGCAACGTCGCCTATGCCATGTATGAAGAGGTGGCAGAGCGCTACCCGGAGCTGGCGCAGTACTTCCGGGTGACGGACGTCAGAGAGCCCGTGGACTTGCTGAAGCGGTGAGGGTGTGATGAAGAAGTCCACTTGTGTGGAGGCGCACTCCCTTATGAATATCATCAATCGGTCGCTCGGGCGTTTTCGCCAGCTCAAGAACCGTCGGCGCTTGGCGAAGGCGACGGTCGAAGTATTTCAACTCACTCGATCCGGAAGCGGCAGCGGAAGAGAGGGCGATGGCACATTGCCTGATGTCCGCAGCCAACGACGTGGATTTTGACAAACAGACTTAATCGGTCGCGGCGAGACTAAATCTGGCTCGCGCAGGCAGCCAAGACCAATCTGGACCAGCTTAACATTCGATCACTTCAAGCGCTTGTGTCCCAGCACACTGCCGTACTAGGCTTCCCCCATGAGCGCTGTTGTCGCCAGCCCGGCCCCACCCGCCCAGAGCACCCTCTTCCGTCCCAGTGCGGAGATCTACGAGGGGGTCGTAGAGGGCCGTCAGTTCGACACGTTGTACTTCTCCATGCTGGTTTTTGGCTGCCTGATTGCGCTGCTAGGGCTGCTGCTCAACAGTCCGGCCGTGATTATCGGCGCCATGCTGATCTCGCCGCTCATGGGGCCCATTCTGAGTTGCGGTCTGGCGCTCACGCTAGCCGACGGTGTGCTCGCCAGGAAAGCCGGAAGGAATCTTGGGCTCAGCATCCTGGAAACCATTCTGATTGCCATCCTGGCCACCTGGATGTCGCCACTCAAAGACGTCACCCCGGAAATACTGGCGCGAACCAATCCGAACCTGATGGACCTGCTGATTGCCTTCTTTTCCGGGGCCGCCGGCACTCTGGCGCTCTGCTCGCGCAGAGCAGGATTCACCATCGTGCCAGGCGTGGCCATTGCCACCGCCGTAATGCCTCCAATCGCAGTTGTAGGCTATGGCGTCAGCACAAGGCAATGGAGCGTCGCTTCCGGGGCGTTCATGCTCTTCGTTACCAACCTTGCAGCAATCATTGTCAGTGCAGACCTGGTCTTTCTGGCGGTGGGTCTGCAACGTAGCCGGACCGCGGTGGAGCGGACGGCGCCCTGGTGGGTGCGGCATCGCACGGTAATCTCCTGGGCCATTCTGGCGGTGCTTTCCGTCCCCCTGGTGAAAACCCTGGTGCGAGCGGCCGATCAAAACCGGACTCGGGGTCAGGTGCGAGCGGAGCTGACAAAACAGCTCAACCATCCTGGCGAAAGAAGACTGGAGGAGGTTGCCGTACGAATCGATCGCAACCGGGTTCTGGCCGACGCGGTAGTGCAGACGGCCGATATGATCTCGCCGGAGGAAGAGAAGCGCCTGGAAGCAGACTTGTCGCAGCGGCTGGGCCGCGAAGTCGTGCTTCAGCTCGAGCAGATACAGTTGGCGCACGCGCCGCCACCGTCAAAATCTGCGCTCGGCCCCGATTACGTTGCGGGAGGCAAGATACGTCCGGAGCAGGAGACGGCCAAGCCCAGCATCCCCACGATGCTGCAACAGGTTCGGGACTCGGCCAATGGAGTCCTGGGACCGCTGCTGCAGCCGATCGGAGTGGAGAAGTTCACGATTGCGTCCGTCACCGAAGACAAGACGGGTGGGCTGATCATCGATGTCACGGGAAGCTATCACGGCGGATGCGGCGGACGTCTCGGCGTGGAAGGTGATTTGCTCTGCTGCGGCGCAGAAGTTCGATGCTCCGGTTCGGCTTACTGCGACCATGTATCTTCCGCAGTCGCAGATCGTGTGGATTCCAATATCGTGGGGCGAGTGTCCGTCCCACCAGTACGGAGCTCCGCAAGGCCCAGCGCGTGCTCGCCGATTGGGACAAGCAGGGATGGAAGTACGGATATGTGGTTGCCAGCACGGACGCGAAGCCGGCTTTGAAGCGGGTTGAGTATCTGCAGTCCAAGCTAGGGAAGGGTCTGACGCTTCCGGGTGAAGTGAATAACGCCGCGGAAACCGACCCTAACAAAGTCGGCATGGCACCGGTGCAGGTCATCGATGTCAGCAGTGTGACGAAGCCACCGGAGATTGATGCCGGGAAGTGACTTCCTGAAATCAGGAGAAATGCCAGAATGCGAGTCGCAGCCATCTACGACATTCACGGGAATTTGCCGGCGCTGGAAGCAGTGCTCGATGAAATTCGCGGTGAAGGCGTTGATCAAGTCTTAGTCGGCGGAGATGTGCTGCCCGGGCCGATGCCGCGCGAATGTATGGACCTGTTAAGCAGCCTGGAGATTCCCACAAAGTTCATCGTGGGTAACGGCGACCGAGAAGTGGCGGCACGGATGCGCGGCGTCGAGACCGCGTGGTATGCGAAGGCGCCAGCGGACTGGCGCGAGCCCATCGACTGGTCAGCGCACCAGCTTTACCGGAGCATGAGGAGCTGATCACCGGCTGGCCCGCGACGCTCACAATACAGATCGAAGGATTGGGCGACGTTTTCTTTTGCCATGCCACGCCGCGCAATGATAAAGAGATCTTTACCCGGCTGACTACGGAAGAGCGGCTGCGGCCCGTGTTCGCGACGGTGACGGCGGGACTGACGATCTGCGGACACACCCATATGCAGTTTGATCGCAGGGTAGGGAATACGCGAGTGCTGAACGCAGGCAGCGTCGGGATGCCGTTCGGCAAGACTGGCGCGGACTGGCTGCTGCTGGGGCCAGACGCGCAGTTTCGTCACACGGATTACGACTTGGAGAAGGGGGCCGAGCGCGTGCGTCGAACCTCGTATCCCCAGGTAGAGGATTTCGTCGAGAAGTACGTTCTGAGCGCAGTGCCGGAAGAGCATATCCTGGAAGGGTTCTCGAAGGCGGAGTTGCAGGGGTAGGGAGAAGAACGCTTTTTCATTGCGGCCTCCTTTAGAGGGTGTGAGGAGCGCGCCAGCTACGGACCGATCGGGTGCAGCCAAGACGGCCAGTTGTCCTGATATGTTAACTCTTCTCCCATTTTGGAAAACATGGTTACTTTCGTTATCCCTCCTCGGTGTAATTTCGCTATTTCTTCGCTTTTGTTCGGGTGTATACTTCGTTGTCAGTCATCCATGCGCCTCCCCCAAAGGAAGCCCAAATCGGCGAAATTTGGTACGATTTGCGGCTTTGCGATACGCCAGAGTCTGGCGGCGCCTGCCCACTGACCCATCGCAATACATATTTCCGGCTCGTCCGTTGACCTAAGGTTCAGCGAGACGCAGCGGCAAGGAGCAGCCTTCATGGCAGACGAGAAAACAGAGAAAGCCCGGGCGATTGACCTGGCGATGTCCACGATTGAAAAGCAGTTCGGCAAAGGCTCCATTATGAAGCTGGGGAGCAAGGAGGCGGTGGTCCCGATCGCGGTGATTTCCACCGGCGCGATCTCGTTTGACGCCGCGCTGGGCGTGGGCGGCGTGCCGCGGGGACGTGTCATTGAGGTCTTCGGTCCGGAGTCTTCCGGCAAGACCACCATCGCGTTGCAGATCATTGCCGAGGCGCAGAAGGCAGGCGGGATGGCAGCGTTTGTGGATGCCGAGCACGCGCTCGATCCGAACTATGCGAAGAAGCTGGGCGTTGATGTGGACAACCTTCTGGTCTCACAGCCTGACTACGGCGAGCAGGCGCTGGAGATTGCCGAGGCGCTGGTACGCTCGAACGCCATCGATGTGCTGGTGGTTGATTCGGTGGCGGCGCTGGTTCCCAAGGCTGAACTCGACGGCGAGATGGGCGACAGCCACATGGGCCTGCAAGCCCGGCTGATGTCGCAGGCGCTACGCAAGCTGACCGGCATCGTTTCGAAGTCCCGGACCAGCCTGATCTTCATTAACCAGATTCGCGAAAAGATCGGCGTGATGTTCGGCAATCCTGAAACTACAACCGGCGGCCGCGCGCTGAAATTTTATTCCTCGGTGCGCATTGATATTCGCCGCATTGCCGCCATCAAAGATGGCGATGTGGTGACTGGCTCGCGCACCAAGGTGAAGGTGGTGAAGAACAAGGTAGCGGCGCCGTTCCGCGAGGCCGAGTTCGACATCATGTACGGTGAAGGCATCTCGCGCGAAGGCGACCTGCTTGACATGGCGGTGAACAACAACATCGTCGAAAAGTCGGGCTCGTGGTTCAGCTACAAGACCGATCGCATCGGGCAGGGCCGCGAGAACGCCCGCCAGTTCCTGAAGGAGAACCCCGATATCATGGCGAACATCGAGCAGGAAGTTCGTAAGGCGCTGGGATTGACTCGGGCAGGTGAGAAGCCGAATGGAGCGGCGGCGGAGTTTAATGAAGCTCCACCGGTGATTGCCGCGGCGGCGCACTCGTCGACAAAGACGCCCGCGGCGCGGAAATAGTTTGGACACCTAACCACGGATCGGCACGGATAGACACGGATCGCAGGTAAGGAAAGGCAAGAACCTAATCCTGATCCGTGTATCATCCGTGAAATCCGTGGTTCGCCTTGACTTGTTCATGCCGAGCCTCACGCCCACCAACCTGAAGTTTTTCAAGACGCCAGCGGAGTTTCGCAAGTGGCTCGGCAAGAACCACGCCAGTGTCGACGTGTTGTGGCTGGCGTTTTACAAGAAAGACTCGGGCCGGCCTTCGATCACTTACCCCGAAGCCCTGGACGAGGCGCTCTGCTATGGGTGGATCGACGGTGTGCGCAAGGCAGTCGATGATGTCAGCTATACGATTCGCTTCACTCCCCGCAAGCCAGACAGCATTTGGAGCCTGGTAAATATTCGGCGCGTGGGCGAGCTGACGAAGCTGGGACGGATGATGTCGCCGGGCATCGCGGCTTTTGAGTTGCGCGACGAGGAGAAGGCCAGGCGATATTCGTACGAAAACCACGCGCGCGCACTCGGGGATGTGTACGAAAAGAAATTTCGCGCGAACGAGAAGGCGTGGGAGTTCTACGAGGCGCAAGCGCCGTGGTACCGGCGGACGTCGAGCTTCTGGGTGACCAGCGCAAAGCAGGAAGAGACGCGCTTGCGGCGGCTGGAGCAGTTGATGGCGTGCTCGGCGAGGGGCGAGCGAATTCCGCAGATGATCAGCAAGAAAAAGAAAAGCGCTTGAACCACGGATTGGCACAGATCAACGCGGATCAGGGGACACACAAAGAGGCAAATCTGATCCGTGTTTGTCGGTGTAAGTCCGTGGCTGCGCCTGCGGCCCTTTCAGAGTTGGCGTATCGTGCTTTGAAAGGGCCCGCCCTCAGGCGGGCCGCACAAACGGATAAAAACCGGCTCTAGCCACTGAGGGAAAGCATCCCCTCAGTGCCTAAAGGCGAAGTTTATGGCGGACCGCCGGCGGCACGGCTGAAGCCGTGCCCTTTCAAAGCCGGGACACAACAATCCGTGGTTGCGCTTTAATCCTGGTATACGATCTTCCCGCTCACAATCGTCGCCACGGTTTTCCCGGTGAAGCTCCAGCCATCGAACGGTGTGTTGCGCGACTTGGATTTCGACTGCGAAGAGTCGAAGGTCCATTTCTTCTTGGGATCGAAGACGGTCACGTCGGCATGCGAGCCGACTCTTAAGGTACCGCGGTCCTTCAGGCCGAAAATACTTGCCGGATTCGACGACAGCAGCTCCACGATGCGCCACAGCGGCAGCTTGAAGTGCAAGTGCAGCACGGTGATGGCCAGGGGCAAGGCTGTCTCCAGCCCGGTGATGCCGAAGGCCGCGCGCTCGAATTCGATCTGCTTCTCATGGAAAGCATGGGGCGCGTGGTCGGTGGCGATGGCGTCGATGGTGCCGTCGGTGAGGCCTTCGATCAAGGCACGGCGATCGGCGACCGAGCGCAGCGGCGGATTCATCTTGTAATGGGTGTCGAACTCGCCCACGTTGTCGTCGACCAGCGTGAAGTGATGGGGCGTAACTTCGGCGGTGACGTGCACGCCTTCAGCTTTGGCTCTGCGAACAGCACCCAGCGCCTCCAAGGTGGAGAGATGGGCGACGTGAATGTGCGCGTTCAGCTCGCGCGCAAAGCGGATATCGCGCTCCACGATGCTGGATTCGGCGGCGTTGGTCATGCCGCGCAGGCCAAGGCGAAAGGAAGCCGCTCCGTGATTCATGGAGCATCCTGAAGTCTGGCGGGTGTCTTCGGCGTGCTGAACGACAGGCACGCCCAAGGCGGCAGCCTCGCGAAGCGACTCGTACATTACGGCGTCGTCGAGCACAGGCTTGCCATCATCGCTGAAAGCAACCGCTCCGGCTTTGCGCAGCGCCGCGTAATCGGTCAGGTCCAGTCCCATGCTGCCTACGGTTGCCGCCGGGATAGGGAAGACATTCACAACCGCGCCGCGCTCCGGGGACTGCATCCAGCGCGTAATTTCAGGTGAATCGTTCACCGGATTGGTGTTGGGCATGGTGCAGACCGAGGTGAAGCCGCCGGCGGCAGCGGCGGCGGTTCCGGTGGCGATGGTCTCCTTGTGCTGCTGGCCTGGCTCGCGCAGATGGACGTGGAGATCGATCAAACCCGGCGCAACGATGAGTCCCTTGGCGTGCAAGATCTCGACGCCCTTGCGATCTAGCTTGCCAGGCTCGCCGACTGCGGCCACGCGACCATCGCGCAGCAGCACGTCCATGTCGCGATCGATGCCGCTAGCCGGGTCAATCACTCTGCCTCGGGAGATCAGCAACTCGGCCATTACTTCCCCCTCCCCAGTACCGTTGCCAGGATTGCCATGCGCACCTTCACTCCATTGGCGACCTGCTCGAGAATGCACGACTGCGGGCCGTCGGCGACTTCGCTGGTCAGCTCCATGCCGCGAATGATGGGGCCGGGATGGAGCAGGATGGCATCCCGCTTGGCGAGCCTCATGCGGCGCGCGTCGATCTGATAGCGGTCGATATAGTCCTCCACACTAAGCTGCTTGCCGGCGAGGCGCTCTTTCTGGATGCGCAGGGAGATGACCACGTCGGCGCCTTTGAGCGCAACATCGAGGTCCTGGCAGGCCAAGACGCCGGGGGCGATCAGTGCCGACACGTCGGGCACCAGATCGGGCGGGCCGCAGAAGATGACTTCCGCACCCATGGTCGACAGCAGGTGAGCGTTCGAGCGCGCCACACGGCTATGGAAGATGTCTCCGACGATGACGACGCGCAGGCCTTTGAAGGTCTTCTTGTGATTGGAGATGGTAAGCGCATCAAGCAGACCTTGCGAAGGATGCTGATGCAGGCCATCGCCGGCGTTGATCACCGGCACCGGCGAATAGCGCGCCAAAAGATACGGCGCGCCGCTATTGGGATGGCGCATGACGATCGCGTCGGCGCCCAGCGAGGTCAGCGTCCAGCCGGTGTCGATGAGCGACTCGCCCTTCTCGATGCTGGACGAGCTGGCGGTGATAAGGGTGGTGGTGGCTCCCAACGCTTTGGCGGCAAATTCGAACGAGGTTCGGGTTCGGGTGGAGGGCTCGTAGAAGAGCAGCACCACGCGCTTGCCACGCAACAAAGGCTGCGGCTTGCGCGGATCCATCTTGCGGGCCAGCCTGAGATAGGAGTTGATCTGCGCGGGAGTTAATTGCTCGGTGCCAAGTAAGGAACGATCGCGCCGGTTCATTGCCCTGGAGGAATCCGCTCCATCAGCAGCACCTTTTCGGTGCCGTCTGTTTCTTGAAGTTTTACTTCAACAATTTCGTCTTCGCTGGTTTCGATTTTACGTCCCACGAATGCTGCCTCGATAGGCAGCTCGCGGTGGCCGCGGTCGATCAAGGCGCAGAGCTGGATGCGCCGGGGGCGGCCGTGATCGAACAGAGCATCCAGGGCGGCGCGAGTAGTGCGTCCGGTGTAGAGCACGTCGTCGACCAGAATAATGTTCTTGTCCTGAATGTCGAATTCCATTGCGGCCTTGCGATACTCGGGCCGGTGCCCGACGGTGGAGAGGTCGTCGCGATACAGGGTGATATCGAGAGTGCCGACGGGAACGTCAGTCTTCTCGATGCGGCCGAGTAATTTGGCCAGCCGATTGGCCAGGGGGACGCCGCGACGCTTGATGCCGACCAGTCCCAGGTTGTCGACCCCGTTGTTCTTCTCCACGATCTCATGCGCCAGACGAACCAGGGTCCGGTCGATTTCCGAGCCGGACATGAGCTGGGACTTTTCGCGAAGCGTTCCGGTGCGCGGCGTGGGCTTATTCATCCGCTTCGCATCATAAGGGATGCGGAAAGCGCGAGCAACTTTGAATCGCGGTGAGCAACGAAGTTACTAGTGTTTGCGCGAATAGGTTGCACCCAGCGCACCGCCGATGGCGGAGAAGAGAATAAAGACGACAGCAATGATGAGCAGCACCCACAGAAACATGGTGGCGAGGCCCTCGGGGGTCCCCATCTTGTTGATGAACTGCTGCATGACCTCTGCGCTGCGGGGATCGGGCGCCTTGGCCATGGAAGCGCGCATCTGCTCCTGCATCAGCTTGCGAAGCTCGTCGCCATTGGTGGTGAACAACACGGTGCTCATAATGGCGGTGACGAGGAAAGAGAAGACACCGGCGAGGGCGCCAATACGCATGCCCATGCCTGGGCGGATCAGGGCGTCCGGCACGCGCCGCTGGTAGAGGGAGACGGTGAGAGCTCCCGCCAGGAACAGCCAGAGCAGAGAGCCATAGGCCAGGAAGGGCAACGAGGAGAGCAGGGCGGCACCGACTCCGGCAAGCAGCGCCCCCTGCCAAGCCTGGTTCCAGTGGATCGGCCCCGAGGGGTGAGGAGGCGTGCGGGGTGGCCCCCAGGGGGAGTTGTCCCTGGCCACGGGCAGCGACGGCTGCTCGGGAGAGGACGGAGGCGCAGGGGTAGGAGATGCTGGTTCTGGGACAGCGACGCGAATTTGCGGCGCACCGCAGTGCGGGCAGAAGGGTATTCCTTCCTCAATCGTCGCCTGGCACTTGTAGCAGGGGTGCTCCACCGGACTGACGTTAGCAGGGCGAAGCGCAAGCTGCAAGGTGGGGGAGACTTGGATCTACTTCGGCGAACGAGCTGCGCCCCTTCGAAACGTTCCCTCGGCAAACTTCTGCGCCTGCGTTAGACGTCGCCCTCTTTGCCGTGGATCTGCACCAGGACCGTTCCGAAGCGAGTTCCGGAGCCATCCGGCTCGATGGCGACGATGTGCTGATTGTGTTTGGTGCCGACCTTCAACTCCCATCCGTCGCCGTGGGCGTCTTTGCAGCTCAGCTTGTCATCGTCGGAATCTTTGGTGGAGACGCCGTTGTCGCTGGTATGTCCCTTGCACACCAGAACGTCGCCAAACTTCTGGAGCTTGTCTTCATAGAAGGCTTTGACCTTCTCCGGCGAGTCGGGTGTAACGTACTCGGCCGCGACCACCTTCAGCCCGAAACCAAAGCCGCCAATATTAACGTTGGCGCGGTGTTTGTCGCCGCTTTTGTCGGGAGGTCGCAGCGTGGCGCCGGGATAAACAGGAATACCGTTGTCGGTGGCTGCGGGGCTGGTGTCGACCTTGAGGTTTGCGATAGGAGTCTGGATGTCGACCTTCTGCTTGTCTTTGTCCTTGTCGCTCACTTGAATGGAGCAGCCTGCCAATAGTCCTGCGCCGGCAATTGCCATCAGCAATGCCGCGCATGTGAATAGTCGTTTCATGGGAACGCCTCCTGACGGGCCGCTGAACAAGCGTATATGCAGCCGTTTCAATCCCCTACCTAGCCATACGATAAATCGGGGCAATCGGTTCCCGGCGGCTTTCAAGCGCCGCGTGTGAGATATGGCGCTACGATCGCCCTGGCCTGCTGCTCGATGGCAGGACCGTCGCCAAAGCCGCGCAGCCAGTGGACTTCGGGCTCACGGTTGAACCACGTTATCTGCCGCTTGGCGTAGTTGCGGTGCCCCTGCTGGGTAAGTGTAATCCCTTGCTCGCGGGTGAGCTCGCCCCGGAGGTATTGAACTGCCTGTTTGTAGCCCAGCGAGGTGAAGGGCGTGGAGGCGGAGAGGGCGGGATATTTCTGGAGAAGACGTTGGGTCTCCTCGATAAGCCCCTGCTGGAACATCTCGGCGGCGCGAAGATTGATGCGAGCATAGAGCGCGTCGCGGTCGGGATTGAGGCCGATTCGCAAGATACGGTAGCCTTCCAGACGATCGCGCCCCCGATCGCGCCAGAGTTCGCTCATCGGCCGGCGGCTGGCGAGGCAGACTTCGATGGCGCGAATCAGCTTAGGCACGTCGTTGGGATGGATCTGGGCGGCGGACGACGAATCCAGGCGGGCGAGGATGCGATGCAGGTAGGCTGACCCGCGCTGTGCGGCCGTCTGGCGCAGACGCTCGCGCAGGTCTTCGGAACGTTGCGGGCCAGGGAAGAGCCCTTCGAGCAGCGCGCGGAGATAAAGCCCGGTACCGCCGACCACGATAGGCAGCTTGCCGCGAGCGGTGATGTCCGCGATTACTGCGCGAGCCTGGCCTGAATATTCGCCAGCGGTGAACGCCGCACCGGGTTGGGCGACGTCGATGAGGTGATGGGGGACAAGCGCCCTTTTCTCCCGGCTCGGCTTGGCGGTGCCGATTTCGAAGTCGCGGTAGATGGCGACCGAGTCGCAGTTGACGATCTCGCCGTGGAACGCCTGCGCCAATACAATAGCGAGCGAAGATTTTCCCGATGCGGTGGGACCGAGGAGAACCAGCAGAAGGGGATCAGGCGCGGCGGCGGGAGGCATCGGTCAACGCGCGCCCCAGGGGATGGTCTTGCCGAAGCGGAGAAAGGCCAGCACCAGAATCAGCAGCGCCACGAGCGCCATGCCGAGCAGCTTGGTCCGCTCACGCGCGCGTTGGCGGGCAAGCCACGCGGCGTCTTGTTCGGAAGTACGAGATTGTGCGCGTCGCGGCACTAAGCTTGATTCTACTGCCGAGTGAAGCGATTGGCGTAATAAGCGGCGCGCGAACGCTTGATGAAGGGAAGAAGGAGGACCACCAGCGCGACTTCGCCGAAGTCACGCAACATGGAGCGAAACGCAAAATGCAAGGCGTGCAACAAAAATGCCGAAGAAGGAGAAGCACATTTCTTTGTGTTCGCGGGGGTGAATCGTTCAGGAAGACAGATGGTGGCGGGTGTGTCCGCATCGACATCCCACATGCTGTTGTAGCTGGCTGAGTGCCCAGCGGGCGTGCTCGGCAACGGTCGGGTCTTCATCCTGGGCCAGCTTCTCTAGCTTCGGAATGAACCTCGCCTCACCGCTGTTACCCATGGCTACTGCGATGTTGCGTCGCAGGCCACTGTACTTCGTGCGTTTGATAGGCGAGCCGCGAAAGACTTCGCGAAACTCTTCCAGCGTGAGACCTGCCAGCCATTCGAGATCGGGATTCACAAGCTGAGGTCGGGGCTGGAACTCAGCGATGGTGGTGAGCGGAGCATGGCGGTTCCACGGACAGACGTCCTGGCAGATGTCGCAGCCGTAGACTTGCCGGCCGATTCCTTCGCGAAGATCTTCGGGGATCGGCCCGCGCTTCTCGATCGTCAGATAGGAAATACACTTGGTGGCGTCAAGCTGATAGGGAGCAGGGAAGGCGTTGGTGGGACAAGCATCGATGCAGCGGGTGCAGGAGCCACAGCGGTCAGCGGCCGGAAGGCTGGGAGCGAGTTCCAGCGAAGTGAGCATCACGCCGAGGAAGAGCCACGATCCCAGCTCTTGGTTAAGCAGGCAGGTGTTCTTGCCGATCCAGCCGATGCCGGCGTGTTGCGCGAGGACCCGTTCGATCACCGGCCCGGTGTCGACATAGCACCAGGTGCGCGGTTTCTCAAGAGCCTGCTGCGTTACCAACTCAATCAGTCTTGCTTCAAGCGCGCGCAGCTTCTCCAGCAGAACGTCGTGGTAATCGCGCTGGGTCCAGGCGTAGCGCGAGATCCATCCTTGCGAGGTTGTGCCGGAGTGCGTCGAGTAGGGTTGACTCGTGTTGTAGTTCAGGGCACAGACCACAATCGATTTCGCCCAGGGCGCAGCGTTGGTCACCGCCGCGCGCTTCAACTCGCCTGCATCATTGCGTGCTTCGAGATAGCGCATCTCGCCGCCATAGCCCGCGGCGAGCCAGTCGGGGAAGAAGTGATGCTCGGCGGTTTGGGTAATTCCGGCGACACCTGCGCGATCAAAGCCGGCGGCAAGCGCCAGGCGATTGATGTCCGCGGAGAGTTGGAAAGAAGGGTAAGACAATGCAGCTCGATTATAGGAGGGAAAGGCTTGAACCACGGATCGTCACGGAGGAACACGGATCGGAAGAAAAGCGAGCCACGGATTACGCGGAGAACACGGATCAGAGCAAGAACAACATAACCGCGGATAGGCGCGGAAAGCGCGGATCAGATGGAGGGTTTTGAGGCTTTCTGAATTTCCGGATCCGTGTGATCCGTGTAAATCCGTGGTTGCTTTGGGGTTGTCGGCAGAAGCCGCAGGTACAATGATGGAAATACATCGTCTAACTTCTACTGCCATCTAATGGGAGTGAACCAGGAGAGACTGAACCAATGCCTCAGTTGATGAGAACTTCCAATCCCGCCTTGGGAGAGAACGCCTTCCGCGCCACCGGCGTCAGCACACTAGGCGAAGGGATGACTATTTCGGGTGCCGTAAACAAGACAGGCATCCTGCTGATCTTGTGCGTTGCCAGTGCGGCGTGGACCTGGAACCGTTTCTTTGCTGCGGGCACGATGGAACAGGGGATGGCGGCGGTCGGGGGACTGGCCGCCATCGGTGGAATCGGCGGCTTCATCGTCGCCCTGGTGACCATCTTCAAGAAACAGTGGTCGGCAATCACGGCCCCGATTTACGCGTTGCTGGAAGGCCTGCTGCTGGGCGGCGTATCGGCTATGTTTGAGGTCCGTTTCCATGGCCTGGCCATTCAAGCGGTGTCGCTGACCTTCGGCACGCTGGTGGTGATGCTGATTGCCTACCGCTCAGGGCTGATCAAGGTCACCGACAAGATGCGGCTGGGGATTGTGGCTGCGACCGGCGGCATCATGGTTTTCTACCTCATCCAGTTCGTGTTGGGCTTGTTCGGATTGCATGTTTTCGGTGCAGTCAACGGTTCCGGGCCAATCGGCATCATATTCAGCTTGGTCGTCGTCGGTATCGCGGCGCTGAACCTGGTGCTCGATTTTGATCTCATCGAAAATGGCGCTCGCTGGAACGCTCCCAAGTACATGGAGTGGTACAGCGGCTTCGCGCTCCTGGTTACCCTGGTCTGGCTTTATCTGGAGATGCTGCGGCTGTTAGCTAAGTTCAGAGAACGGTAAGAACCAGTCGCGCTGCAGCAGTCGACAGAAAGGCGGTTGCAGCGCGACGCAACTCCGGTCTGCAAGTAATGACCGCGTCAAAAGGCACGTGACCCGCAAAATTAATCCGCTTCTACTTGCCCTTCTTGCATTTTTCTTGTCGGCGATAGCCTTCTTCTTCGGAACCGGCCTGCACCCGCTGTGGTTGCTCACCTGGCTGGCGGCCATTCCCGTGCTGGTGATGGCGCCGCGACTTTCCGCTATCTGGGCGTTTGCGGCGGCCTTCATGGCATCGGCCGTGGGTGCGCTGAACCAATGGCACTTTTTTCTCAGCACCCTCAAGGTTCCGATAGGAACCGTGCTGCTGTTCACGTTGCTGCCGGCGCTGCTTTTCGGCCTCACGGTCCTCGCATATCGCATGTTTGTGCTGCGCAGCGCGGTGTGGCGCGCGGCATTGATCGTGCCCAGCATGTGGGTGGTTGCCGAGTTTCTTACTTCGGGAATTTCGATACACGGTACCGCCGG
Source organism: uncultured Acidobacteriaceae bacterium (assembly GCA_963747055.1). Lineage (GTDB taxonomy): Bacteria > Acidobacteriota > Terriglobia > Terriglobales > Acidobacteriaceae > CAVVDY01. The sequence continues at coordinate 22,320 of CAVVDY010000024.1, read as the reverse complement.
CAATCTTGCGTACAACCAAATGAACTTCCTGCCTATCCTGCAGATTGCCTCTCTCACTGGAATCTGGGGGATCAGCTTCTGCATCTTGCTGTTCGCCGCGACCGCCAGCGTCCTATTGGGCGGACAGGGCAGCTTACGGGCACGCCGGCGGCTGGGGATAACTGTCGGCTGCGTGCTGGCAGCGGTCCTGGGTTTCGGGGTGTGGCGACTGCTATCAGCGCCACCGAGTCCGATGGTGAAGGTTGCGCTGCTGAGTTCCGATCTCGCGCAGAACCTCGAAACACAACAGCACGCGGACACGATACGGCTGCTGGAAGACTATGTGGTGCAGGTGCAGAAGGTAGCACAGGAGGGCGCGAAGGTCGTGGTCATCCCGGAGAAGATCGCGATATTGACGCCCGCAGATATCGATGATGTCGACCAGCTTCTGCAATCGGCAGCGAAGCAGACCGGCGCCCAGATCATCGTGGGAGTGGTCCATGTCACGGACGACACCCAGTTAAATGAGGCGCGTATCTACTCGCCGAATGCGGAGATTCTCACCTATGAGAAGCACCACCTGCTTCCGCCCTTTGAGTCCAAGATGAGGCCGGGCACCCGGATGACGGAATGGCAAGAGCCTTCCGGATTGTGGGGCGTGGAGATCTGCAAGGACATGGACTTTCCCAAGCTAAGCCGCGATTACGGAAACGATGGAGTGGGTCTGATGCTGGTTCCCGCGTGGGACTTTGTCGCTGACGGCTGGCTGCACGGGCGCATGGCCCTGCTGCGAGCAGTGGAAAGCGGCTTCAGCATCGCCCGGTCTCCCAAGAACGGAATCCTCACCGTCAGCGATGATCGGGGACGGGTCATCGCGCAGGAGGTCTCCAGCGAAGAGCCGTTTGTCAGCGTGGTTGCGGCAGTCCCTGTGCGCAACGACCACACCTTCTACGACAGCGCGGGCGACTGGTTCGCATGGCTGAACATGGCACTGTTCATTATGCTTCTGATCAGCCGCTGGATCGTTCCCGGCACTCCTGTTGCCAGGCAGTCAGCATAGTTCCCCAGGGTGCAGGTAAACAAGAAGGTGGCACGTGCCCGCGCCGCCCGGGGAATTGATGGTGTCAGCTACTGGCAGCTTTCACTGATCATCTTGACGTGGGACACACGAAGGTCGGCGTATTGCTTACCGCTGGCCTCGGATGTCTCGCTGGGTTCGACCTTAGCTTCGTGAGTCTTTGAGCCCTGCATTTCGTGTCCGGTAACGGTGATTTTGTGGCCGACATGGCTGGAGAGGTTTTTGCCGGTAAGCTCCCAATCCTTGCCGTTTTCATCTTTGAGGTAATAGCCGCCGGCCTCCTGTCCTTTTTCCAGGCATCCGGTGGCGATGACGGTCTGGCTGTGCTTGGATGAGGCGCCAGCCTGACTGGTGTCGGATGTGCCTTGCTGCGCCATGAGTGCGAAAGGACACATCAACAGACAGAATCCGAACACGCAACGTAACAGTGTCTTGCCCATAGTTCCTCCCTGGCTCGGAGCGAGCCGAGTGGTTGGATGGATGCGTCTGCAGCATACGCAGACGCTCGCGCTCTCTCGTGCTGTTCAGATGTGCGGCTATACCCCGTGACCAGCGCTTTTGCCAAAACCTGCGGCAAATCCGCAGGACAACGAATGGCGTACTCAATATGCAGTTGTAACGTATCAGGTGCTTGCGAATCTAACCGAGCAGTGTATTGTGCCTGAGTTGTGGAGTGAGCGATGCTGATCAAGAAGCCATCTGATGTCCCGTCGTCCGAGATAACCCCAAAGGAGTTTTACCTTAACCGCCGCAGATTTCTGATGGCCGCGGGAGCGGTGGCGGGAGCATCTGTGCTGGGGGTGAAATTTTCCGGACTGTTGTCGCCCGAACAGACAGCCTCCGCAAACAGCAAGCTCAGCTACAAGCCAGGGCCATACGGAACGACCGAGAAACAAACTCCGTTCAACGACATCACAAACTACAACAACTACTACGAGTTCTCGACCGATAAGTATGAGCCCGCCAAATTGGCGGCCAGCTTCAAGCCGACGCCGTGGTCGGTCAAGGTGGATGGCCACGTCAACAAGCCGCAGACCTTCGACATCGACACGCTGATGAAGATGCAATTGCAAGAGCGCGTCTATCGCATGCGCTGCGTTGAAGGCTGGTCGATGGTGATTCCGTGGATTGGCTTTCCCTTGAAATCATTGCTCGACCAGGTGGAGCCGAACTCGAAGGCAAAGTACGTTGAGTTCACCACGCTGTACGATCCCAAGCGCTTTCCCGGCCAGCAGCGGTCTGTGCTGGAGTGGCCTTACGTGGAAGGATTGCGGCTGGACGAAGCAAACAATCCGCTGACAATTCTGGCCGTGGGGTTGTACGGAGAGACCTTGCCCAATCAGGACGGCGCGCCGATCCGGCTGGTGGTCCCCTGGAAGTATGGGTTCAAGGGGATCAAGGCGATCGTGCACATCAAATTAGTTGAGCGGCAGCCGGTATCGGCGTGGACGAAGGCCGCGCCGAATGAGTATGGTTTCTATTCCAATGTGAATCCCAACGTGGACCATCCGCGGTGGAGTCAGGCCAAGGAGCGGCGCATCGGTGAGTTCTTCAAGCGCCCGACGCTGATGTTCAACGGCTATGGTGACCAGGTCGCATACCTGTATAAAGGGATGGACCTGAAGAAGAACTTTTGAGCGGGATGAAGCCGAAGTATCTCAAGCCCATCGTGTTCCTGCTATGCCTCATGCCGTTGGCGCGGCTGGGGTGGAAGGGATTCAACTCGGCGCTAGGCGCGAATCCCATTCAAGTGATTACGTTTTCGACGGGCACGTGGACGCTGGTCTTCCTGCTGGTGACGTTGTCGATCACGCCGCTGCGCAAGCTGACGAAGCAGTACTGGCTGATCCAGTATCGGCGGATGCTGGGCCTGTTCGCGTTCTTCTATGGGTGTCTGCATTTCACGACGTACATCTGGCTCGACCAATTCTTCGACCTGCATAGCATCTACAAGGACATCTACAAGCGCCCGTTCATCACTGCCGGGTTCACCGCATTCGTGCTGATGATCCCGCTGGCGCTAACCTCGACGAAGTGGTCGATTCGCAAGCTGGGCAAACGCTGGCAGAGGCTGCACCGGCTGATCTACTTCAGCGCTCTTGCCGGAGTTGTGCACTATCTTTGGCTGGTCAAGCTGGACAAGCGGATTCCGGAGATTTACGGCACGATTCTGGGGGGCCTGCTTCTGTACCGGCTGGTGGTCTGGTACTGGAACCGTGGTGCATCGCCAAAGCCTGCGGCCAATAGCAGCCGGATTGGGACAGGGCACGTGCTGACGGAGAAATCGTAGGCGGCGTTGGAAGCGCTGCACTGCTCAGGCAGCACCTGCACCTGCGTTATCATCTTGGAGGTGAGAGCGCGGTGTTGTTCCGCGCCTAGCCCATGGAAACCAGCACCTTCCGCAATCTCCTCCGCAGAACTCTTTTGCTGCCATTGGTGCTTCTCGTCCTGCTGGCGGTAACTCTGGTAGTTGAGGTCCTGTCGCTGACGGCAAGCCAGCGCTGGGTGGACCACACCCATCAGATCATCGACAATTCGCGGCAAGCCATGCGGTACATGCTGGAGATGGAATCCAGCGTTCGCGCCTACGACCTGACTGGCAATAAGGCCTTTGTACGGGAGTATGAGAAAGCCAAGGTGGCACTGCCTGCCAGCATCGATCAACTGGTGCAGCTTACGTCAGATAATCAGCTTGAGCAAAGCCGGTTGCGGGACATCCAGAAGCTGGATGACGGCTGGATTCACTGGGCGGAACAGGAGATTGCTCACCGTGTGCAGAAGCCCCCTACGGAAGGTGAACTGGCTTTGGGCGCGCACCTGATGGACGAGATCTGGTCGCGCCAAAGAGATGTGGTCAAGGAAGAAGGACGTCTTTTGGGTGAGCGCTCGCGCCGCGCAAGCCTGTTGGGCAGGATTGTTGTCATCACGGCGGTGGGGCTGTCCGCAGCAGTTATCATCCTGCTGCTGACCCTGACTCGACGTGAGCTGCGATCGCTGACGAGGAGTTATGAAGAACATCTTAGGGCCGAAGCCGAGCGCACCCGGCAGTTGCAGGAGAGCCGCGAGTTCTTTCGCACAACACTGAACAGCCTTACCGAAGGTGTGGTGGCAACCGACGCCGAAGGAAAGATCACGTTCATCAACCCCACAGCGCAGGAATTGACCGGGTGGAAGGACGGGGAGGAGGCGTGCGGACGTCCGCTGGAGGAAATCGTGCGGATTATCGATGAAAGCACGCGAGTTCTGTTGCTCAAGCCGCTCGAAGAACTGCCCAAGAGGGAAAAACTTACCGTGATTCCTACTCACCTGTCGATGTTGGACCGTCATGGCAATGAATTTCCAATTGAGGTAAACATTGCGCCAATCATGAGCGATCAGCACGAGCTGGTCGGTACAGCCGTGGTGTTTCGTGATATTACGCAGCGGCGGCAGACGGAGCAGACCCTGCGCGTGAGTGAGCGGCTGACGCAGGCGGGCCGGCTTTCGGCAACCATCGCACACGAAATACGCAATCCGCTCGATACCGTCACCAACCTGGTATATCTGCTGCAACACGACATCAACTCCACCGCCGTTACTCAGCAGTACTTACAGATGGCCAGCGAAGAGTTGTCCCGCATTACGCAAATCACGGGACAGTTGCTGACCTTCCACCGCGAGGCGCGGCATCCGGTTTCTGTCGGCATCTCCGAGGTGCTGGACAGCGTGCTGACGCTGTATGCGCCGCAGATTCGCAGAGCGGAGATCACGGTGGAAACGCGATTTGAGACGATGGCCAAGGTGCGCGGGTTCCCGGGAGAGCTGCGGCAGGTGTTTTCCAATCTGGTGGGCAATGCCATCGACGCCATGCCGAACGGCGGAAAGCTGCTTCTAAGCGTACGAGAAGGCTCCCTGTGGGGCGATCATAGCCAAAAGGGGGTGCGCACGACGATTATCGATACAGGCTCGGGCATGCCTCTCGGCGTAAGGCGCAATCTGTTCGCGCCGTTTTATACGACGAAGGGGGAGAAGGGAACGGGCCTGGGGCTGTGGGTAAGCCGGGGGATCCTCGAGAAGCACGAGGGAACGATCCACGTCATCAGCAGCGTACGCGAGGGTCGAAGCGGCACCGCGTTCTCGGTGTTTCTGCCGTTTGAGCAGGTACAACGAAACCTGGATGTGGCGCACGTTCTGCCTATGCGGCACACCTGAGCCGCAACCTATTCCGGGGGCGCCAGCCGATTGTACTTTCTCAGCACTTGCTGCAACGCTTCGTGGGGGAGGGCCTGCACCGTGAAGCCGTCGATGCCGGTCAGGGTATCGGCAGCGATCATGGCGTTGATGATGGCTTCTTCCACGCACTGGACAGTGGCGAGGAACAATGGGTCCATTGCATTGTTTGGCAACATCAAGATCTGTCTGACGCCTTTGGGATTCCATGCGCCGGAGTTGGCGGTGGAGAAGGCAAGGAAGATGTCGCCTGAGCCGTTGCCGGAATAACTGCCGTTGCGTCCCAACCCCAGGGGCACGCGACGCGCTAAGCGGTTTAGCTGATGGGGTAGCAAAGGCGCGTCGGTAGCGACGATCACGATGATTGAGCCTTGATCATGGGTGCGCTGGATGCCCGGCGGCAATTCGCGGCCCACAGGGATGCCCGCAATGCGTAGCTCGTCCTGCTTTCCGTAATTACATTGCGCCAGGACACCGACAGTGTAGTTGCCGTCCTTTGGATCAAGGTGGCGCGATGCGGTGCCGGTGCCTCCCTTGAATCCGTGGCAGATCATGCCGGTGCCGCCACCGACGTTGCCTTCCAGCACGGGACCGCCGGCAGCAGAGTCGAGCGCATGAAAGACGTGCTCGGGCTTCACGTGAAAACCGTTGATGTCGTTCAATTCGCCGTCGTAGGTTTCAGCCACCACCGGCAATGCCCACCACGTCTTTTGACCGCCGGCGGAACCGTGCTGAACGCGCCATTGGATGACAGCGTCGCGCACGACTCCCACGCTGTGCGTGTTGGTGATCATCACCGGACCTTCGAGAAAACCCGACTCGTCGATCCAAGCAGTGCCGGTCATCTCGCCATTGCCGTTGAGCGAGTACCAGGCGGCAAAGACGGGATCGTCGAAGAGGTTCTTGCCGCGCGGAAACAGCGCAGTAACGCCGGTGCGCACCGGGCCCTGGCCGACGTGCAGCTTGCCGGAGCCGGAGATCAAGGTGGTGTAGCCGACTTCTATGCCGGCAACATCGGTAATGGCGTTGTATGGGCCGGGTGTGCCGTCAAAGGGAATTCCCAGGTCGCGGGCACGAGGCTTGGATTGTGCGGCGAAAGGGGCTGCCGTTTTTGCCATGAAGACGATTATCGCCAGAATGCCGGAGGACTGCGACCCCCGTCAGGGCGGTGGCCTTACGTGGCGGTCACGACCACGGCCTGGCAGGGTACCTTGCCCAGGCCGCGATAAGAATGGGGCACGTCCCCGTCGAAATAGATGGAGTCGCCAGTTTCCAACTCGTAATCATCGATGCCGATCTTCAGTGCCAGCGTGCCTTTGGTCACGTACAGAAACTCGGAGCCGGGATGTTGATGCGGCTTGAAGTCTCCCGAGGGCAGGGTTTCGAAGTCCGCGAGATAAGCGTTTGTGCGGCGTTCGTTGCACTGGTAGTCGAGGACTTCAAAGTGATACGCAACCTCGCGGCTCCCCGGGCGCTCCGGCAAGCGAATACGTTCCCGCTCGCGAACTACGGCGACGGCGTGCAACTTGCGTTCGTCGGTAAAAAAATGGTCCAACCCTACGCTGAACACCATGGCGATTCGCAATAGCGTCGGCAGGGTGGGATAGAGTTTGTCGCGCTCCAGCTTGGAGAGCAGGCCAGGAGAGAGCCCGGTGTGCTTGCCGAGATCCACCAGCCCCATGCTCTTTTTAAGCCGGAGCGCCCTGAGCTTTGATCCGATGCGGTACGGGCGCAAACCGTCCTCGATCGTTTGATTGACCATGCCCCACCTCGCTTTTCCCGTGCAGAAAACCTGCGCCGGAAACTTTTCTCACTATGCAACAAAATGTGGAACGGCGGTCGCTTTCCACGAATATTCGAATAGCCAGTCAATATAGTCAAGCCAGTAGCGAGTGCTTATTCGTCGCTTACCCAGACCGTCAGGTCCGGCACGAGGACCGTGCGGCCTGTTTTGGTGGCCGGCTCGGAGGGGGCCGGCCATTGCTTTGCTGGTGTGTTGCGCTGGCAGCTCAGTCCGGCGCATGTATTAGACTCACGCTCATGACGCGTGACCCAATCGAGCTTGAGGTCTTCAAACACCTGTTTCACTCCATTGCGGAGGAGATGGGAGCCGCACTGCGGCGGACGGCTTTCTCGCCCAACATCAAAGAACGCCGGGATTACTCCTGTGCAGTGTTCACGGGCAAAGGCGACGTGCTGGCCATGGGCGATCACATGCCGGTGCATCTGGGATCGATGCCCATGTCAGTGCATGCGGCGATCGCTCAGCTTGAGCTTGCGCCGGGCGATGTCGCCATGCTGAACGACCCTTTCCAGGGCGGCACGCACCTTCCCGACATCACAGTAGTCGCTCCGGTATTTGTCGCGGGGCGACGCAAGCGGGCAGGGAAGATGGCCCCCGATTTCTATGTGGCAGCGCGGGCCCACCATGCCGATGTTGGTGGCGCCTATGCGGGATCCATGGGACCCTGCCGGGAGATTTATCAGGAAGGCCTGCGGATTCCGCCGGTAAAGATCGTGCGCGCGGGCAAGGTGGATACATGATGTGCTGGCGCTGTTGCTGAGCAACGTTCGCACTCCAGAGGAGCGCGAAGGCGACCTGCGCGCACAACTCGCCGCCTGCCACATCGGAGATACCCGGCTGAGGGAGCTGTGCTCGCGCTACACATTGCCGCGGGTTCAGGCCGCCGCCGCCGATTTGCTGCTCTATTCCGAGGAGATCGTGCGCGCCTTTCTCTCCGGCGTTCCGGCCGGAAGCTATGCGGCCGAAGACTTTCTCGATGATGATGGCTCGGGGGGAGGGCCGGTGCGAATTGCCGTTCGCATAACGTTTCCAAGACTGGCTCGACGGGCTTCCCAGCGCGAATGCAGCCGTGGTCGTCGACTTTACCGGTAGCTCCGCGCAGGTGGAAGGAAGCGTGAACGCTGTGGAGGCGATCACGTCTTCGGCATGCTTCTATGTGTTTCGCTGTCTGCTGCGCGAAGACGTCCCAGCCACGGCGGGAATCATGCGGCCGATCCGCCTGGTGGCTCCGGCAGGCACGGTGGTCAACGCGGTAGCCCCGGCAGCGGTGGCGGGCGGCAACGTCGAGACCTCGCAAAGAATAGTCGACGTGCTGCTGAAGGCGTTGGCGCAAGCGCTACCCGAGCGCGTTCCTGCGGCTTCGTCAGGGACAATGAACAATCTCACGGTCGGCGGCATGGACGAACGCTCTGGGGTGGCGGTGCCGTTCGCCTATTACGAGACCATCGCCGGCGGCTCAGGGGCGAGTGCGGCCCACGATGGAGTTTCCGGCGTACACACCCACATGACCAATTCGCTCAATACTCCGGCGGAGGCGCTGGAATATGCCTATCCATTCCGCGTCACCCGCTACGCACTGCGCGACGGGAGCGGCGGCGAAGGAGAGCATCGCGGCGGAGACGGCATCGTGCGAGAGATTGAAGTACTCGCCGATTCCACGGTGACCATCCTCTCGGACCGGCGCACGCTGCGGCCCTACGGCCTGGCGGGGGGAGAAGAAGGCGCGGCAGGGAAGACCAGCGTGGTGAGATTGGACGGCAGGATGGAGCGGCTGCAAGGAAAATCCAGTGCTCGTCTGAAGCGAGGGGAGCGCGTGCGAGTGGAGACGCCGGGTGGCGGCGGATGGGGAAGTCACGAAGGCGAGGGCTGAAAAATTGGGACATGCCAGGGAGCGGCTAACGCTCCGCCCCCCTCAAAGCATCTATAGAGTGAACCTTCAATGCAGTCGTAAGGAGCTGCCCACTTCCATTTGACTTTCGCTTCTACGGTGCTAAACAATAATCTGCGGTTGCCTTGCGCCGCCGTCCGGCGAGTGAACAGGATAAAGTCCATGGCAAGAATCCTCTGTGTGGATGACGAGGCGAATGTTGCGCGGCTCAAGTGCAGCATTCTGGAGGCTGCTGGACATCAGGCAACGGCTGCCACTTCAGCAAAAGATGCGGTCGACAAGCTGGCGAACCATCCCTTTGACGCTGTGGTAACGGACTGGCGACTGGGCGATGATGACGGGCACGCGGTGGTACGGGCCGCGAAAGCGAATTCCACCATGCCGGTGGTAGTGGTCTCCGGCTTCGTCTCGGAGGCGTTTCAGGCTCCGGAGCCAGTGGCCGATCTTTACCTCGAGAAACCCATCGACCCCAAAGAGCTAATCACGGTTGTGAACCAACTGCTGCACAGCGGAGACGGATCCCACAAAGACAACGACGCTTCTTAGCCGAGAGCTGTTTTGCCGGCCGCGCGTCTATTGAATCGTAAAAGTTGTCGGCTTCGGCAGAGACCTGGGGCCGATTGGCGGCAGCGAGGCGCGTTTGACCTTGCGTTGCGCAGGCTCGATCTGTACCGAAGAGGCGGCCTGCGCCAGGACGCGATGATGTAGCACAAAGAGCGCCAGTTCCAGCCGGTCGGAGACCCCGGTCTTATCGAAGATGTTGCGCAGGGCGTTTTTGACGACCTGTTCCGAGGTGTAAAGCTGCATGGCGATATCGCGGTTCTTGAAGCCGCGTACCACCGCGGCCATGATGCGCAGCTCCTTGGAGGAAAGGCGCTCACGAACCCTGGTGCCGACCATGTCCTGGCTGGATTCGCTGGGAACTGTGCCTTTGACCTGAATGTAGCTCTCACCCCGGGCGGCGCGGCGTACCGCCTCCACCATGCAGTCTCCGGGCACTGAGCGGTAGACGACACTTCTAGCGCCACGGGTGGTGAACTGATCGGCGGACTCGTTGCTATCGGCAAGAACAATGACAGCGACGGCGCTGCGTTGCGCCATTGAAATGACAGAGCTCAAATCGGGAGCGAAGCCACTGGAAACCAGGAGCACTTTTGCCCGTAGCTTCTCCAGGCACATCAGCAATTGTTCAATTGCCTGGGGTTGTCCAACAATTCGCAGGTCGTCTTCAACTGCCAGTATTTTCGCAACGCCTGCCCGGAAAATTGCTTGATGGTCCGCAATAACGATATTGATCACAGGGCTCCTGGACACAAGGCTTGCGAACTGAGCACACGCTAAAGTTTGACTAGCCTTGTTCGGTATGTAGTAACAGCTAAAACTCCATACCGTGGGCGCACGTCCGACGGTAAGGCTTACTTTATAGCCGAAGAGAGACTATATGGGATACCACTTCCGTGGGAATACGGCGTTTTACCTAGCTCAAACGTGGTAGTTTTTTTAAGCACCAACATCTATAAAGACGGTTACCTGGTAGCGTTTTTCTGCCCCGAGGCTGGCGATCGGAATGCGCCTGCAGCCTCTCCAGGCTGCGGCTTCAAGGGTTTGCGGCTGCAAAGCGTGACTCGTTCGCCAACACCCGAGCAGCTTGATCGAGCTATGATGATAGCTTGCTGAGCCAGCCTGTATTGTCCCGAACTTATTCCCGCCCAAATTGGGCAGAGGTGTCACGCACGGCACTACGGCACAATTTTCGCGTGCTGCGGCAGCATGTTGGCCATCGCGTCACCATCTGCTCGGTGGTGAAGTGCGATGCCTACGGTCATGGCTATGCCGAGTGTGCGCGCGTGTTGGAAGATGAGGGTGGGAAGTGGTTTGGCGTCACCTCGACCGATGAAGGTGTCGCGCTGCGCGAGTGCGGAGTCACGGCGCGCGTTCTCATCATGGTGGGAGCATGGCGCGGCGAGGAAGAGGATGTGCTGCATTACTCTTTGACGCCGGCGATTTCGCGAATCGAGGAATTGAGCACGTTCGCGCAGGCGGCAAACAAGCTGCGATTGAATCGGCCGGTCGCGGTGCACTTGAAGATCGACACCGGCATGGGACGGCTGGGGCTTCCACTTGCAGAACTCGATGCATTCGCGGAGGCATTGAAACGCACTCCTGAGATCCAACTCGAAGGTGTCTTCAGCCATCTGGCGTCTTCGGAGCTGCTCGATGATGCGGAGGCGTCGAACCAAAGTCGACGTTTTCAGCAGGCGCTGCAAGCGCTGTCCGGCCACGGATTGAATCCGCCGATTCGGCACTTGGCGAACAGCAGCGCAGCCATTGCCCGGCCAGAAACGCGGCATAACTTTGTCCGCCCGGGTCTGGCGATCTATGGCTATCAGCTACCGCTGGCGAATCGCGATGGCAGTCCGGCGGCAAATGCTCCCGTTCTCGATCTGCAACCCGTCCTGCAATGGAAGACGCGCGTCATTTCGCTGCGCAATGTTGCCGCCGGGCAGGCGCTGGGATATGGCGGAACGTACCTGACACGAGAGCCGGCACGCATCGCGGTGATCGCCGCCGGCTACGGAGACGGCTATTCGCGCAAGCATTCTTACCCCCGCAACGGGCGGCCAGCCATGGAATCAAGCAATGGCAGCGGGGGCGAGTCGCGCAGCAGCGTATTGATTCGCGGCCAGCGTGCCCTGGTGGTCGGCCGGGTTTCGATGGATACGACCCTGGTCGATGTGTCGCACATGGGCAATTGCGAGATCGGCGATGAAGTTCTGCTGATCGGCCGCAGCGGGAGCGAAGAAGTGACAGCGTGGGACCTGGCACGGTGGTCGGAGACGCTGCCCTACGAAGTGCTGTGCAATCTTTCCGAGCGCGTGCTGCGCAAGTACGTGGACTAATCTATTTTGCGACGTGTTAGGATTCCTTCGAAACTGAGCTGGAGCTGAAGGAATCATTAGGATGAAACTTTTCTCTGCAATTCTGCTCGCCTTGGCATCGACCTTTGCGCTTTCCCAGACGCCAGCGGCGCCTGCCGGGCCGAGTCCCGAGCAGCAAATCATGAGCTACTTCGTTGGCAACTGGAGCCTGCAGGGAACGACGAGGATCAGTCCGCACTCTCCGCCGGCGGAGTTCCACGGTAAGGAAGAGAGCGTCTGGACGCCAGGCGGATATTTCGTGGAGACGCATACCGTTATCCACGGGCCGATGGGCGACGTTCACAGTACGCGCGTCATGGAGTACAACGCCGCCGACAAGGTGTACACCTACAACGTGTACAACAGCCTGGGCGAGCACATCGTGGCGATCGGCCATCTCGACGGGAACGTGTGGACGTGGAAGGCCGAGCAGAAGCTGAATGGCGTGGTGACCCAGGCGCGGTACACCTTCAACTTCGTCTCGAAGAACTCATACACCTTCAAGTCGGAGGTGGAGTTGCCAAAGGGAGGCTGGGTGACCGTGATGCAAGGCACAGCCACCCGCGCTTCCTAAGAGCGGCGCGGCGTTTACATCTTGGCCGCAACGGTGGAACGCTCCAGGATGGGAGCGACGCTGGGGATGATGGTCAGCATGTCGGTCTGCACCTTGTCCCACTGCTGAATCAGGAAGCCCTTCTGCTCGAAGGTCTCGCGTATCGACGCGGTATCCCAGCCAACAACCTCCTCCAGGATGGGAATCAGGATGGCCAACGCATTCTCACTGAGGATCGAGCGCTTGGCGATGGGCGCGAGGTATTTGTTCTCCGAAACGGCGATGGTGAAGCCGTCACGGCGGTTGATGTGCAGCATGACATGAATATCAGAGCTGCCATCGCCGACGTAGACGATACGGTCGGAGCCGGTCTTCAGCGCGTCGAGCAACTGGTCGATCACCGCTACCTTGCCGTAACCGGCGGTGACCTGTAGGATGCGCTCGATCGCGCCTTCCTGGTTGTACTCGAACTCGGTACCGAAAATATGGTCCGCCGGAATGACGCCTTCCAGCGCGGAGCGGATGATCTCGACCGGCCCGGCGGAGATCACGTAGAAATCAAAGTGAAAGCCTTCCACGTCGTTGGACAAAAAGGAATACAGCGCGTCGATATTGGGCTTCAGCCGGACGCGCTTGCCGGCCTCATAGAGATGCTCGCGGCGAACGCGGTCGTGAAACTCAGGATCGTGCAACAGCAGGTAGGCGAGCTCGCCGCCCTGCTGGACGAGGTTCAACCGCGCCATGCCGGTGATCTTGCGCTCGAACTCCGACTCAGGAATGCCGAGCAAATCGCTCAGGACATAGCCTGAATCGTTGAAGCTTAACGTCTGGTCGAAGTCACTGGCCAGAATGTATCGCTTGGTTTGCAACTGTGCTTCGGTGTTGGTCATTGCTGCTCTTTCGGGTTCTTTACGACTTTGCTTACTCAAAACAAGCCGTCCTTTGCTGGTTATGAAACAGGAATGCGAACGTCAGGCTGCGAGAGAAGATTATGTACTCATTAGATAGCGGGTGGTTGTTGGAAGATGATGAATTGCGATTGATTGTTTCGATTACAGCGATCAGGCCTGTTTATGCTGCTATCGCACTGAAACTAAGTCGCTTACGGTAGCTACAGGGCCTGACGATGGCGAAGATAAAGCAAATAAAACTGCCATCCTGTGCGAATAGGAAGAGCGGCTTGCGTGGTGAGGGTCCCAATCTGATATATTTCTGTGCCTGCAACAGCTTACGCGATTTCAGGATTCCTGGGATGAAGATTCTTGCCCTCAGCACCGACGAAGAACTGAACCGGCTACGGCAAGCCGCCCTAGTTGCTGCCGGCCACGCGGTAACCATCGTAAACAAAGAGAAAGAAGCCATTGCCGCGGTGGAAGGAACGGAAGTGTACGACGTCGTTCTGTTGTGCCACAAGCTGCCGGCATCGGCGGGACGCCAGATTGTACGGCTGCTGCGACAGAAGGCGTCCCCGACCAAGCTCATCTATGTCTCGCACATCTATGGAGAATGGCCGGAAGTGGAAGCCGATCGCTACGTGGTCGGCGCCGATGGTCCAGAAGCACTCACCCGTCTTCTGGAGGAAGTGGCAGCGGCTGCCTAGTCTCCTGCATCAAGACTCTTGTAGGAGAAAAAGTTTTCCCGGCTCTTGCGAAATTGTCATGACCGGCACGGAAAAAATGTGCTATATGTATGCACAAGAGTTGGTGCTCCCACTCTGTAGGAGAGTGCCGGAGCGCAAAAGAGCCCTCGGGCCGAGCAAGGGGTGAGTGCTATGGTGGCATTGGTAGCAGTTGTAAGTGTGATCCTGGTGAGCTTCGTGGTAGGTTCCTTAACGAGCTCCGTCGAGACGGAGATGGAACTGCCCCATCGTTTTTGAGCTTCTGATGGGGGCCAGACGGCTGATCTTCCAGGGCCGTAGTTTCTGCAATTTCTCTGAGCAAATTAGAATCAGACTGGCGATGCAGTTTGTGCCGGAGGATTGTATCCAGCCGGCAATGAGCTGCCGGACATTTATCGCATGACTCACGCGTGGCATGACATCTCGCCCGGGGAGCACCTGCCGCAGGAATTCCAGGCGGTGATCGAGATCCCCTTTGGGTCGAGCGTGAAGTATGAGCTCGACAAGCAGAGTGGACTGATCAGGCTGGATCGCGTGCTGTATTCGGCGGTGTATTATCCGGCAAACTACGGGTTCATTCCGCAGACGCTGGCGGAAGACGATGACCCGCTCGACGTGCTGGTTTTCTGCCAGGAGGCGGTGGTTCCGCTAACGCTGATTCAGGCGCGCGCAATCGGCCTGATGACCATGATCGATTCCGGGAAGAAGGACCACAAGATCATCTCCGTCGCTACCCAGGACCCGGAATTCAATTCCTACAAGGAAGCCCGCGAGATGCCGGAACACCGGTTGCAAATGCTGCGCCGCTTCTTCCTCGACTACAAGCAATTGGAAGGGAAAGCGGTTGAGGTGGATGATTTCCTTCCGGCTGAGGCCGCTTTCCCCATCATTGAGGACGCACTACATCGCTACAGCAAGCAGCGGCGTAAGGGCTTCGGCAAAGGGCATTAGACGGTCGATCAATACTCTTGCACTGACTGTCCCTGCCAGCTTGTCCTTGTAGACCACGCCGCCCTTCATCACAAACCCGACCGACTGAAGCACCGAGACATCCGCCAGTGGATCACCGGATACGGCAATGATATCGGCGTACTTGCCGGCCTCGATCGTTCCGATGTCCTTACTGCGGCCGAGCAGGTCGGCGGAGTTCTGGGTTGCAGTGCGAATCGCCTGAGAGGGCGTCATCCCGTACTGCACCATGGTCACGAACTGCTTCGCGTTGTCGCCGTGGGGATAGACGCCGGCATCGGTACCAAACGCCATCTTCACACCGGCTTTCACGGCTTTGGAGAAGGTTTCACGCTGCGCCTTGCCAATCATTCGCTCCTTGTCGATGTTCTCCTGCGGCAGGCCGAACTTCGCCGCCTGTCCCAGCAGGTAATCATCGTTGTAGATGTCCATGTCGAAGTAGGTGCCGTGTTCTTTGGCGAGGCGAATGTCCTCGTCGTCGGCCAGGCTGGCGTGCTCGATGGAGTCGATGCCGGCGAGGATCGAATCCTTGATGCCCTGGGTTCCGTGGGCGTGAGCTGCGATCTTGCGTCCCGCTTTGTGAGCTTCGTCGGCCGCGACCTTCAACTCCTCGAATGAGTATTGCTCGGCGCCGGGGCTGTCGCCCTTGGAGAGCACCCCGCCGGTAGCAAGAATCTTGATGACATCCACACCGTACTTCACCTGTGCACGCACTACGTGACGCACCTGGTCGGGACCGTCGGCGATCTGATAGTTGCGTTCAGCAGGGAAGAGGCTCACGCTGGTTTCCGGCGAGTAGTTGTTGAGGTCGCCATGGCCTCCGGTGATGGAGATTCCCGGCCCACTGGCAACGATACGGGGGCCGATGATGTATCCGTCGTTGATGTAGTCGCGCAGGTCGACAGCCATGAAGGGGCCGGAGCCGACATCGCGTACGGTGGTAAAGCCGGCGAGCAAGGTTGTGCGGGCGTTCTTTTCGGCGGCAAATCCTTCGCGGTACGGCGTCCACTTGAAGGCGTTGATGGGGTTGTACTGGTCGGAGCGCGCGCCTAGATGGGTGTGGCAATCGATCAGGCCGGGGAGGACGGTGGCGTTGGACAGGTCGATAACTTTCGCGCCGCTGGGAATCTGAGCGGAACCGGCGGGCTCGATGGCCTTAATGCGCTCGCCTTCAACGACGATCACCACATTCTCGCGATAGTTGTCGCTGGTGGAATCGAAGAGACGCCCGGCGCGGATATAGGTGACGGCCGGTTGTTTGGTCTGTGCTTGTGTCTTTGCGGAACTGTTCTGCGGCTCGGCCCAGGCGACTGTCGTGGCCACCATAAGCACGGCGGCGAGTAGATGTCTCGGCTTCAATGGAGGAGTCTCCTGATCGGTAATCAACAAAGCAGATAGCGTGAAACTATAACAGAGCAGAAATCATCGGAACCAAGCCCTACAATTTCGCCCGCAGCATGTTAATCACATCATCGGCGGTGATCACGCCGGTGAGGCAACCTTCGTCGTCGATCACGGGGAGAGTGAGCAGGTTGTATTTGTCGAACATCTCCGCAACTTCCTTCTCCGCCGCACCGGGATGAATGGTCGGCATAAAGCGTGTGCTCAGCAACATCAGAGGGGTATCGGAGGGAGCAAGGACGATCTTGGCGAGCGGCACCGCACCCAGCAGCTTGTCTTTTTCGCCGACGATGTAGATGGTGCTCATGCTTTCCAGGCCACCTTCGAATTTGCGCAGCATCTCGATGGCGTCGGAGACCTTGGCGCCCGGCTTCAAGGCCATGTACTCGGTCGTCATGCGCCCCGCAGCGGTGTCATCCTCGAAGGCCATCAACTCGGAAACTTCGGCCCGCTCCTCAGGCTGCATCTCGGTGAGGATTTCCTGAGTCTCGGCCGGGGGCATATCGGCAAGCAGGTCGGCAGCAGCGTCGGGGTCCATCTCCTCGACGATGTCGGCGGCGCGGTCGGAATCGAGCGAGCTGAGAATCGCGACCTGGAGCTTGGGATCGATCTCCTCCAGCGTCTGGGCGGCGACTTCCTCATCCAGCGTTTCGAAGATGGCCTCGCGCTCGGCGGGAGCCAATTCTTCGACAATGTCGGCAATGTCTGCAGGATGGAGTTTGGCCAGGCGGTCGAGCGAAATCTTGAGCTTGACCCGGCGCGCCGGGTCGGTTTCGATAAGATCGACGAACTCCCAGGGGATCATTCGCGGCGGAATCTTCGCCAGCAACGCGTGCAATGGTCCGGCAGGAACGATTCCTTTTAGCAGGCGGCGAATGGCGCCGCGAGCGCCGACGTCGACGGCGGCGAGCTTCAGGATGATCTGCTCGTGACCGACCTCCTCGTGGATGTCGATGTCGTTGACGCGTACCACCTTGCGGCCATGGACATCGATGATCTGCTGGTCGAGCAGATCGCGTCCCAACAGTAGAAGACCCTCGCCATTGCCATAGGGAGACCATTCGGTGGCCAGGGTGCCGATGCGTACGCCGCCGTTGAGGGAACTTATCGCCTTGGGGTTGAGCAGGCGGTCGCCGAAACGCGTCTTGACCACCACACCCGAGATGCGGTTAGCGTCTTCCTGCGGCGAGATCGCAACTTCGCGCACCTTGCCGGCTGTCGATCCGGAGCGGTCATAAACCGTCGCGCCCAGCAGCTCGGAGAGTGCAATCGAAGGCATGAATTCACTATATGCGAAGGGTGTCGGCTTCTTCAGCAAAAAGAAGATCGAACCACGGTTTCGCACGGATGAGCACGGACCAGATCGGGAAAGGTCGCGATCTTTGCCATATTCCGTGGCACTCTGACACACTGCTCCTATGCCTTCGTTTACCTGCCGGGCTGTGCTTCTGGATCTGGATGGAGTGCTGGTCGATTCGACGCCTTGCGTCACGCGGGTGTGGACAAGGTGGGCGAAGGAGCAGGGGCTTGACCCGGAGTATGTGGTTCATGTGGCGCACGGGCAGAAGGCCATCGAGACGATCCGCACGGTAGCTCCGCATGTGGATGCCGAACGCGAAATGAGGAAGGTGGAGCAGATGGAGCTGGATGACACCGATGGTTTGCGATTGTTGCCGGGGGCGAGCGAGCTTCTGAAAAAGCTTCCGGACGGCAGCTACACGATTGTCACCTCGGGCACACGGAGGCTGGCGACCAAGCGGCTAAAGGTTGCCGGATTGCCGGTTCCCGCCAAGATGGTTACGGCGGACGAGGTTGCCAATGGGAAGCCGCATCCCGAGCCCTACCTTGCAGGTGCGGCGGCGGTAGGAGTTGCGGCCTGTGATTGCCTGGTGTTTGAAGATGCGCCTTCAGGAATCCAGTCTGCCAAGGCTGCAGGGGCGCAGGTGATCGGAATTGCGACTACGTACTCGCGAGAGCAGCTCGATTCGGCCGACCTCGTCGTGCCGTCGTTGGGGGTGGTGAGCGTGCGCCGTGCAGAAGGGAACAGCCACCTGATACTGGAAATTTCGGTCGGCTCAGAATAATTCTGCAAAACCGTATGCTTGTGAGTCGGTAATCTGTGGGCTCCAGTCATGCGAATTTAACTTAGCCAGGGGCTCGCTGTTCGCTAATGAGGTGGCTGTTCTCCGCAGCAGCGATTGATAAGGACATTGAGGAGACGAACAGAGGAGCATGTGGGCGACGGACTGTGAGGATTCCGGCAACCCACCTCAGAAATATTAAAGTCCTTGCATGAGCAGGTAGAATCCAAAGCCAAGATTACCGGGGTCCCTTTACAACCCAATTTCACAACAGGAGATTTCGCATGAGCATCTTCGTTGTAGCACTTTGTATTGGTATCGTAGCCGGGCTTCGCGCATTCACTGCTCCGGCTTTGGTAAGCTGGGCAGCCCACCTGGGATGGATCCACCTGGAAGGCACGCCGCTGGCATTTATGGGATCGAAGATCGCGGTGGTAGTGCTGACGATCCTTGCGTTGGTGGAATACGTCACCGACCAACTGCCGAAGACTCCGGCGCGAACTGTTCCCTCTCAGTTGATTGCCCGCATCATTACCGGAGGCCTCTCCGGCGCCTGCCTGGGCCTAGCCGGTGGCGCATCTTTAGCGGTTGGAGCCTGCATGGGCATCATCGGTGCTCTGATTGGCACCTACGGCGGCTACTACGCCCGTAAGGGGCTGGTAAGCGGGCTGAAAGTGAAGGACATTGTCATTGCCATTCCCGAAGACCTGATCGCGATTGGCTTCGCATACTTCCTCGTCTCTCCGCGATAACCTTCCGGCAAAGAGGCTGACCTATGAAATACGACGCGATCATCATCGGTAGTGGACAGGGTGGAAATCCGCTAGCCGCAAGGCTGGCGGACCAGGGTTGGACAGTCGCTCTGGTCGAGAAGAAGTATCTGGGCGGTACCTGCATCAACACTGGATGCACGCCCACCAAGACCATGGTGCATCGTGCGCTGGTGGCGCACTACGCACGCGATGCCGCCCGCTGGGGTGTCCAGACGCGCGACGTCAACGTCGATCTGGCCACGATCGTCGCCCAGAAAGACAAGCTGGTTCAGTCCAAGCGCCAGGGTCAGCAGAAGTCGATTGATAGCCGGCCCAACCTGAAGCTATACGGCGGCGTGGCGCGGTTCACCGGGCCGCATGAAATCAAAGTCGGCGACCAGGTGCTGCAGGGTGAGCGAATCTTCATTGACACGGGAGCGCGCGCACGGATTCCGGCCATTTCGGGGCTCGACACCGTCGACTACCTGACAAACGAAACCATCATGCAGTTGACGGCGGTACCGAAACATCTGATCGTCCTGGGCGGCGGCTATATTGGACTCGAGTTCGCGCAGATGTTCCGCCGCTTCGGAAGTGAGGTCACGGTTCTGCACAATGGGGGACAGATTCTTCCCCGCGAGGAACCCGAGGTCGCGGCCGAGCTGCACAGGGCGTTGGAAGCCGAAGGGATCAAGTTTCTGCTCGATGCCAACACGACGAAGGTTGAGAACCGGGACGGCCAGATCGCGGTGACGGTCGAGCAGGTGAGCGGTACGTCCACCATCGCCGGCTCGCATTTTCTGGTGGCCATTGGCAGGCGCGCCAATACAGAAGACCTGGCGCTCGAAAAAGCAGGCGTGGAAACCAGAAAAGACGGGACGATCAAGGTCAACGACAAACTCGAAACTAATGTGCCCGGCATCTGGGCGCTCGGGGATGTGAAGGGCGGCCCTGCCTTCACCCACATTTCGTACAACGACTTTCAGATCATTTACGGCAACCTGATCGAAGGAAAGAACTTCAGCATCGACGGGCGCATCGTTCCGTATTGCGTCTTTACCGATCCGCAGTTGGGTGGCGTCGGCATGACCGAGAAGGAAGCTCGCGCCAAAGGCTACGAGCTGAAGATCGGCAAGACCCCGATGTCAGAAGTGGCGCGCGCTTATGAGCGCGACGAAACCGCCGGACTGATGAAGATCGTCGTCGATGCCACGAATGACCGCATCCTCGGGGCGAGCATCTTGTCAGGCGATGGCGGTGAGACGGTCCACATCTTGTACACACTCATGCTCGCGGATATGCCTTACACGTTGCTGAAGGGCGCGGGCGCGATCTACATCCACCCGACGTGGGCCGAGGGACTGTTCTTTCTGATGGACGACGTGAAGCTGGTGGACGGGTAGCGAGTGCGTGCGCAGTCTTTCCTGGGATGAGCAGCTTCGCATCGGGAAGGTAAACATAGCTGGGATATGCGAAGCGCCAGGAAATTTGCCACCTTCTGTTTTCAGCGAGAGGTGCCTCCCCGTCTCATATGATGCCTGGCGCTGCTATTCTTCGCTTGCGCTCGGACCACGACACGCCTAACATTCGCGGCATGGAGGGCCAGCCGATGAATTTGCGCGGCCCCATGTTCAAGCCTCTTCTCAAAAGCGCTGCGATTGCTTTGCTTGTGCTCCCTGCATTTGCGCAGTCGCCGCCCAAGTACGACCCCGCCACAGAAACCAAGGTTAAGGGAGTTGTTGAGGAGTTGAAGCTCGTTGCTTCCACAGGTGGGGCTCCCGCGGCTTACCTGGTGATAAAAATTGGCGAGGAAAAAGCTCAGGTGTATCTCTGCCCAAAGAGTTTCCTGGACGAAATGGGAGTAAGTTTTAGCCCGGGAGACGAGGTGGAGATCACCGGCTCGAAGGTCAAGCAGGACGGCGCTGACCTGATTTTGGCGCGCGAAGTGGCTAAGGGCGGCGACATAGTCACCCTGCGTTTCAAAGATGGCAAGCCCGCGTGGTGAGAGGGCAGGGTTTTGACCGGCCTTGTGAACTCCCAGATTGCAACTGGAAAGATGGTGGACTGTGATCGTTGACGGGAGTAAAGTGTGGGCCTAACTATAGCGGGACGTTGCGCCTGGCAACTTCAAAAGGAGGCGATTGGGTAGCGAGGGCAACACGGACAACACGGAGCGCTTGTCAGCGCTTGGGAAGAAGTACTTCTGGCTATTCGCGGCCGTACTGGTGGCGCTGGTAACGCTGGTAGCCATACTCATTTGGGCGGAGAATCACCATCAATGGTATGCAGCCCAAGCTAGCCTTCTAGCCCTGCTGCTGCTGGCAGCGCTGACTCTTCATGAATGGTTGAAGTACCTCAAGGTTCCGGCGAAGCCCGGGGAAGTGTCGGACGAGGCTGCGATCTGTCAGGGAGCGATACAGAAGCTGCTGATCTTCGACGCCATCGGGTTCTCTGCCCTGTTAGTGACCGCGACTGGGGCTGACCATTGGCGATCCGGAGTTGTTGCAAGAGCAATCGGTTATGGGACGCTGGTCGCGGGCGCCTTCTTTGTTCTGGGTGTACTGTTTGGTTATCTCTTTGGACTTCGACCAGCTGGCTTTGAACAGAGCGATGGCAAGGAGAAGCAAGCCGGAGGCACTCCTTCGGGACCACGTACCAATCTTGAAGAGATCGCGGATTGGTTTACGAAGCTGATTCTTGGGGCGGGCCTGGTCGAGTTGACCAACCTTCGAGAACCCATTGGGCAGTTTGCGACGTTCATAGCCTCCGGCGTCGATCCCTATCCAGCCGTGAAAGGCAACCAGGGCAGTCCAGCCATCGCCTTGTCGATCATGCTGTTCTTTTCTGCCAGCGGCACGCTGTATGGCTATCTGTGGACACGGTATGAACACATCATAAGAGACACGCCGCCCTGTAAAAAAGAGACGCCGCCCAAATCGGAGCCGTCAAATGAGGCCTAACGACAGTGATGAGACCTCGACTTCGCGTTCCCGGGGCAGCGCGGATGACCGGGGTGGTGGCGTCCTGTCTGAGCTTGGAGACGCTGGAGGAAGAACCACAGCAGCGGATT
>CAVVDY010000023.1:0-17972 GCA_963747055.1 uncultured Acidobacteriaceae bacterium | reverse complement strand
GTTCGTAGCAACTCAAAATGTCCGCTTTTTGTAGCAAGTGAAATGTCCTGTTTTTAGTTCATGCCAGTAGCCGTCGCAGCGGTGGGAAAGTGGGAAACGCGCAGCGTTTTCCAAGGCGGCGCAGCCGCCGTCTTTTCCACCGTCCGCCTGGCCGGCGCCGTAATTGCTTCGCCCTGGGCGGTATAGCGGCCCAGGCTGTGCGGTCCATAGCTGAGACTGAGTTCGCCGTTGAGGTGTTGGTGCACCAGCACCGAGCAGCCTGCCAGCGTGCCGCGCCAGCTTACTGGCTCGATCTGCAAGCGCAGGTTCTGAAAGCTCACCGTGTTGTCGCGGTTCACCGTGCGCTCCCATTGCAGCGAGAAGATGCGCTCCAGCTCGCGCCGTGGCGGCGGTAGAAATGCGCTGCCCCGCTGGGCTGCCGGCACTTGGAAGCGGCGGTTGAACTCGCCAAGGTAATGCTCGCGCAGAAACCCATTGGCCGCCTCCACCGTGGTGATGCCGTGCAGCCGCAGCTCCTGCGGCAAGCGTCCCTGCCAGGTGCCAAAGTTGCGCTCCGAGCGGCCACGCGCCTGCGGCGAATAGGCCGGGATCATCTGCACTCCCAGCTCGCGTAAGGCGCGTCCCACTTGGGTCAGCCGATGCCGATCGACCTTACCGCCGGCCTGCGGCGTCAGCCAAAAATGGCTTCCCCGATCGCTGTACAGCGCGCAGAACACGCCTTTGCGCTCCACCACCTCGCGCAGCGCTGCCAGCACCGTCGTCGTCGATTCCTCTTCCACCAGCTGCGCGTAGTAGATCTCGCTGCTGGCGTCATCCAGAATCACGATCAGGTCATACCAACGCTCGTCCTGAAACCAGCGATGCCGGCTGCCATCGATATGCAGCAGCATGCCCGGTAGTGGCCGCCGCGCTCGCCGCTTGCGATGCACCCCGCGCTTGCGCCCCCGCGCCACCAGCCCGGCTCCCTGCAACGCCGCCTTCACCCAGGTGTAGCTCACGCTTAGCTTCTCGTGAAAGTGCCGCACATTGAGATCGAAATAGCGATCACGATACAGCCCCAATACCTGCTCTACCGTGGCTAGCGGCACCCGCTTCTCGCTCGGCCGGCAACGCCGCCGATCCAGCAGCCCGTCAAAGCCAAACGCCTCGTAGCGCTCCCGCCAGCGCCGCATCTGCCGGTCGCTGATGCCGATGATCTCCGCTGCTTGCCACCAGGTGATCTTCCTGGCCACCGCCCGCAGTATCACTTCCTGTACCTTCATCGCCCGCTCCATCGCGGCCTTCGAGTAGAACTCCATGCTTGCCATGGTCGCCTACTCTCGCCGCCCGCAAAGCGGACACATCACTTGCTATCTCAACCGGACATATCATGTGCTAACGACACTTGCACACTAGTGCTATTGACAGCGGAACCTTCCGGGCCTAACATTCTTTCGCCTCAGTGTTGGTCAAGTGTGCGGAAAGGTACAGGTTCTGCGATGAAACTGCGTTCCTTCGCTTTGGCGTGCAGCTTGTTTCTTGCCTTAACGAGTGTGCCAACCCGGCTTTTGGCCGATTCCTTTTGTGAGACTGACCACACCATCTACCAGTACCAGCCGTGTGGCACTGTCGCCTCTGCCAATCAGTTTCTAGCGAATGGTATTGGAACCGACAGCGGAGTGATCGGCTCTTTCCAGGGCTATCACGCTGATTTCTCCTCCGACGTTTACGCGATCGTCTGGAATGGCAACCAGATGGTGTACAAGGGCGATCCTTCGCCCCTGAATACCCAGCTGTCGCAGTTTCAGACATTCACCCTTGTTCCCGGCGGCATCATGCAGATCGGATACCAAGTCGAACTGGTTCTGACCGTGAACGACGACAACGGCGTGCAGACCTACTACAGCCAGCACCTTAATCAAAACTCGGACGGTCTGAATCATGTATGGGGCACCAGCATGACGCAGGACCAGTGTGACCCGAATATGTCGGGGCCTTGCGTGTTCGTGGGTTTTGAGGATTTGCCGCTGCAAGAAGGAAGTGACTGGGACTATAACGACTTCAAGATGTGGCTCTACGGCGTGGACGCTACGCCAGTTCCTGAGCCCTCGTCGATTATCTTGCTCATGGGAGCACCTTTGGCATTCCTGGTGGGTAAGTTTCGACGTCTACTATAGTGCTCTGCTCGACCTTGATCTTGACGCCGAAGGAGATCGCTCTTTCGGCGTTGCCTTTTTCAGGCTGCTCCGTCGGCGTAACGTGGGCAATGCCTTAAACTGAAGACTGCACTTCATCACCTCACAGGGGCCATTATCCGTGACCGAACCAACCTATGAAGAACTGAAAGCTAAATTGGCGGCGGCAGAACAGCAGCTCAAAGGTCGCAAACGCGGTTCCATTGACTTCAAGGTCAGCGAAAAGGGCGCGGTCAGCGTCTATGGCCTGGGCCGCTTCCCTGTCACCCTGTACTACGAGCAGTGGATCCGGCTACTTGAGAATGCTGACGCCTTGCGCCAATTCCTGGAGCAGAACAAATCCAGCCTCAAGCTCAAGACCGCTGAGCCCCCGGCTGGAGACGCTGGAGGGCAAAGCTAAAGGTTTGGGCCATCACTTCCCGGGCGGTTTTTCAACCGCCCTGCCCTGTCTAGCTCACTGCCCTGTCGGATGGCCTGGACTTTCGCTCTCTTCCGCTGCCGGACAGACGGGCGCCTCGAACAGGCTGATGTTTTCCTTCTTCCACTGCATAGCACGGTGAATGCGGTTGTAGCCGCTGGGGTGATCGAAGAAGATGAACTCCTCGATCGGTCCAGGCCGCATCTTGCGATACTCGCCCAGGTGTAGCGCGGCCCGGGCAAATCCGTCCGGCTGACGGCTGGCGTTCAGCCCGAACATGTCGGCTTCGGCTTCTTCGGTACGTGTCTGTGTGTTCTGGATGGGCGTCAGCACGAAGAAGAAGATCGAGGCCAGAAGTACGACCAGCGGGAGTACCGCAGGGTCGCCGACTCCGCGAATCTGCCACTTGTTGCCCCAGCGTGCCAGACACCAGTCCAGCGACCACTTCAGGAAGCCGAAGAAGCAGACGGCCACGATCAGCATGAACATGATCGTCTTGGGAATGTGGTTGAGCACATAATGCCCCATTTCGTGGCCCATTACAGCTTCGATCTCTTGGGGGGAGCCGCGACGCAGAAGATTGTCGTTAAGCGTGATACGCATGGTCTGGCCGAAGCCGCTGACGTTGGCGCTCATGCGCGTGCTCTGCCGTGAAGCATCGACCTCATAAACGTCATGCGCGGGGATGCCATTGGCCTGTGCCATAGCCAGGATCGGCTGCGTAATCTTCGGATCGTTCAGCCGCGTGACCTTGTTGAACATTGGCACCAGGTAAACCGGGGCGATCATTACCGTGAATACGATGAAGACCATGGTGACCACGGCCCCCCAAATCCACCACGTACGCGGTAGCCGGCGCACGATGCCGAACAGCAGGACAACCAGCACGCCGCCCAGCACCACATTGATCGCGAGCCCCTTCATTTGATCACCCAGCCACGGGCCGAAAGTCTGCGTCGCCAGGCCGTACTGGTGCTCGCGAATATAGCCCTCATAGATCGCCAGAGGAGCACCGAGCAGAGTTACAACGATTAGGTACTCCACCCAGTAGAGGAAGGTCTGCAGCCAGCGAAAGCGCGTGATGCGCTCAGCCAGGTTGCGCATACCCGCCGACCAGCGAAGGTTCAGCAGCAGCAGAGCAATCACCGCCCCGTAAAGAAAGTCCCAAAGAATGAGCCAGTAACCGCCCACGAAATAAGCATTGGACCGCGCCTGGGCCGAGGCCGGCATCTCCGCCAAATACGCTTCCGTGGCGGCATCGACATCGAAATGATCGGATGCCTGCGCGGCGGCTGGGATGGTCGTGGGAATGTCAACTTCGCTCTTGTCCAGCTTGGCTGCGTCGCCGGATTGTGCCAAACAGCAGCAGGTTAGCAATAGGAGCAACGCTGCGGTCGCGCCTAGTGTGCGGAAGTGTTTGGTCATGTAGTTTCCTGTGTGTTGAAAGAGGATATTAGCCCAAGTCCAGTAGGATTACGATACGGTGGGACGAAAGGTTCCCGTCTTCGGGTCAACAACTGCCCTCGCCGCTCTGCCTCTTGTTGGAATGCCATAATCAAACATGCGCATCTTCCTCTCGGCGGGCGAAGCCTCCGGCGACATCTACGGCGCGTGGCTTATGGGAGCACTGCGGGAGGAACTGCGTGCCCAAGGCGACCTACAGGAGCCTGAGTTCTTTGGCGTCGGCGGCGCAGCGATGCGCACTGCGGGCTGCGACTTGGTCGTTAATGCAGATGAGATCGCGGTAGTTGGACTGGCGGAGGTTGTGCGGCACCTTCTGCGCATTTACGGGCTCTTCAACAAAATCGTTCAGGAGGTCGAGCGCCGCCGCCCTGACGTTGCGGTTCTGATCGATTTCCCCGACTTCAATCTACGGCTGGCGCGCCAGCTTCATCGCCGCGGCATTCGCGTGGTCTATTACGTCAGTCCGCAACTTTGGGCGTGGCGCCAGTCGCGCGTCGAGTTGGTCCGGAAGTACGTGGCGAAGATGTTAGTGATCTTTCCTTTCGAAAAGAAGTTCTACACCGACCACGGCGTGCATGCCGAATTTGTAGGGCATCCGCTCGCCGATGTGCCACTTCCCTCGTTGACTCGCGAAGACTTTGCGCAACACTACGGCCTCGATCCATCCAGGACCTGGATCGCTCTCCTGCCGGGAAGCCGTCAGGGCGAGGTCAGCCGCATTTTTCCGACACTTTTGAAAACAGCACAACTTCTAGGCCCGGAATACGTTTACTTAGTTCCAGTGGCCTCTACCCTCAGGGCGCAATGGATGCAGACTTTTCTGCCGCGCTGCTCGGGACTGAACATAGTACTGACCGATGACGCGCAAGCAACGCTGGCGCACGCACGTGCTGCCGCGGTCGCCAGCGGAACCTCCACCTTGCAGACGGCGCTGATTGGTACGCCGTTTGTGATGGTCTATCGGGTTGCGGCGTTATCCTGGAAATTCGGCCGGCCTCTGGTGAAGGTTGACCGCTTCGCCATGCCCAACCTGATTGCCGAACGCGACATCGTCCCTGAGCTGGTGCAGGACGAATTCACCGCCGAACGGGTCGACTCCGAGATCCGGCGCATCCTGCCGGATGGCAGTGAACGGGGTGCGATGCTGCAGGCATTTGGCGAGTTACGTCACCGTTTAGCCGCCGATACGTCTAATTTGCAGGCCAGCCGTCGGGCAGCCAGAGCGGTTCTCTCCGCCATGGGACGGGGAGCGTGAGTATCTCAGGTGCATTTTCCCGTGTAAACTTTTCATCTATAGTGACCAGCAGAGCAGGAGCTTTCTACAGGATGCAGAGCGCAGCGCGGCTTGCCCGGCGCACCTTATTTCCTATCGTCCTTGTTGCATTGTTGGCGCCGGCTTTGTTTGCCGCGGAACGCCCGCGGCTCCACGTCGATGACTACGCAATCCAGGCAGTGGTAACGCCCCAGACCCATCAACTCAAGGCTCTGGCGCGCGTGAAGTTCACTGCACTGGACGACATCACGATTGCCGTCTTCACCCTGCACAACGGCCTGAAGCCCACGGCTGTATTCGACGCCACGGGACAGCCCCTTACTGCCGAGCGCGTTAGCCAGGACGCCACCGTCCGTGTCTCACTTCCTGGAACTCTCAGCAAAGGCAGCAGCACCAGCCTGACCTTCGAGTACGAAGGGACAGTACAGTCAGCCGACGACAGTCCCGTGCCCGGCCTGAAGCTGGCCTATGTCGGCGATCCTTACACCTATCTGCTCTATGCCGGCGGCTGGTTCCCAATGTCGGGTTACGGCATTAATCGATTCACGTCCACCATCAGCGTCAGCGTCCCGGCAGGTTATTCAGTCATTGGAAGCGGCACGCAGAGCACAGGACAGTTCCCGTCCCTCGGCGAAGCACCGGAGGCGGATAGCTCAGGCCGCAAGAGCGCCCGCACGCAGCCGCTGCGCCTCGCCTCCCCGGCCGGCAACACCATTTACACCTTCACCTACGATAAGCCGAGCTTCCCGGGCACCATCCTCATCGGCAAGTATGTGCAGACCAAAAGCACCGAAGGCGGACTCGACGTCACGGTCTACACTTCCGAACAAACTAAGCCTTACGCCGCGCAGTACGCCGACTCCGCCTCGAAAGCGTTCTTCTTCTACACCTCGTCCTTCGGCCCGGCATACAGCCACAAGCTGAGCGTCGTGGAGCTGCCTAACGACACGGTTCCCTCGGCCTGGGCGCCGGAAATCGCCGCCATGTCGTCACGCGCCTTCACCCAGAAGGTGAACTACCGCCTGGTCGCCAACACGGTCGCTCATCAGTGGTGGGGAACCATGGTGAGCCCGGCAACGCGCAACGACTGGTGGATCAGCGACGGCTTTGCGCGCTACTCAGAGGCGCTTTACGTTAACCACGTAGCTGGCCAGGCCGCCTTCCAGGAAGTGACGACCGACATGGAGGTCGGCGCTCTCGCTTACCAGACCGTGCCCCTCGCAGACGTTGGCAAGCTGGATACGTTTTCTCCCGAGTTTCAGTCGCTCACCAGCGACAAGGGCGCTGCCATCCTCAACATGCTGCGCTGGGTCATCGGAGAGCAGGCCTTTGACAAAACCATGCGCGATTTCCTGAGCCAATACTCCGGCAAACCAGCGACCGTGCAGGACTTTCGCAAGATCGCCGAGCAGGATTCCGGCCAGCAGCTTACGTGGTTCTTTACCCAGTGGATTGATTCCACCGGCGCTCCTGAGTTCAAGGACAAATACACGATTTACCGCACCCAGAAGGGCTTCCGCGTGGTGGGAGAGATCCAGCAGGACATGGACCTGTTCCGCATGCCCGTCGAGTTGAGAATCGATACCGACGGCAAAACGGAGACCAAGCGCATCGAGGTGTCCGGTACCGATTCTGCCTACGAGCTCGAAACCTTCGGCAAGCCGCGCAAGATCACCATCGATCCCGACAATCGCGTGTTGAAGAATTCACCGGAGCTCAGGGTTCGCGCCTCCATCGTGCGCGGGCAGGCGGATGTTGAGCAGGGCGATTTGACGGAAGCTCTGAAGGAGTTTCAGAAGGCGCTGGACACCAACAGAAACAGTTCGCTGGCCCATTACCGCATCGCGGAGGTATTCTTCCTCCAGCATAACTATCAGGCAGCGGCCAACGCTTACCGCGAGGCGCTCAACGGCAACGGCGACCCCCGCTGGACCGAGGTCTGGAGCCATATCCGGCTGGGCAATATCTTCGACCTCACCGGCCAGCGGGAGCGCGCCACCAACGAATATCGGCAGGCGCTGCAGACCAACGACAACACGGCCAACGCTCTGGACGAAGCGCGCAAGTACCTGCAAAGTCCCTATCAGCCGCAGGGCAGCAGCAACGGGATATAGGAGGGGGTCCGCCGTCCGGCTATTGCCGCCCTTCACATCTTCACCGCGTGTCAGCCGCGGTAGAATGAAAGTACGCATGGCGAAGGAATACATCCAGCAGCGAGATGGCAATTACTATGTTGCCGGTACGCGGATTTCCCTGGACTCCATTGTTCAGGCATTTCGCCGCGGCGAATCTCCTGAGGCCATCTGCCAGAATTTCGAACTGCTTCGGCTGGAAGAGGTATACGGCGCCATTGCCTACTATCTCGCAAACCAGGCTGATGTCGACCGCTACCTGCTTCGACAGAATGAGAAGTGGGAGGAAGGACGACGCGACGCGGAACCGCTACCAGCCGATCTTCGCAGAAAGCTGATGCGCGCTCGGGATGAGCTGCATACGGCTCGCCCTTCGTGAAGGTCCGTTTCCTCGCGGATGCCGACCTCAACAAAGCTATCGTCAACGGCGTTTTGCGCCGGGAGCCGGCCATTGACTTCCTGGCTGCTCACGCTGCCGGATTGCGCCAAATGAAGGACCCAGAGGTCCTTGCATTGGCAGCGGCACAACAACGCATACTTGTTTCGCATGATGTCGGTACGATGCCGCTACACTTTCGCGCATTCAGGAAGGCGGGAAAGCAAAGCGCTGGTGTCCTTCTCGTTCCTCAGAGCATTGATGTGGGAACGGCAATCGAGGACCTGCTACTCATCTGGCTGGCATCCCATGCGGCGGAGTGGGAGAACCACCTCGCATGGCTGCCACTCTGACACGTGGCAGCCCGGTCTTACACATTGCCTCACGCGTAAGCGCCCTACCCAATCGTCTGCACCTCTACCGACAGCACCGCCGGCAGATCGCGCACGATAGGATTCCAGTTATCGCCCGCATCGGCTGAGACGTACACCTGTCCGCCTGTTGTACCGAAGTAGATGCCACACTCGTCGAGCGTATCGACCGCCATCGCATCCCGCAGTACATTCACGTAGCAGTTGGCCTGCGGCAGGCCCTTGGTCAGCGCCTCCCATTCGTTACCGCCGGTGCGGCTGCGGTACACGCGAAGCTTGCCCTCGGGTGGATAGTGCTCGCCATCGCTTTTGATGGGCACAACGTAGATCGTCTCCGGCTCGTGGGAGTGTACGTCGACGACAAAACCGAAGTCTGTCGGCAGATTTCCGCTGACCTCATGCCAGTTGTCGCCTGCATCGTCGCTGCGCATCACGTCCCAGTGCTTCTGCATGAACAGCGTTCCCGGCTTCTTCGGACTCATCGCCACGTGATGCACGCAGTGGCCAATCTCGGCATTCGGATCAGGAATGTACTGCGAGTGGAGCCCTTTATTGATAGGCTTCCATGTCGCGCCGCCGTCGTCTGTACGAAACGCTCCCGCAGCGGAGATCGCGATGTACATCCGCCTCGGGTCGCTCGGGTCAAGGATAATGGTGTGCAGGCACATGCCGCCCGCGCCCGGCTGCCACTTGGGGCCGGTACCGTGGCCGCGCAGGCCGGACATCTCATGCCATGTGGTCGCGCCGTCGGTCGTGCGGAAGATAGCCGCGTCTTCTACTCCGGCATAGACCGTATCCGGATCTGTGAGAGACGGCTCCAGATGCCACACCCGCTTGAACTCCCACGGATGCTGCTTACCGTCGTAGAACTGGTGGGTGGTGAGCGGCTTGCCCGTCTCGGCCGAGGTGTCGTAGACAAACTTGTTGCTCTCTCCCTTGTTGAAGCCCATCGGATCTTTCTCCAGCGGCCCGGCAGGCGTGGTCCACGTCTTGCCGCCGTCGTCGGAGCGCTGAATGATCTGCCCGAACCAGCCGCTGGTCTGCGACACGTAGATCCGGTCCGGATTCACCGGCGAACCTTTCATGTGATAGATCTCCCAGCCGGCGAAGTGTGGGCCGCTGACCTCCCAGTTCTGGCGTTTGCCGTCGGAGGTGAGGATGAATGCGCCTTTCTTGGTGCCTGCCAAAACGCGAACCTTGCTCATGGCTTCTCCTGAAATTGATTTATCAGAGCTGGACATCCCGTTGAAGTTTCGAAACTGTTATGCCGTTTGAAGTTTGCGACGAGCTCTTTTACAACGGCTCCTCAAGCATGGGTAGCGTCCGTCGTATCTGCACGCTCCTAAGACAGAGTCCAAGCCATAACAGCACGCCGACATAAACCGGGAAGAGGACGTAGCCCGCCAGCGGATTACCGACGCGCACGTTACTGGCCACCGCACCGCCCAGGTAGCCCGTCAGTAGAACAGCACCAAGCGCCGAGGTACGCGGAATCGCGTACAGGATCGTGCAGATGAGCAGAGTTATCCCAATGGGCACGATAACGCTCTCCTGGTACCCCAGTTTCACCGTACCCTCGACCGCGGCCCGCACGCTCGCAATCTTCATAATGCAATCGAATAGCATAAAGAGAACAACCAGCGCGCTGAGCACGCGCCCCGTCCACCGTGCCGCTTTTGAGACCGTTCTGTTCTGCGCCAATGGCATGACTGGCTTCTACTCCCCACTTCGTCTTTCGGCGTCTTTCGGCCTGCGTCTTTCTGGCTGGTTCGGGCGTGGTCGGAACGGTGGCAGGAACGGTGTTGTGTCCCGCTGCTCCCACCGGCGTCGCACCTCGGCCAGGACCCGCTCGCGATTTCGCGCCATCTGCGCGATCACCTCGCAAGGGGCGCCAGTTTCCTCGTGCTTCGCCCCCCAGACCAGCAACTCCAACACGACCGGCGCAAGCTCAATACCCTTCTCGGTGAGGCGGTATTTCAACTTGCGTCCGTCGAGCGGATCAGCCTCAACGCTGACGATCCCCGCTTTCCGCAGCCGTTTTAGACGAGCGGCCAGAACGTTCGTCGCTATGCCTTCGCCGGATTCCTGAAATTGCTTGAACGTCTCATACCCGCGAACCATCAAATCACGAACGATCAGCAACGACCAGCGATCCCCGATCTTCTCCAGAGAGATGCTGACCGGACACCCGGAACGGCGATGGCGGCTGTTGCCCTTGCCGGTCATCGCGACAAACTAGCAAAAGTGACTTGCAAAACGCAAGTAAATGGGATGAACTGCTGGTTTATGCGCCGGAATAGCATCGCTCTGCTTCCGTTCAGCAGTGCCTGTTCGGAGCTATTTCTTGGCGTCAACCGCGGCTGACTTAGACTGAGGTGGATCGCCCCGCCCCGGCTCCTGCGCGGGATACTCGTACACACCGCGTCCGGCTTTGCGGCCCAGGCGGCCCGCCTTCACGTACTGCACCATCAAGGGCGCCGGGCGGAACTTCTCACCCAGCGTCTTGTGCAGATATTCCAGGATGTGCAGGCGCGTGTCCAGGCCGACGAGATCCACCATCTCAAACGGGCCCATGGGGTGATTGAGTCCGAGCTTCAGCGCCTTGTCGATGTCCTCGGCCGAGGCAACGCCTTCCTGCAACATGTAGAAGGCTTCGTTGCCGATCATGGCGTTGATGCGGCTGGTGATGAACCCCGGCGACTCGCGGATGACGACAACTTCCTTCCCCATGCGCTTGCCGACTTCAACCGCCGCGGCCAGCGTGTCTTCGCTGGTCTCTAGCGCGCGCACGATCTCCAGCAGCTTCATTTTGTGCACCGGATTGAAGAAGTGCATCCCCACACACTTCGGCGCGCGGTAAGTGACGCTGGAGATTTCCGTGACACTGAGCGAAGACGTATTGGACGCGAGAATGGTCGTCGGCCGGCAGATTTTGTCGAGCAGGGTGAAGATTTCGATCTTCGACTCCATCTCTTCGGGCACGGCTTCGATGACCAGATCGGCCTCGCGCGCTGCCTGCTCAACCGAGGAGGCATACTCCAGCCGATTCAGTGCCTCGCCGGCGTCGTCCTTTGTGACCTTGCCCAACTCGACGGCCTTGTCGAGGTTGGCGCGGATTTCCGTTTCGGCCTTGCGCAATGCCGTAGGAAGCACATCTTCCAGGATGGTGCGGTAGCCACCCAGGGCGGCGGCGTGGGCAATCCCGCGCCCCATAATGCCGGCGCCGATGACTGCGACTGTGCGGATTTCGGCCATCCGCTATTCTCCCCGCTCCAGAAGTTCGACCATACCTACAAAGTTCGGGTCCGACTTGCGCATATAATCCGCAAGCCGCTGCTTCTCCTCGGGTGAAAGCAGATACAGGCTGGCATTGACTCGCCGCAACGTGGCGGCAATGTCGTCGACGTAATTCATCATGCGAATGAGTTCACCACTGGCAGACATAGCAGGTCCCTTTCCTGGCTGGTTGAAAACGATAATCCACGGTGGGCCCGCGCTCCCAGCGCCTAACGCCGCACACCCGACAAACATTCATTGTCGCTGTTCCAGTCGGATTTCGTAAAGTAACCCGCGGAGAGCTGGCCTGGAGTGTGCCAATCCGGGACAAGATTCCCTATTATGACCGGGCAGTTAAACCTCCGCCCTGGCCTGCGCAGGGCCGCAAAAAGCATGCTCGTTCCCCGCTTATTACACTTTTTGGAAAAAACATCACGATACTTGCTGCACAAAATCGTCAGTTCGTTGCACAATAGAAGTTCAAGCCGCGTCTTTTGGGGGAGATGAATGCAGCTTGTCGAGAATCGTCGAACTGGGCGGACCGAACCCGAGCTCCGTCCCATGCAACGCCTGAAGCTCTTACTGTTTGGCACCGTCGTGGTGTTCGCGTCCCTGGGCGCGGGCGAAGCCGTTTACCGCCTGCTGTTCCTCGACTTTGACGGCGCCAGGGACCGCCTGCCCATTGAAATCTGCTTCGGCCTGGCCTTCGCCTGGATTGGCATGAAGATCGCGCGCGGCATCTATGAGCACCGCGCCAACACCCGGACCGGCATCAGCTTCATCTCTGACCGCAATCACAAGATCCGCCACGCGGTGGACGCGCTGTTCCCTGTCCCCTTCCCCAGCAACCAGCAGGCGATTCGGGTGATTCGCGAAGAGGTGGAGCGCATCGACGGCGTTCTGGAAGAATTGCAGCCGCGGTAGGCCCGGAACCCGCTCCTTCCGTCCGCCCTCCCGGATTGTGCCAAACTTTGCCGTACGCGCTAATATGTTGGGCACAACTCTCCGCGAGGGCGAAGCATGTTCATCACGCGCATTGCAGGCTGTTCGCTCGTTTCCTTGACGCTTTTGTTTGCCGGCGCTTTCACCAACGCCCTCGCGCAGTCGGGCGACAAGGTCCAGCGCATCCCCATACCCAACTCTGACTTTCCCATCTCCGCCGCCGTCGTCGTTCCGCCGGACTATGACACGATCTATGTGAGCGGAAACATCCCGAAGGTCTCTGATCCCAAGGCCCCCAAGGGCAGCGTGCAGAGTTACGGCGATACCAAGACGCAAACCATTTCGGTGCTGCAGCAAATCGAAGCAACGCTCCAAGGGCAAAACCTTTCGATGGCCGACGTGGTGATGATGCACGTTTATCTGGCGGGCGACCCGGCCAGGGATGGCAAGATGGATTTCGCCGGGATGATGGAGGGCTATAAGCGATTCTTCGGCACTCCTGACCAACCCAACAAGCCGGCACGTAGCGCGGTACAGGTGGCCGGGCTGGCGGCCCCCGGAGCGCTGGTCGAGATCGAAGTCATTGCCGTCCGCAAGCATGAAGCACATGCGCGACCGGTAACCGCAGCACTTGAGGGAGGCGACCATGCCGCACAGTGAATCTTCCGGTTTCTCGCGCCGCAACTTTCTGAACCTGGCGTTGGCAGCTTCGGCGACCGCCGCTTGCAGCACAATCCTGACGGAGAGGCTGCTGGCGCTTCCCCACCGGCACCATTACGGCCCGGGTGCCGTCGCCATCGATTCCAACGAGAATCCACTTGGTCCATCGCAAGTCGCGCGTGAGGCAATAACAGCCATCATCCCCAATGGAGGCCGGTATTCCGACTGGCTCACCGACGAATTGATCGAGACCTTCGCTGCCAGCCAAGGCCTTCCGGCCGATCACATCGCCGCGTATCCCGGCTCGAGTGAGCCTCTGCACTACACGGTGCTCGCCTTTACCTCGCCCACAAAAAGTTATGTCACGGCCGACCCTGGTTATGAGGCTGGAATGTACGCCGCCGGCATCACCGGCGCACAGATCGTCAGGGTCCCGCTAACCAGCAGCCACGCCCACAACGTCAAAGCCATGCTGGCGCAGGCGCCGGACGCGGGGCTGTTCTACGTGTGCACTCCCAACAATCCTACGGGCACACTGACTAGCCACTCCGACATCGAGTACCTGCTCGAACACAAGCCGCAAGGCTCGATGGTGATGGTCGACGAGGCATACATTCATTTCGCCGATGGCGCCACCTCGGCCATTGACCTGGTAAAGGCAGGCCAGGATGTGGTCGTGCTCCGCACTTTCTCGAAGATCTACGGCATGGCCGGCTTGCGCTGCGGATTTTCCATCGCGCGGCCCGACCTGCAACAGAAAATCGGCCGCTATCACGGCTTTAACCCAATGCCGATTACGGCCGTGGTCGCCGCCAACGCTAGCCTGAAGGACGCCGATCTGGTGCCGGATCGCAAACGCATCAACTCTGCAACTCGCGAAAAGGTGTTCGACTGGCTGCGGACGAACGGCTACTCCTTTATTCCTTCGCAGTCAAATTGCTTCATGCTCAATACTCAGCGCGACGGCAGAAGCGTTATTGACGCCATGCAGCAGCAGAATATCTACATTGGGCGCATCTGGCCGATCATGCCGACCTATGTGCGTATTACGGTCGGCACACCCGCTGAGATGGACCAGTTCCAAACGGCCTTTTCGCGCGTCATGAAAGGCGCGGTCGTGGGGAGGATTGCCAAGCCGCCGGCAAAATCGAGCAAGATCGAAGGCCTGCATCCCAGCGGCTACAGGTTTGCATAAGTGGAGGTACCGGTTGGAAAACTCGCGCCGTAAGTTTCTCGCGCAGAGCGCTGGCGCCCTTGGTCTGTTGTTTCTTGATTCACTGACCCCGCAACTGATCGCGCAAGCGTCGCAACATGCTCGAGAGGCAGCCTCGACGGGAACTCACGCATTCAAGTTCCTCACGCAACAGGAGGCCGCCGATTTCAACGCCTTCGCGGCGCAGATCATTCCCAGCGACGACGGGACTCCCGGCGCGCGGGAGGCGGGCGCGGTTTACTTCGCCGACTATCTTCTGAGCGCCATCAATCCTGAGCAGCAGGCGGACTTTCGCGGCGCGCTGAAGGTATTGCACTTGGCAGCCGGCACGGCCCAGCCCGGCACATCGTTCGCTGCGCTGTCCGTCGAAAAACAAATCGCTGTCATGAAGGCCATGGACAAACCGGCAGCGCCGGGCGAATCGAACAACGGCATCGCTGCCGAAACCGGTGCAGGCGTCAAACAGGCTGAGGCTTTTGGTGCATTGCGAACCATAGTGCTGACGGGCACGTTCTGCGATCCGTCGCTTCACGGCAATCGCAACAAGATCGGGTGGAACCTCATCGGCTTTAACGACCAGGCATACTGGGCGCCGCCATTCGGTTACTACGATGCGCACGCGGAAGAGAAAGCATGAGCGCTGACCCTCATCCGCAAAAACACTTTCCGCCAACTGAGGTCGTCGACTTTGTCATTGTCGGCTGCGGCGCGTCGGGTGGAGTGCTGGCGCGCGAGCTCTCACGCAACGGCTTTAGCGTGGTGGTTCTGGAACATGGACCATGGAAGTCAGCGAAGGAATTCGACCATAACGAATATCTGAACTGGAGTAACTCAGCACTGACCAACGACTGGCGCAAGCAGCCGCAGACGTTCCGCCGCACTCCACAAGACAAAGCGCAAAAGCAGCCCAGCATTATGTACGGCCAGTTGGTGGGAGGCGGCGCCGTACACTTCACCGCCAACTATTGGCGCTTTCACGAGATCGACTTCATCGAGGCAAGCAAGAAAGGCACAATCGCCGGAACCGGTTTCGCCGACTGGCCCATCACCTACGCCGATCTTGAACCGTACTATACGAAGGCCGAGTGGGACCTTGGGGTCTCCGGACTCGCGGGCGCCAGTCCGTTTGATCCCCAGCGCTCCAAGCCATACCCTCTGCCGCCGATGCCGGTGAAACCTGACGGCATCCTGTTTGAACAAGGTGCGCGCAAGCTCGGCTATCATCCCTTCCCTGCACCGGTCGCCGTCATCTCGAAAGCCTACCAGGGCCGTATGGGGTGCCAGCATTGCGGATGGTGTGAAGGTTTCGGCTGCGAGCACGGGGCAAAGTCCAGCCCTTTGCCATCCATGGTTCCGCAGGCCGTCGCGACCGGACGCTGCGAAATCAGGCCGCACAGCTATGTTCGCAAGCTGGAAACAGATAGCCACGGTCGCGTTACCGCTGCCATATATTTCGACCAGCACAAGGTTGAGAAGCGGCAGCGCGCCAAGGCCTTCGTCGTAGCCGCCAACGGCGCCGAAACGCCGCGCCTGCTGCTCATGTCGAAGTCAAACCAGTTTCCCAATAGCCTGGCAAACTCAAGTGGGCTGGTGGGCAAGTACTTGATGTTCAACACCGACCCCATGACCGGTGGGCTCTTCGAGCACGAGCTTAACGGCTACAAGAGCATCGAAGTCACGCGCATCCTGATGGATTTCTACGAGATCGACCCCAAGCTGGGTTTTTATGGCGGGGGCGGCATCAGCGCGCGATTCCAGAACTATCCTATTTCCTTTGCCTTCGGAGGGCTTCCGCCAGACCTCCCACAATGGGGTACAGAGTACAAGAAGGCGCTGGCCAGGTACTTCAACCGCAGCATGGCGCTGATGGGACACGGCACTTCGTTGCCGCTGGAGAACAACAGCATCTCGCTGGATGACACGCTGAAGGATGACTGGGGCCTTCCCGCGATGCGCGTGACCTACAAGGACCATCCGGACGATCTGAAGTTTGCGACCTACTTGCAAGATCGTTCCATGGAGATTCTCGAAGCCGCGGGCGCGCAGAACCGTTGGCGCTATCCCGTGACCGAATCCAGCTTCGCCGTGCACCTGCTGGGAACTTGCCGCATGGGCGACGATGCGAAATCCTCGGTGATTAACGCCGACCATCGCACCCATGATGTGCCGAACCTGTTTCTCTGCGACGGCTCCAGCTTCGTCACCAGCGGCCGCGGCCAGCCGACGGAAACCATTCAGGCGCTGGCGTTTCGGGCTGGCGATCGGATTACCGCGCTGGCCAAAAAGGGCGAAATCTAGCGCACGGTTTACCATGCTCTTAGAGGCAGTTGCTTCGCTTCCTCGGTCAAATGGACTTCGATCAACTGGAGAGCTTTCTCGAAGTAGCGCGACTGAGCAGTTTCTCGCGTGCGGCCGAGCGGCGCTTCCGCACGCAACCGGCAATCTCCTCACAAATTCGTCTGATTGAGGAAGAGGTCGGCGCCAAACTCTTCGACCGTAGCGGCGGCCGCGTCACCCTCACCGCCGCCGGCAAGGTCTTCCAGCAGTATGCGCAGGACGTGCTGGAAGCGCGACGGGCCATGCTGGCCACCATCGCCGAAACCCATCGCGTGCCCCGCGGAGAGATCGTGGTCTCCGCCAACGAGGGTACCTGCCTGCACATCCTGCCCGAGGTCTTCGCCCAGTTCAAGCGGGAGTATCCGGCCGTGGCAGTCAACGTGAAGCGCTCAGAGCGCGGCCGCATTCTGGAAGCGATTCTCGACAATGCCTGCGACTTCGGGGTCGTGTCCATGCCGGTGAACGACAAGCGTTTCACCGTGGTTCCTATTCATCGCGACGAACTGGTAGTCATCACCGCGGCGGGACATCATCTTGCCGGACACAAGAGTGCGACCTTGGCCGATGTTTGCGAATATCCCTTGCTGCTGCCCAAGATCGGCCGCACGCGCGACATGCTGAACGCGCTGTTTGAAGAGCGCCAGCTTCGACCGGCAATCTCCATGGAGCTCGATTCCAGCGAACTGCTGAAGCGTTTTGTCGCCGCCAACGTTGGCATCGGCTTCATACCGCATTCGAATATCACCGAGGAACTGCAAGCCAAAGTGCTCGCCGCGCTCACCATCGCCGACGCCACCATTCAACGCGACCTCGCCCTGGTCTACCGCAAAGAGAAAGCGCTCAGCCGCGCCGCCCTGGCTTTCATCGACATCGCCGTTAAGTTGAAGTCCGTAGGGCCGGCGGTGGGAAAGCTCTAGCCAACCCTACGAAGCACGGCGCGCTGTCCGGCGAGGTCATCATTGCGTATAGCTTGTAGCTATCCCATCAGCACTGTCGCCCGTAAGCTGATTCTTGATGCCCCCGGAATCGGAGTGTCGACCTTTTTGATCCATTGATCTTCTGCTACAAAGGCCGTCTGATTCACGACCCGTCGTGATCGTCATCGTATTACGGCCCTTGTCGGAAATCGGCATCGTTCCCCGGGCTCGGACGGTGAGCGTTGGCAAACAACTGTTTGGCGCCAAGGAAAATACCTGCGCAGTGCTGGTCGCCGCGCTGCTGGACACGATGGAGTTTCTCTCCGAAATGTTTCAGCGCGACCCACCCAGGCTCGCCCCGGTGAAGGAAATGTACGTTATGCAGGAATCTCGCCACAGCGACTTACGACTTGAGAAAC
>CAVVDY010000022.1:0-18462 GCA_963747055.1 uncultured Acidobacteriaceae bacterium | reverse complement strand
TGACAGCGGAACCTTTCGGGCCTAACATTTTTTCGCCTCAGTGTTGGTCAAGTGTGCGGAAAGGTACAGGTTCTGCGATGAAACTGCGTTCCTTCGCTTTGGCGTGCAGCTTGTTTCTTGCCTTAACGAGTGTCCCAACCCGGCTTTTGGCCGATTCCTTTTGTGAGACTGACCACACCATCTACCAGTACCAGCCGTGTGGCACTGTCGCCTCTGCCAATCAGTTTCTAGAGCGTTTCTAATTTATGTGTTT
This sequence comes from uncultured Acidobacteriaceae bacterium, assembly GCA_963747055.1. Taxonomy (GTDB): domain Bacteria; phylum Acidobacteriota; class Terriglobia; order Terriglobales; family Acidobacteriaceae; genus CAVVDY01. The sequence goes on along the minus strand of CAVVDY010000022.1, from coordinate 18,209 downwards.
ACATGCCCGCAGGCCGTGAAGTAGTGTAAGCATTCCTCCGAGGAAACCGACTGCAGCAGAGTTCCGATTTCTTCCCAGAGAGTCTCGGTGGACCGCCTGGCCGCCTTACGCAGCAAGGCCTTGAGCTTGGCGAAGAAGTTTTCGATGGGGTTCAGGTCGGGGGAATAGGGCGGCAAATAGAGCAGGGTTGCGCCAGCGCCCTGGATGGCTCGGACACGCCAGCCACCTTGTGGCTGCCCAGATTGTCGAGGATGACCATCTCTCCGGGGGAGAGGGTGGGGACCAGCACCTGCTCGAGGTAGGCGAGGAATACCTCGCCATCCATCGGTTCGTCGATCACCATGGTGGCGGAGATCCCGTGGCGGCGCAGAGCGCCGACGAAGGTGGTGATCTGCCACTGACTGTAGGGCGCCGAAGCGCGACAACGCTGCCCACGAGGGGCACGGCCGTAGCGTCGAGTCATGTTGGTCGAAGTCCAGGTTTCATCGATAAACACGAGCTTTTCGACGTTCATCGCGGGCAGAGCTTGGCTCCACGCCCGGCGCGCCGCGACCACGTCCGCGCGTGCTTGCTCGTCGGCGTGCAGGGTTTTTTTTGAAGGTCAGATTCCACTTGTTCAACTGATGCCATAGCGCCCCGGACTTAATGGCAATTCCCTGACCCGCCAACCGGTCGCAAATCTGCTGCAACGCCAGGTCGGGTTCCGCTTCGATCCAGGCCCGCAGCTTCGGCTCTAGGGCGTGTTAACACTAAATAGGAATCTGAGCGCTTCCACGATCAGAGCGAAATAGACGAAGCCGAGGAAGATCACGTCGAGCTTCTCAAAACGCGAGAAGATGCGGCGGAAGCCTTTCAGCCTACGAAACAGTCGCTCCACTTCGTTGCGTTTGCGGTACATGGCGCGGTCCAACTGCCAAGGATCGAGACGATTCGGACGCGGCGGTACGACCGGAATGTAGCCGAAGTCGAGCACCAGCTGCAGCGTGGTTTTGTCGTCATAGGCGGTGTCCATGATCAAGTGCAAGGGGGCGGGCAGTGGGCCGATGCTGGCCAGCAATTCGCGGCCTTCGACGGCATCCGAGGCTTGTCCCGGCGAGAGGGCGAACGTTATGGCCGTTCGAGCATTCGCGGCAACCATATGAATCTTGGTGGTCCATCCGCCGCGGGACTTGCCGATAGCTTGGGGGCCGTTTTTTTTAACGCCCCCGTACCGTCGGGATGCACTTTCACGCTGGTGGAATCCAGGCTCACCGACTCAATGCGGATGCGCACTAACTGTTCGCGCTGCAATCGCTCAAACACCGCGTCCAGCACGCCACTCTTCGACCAGCGGTTCATGCGGGTGTAGATGGTGTGCCAGGGACCGAAGCGTTTCGGCAATCCGCGCCACTTGCAGCCATGCTCAGCCACATAGAGCAGGGCGTTGAGAAATTGCAGGTTGGTGACCCGTACATTGCCGCGCTGACGGGGAAGACTGGGGGCAACACGCTGGTACTGCTCCTCGCTAATCTCCATGCAGCGCAGCATAGCATGGAATTACCATTTAGTGTTAACACGCCCTAGGTCGGCAATCCGGGAACGGCGATGGCCGCCCATCGGCAAACTCGTTCGCAGCCCCGTGGTTTGTCTGCGGTCCCGCACTTGATAGACCCAGACCCGGCTGACCTCTAGCCGCCGCGCGATGGCCGACGGTCCCTCTCCGCGCTCCAACGCCCACAGCACACGATCCCGCAGGTCTTGCGAATAGGAGTGCATCCCAGCCGCCTCCCGACGGCGAGACTATTATCGCACAGAAATGTTAATACTTAAATTAGAAATGCTCTAGCGAATGGTATTGGAACCGACAGCGGAGTGATCGGCTCTTTCCAGGGCTATCACGCTGATTTCTCCTCCGACGTTTACGCGATCGTCTGGAATGGCAACCAGATGGTGTACAAGGGCGATCCTTCGCCCCTGAATACCCAGCTGTCGCAGTTTCAGACATTCACCCTTGTTCCCGGCGGCACCATGCAGATCGGATACCAAGTCGAACTGGTTCTGACCGTGAACGACGACAACGGCGTGCAGACCTACTACAGCCAGCACCTTAATCAAAACTCGGACGGTCTGAATCATGTGTGGGGCACCAGCATGACGCAGGACCAGTGTGACCCGAATATGTCGGGGCCTTGCGTGTTCGTGGGTTTTGAGGATTTGCCGCTGCAAGAAGGAAGTGACTGGGACTATAGCGACTTCAAGATGTGGCTCTACGGCGTGGACGCTACGCCAGTTCCTGAGCCCTCGTCGATTGTCTTGCTCATGGGAGCACCTTTGGCATTCCTGGTGGGTAAGTTTCGACGTCTACTATAGTGCTCTGCTCGACCTTGATCTTGACGCCGAAGGAGATTGCTCTTTCGGCGTTGCCTTTTTCAGGCTGCCCCGTCGGCGTAACGTGGGCAATGCCTTAAACTGAAGACTGCACTTCATCACCTCACAGGGGCCATTATCCGTGACCGAACCAACCTATGAAGAACTGAAAGCTAAATTGGCGGCGGCAGAACAACAGCTCAAAGGTCGCAAACGCGGTTCCATTGACTTCAAGGTCAGCGAGAAGGGCGCGGTCAGCGTCTACGGCCTGGGCCGCTTCCCTGTCACCCTGTACTACGAGCAGTGGATCCGGCTACTTGAGAATGCTGACGCCTTGCGCCAATTCCTGGAGCAGAACAAATCCAGCCTCAAGCTCAAGACCGCTGAGCCCCCGGCTGGAGACGCTGGAGGGCAAAGCTAGAGGTTTGGGCCATCACTTCCCGGGCGGTTTTTCAACCGCCCTGCCCTGTCTAGCTCACTGCCCTGTCGGATGGCCTGGACTTTCGCTCTCTTCCGCTGCCGGACAGACGGGCGCCTCGAACAGGCTGATGTTTTCCTTCTTCCACTGCATAGCACGGTGAATGCGGTTGTAGCCGCTGGGGTGATCGAAGAAGATGAACTCCTCGATCGGTCCAGGCCGCATCTTGCGATACTCGCCCAGGTGTAGCGCGGCCCGGGCAAATCCGTCCGGCTGACGGCTGGCGTTCAGCCCGAACATATCGGCTTCGGCTTCTTCGGTACGTGTCTGTGTGTTCTGGATGGGCGTCAGCACGAAGAAGAAGATCGAGGCCAGAAGTACGACCAGCGGAAGAACCGCCGGGTCGCCAATCCCGCGGATCTGCCACTTCTCGCCCCAGCGTGCCAGGCTCCAGTCCAGCGACCACTTCAGGAAACCGAAGAAGCAAACCGCTACGATTAGCATGAACATGATCGTCTTGGGAATGTGGTTGAGCACATAATGCCCCATTTCGTGCCCCATCACCGCTTCGATCTCTTCCGGTGAGCCACGACGCAGAAGATTGTCATTCAGGGTGATGCGCATCGTCTGGCCGAAGCCGCTTACGTTGGCGCTCATTCGCGTTGTCTGGCGCGAAGCATCGACCTCATAAACATCATGCGCGGGAATGCCATTGGCCTGCGCCATGGTGAGAATCGGTTGCGTGATCTTCGGATCGTTCAGCCGGGTGACCTTGTTGAACATTGGCACCAGGTAAACCGGGGCGATCATTACGGTGAATACGATGAAGACCATGGTGACCACGGCCCCCCAAATCCACCAGGTACGTGGAAGCCGGCGCACGATGGCGAACAGCACGACGACCAGCGCGCCGCCCAGCACCACGTTGATCGCAAGCCCCTTCATTTGGTCGCCCAGCCACGGGCCGAAAGTCTGCGTCGCCAGGCCGTATTGGTGCTCGCGAATGTAGCCCTCGTAGATCGCCAGAGGAGCGCCGAGCAGAGTTACAACGACCAGGTACTCCACCCAGTAGAGGAAGGTCTGCAGCCAGCGAAACCGAGTGATACGCTCAGCCAGGTTGCGCATGCCCGCCGACCAGCGAAGGTTCAGCAGCAGCAGGGCGACCACCGCCCCGTAAAGAAAGTCCCAAAGAATGAGCCAGTAACCGCCCACGAAATAAGCATTGGACCGGGCCTGGGCCGAGGCCGGCATCTCAGCCAAATACGCTTCCGTGGCGGCATCGACATCGAAATGATCGGACGCCTGCGCGGCAGCCGGAATCGTCGTGGGAATATCAATCTGGCTCTTGTCGAGCTTGGCTGCGTCGCCGGATTGTGCCAAACAGCAGCAGGTTAGCAATAGGAGCAACGCTGCGGTCGCGCCTAGTGTGCGGAAGTGTTTGGTCATGTAGTTTCCTGTGTGTTGAAAGAGGATATTAGCCCAAGTCCAGTAGGATTACGATACGGTGGGACGAAAGGTTCCCGTCTTCGGGTCAACAACTGCCCTCGCCGCTCTGCCTCTTGTTGGAATGCCATAATCAAACATGCGCATCTTCCTCTCGGCGGGCGAAGCCTCCGGCGACATCTACGGCGCGTGGCTTATGGGAGCACTGCGGGAGGAACTGCGTGCCCAAGGCGACCTACAGGAGCCTGAGTTCTTTGGCGTCGGCGGCGCAGCGATGCGCACTGCGGGCTGCGACTTGGTCGTTAATGCAGATGAGATCGCGGTAGTTGGACTGGCGGAGGTTGTGCGGCACCTTCTGCGCATTTACGGGCTCTTCAACAAAATCGTTCAGGAGGTCGAGCGCCGCCGCCCTGACGTTGCGGTTCTGATCGATTTCCCCGACTTCAATCTACGGCTGGCGCGCCAGCTTCATCGCCGCGGCATTCGCGTGGTCTATTACGTCAGTCCGCAACTTTGGGCGTGGCGCCAGTCGCGCGTCGAGTTGGTCCGGAAGTACGTGGCGAAGATGTTAGTGATCTTTCCTTTCGAAAAGAAGTTCTACACCGACCACGGCGTGGATGCCGAATTTGTAGGGCATCCGCTCGCCGATGTGCCACTTCCCTCGTTGACTCGCGAAGACTTTGCGCAACACTACGGCCTCGATCCATCCAGGACCTGGATCGCTCTCCTGCCGGGAAGCCGTCAGGGCGAGGTCAGCCGCATTTTTCCGACACTTTTGAAAACAGCACAACTTCTAGGCCCGGAATACGTTTACTTAGTTCCAGTGGCCTCTACCCTCAGGGCGCAATGGATGCAGACTTTTCTGCCGCGCTGCTCGGGACTGAACATAGTACTGACCGATGACGCGCAAGCAACGCTGGCGCACGCACGTGCTGCCGCGGTCGCCAGCGGAACCTCCACCTTGCAGACGGCGCTGATTGGTACGCCGTTTGTGATGGTCTATCGGGTTGCGGCGTTATCCTGGAAATTCGGCCGGCCTCTGGTGAAGGTTGACCGCTTCGCCATGCCCAACCTGATTGCCGAACGCGACATCGTCCCTGAGCTGGTGCAGGACGAATTCACCGCCGAACGGGTCGACTCCGAGATCCGGCGCATCCTGCCGGATGGCAGTGAACGGGGTGCGATGCTGCAGGCATTTGGCGAGTTACGTCACCGTTTGACCGCCGATGCGTCTAATTTACAGGCCAGCCGTCGGGCAGCCAAGGCGGTCTTGTCCGCCATGGGACGGGAAGCGTGAGTATCCCGGGCGCTTCCCATGCAGACTTTTCATCATCTATAGTGACCAGCAGAGCAGGAGCTTTCTCCAGGATGCAGAGCGCAGCGCGGCTTGCCCGACGCACCTTATTTCCCATCGTCCTTGTTGCATTGTTGGCGCCGGCTTCGTTTGCCGCGGAACGCCCGCGGCTCCACGTCGATGACTACGCAATCCAGGCGGTAGTAACGCCCCAGACCCATCAACTCAAGGCTCTGGCGCGCGTGAAGTTCACTGCACTGGACGACATCACGATTGCCGTCTTCACTCTGCACAATGGGCTGAAGCCCACACGGGTATTTGACGCCACCGGCCAGCCGCTTACTGCCGAGCGCGTTAGCCAGGACGCCACCGTCCGTGTCTCACTTCCTGGAACTCTCAGCAAAGGCAGCAGCACCAGCCTGACCTTCGAGTATGAAGGGACAGTACAGTCGGCCGACGACAGTCCCGTGCCCGGCTTGAAGCTGGCCTATGTCGGCGATCCTTACACCTATCTGCTCTATGCCGGCGGATGGTTCCCCATGTCGGGCTATGGCACGAATCGCTTCACCTCGACGATCAGCGTCAGCGTGCCCGCGGGCTATTCGGTCATCGGCAGTGGCACGCAAAGCACGGGAGAGTTCCCATCGTTCGGCGAAGCACCCGAAACTGATGCCTCAGGCCGCAAGAGCGCGCGCACGCAGCCGCTGCGGCTCGCCTCCCCGGCCGGCAACACCATTTACACCTTCACCTACGATAAGCCGAGCTTCCCGGGCACCATCCTCATCGGCAAGTATGTGCAGACCAAAAGCACCGAAGGCGGACTCGACGTCACGGTCTACACTTCCGAACAAACTAAGCCTTACGCCGCGCAGTACGCCGACTCCGCCTCGAAAGCGTTCTTCTTCTACACCTCGTCCTTCGGCCCGGCATACAGCCACAAGCTGAGCGTCGTGGAGCTGCCTAACGACACGGTTCCCTCGGCCTGGGCGCCGGAAATCGCCGCCATGTCGTCACGCGCCTTCACCCAGAAGGTGAACTACCGCCTGGTCGCCAACACGGTCGCTCATCAGTGGTGGGGAACCATGGTGAGCCCGGCAACGCGCAACGACTGGTGGATCAGCGACGGCTTTGCGCGCTACTCGGAGGCGCTTTACGTTAACCACGTAGCTGGCCAGGCCGCCTTCCAGGAAGTGACGACCGACATGGAGGTCGGCGCTCTCGCTTACCAGACCGTGCCCCTCGCAGACGTTGGCAAGCTGGATACGTTTTCTCCCGAGTTTCAGTCGCTCACCAGCGACAAGGGCGCTGCCATCCTCAACATGCTGCGCTGGGTCATCGGAGAGCAGGCCTTTGACAAAACCATGCGCGATTTCCTGAGCCAATACTCCGGCAAACCAGCGACTGTGCAGGACTTTCGCAAGATCGCCGAGCAGGATTCCGGCCAGCAGCTTACGTGGTTCTTTACCCAGTGGATTGATTCCACCGGCGCGCCCGAGTTCAAGGACAAATACACCATTTACCGCACCCAGAAAGGCTTCCGCGTGGTGGGAGAGATCCAGCAGGACATGGATCTGTTCCGCATGCCCGTCGAATTGAGAATCGATACCGATGGCAAGACGGAAACCAAGCGCATCGAGGTGTCCGGTACCGATTCTGCCTACGAGGTCGAAACCTTCGGCAAGCCGCGCAAGATCACCATCGATCCCGACAATCGCGTGTTGAAGAATTCACCGGAGCTCAGGGTTCGCGCCTCCATCGTGCGCGGGCAGGCGGATGTTGAGCAGGGCGATTTGACGGAAGCTCTGAAGGAGTTTCAGAAGGCGCTGGACACCAACAGAAACAGTTCGCTGGCCCATTACCGCATCGCGGAGGTCTTCTTCCTCCAGCATAACTATCAGGCAGCGGCCAACGCTTACCGCGAGGCGCTCAACGGCAACGGCGACCCCCGCTGGACCGAGGTCTGGAGCCATATCCGGCTGGGCAATATCTTCGACCTCACCGGCCAGCGGGAGCGCGCCACCAACGAATATCGGCAGGCGCTGCAGACCAACGACAACACGGCCAACGCTCTGGACGAAGCGCGCAAGTACCTGCAAAGTCCTTATCAGCCGCAGGGCAGCAGCAACGGGATATAGGAGGGGGTCCGCCGTCCGGCTATTGCCGCCCTTCACATCTTCACCGCGTGTCAGCCGCGGTAGAATGAAAGTACGCATGGCGAAGGAATACATCCTGCAGCGAGATGGCAATTACTATGTTGCCGGTACGCGGATTTCCCTGGACTCCATTGTTCAGGCATTTCGCCGCGGCGAATCTCCTGAGGCCATCTGCCAGAATTTCGAACTGCTTCGGCTGGAAGAGGTATACGGCGCCATTGCCTACTATCTCGCAAACCAGGCTGACGTCGACCGCTACCTGCTTCGACAGAATGAGAAGTGGGAGGAAGGACGACGCGACGCGGAACCGCTACCAGCCGATCTTCGCAGAAAGCTGATGCGCGCTCGGGATGAGCTGCATACGGCTCGCCCTTCGTGAAGGTCCGTTTCCTCGCGGATGCCGACCTCAACAAAGCTATCGTCAACGGCGTTTTGCGCCGGGAACCGGCCATTGACTTCCTGACAGCTCACGCTGCCGGATTGCGCCAAATGAAGGACCCAGAGGTTCTTGCATTGGCGGCGGCACAACAACGCATACTTGTTTCGCATGATGTCGGTACGATGCCGCTACACTTCCGCGCATTCAGGAAGGCGGGAAAGCAAAGCGCTGGTGTCCTTCTCGTTCCTCAGAGCATTGATGTGGGAACGGCAATCGAGGACCTTGCTACTCATCTGGCTGGCATCCCATGCGGCGGAGTGGGAGAACCACCTCGCATGGCTGCCACTCTGACACGTGGCAGCCCGACCATACACATTGCCTCACGCGTAAGCGCCCTACCCGATCGTCTGCACCTCTACCGACAGCACCGCCGGCAGATCGCGTACGATAGGATTCCAGTTATCGCCCCCATCGGCTGAGACGTACACCTGTCCGCCTGTTGTACCGAAGTAGATGCCACACTCGTCGAGCGTATCGACGGCCATCGCATCCCGCAGTACATTCACGTAGCAGTTGGCCTGCGGCAGGCCCTTGGTCAGCGCCTCCCATTCGTTACCGCCGGTGCGGCTGCGGTACACGCGAAGCTTGCCCTCGGGTGGATAGTGCTCGCCATCGCTCTTGATGGGCACAACGTAGATCGTCTCCGGCTCGTGGGAGTGTACGTCGACGACAAAACCGAAGTCGGTCGGCAGATTTCCGCTGACTTCGTGCCAGTTGTCGCCTGCATCATCGCTCCGCATCACGTCCCAGTGCTTCTGCATGAAGAGCGTCCCCGGCTTCTTCGGACTCATCGCCACATGGTGCACGCAGTGGCCAATCTCGGCGTTGGGATCAGGAATGTACTGCGAGTGCAGCCCTTTATTGATAGGCTTCCAGGTCACACCGCCGTCGTCGGTGCGAAACGCTCCCGCAGCCGAGATCGCGATGTACATCCGCCTCGGGTCGCTCGGGTCAAGGATAATGGTGTGCAGGCACATGCCGCCCGCGCCCGGCTGCCACTTGGGGCCGGTACCGTGGCCGCGCAGGCCGGACATCTCATGCCATGTGGTCGCGCCGTCGGTCGTGCGGAAGATAGCCGCGTCTTCTACTCCGGCATAGACCGTATCCGGATCGGTGAGAGACGGCTCCAGATGCCACACCCGCTTGAACTCCCACGGATGCTGCTTACCGTCGTAGAACTGGTGGGTGGTGAGCGGCTTGCCCGTCTCGGCCGAGGTGTCGTAGACAAACTTGTTGCTCTCTCCCTTGTTGAAGCCCATCGGATCTTTCTCCAGCGGCCCGGCAGGCGTGGTCCACGTCTTGCCGCCGTCGTCGGAGCGCTGAATGATCTGCCCGAACCAGCCGCTGGTCTGCGACACGTAGATCCGGTCCGGATTCACCGGCGAACCTTTCATGTGATAGATCTCCCAGCCGGCGAAGTGTGGGCCGCTGACCTCCCAGTTCTGGCGTTTGCCGTCGGAGGTGAGGATGAATGCGCCTTTCTTGGTGCCTGCCAAAACGCGAACCTTGCTCATGAATGCTCCTTAGAGGAAGGGCGAGACAGAAATCGCCCCCAACGGTTGATGGATTCGGAAAGCGAATAGTTTAGCGCGAAAGGCGGTGGAGCCCCCGTGGAAGCGTCCCGCTTTTTGAGCGCTTCGTCACGGAGCGCAAAACCCGAGAACCTACTTTTTCGCTCCGCTTGCGCCTGCGGTCGCGGGTTTGGCCACTTCGGCTCGCCCCGGCTCCTGCGCGGGATACTCGTACACTCCGCGGCCGGCTTTGCGGCCCAGGCGGCCCGCCTTCACGTACTGCACCATCAAGGGCGCCGGACGGAACTTCTCACCCAGCGTCTTGTGCAGGTATTCCAGGATGTGCAGGCGCGTGTCCAGGCCGACGAGATCCACCATCTCAAACGGGCCCATGGGATGGTTGAGCCCCAGCTTCAGCGCCTTGTCGATGTCCTCGGCCGAGGCAACGCCTTCCTGCAACATGTAGAAGGCTTCGTTGCCGATCATGGCGTTGATGCGGCTGGTGATGAACCCCGGCGACTCGCGGATGACGACAACTTCCTTCCCCATGCGCTTGCCGACTTCCACCGCCGCGGCCAGCGTGTCTTCGCTGGTCTCTAGCGCGCGCACGATCTCCAGCAGCTTCATTTTGTGCACCGGATTGAAGAAGTGCATCCCCACACACTTCGGCGCGCGGTAAGTGACGCTGGAGATTTCCGTGACACTGAGCGAAGACGTATTGGACGCGAGAATGGTCGTCGGCCGGCAGATTTTGTCGAGCAGGGTGAAGATTTCGATCTTCGACTCCATCTCTTCGGGCACGGCTTCGATGACCAGATCGGCCTCGCGCGCTGCCTGCTCAACCGAGGAGGCATACTCCAGCCGATTCAGTGCCTCGCCGGCGTCGTCCTTTGTGACCTTGCCCAACTCGACGGCCTTGTCGAGGTTGGCGCGGATTTCCGTTTCGGCCTTGCGCAACGCCGTAGGAAGCACATCTTCCAGGATGGTACGGTAGCCACCCAGGGCGGCGGCGTGGGCAATCCCGCGCCCCATAATGCCGGCGCCGATGACTGCGACTGTGCGGATTTCGGCCATCCGCTATTCTCCCCGCTCCAGAAGTTCGACCATACCAACAAAGTTCGGGTCCGACTTGCGCATATAATCCGCAAGCCGCTGCTTCTCCTCGGGTGAAAGCAGATACAGGCTGGCGTTGACTCGCCGCAACGTGGCGGCAATGTCGTCGACGTAATTCATCATGCGAATGAGTTCACCACTGGCAGACATAGCAGGTCCCTTTCCTGGCTGGTTGAAAACGATAATCCACGGTGGGCCCGCGCTCCCAGCGCCTAACGCCGCACACCCGACAAACATTCATTGTCGCTGTTCCAGTCGGATTTCGTAAAGTAACCCGCGGAGAGCTGGCCTGGAGTGCGCCAATCCGGGACAAGATTCCCTATTATGACCGGGCAGTTAAACCTCCGTCCTGGCCTGTGCAGGGCCGCAAAAAGCATGCTCGTTCCCCGGTTATTACACTTTTTGGAAAAAACATCACGATACTTGCTGCACAAAATCGTCAGTTCGTTGCACAATAGAAGTTCAAGCCGCGTCTTTTGGGGGAGATGAATGCAGCTTGTCGAGAATCGTCGAACTGGGCGGACCGAACCCGAGCTCCGTCCCATGCAACGCCTGAAGCTCTTACTGTTTGGCACCGTCGTGGTGTTCGCGTCCCTGGGCGCGGGCGAAGCCGTTTACCGCCTGCTGTTCCTCGACTTTGACGGCGCCAGGGACCGCCTGCCCATTGAAATCTGCTTCGGCCTGGCCTTCGCCTGGATTGGCATGAAGATCGCGCGCGGCATCTATGAGCACCGCGCCAACACCCGGACCGGCATCAGCTTCATCTCTGACCGCAATCACAAGATCCGCCACGCGGTGGACGCGCTGTTCCCTGTCCCCTTCCCCAGCAACCAGCAGGCGATTCGGGTGATTCGCGAAGAGGTGGAGCGCATCGACGGCGTTCTGGAAGAATTGCAGCCGCGGTAGGCCCGGAACCCGCTCCTTCCGTCCGCCCTCCCGGATTGTGCCAAACTTTGCCGTACGCGCTAATATGTTGGGCACAACTCTCCGCGAGGGCGAAGCATGTTCATCACGCGCATTGCAGGCTGTTCGCTCGTTTCCTTGACGCTTTTCTTTGCCGGCGCTTTCACCAACGCCCTCGCGCAGTCGGGCGACAAGGTCCAGCGCATCCCCATACCCAACTCTGACTTTCCCATCTCCGCCGCCGTCGTCGTTCCGCCGGACTATGACACGATCTATGTCAGCGGAAACATCCCGAAGGTCTCTGACCCCAAGGCCCCCAAGGGCAGCGTGCAGAGTTACGGCGATACCAAGACGCAAACCATTTCGGTACTGCAGCAAATCGAAGCAACGCTCCAAGGGCAAAACCTTTCGATGGCCGACGTGGTGATGATGCACGTTTATCTGGCGGGCGACCCGGCCAGGGATGGCAAGATGGATTTCGCCGGGATGATGGAGGGCTATAAGCGATTCTTCGGCACTCCTGACCAACCCAACAAGCCGGCACGTAGCGCGGTACAGGTGGCCGGGCTGGCGGCCCCCGGAGCGCTGGTCGAGATCGAAGTCATTGCCGTCCGCAAGCATGAAGCACATGCGCGACCGGTAACCGCAGCACTTGAGGGAGGCGACCATGCCGCACAGTGAATCTTCCGGTTTCTCGCGCCGCAACTTTCTGAACCTGGCGTTGGCAGCTTCGGCGACCGCCGCTTGCAGCACAATCCTGACGGAGAGGCTGCTGGCGCTTCCCCACCGGCACCATTACGGCCCGGGTGCCGTCGCCATCGATTCCAACGAGAATCCACTTGGTCCATCGCAAGTCGCGCGTGAGGCAATAACAGCCATCATCCCCAATGGAGGCCGGTATTCCGACTGGCTCACCGACGAATTGATCGAGACCTTCGCTGCCAGCCAAGGCCTTCCGGCCGATCACATCGCCGCGTATCCCGGCTCGAGTGAGCCTCTGCACTACACGGTGCTCGCCTTTACCTCGCCCACAAAAAGTTATGTCACGGCCGACCCTGGTTATGAGGCTGGAATGTACGCCGCCGGCATCACCGGCGCACAGATCGTCAGGGTCCCGCTAACCAGCAGCCACGCCCACAACGTCAAAGCCATGCTGGCGCAGGCGCCGGACGCGGGGCTGTTCTACGTGTGCACTCCCAACAATCCTACGGGCACACTGACTAGCCACTCCGACATCGAGTACCTGCTCGAACACAAGCCGCAAGGCTCGATGGTGATGGTCGACGAGGCATACATTCATTTCGCCGATGGCGCCACCTCGGCCATTGACCTGGTAAAGGCAGGCCAGGATGTGGTCGTGCTCCGTACCTTCTCGAAGATCTACGGCATGGCCGGCTTGCGGTGCGGATTTTCCATCGCGCGGCCCGACCTGCAACAGAAAATCGGCCGCTATCACGGCTTTAACCCAATGCCGATTACGGCCGTGGTCGCCGCCAACGCTAGCCTGAAGGACCCCGATCTGGTGCCGGATCGCAAACGCATCAACTCTGCAACTCGCGAAAAGGTGTTCGACTGGCTGCGGACGAACGGCTACTCGTTTATTCCGTCGCAGTCAAATTGCTTCATGCTCAATACTCAGCGCGACGGCAGAAGCGTTATTGACGCCATGCAGCAGCAGAATATTTACATTGGGCGCATCTGGCCGATCATGCCGACCTATGTGCGTATTACGGTCGGCACACCCGCTGAGATGGACCAGTTCCAAACGGCCTTTTCGCGCGTCATGAAAGGCGCGGTCGTGGGGAGGATTGCCAAGCCGCCGGCAAAATCGAGCAAGATCGAAGGCCTGCATCCCAGCGGCTACAGGTTTGCATAAGTGGAGGTACCGGTTGGAAAACTCGCGCCGTAAGTTTCTCGCGCAGAGCGCTGGCGCCCTTGTTCTGTTGTTTCTTGATTCACTGACCCCGCAACTGATCGCGCAAGCGTCGCAACATGCTCGAGAGGCAGCCTCGACGGGAACTCACGCATTCAAGTTCCTCACGCAACAGGAGGCAGCCGATTTCAACGCCTTCGCGGCGCAGATCATTCCCAGCGACGACGGGACTCCCGGCGCGCGGGAGGCGGGCGCGGTTTACTTCGCCGACTATCTTCTGAGCGCCATCAATCCTGAGCAGCAGGCGGACTTTCGCGGCGCGCTGAAGGTATTGCACTTGGCAGCCGCCACGGCCCAGCCCGGCACATCGTTCGCTGCGCTGTCCGTCGAAAAACAAATCGCTGTCATGAAGGCCATGGACAAACCGGCAGCGCCGGGCGAATCGAACAACGGCATCGCTGCCGAAACCGGTGCAGGCGGCAAACAGGCTGAGGCTTTTGGTGCATTGCGAACCATAGTGCTGACGGGCACGTTCTGCGATCCGTCGCTTCACGGCAACCGCAACAAGATCGGTTGGAACCTCATCGGCTTTAATGACCAGGCCTACTGGGCGCCGCCATTCGGTTACTACGATGCGCACGCGGAAGAGAAAGCATGAGCGCTGACCCTCATCCGCAAAAACACTTTCCGCCAACTGAGGTCGTCGACTTTGTCATTGTCGGCTGCGGAGCGTCGGGTGGAGTGCTGGCGCGCGAGTTCTCACGCAACGGCTTTAGCGTGGTGGTTCTGGAACATGGACCATGGAAGTCAGCGAAGGAATTCGACCATAACGAATATCTGAACTGGAGTAACTCAGCACTGACCAACGACTGGCGCAAGCAGCCGCAGACCTTCCGCCGCACTCCACAAGACAAAGCGCAAAAGCAGCCCAGCATTATGTACGGCCAGTTGGTGGGAGGCGGCGCCGTACACTTCACCGCCAACTATTGGCGCTTTCACGAGATCGACTTCATCGAGGCAAGCAAGAAAGGCACAATCGCCGGAACCGGTTTCGCCGACTGGCCGATCACCTATGCCGATCTTGAACCGTACTATACGAAGGCCGAATGGGACCTGGGGGTTTCCGGGCAGGCTGGCGCCAGTCCCTTCGATCCCCCGCGCTCCAAGCCATACCCTTTGCCGCCGATGCCCGTAAAGCCTGACGGCGTCGTGTTCGAACAAGGTGCGCGCAAGCTCGGCTATCATCCCTTCCCTGCACCGGTCGCCGTCATCTCGAAAGCCTACCAGGGCCGTATGGGGTGCCAGCATTGCGGATGGTGTGAAGGTTTCGGCTGCGAGCACGGGGCGAAATCCAGCCCTTTGCCGTCCATGGTTCCGCAGGCCGTCGCGACCGGACGCTGCGAAATCAGGCCGCACAGCTATGTTCGCAAGCTGGAAACAGATAGCCACGGTCGTGTTACCGCTGCCATATATTTCGACCAGCACAAGGTTGAGAAGCGGCAGCGCGCCAAGGCCTTCATCGTAGCCGCCAACGGCGCCGAAACGCCGCGCCTGCTGCTCATGTCGAAGTCAAACCAGTTTCCCAATGGCCTGGCAAACTCAAGTGGGCTGGTGGGCAAGTACTTGATGTTCAACACCGACCCCATGACCGGTGGGCTCTTCGAGCACGAGCTTAACGGCTACAAGAGCATCGAAGTCACGCGCATCCTGATGGATTTCTACGAGATCGACCCCAAGCTGGGTTTTTATGGCGGGGGCGGCATCAGCGCGCGATTCCAGAACTATCCTATTTCCTTTGCCTTCGGAGGGCTTCCGCCAGACCTCCCACAATGGGGTACAGAGTACAAGAAGGCGCTGGCCAGGTACTTCAACCGCAGCATGGCGCTGATGGGACACGGCACTTCGTTGCCGCTGGAGAACAACAGCATCTCGCTGGATGACACGCTGAAGGATGACTGGGGCCTTCCCGCGATGCGCGTGACCTACAAGGACCATCCGGACGATCTGAAGTTCGCGACCTACTTGCAAGATCGTTCCATGGAGATTCTCGAAGCCGCGGGCGCGCAGAACCGTTGGCGCTATCCCGTGACCGAATCCAGCTTCGCCGTGCACCTGCTGGGAACTTGCCGCATGGGCGACGATGCGAAATCCTCGGTGATTAACGCCGACCATCGCACCCATGATGTGCCGAACCTGTTTCTCTGCGACGGCTCCAGCTTCGTCACCAGCGGCCGCGGCCAGCCGACGGAAACCATTCAGGCGCTGGCGTTTCGGGCTGGCGATCGGATTACCGCGCTGGCCAAAAAGGGCGAAATCTAGCGCACGGTTTACCATGCTCTTAGAGGCAGCTGCTTCGCTTCCTCGGTCAAATGGACTTCGATCAACTGGAGAGCTTTCTCGAAGTAGCGCGACTGAGCAGTTTCTCGCGTGCGGCCGAGCGGCGCTTCCGCACGCAACCGGCAATCTCCTCACAAATTCGTCTGATTGAGGAAGAGGTCGGCGCCAAACTCTTCGACCGTAGCGGCGGCCGCGTCACCCTCACCGCCGCCGGCAAGGTCTTCCAGCAGTATGCGCAGGACGTGCTGGAAGCGCGACGGGCCATGCTGGCCACCATCGCCGAAACCCATCGCGTGCCCCGCGGAGAGATCGTGGTCTCCGCCAACGAGGGTACCTGCCTGCACATCCTGCCCGAGGTCTTCGCCCAGTTCAAGCGGGAGTATCCGGCCGTGGCAGTCAACGTGAAGCGCTCAGAGCGCGGCCGCATTCTGGAAGCGATTCTCGACAATGCCTGCGACTTCGGGGTCGTGTCCATGCCGGTGAACGACAAGCGTTTCACCGTGGTTCCTATTCATCGCGACGAACTGGTAGTCATCACCGCGGCGGGACATCATCTTGCCGGACACAAGAGTGCGACCTTGGCCGATGTTTGCGAATATCCCTTGCTGCTGCCCAAGATCGGCCGCACGCGCGACATGCTGAACGCGCTGTTTGAAGAGCGCCAGCTTCGACCGGCAATCTCCATGGAGCTCGATTCCAGCGAACTGCTGAAGCGTTTTGTCGCCGCCAACGTTGGCATCGGCTTCATACCGCATTCGAATATCACCGAGGAACTGCAAGCCAAAGTGCTCGCCGCGCTCACCATCGCCGACGCCACCATTCAACGCGACCTCGCCCTGGTCTACCGCAAAGAGAAAGCGCTCAGCCGCGCCGCCCTGGCTTTCATCGACATCGCCGTTAAGTTGAAGTCCGTAGGGCCGGCGGTGGGAAAGCTCTAGCCAACCCTACGAAGCACGGCGCGCTGTCCGGCGAGGTCATCATTGCGTATAGCTTGTAGCTATCCCATCAGCACTGTCGCCCGTAAGCTGATTCTTGATGCCCCCGGAATCGGAGTGTCGACCTTTTTGATCCATTGATCTTCTGCTACAAAGGCCGTCTGATTCACGACCCGTCGTGATCGTCATCGTATTACGGCCCTTGTCGGAAATCGGCATCGTTCCCCGGGCTCGGACGGTGAGCGTTGGCGAACAACTGTTTGGCGCCAAGGAAAATACCTGCGCAGTGCTGGTCGCCGCGCTGCTGGACACGATGGAGTTTCTCTCCGAAATGTTTCAGCGCGACCCACCCAGGCTCGCCCCGGTGAAGGAAATGTACGTTATGCAGGAATCTCGCCACAGCGACTTACGACTTGAGAAGCTAGAGCGTTTCTAATTTATGTGTTTACATACCCGCAGGCCGTGAAGTAGTGTAAGCATTCCTCCGAGGAAACCGACTGCAGCAGAGTTCCGATTTCTTCCCAGAGAGTCTCGGTGGACCGCCTGGCCGCCTTACGCAGCAAGGCCTTGAGCTTGGCGAAGAAGTTTTCGATGGGGTTCAGGTCGGGGGAATAGGGCGGCAAATAGAGCAGGGTTGCGCCAGCGCCCTGGATGGCTTGGAGCACGCCAGCCACCTTGTGGCTGCCCAGATTGTCGAGGATGACCATCTCTCCGGGGGAGAGGGTGGGGACCAGCACCTGCTCGAGGTAGGCGAGGAATACCTCGCCATCCATCGGTTCGTCGATCACCATGGTGGCGGAGATCCCGTGGCGGCGCAGAGCGCCGACGAAGGTGGTGATCTGCCACTGACTGTAGGGCGCCGAAGCGCGACAACGCTGCCCACGAGGGGCACGGCCGTAGCGTCGAGTCATGTTGGTCGAAGTCCAGGTTTCATCGATAAACACGAGCTTTTCGACGTTCATCGCGGGCAGAGCTTGGCTCCACGCCCGGCGCGCCGCGACCACGTCCGCGCGTGCTTGCTCGTCGGCGTGCAGGGTTTTTTTTGAAGGTCAGATTCCACTTGTTCAACTGATGCCATAGCGCCCCGGACTTAATGGCAATTCCCTGACCCGCCAACCGGTCGCAAATCTGCTGCAACGCCAGGTCGGGTTCCGCTTCGATCCAGGCCCGCAGCTTCGGCTCTAGGTCGGCAATCCGGGAACGGCGATGGCCGCCCATCGGCAAACTCGTTCGCAGCCCCGTGGTTTGTCTGCGGTCCCGCACTTGATAGACCCAGACCCGGCTGACCTCTAGCCGCCGCGCGATGGCCGACGGTCCCTCTCCGCGCTCCAACGCCCACAGCACACGATCCCGCAGGTCTTGCGAATAGGAGTGCATCCCAGCCGCCTCCCGACGGCGAGACTATTATCGCACAGAAATGTTAATACTTAAATTAGAAATGCTC
>CAVVDY010000021.1:0-122832 GCA_963747055.1 uncultured Acidobacteriaceae bacterium | reverse complement strand
CTGGGCTAAGCTCTGCTGCGCCTACGGCGCGGGGTTTTTCTCCCTCGTTCTGCGTCGCAACCGGTGCGTCTACAGCGTGGTTTCTCGACCTGCGATCTCCGATACGGTTTGCTGGTCAGTTCTGTTGCGCGAGATTCACAACGCTGCCCATCGCTTTGCGCAGGAAGCGGGTTGGACGGTCGGCAATGTGCTGGTCGCGGATCAGCTGCGGATTCAGCCACTCAATCACCGCCGCATAGCCCAGGCTCTCCGGATCGTCGGTGAGATAGTGCGGCACCACCGCGACCACGTGGAAGCCTTCCTTCAGTTGAAAGCTCAGCGTGGGGTCGTACTCGTGTCCCTCGACGACTGCGACGACGTAGTCCTCCGGCTTCAGCCTGGCGGCGGAATGGCAATACCCTCGCAGCCGCGAACCGGCGCGAATGCGAAGCAGCTTGTGCGATTCCGTCAGGGCGCGGCGAGCGTGGTAGATTTTGTCGCCAATGCCATGATGCTGCAACGCCGGGTCGACAATGACTTCCGCGCCGTACAACGTCCGGCCGCGATGGGGATCGTGATTGGTGAACATGCCGCCGGCGGTGAATCTCTCCCAGTCGTCGAGCGTCTTGTAATCTTCCCAATCGACGATCAGGCTGGCGCTCATGCCGACAACATTTTCCTCCGGGCCATGCACCGCCACGAATTGGCCCTCGGGAAAGATGCTGAGATGCGAGGAAAGCTGTTGGGCATTCCATGGCGGAGTGTCGGGATAGATGCGCGAACACAATTCCGTTATGGCGGTGAAGTCACGCGGCTCTGTATTTCGCACCAAGACCGGTTGATCGGAAGCAGACGACATTCGCTCTTACCTTATCGCACTGCGGATCGGTCGCGATAACGAATTCATCGGCGAAGAATGTGAAAGCTATTACGCAGCTCGAGCCGAACTGCAGGGGGCAGGGCTAACTTCCTGTTGCCAATGCGAGCGCCTTGATTCGCATACAGAAATGCTCCGGATCGCTCCGGAGCATTTTCTTCAAAACACGAAAGGCCTACTTCGGACTTGGGCCTCCACGCGCTGCGTGGCTGGCGCCCGCACCGGCTGGATGAACGCCTCCACCGAAACCACCCATGGGATGGAACGAACCCGGGGAGGTAGTCCCCGCTGAGGGCCGCGGTCCCATGGCTGGGCCCATAGGCCGGCCAGGGGCGCCACCCCAAGCTCTGGGAGCCACAGAGGGCCGGGCAATGTGCGAAGGGCTGGCATACACGTGCCCGGAGGAATACGGCCCGTGAATCGAGCGCGTATCGCTGCCATGATTTCCCTGGTATGCGCTGGTCGCACCGTATCCCTGCGGACCCGGATGAGGCGCGTAGATAGCTCTATCCCTCGCTGCATAAGGAGCTCTGGCGGCCGCTGTATTAGCTGGAACCACACTGCGGAAGTTCGGGGCCATGCGCCCGCCCGGAATCGTCGCCGGCAGGTTGCCAATGGTACCAACTCTCACGGTCGGCCCATAGACCGCGCTGGGAGGTAGTACTGGCCGCGCTGGAGGCCGCCATCCGTTCGGGCCGTGTACGACTGGCGCAGGCTGAAATCCATTCGCATACCAGCCGCTGTTCCGATAGCCACGCCCGGCCCCGGGGAACCAGAACCAGCCGCCATTCACGAACGACCATGCCCCATAGTGGTATGGCAGCCATCCCCAGGGATACGCGGAGGCCCACATGTAGCCAAAGCCAGGGTAGAACGACCACGCTCCGGCGAGATAGGGGTTCCATCCAACCCAGGAGGAAACGCCATAGGGCTGCCAGCCGTAGCCGGCGCCCGGCAGGTAAGACCAACCGCCGTAGTAGCTCAGGTCAGAGTAGCCGTAGCCGTTAAGGTTCGGGCCGTATCCGACGTTGTTGTACGAATAGGCCGTCTGGTAGGAGGCGCGCTCGTTGTTCCACTGATCAAGCGGCGCCGCATCCACACCCTTGGCGATGTCGTAGCCATTGGAGCTATTGGGATCGACGGTGAGTGTCTCCTTCTTCGAGACCTTCACTTCGCGCGGCTGGTTCTCGAGTTGGACCTCGCCCTTCATGACCGCAAGCTGCGGGTTGTCGGAGTCGTCGCTGAGCCGAAGCTGCGTGTCCTTGTGAATCAGGAAGGCCGAGTTGCCAACCGTAGCGCGGTAGATTTCATCTTTGCCGCCCTTGGTGTCGAAATAAACCGTTCCCCGGACTAGCGCAACGTCATTCACCTTGTCGCCGGAGTCATTGATCAGCAGCTTGCTGAAAAGCACTTCGGAGTTCTCACCCACGCGCACGGTGCTGTTGTTCTCGAACTCAACTTCGGCCAGGCCGTCGTTGCCGGTCACCAGCCGCACACCTTCGGTGATGGGCATGTTCAGGATGGCCTTCTCCAACCCTTGCCCAGTAGCGCGATCGATCTGAACTGAGCCGTCGACGTAACTCAAGCGAATGATGCGAACGTGCGACTCGGCTTGCGCACGCACGCCGGCCAGCACAAACACCACGGCCAACATCACTGATAGAGCGTTTCCCATGCGCCTTGCCATCTCTCTACCTCAGAACTTTCGCGGGTTGGCCGGGCGCTTCGAATCCGGGGCCCACGATATATCGCGGGAGCTACGCGAGGCCACTCTTCCTATAGGTATTTAACACCGTTTTGACGCAAAGTTGCCGGAAATCGGCGCACGTCACGCAGCCTGTTGCCGCCTTGGGAGGGTCGCTACGGCTTGCCGCTGCCTGGCCTGGGAGCTACAACGTCCGGGCCTGCCGATTTCAGCAGTTGCTGGGCCTCCAGGCGCGCCACATGCATGATCTCGTCATCGTCGGCAATCTTACGCAGGATAGGCTCGATGATCTGGATTTCGTCGGCCATCCCGCTGGCCCGCAAGTCCAGAAGTTCCTTGAGCCTGGCATCCATCCCCAGCTTGTCGAAGCGGTATTGATACGCCAGTTTGCGGCCATAATCGATAGTCACCGCGATCGACTGAAACAGCTTTGTGAGCTGCTGGATGTTGGGATTGGGCGAGTAGTTATACGTGGTCGAGTTGTCGATTCCGGGCCCGTGGAACTCCAGCGTCTTGGTCCCGGTCTTGGCGACATTTTTCGTCCTGGTCTCGAACTGGCCCTGAAAGTAGTCGGTCGCCTTGGCCCACTGAAAGACCTTTTGGGTGCTGGCGGCTGACAGCACAAAATCCTGGCGGAAGCTGTCGTTATCGCCATTCTCCCCGGCGTCGCCCGTCCCGCTGAAGTGGGTGGCGCCGTTCTCTTGCACCGTGAAGACGTAATTCACCCAGGGCTGCCCCAGGTTCCAGTCGAACTTGAATACGACGGTCGGTCCCTGTGGGGGAGGCGGGGGCTGCTGTGCCTGCATACAAAACGCCAGGCAGAACAGGCAGACGGTACACAACAACGTTCGGTAGGACGCCATCTTCAGGAGAAGATTCTAATCGATTTCAGAGTCTGGCTCCCGCGGTTTGCCGCTGAACGGTGGCTGCGGTATGCAGGTGACAGATAGCGATGGCCAATGCATCAGCCACGTCCGGCGGCTCGGGCGGCCCCGGCAGGTCGAGAAGGCGGGCGACCATGACCTGGACCTGCGACTTCTCCGCCCGGCCATAACCCACAACCGCCGACTTGATCGACAACGGAGAATAAGCAACCACCGACAGCCTAGCCTGGGCCGCCGCCAGCATGGCTACGCCGCGCACGTGTCCAAGCTTCAATGCGGACTTGGCGTTCACGGCGTAGAAGACGTCTTCGATCGCCACCATCTCGGGATGATGCTGGGCAATGATTCGGTCTAGCGCGTCGCTGATGGCCTTCAGGCGCAACTCGAGGGCGTCGCGTGTCACCAGCCGAATGGCCCCGCTGCACACATGGTGCAGGGTACCGGCATCATCCTGCTCGACCACGCCGTAGCCGGTATACTCGCCGCCGCAATCGATGCCTAACACTCGCATGATCTGCAGAGAGTGTAGCAAGCGGAGCCACAGGCGGTGATCAGAAAGTGCCGCCGGTAACAAGCTCCGTAAACAACCAGAAATCGCCGCATACTTCTTCCGGCCGCGATGGGCCGGCCGGAGGAAATTGACTCTGCCGCGCGGAAGATTTAGTTTCATCGCACGCGGCCTGCAGCAAGCCGTCGTCAAGTCAGGCTTCACAATGCGAATCGGCAAGACGTTGCTCCTGCTTACGCTCCTGTCGTACCCGATACTGCCGTTGGCAGCGCAGAGCCCGTTCGCCGCCAAGGTCAACGGTCCGTTGTCGCAGCGCGTGGTTGCCTACGTCATCGACGCCAAATACAACCCTGATACGCATTCGGTCGATGCCACTGAAACCCTTACCTATCACAACCTCACCTTTCAACCGCTGGACCGTTTCCCTTTTCACCTTTACCTGAACGGCTTCCAGCCCAAGGCGACATGGGTGCATGAGGCGCATCGCGACGGCAGCTTCCGGACAACGACGTTTGAGGACGCGTGGGACCCGAAAGACAACGGATCCAACGACGTCACTTCTTTGGAAGTTGTCGGCATGGGAGACCTGACCAAGCAGATGAAGTTCGTCTCCCCGGATGACGGCAATCCGGACGACAAGACGGTCTTCGAAGTACAGCTTCCCCGCCCCGTGCAACCCGGTGAGAAGGTTGTCTTCAAGATGAAGTTCCACGCTGTCTTTCCTGAGGTGATCGCGCGCACCGGCTACAAGCGCACCTTCCTGCTCGCGGGGCAGTGGTTCCCTAAAGTCGGGGTTTGGTGGCATGGCGCGTGGAACTGTCACCAGTTCCACGCCATGACAGAGTTTTTCGCCGACTTCGGCACGTATGACGTGAAGATCACGCTGCCGAAGAACTATGTCATCGGAGCGACGGGCGTACAGGTTGGCGAGACCCAAAACAGCGACGGCACCAAGACTGTTGCCTTCCACGCGGAAGACGTTCACGACTTCGCCTGGACTGCCGATCCGAACTTCAAAGTCGTCAACAGCGAGTTTGACGGCAGCGTCGGCGCGGTCAAGATTCGCCTGCTGACCTACCAGGGCCACAAGAGTTCATGGGACCGCTACATCAACATCATGCAGCAGACCATGAAGCGCTTTGACGAGTGGTACGGGCCGTACCCTTACGCGCAGATCACCGTGGTCGATCCGCCGCATGGTGCGCTGGAAGCCGGCGGCATGGAGTATCCCACTTTCATCACCGGTGATACCACTTGGTGGGCGCCCAAGGGGCAGTATTTGTTTCCTGAAGGGGTAACCGAGCACGAGTTTGGGCACCAGTACTGGTACGGAATGGTGGCCACCAACGAATTTGAGAATGCATGGCTCGATGAGGGAATCAACAGCTACACCGAAGCCAAGGTCCTGGATGACATCTATGGCCGCGACACCAGCGTGCTCAACTTCCACGGCGCACAGTTAGGCGAACCTGCGTTGCAGCGCGAACAGTACCTAGGGCGTCCTGACTTTGATCCTTTGTCCCGGCCCAGTTATACCGACATGAGCTTCGGTTCATATGGCTCCGTCAGTTATGGCAAGACGGCGAGCATGCTGTTAACGCTGGAGAACGTTGTCGGCGAAAAGACGTTACGCAAGGCGCTGCACAACTATTTCATTAAGTATCGCTTCACCCACCCCACGCAAGAGGACTTCCTGCGCGAGGTGAACCAGACCGCGCAACAGGACTTGGGCTGGTATTGGCAGCAGGCGGTGTATGGAACACAGATGCTGGACTATGAAGTCCTGCGCGCTGACTCGACTCCGGTGAAGTGGTATGACCCCAATCTGGAAGAGAAGAAAGGCGAGACGGAATACGAGACGCAAGTCATTCTGCACCGCAAGGGTGATTTCATCTTCCCGGTTGAGGCGGTGATCAAGTTCGACAACGGCGACGTAGACCGCGTTCGCTGGGACGGCCGCGAGCGCTGGGTGCGCTATGTGTACGTGAAGAAGGCGCAGGTTGTGTCGGCGCAGATCGATCCCGACTATCGTGTGACACTGGACCGCGACTACCTGAACAACAGCCACGCGGAAGACACCCAGAACCTTGCAGTGATGAAGCTGACTACATACTGGACATTCTTTTCGCAGTTCCTCGGCCAGATGCTGGGCTGGCTGACATAGGCATTGAGGCACGCAATTGGCGACTGAGAGCACACCGGTTCTGGCACGGGGGTTCGCGCTGACGACGCGCCATCAGCGCATTCTGTGGTGGGTATTCGCGGCCAACTTCGTCCTCGGTGGCCTGGGCTCAAGCGGCGCAGCACGTGCCTTGGGCGGCGCGCTTCACCACAGCCTGGCGGGCGAGAGGCTCGCAAACCGCTTCGACCTCGGCATGTTCCTGGAGTTGGTGAGCCAGCCCGCCGTGAAGTTGTTCAGCCACTCCGGCGGAGTTGTTCTCTTCGCGGCGCTCTACTTCTTGTTTCTGCTCTTCGTGACCCCGGGGATTATCGCGGTCTATCTCGAAGATCGCAAGTTCACCACTGGAGAATTCTTTGGCGCGGCCGGAAGTTTCTTCTGGGCATTTGTGCGTCTGGCACTGTGGTCGCTGATTCCCTTCCTCCTCGTGGACCTGCTGTTTCAGGCAGTAAGGGCGCTATCCGACTACGTTGGAGACCGAGTGGTCGCCGATCAAACCAGCTTCTACATCCTCGTGATTGGCGCTATTCCGGTTCTTTTGCTGACGGTGTGGGTGAGGTTCTGGTTTGATCTGGCGCAGGCGCGTTCTGTGTCCACTAAGAATCGGGCCATGCGGCGCAACGCCGGCTACATGTTCAAGGTCGCGATTCGCCAGGCCTGGCAGGGGTATTGGGCTTACATCCTGATCAGCGCATTTGTGTGGATCATCACTATCATCGCAGTGCTGATCTGGAGCAAGGTGCCGGGAAGGGCGGTCTGGCTCACGACTCTGCTGCTCGAGATCGTCATGCTGACCCACATCTTCGGCCGCCTGTGGCAGAAGGCATGTGCCACAACCTGGTACAGGCTGAATCCGGAGCCGGAACCTTTGCTGCCGGTGCCCCCGCCCTGGGAGTCGCCGAAGCCGTCATCGCCTGAGCTACCGTCGGCTCCCTTGGAGTACGTCGATCTGCCGTTAGCGCTTGGCGTTGAAGCTGCGCCCGACCATACATCGTCCGATTCATCTGGGGCTCCTCATTCCGAGCCACGCAATGCTTGAAGCAAGTTTACTTTTGCTTTTCGGCCCAGCGTGGCTTGGATTCGGCACGTTCGCGGTCGCAAGGCCGCAATCAGCTCTCCGCAACACTCAATGGCCTTGGACACATTTCTCTATTCGGGGAATGCGAATGCTCGGCCTGGGTATCTTGGCGGGAGCAGCATGGTGGTTCTACCGGGCTATCGGCAGGCTTCAGCAATTGCTCGGAAAGTGAGAGAGGTTATCAGAATCGGGTTTCGGCACGACTGAAGTCGTGCCCTGACGCGCGGTTTCCCTGTGGCGGCACACCTGAGGGTGTGTGCATGCAGCCCTACGTTTCGTCTTCCTTCAGCTTTGCGATGACGCTGAAGTCTTCCAACGTCGTGGTGTCGCCTTTCACTTCTCCGCTGGAGGCCAACTCGCGCAGCAGGCGCCGCATGATCTTGCCGGAACGCGTCTTGGGCAATTGATCGGTGAAGCGGATGTCATCCGGCTTCGCCATCGACCCGATTTCCTTCGCCACCCACTGCCGCAGCTCTTCCTTCAATTCCGGCGATGGAGCATGTCCCATTTCGAGCGTGACGAACGCCGAGACCGCTTGTCCCTTCATGTCGTCGGGACGACCAACCACGGCCGCCTCGGCAACCTTGTCGTGGGCGACCAGCGCCGATTCGATCTCCATTGTGCTGAGACGGTGGCCGGACACATTAAGGACGTCATCGACGCGGCCCATGATCCAGAAGTAGCCGTCCTTGTCTTCACGCGCGCCATCACCCGTGAAGTACATGCCCGGAATGTCCGACCAGTACTGCCGGACGTAACGATCAGGATCGCCGTAGACCGTGCGCAGCATCGAAGGCCACGGCTTCTTGATGACCAGGAAGCCGCCGGAGCCAAGCGGAACCTTCTCGCCCTGGCGGGTGACGACCTCAGCCTGAATTCCCGGCAGCGGCCTGGTAGCCGAACCTGGCTTCGTGGCCACGGCCCCGGGAACAGGCGAAATCAGGATGGAGCCGGTTTCGGTCTGCCACCAGGTGTCGACGATGGGGCAGCGGTTGCCCCCGATAACTTCGCGATACCACATCCAGGCCTCGGGATTGATCGGCTCGCCCACCGTGCCCAGCAAGCGCAGGCTGGTCAGGTCATGCTTCTTCGGCCATTCGTCGCCCCACTTGATGAAGGTGCGAATCGCCGTGGGCGCAGTGTACAGGACATTGACCTTGTGTCTGTCGACGATTGACCAGAAGCGGCCGAAGTCGGGCCAGTTGGGCGCTCCTTCATACATCAGAACGGTTGCGCCATTCTGCAACGGTCCATAGACGATGTAGCTGTGCCCCGTCACCCAACCGATGTCAGCGGTACACCAGAAGGTGTCGTCTTCCTTCAGGTCGAAGACCCACTTGGTGGTGATGAAGGTCTGCACCGAATAGCCGCCGGTGGTATGCACGATGCCTTTGGGCTTGCCGGTCGTGCCCGATGTGTACAGGATGTACAGCGGATGTTCAGCATCGAGCGGTACGGCCTCGCAGTTGTCGTCGACCTTGGCCATCTCCTCGTGCCACCAATAGTCGCGGCCCTCCGTCCACGTCACTTCGCAGCCGGTGCGCTGATATACCAGCACGTGCTTCACGGTGGGACAACGGTCCAGCGCTTCATCGACCGCGGCCTTCAGCTTAACTTCACCGCCACGGCGATAGGAGCTGTCCTGCGTGATGACGGCGACTGCTTCCTGGTCGGTGATGCGATCGACCAGAGCATTGGCAGAAAATCCACCGAATACCACCGAGTGCGTCGCGCCGATACGCGCGCAGGCCAGCATGGCGATCGGCAGCTCCGGACACATACCCATGTAGATGGCAACGCGATCGCCCTTCTGGATTCCGAGGGCCTTGAGCACGTTGGCACACTTCTTCACTTCCTGCAGCAGTTGCTGATAGGTGAGGGTACGAACTTCGCCCGGTTCGCTCTCCCAGATGATGGCGGCCTTGTTCTTGCGGAAGGTCGCTACATGACGGTCAAGGCAGTTGTAGGAGATATTGATCTGGCCGCCGAGGAACCACTTCACCCAGGGAACATTCCACTCCAGCACCTTGTCCCACGGTTTGAACCAGTGGAGCTCGCGCGCAATATCGGACCAGAAGGCCTCGGGCTCGGCGGCAGCCTTGGCGCAGAGGCGGTTGTAGTCTTCCTCAGTGCGGATGTGTGCATTTTTGCTGAACTCCGGCGGAGGAGCAAAAGACCGAGTTTCAGTAAGAATCGAGTCGATGTTCTGGTTGGATGCAAGCTGTTGCGACGACATGAATCCCTCCGAGAAGAGTCTGCTGCTGATTGGTGCGCCTAAATACTCTACTGCATTCGCCCTGGGTTGTTGCCACGGCCCAGGACGGGGCTGGTGGTACCTGTGGATGGTCCCTGACAACGGCCAATCTATTGCTCTAATGTGGACAAATCGCCGATTTCCGCTCCGGGCCGCGCCTTGAGTTTGCATTGCCCGAGCCCGAGGCGGAATTCGGCGCTTTCCTCTGGAAACTAAACCTGTTTGGGACGACGCGCCAGCATTTCGGCGATTAGTGCGATCAGCGCCAGCACTGCCGCGGTATAGAACGCCATCTGGTAATTGTGATACTTGTCGTAGAGCTTGCCGCCGATGCGTCCTCCCAGCAGCCCGGCAACGCCCCATGCCGTGAATAACAGCCCATAGTTGATACCGACGTTTTTCGTGCCCCAGAAATCCGCCGACGTTGCGGCGTTGACCGAGAGCTGGGTACCGTAGCACCAGTAGACGATGAACAGCATGACGAAGAGCGCCGCTACGTTGCCGCCAACGCTGTACAAAATCGGCATGGCCACCATGGAAATTCCAATCATAAGTCGCAAGACGTTCATGCGGCCCAGGTGGTCCGACATCCAGCCCGAGAGGATGCGGCCAGAGGCATTCCCCACTGCGCCAACGACGAGCCCCAGGGACGCCAAGGTGATGCTGGGTATTCCCACGCTCTTCGCGAACGGCACCAACTGGCTGATGACCATCAGACCGGCCGCACAACCAAAGGCATATGCGACCCACATGAAGTAGAAGGTGGGCGTGCGCAGCATTTCGCCGGGCGTGAAGTCATAGGTAGTCGCAGCGGCCTTGGAGGTGGCAGCCGGAGTCCAGCCGGCGGGTTTGTATCCGGCGGGCGGATTCTTCAGCAGAAAGGCGCCGATGATCGTCATCACGAAGAAGATCACGCCCAGCACCTGGAAGGTAGTGCGCCAGCCGAGACTCGGGATCAGGTAGCTGGCTGCCAGCGGTCCGAAGATCGCGGATCCGGCGCCGTAGCCACCTACAGCCAGTCCAACCGCCAGGCCGCGCTTGTCAGGAAACCACTTGGCCATTACCGGAATCGGCGTGGCATAGCCGAAGCCGTTTCCCAGTCCGCCAATCACACCAAAACAGATGAAGAGATAGGTCAGGCTATTGGTGTAGGAGCACAGGAAGAACCCCAAGCTCACCAGAATCGCGCCGGTAAGGGAAATCCAGAACGGCCCCAGCTTGTCCTGTAACCGCCCGGCGACGATGAACGACAAGGCAAATACCACCACCGCGATCGTGAATACCGTCGAGGTATCAGTACGCTTCCAGCCAAACTCCTTTTCCAGCGGAGCCACAAACACGCTCCAGGCGTAGAGCGTGCCGAGGGCAAGGTTCATCAGCAGGCCGCCCACCACCCGCCACCACCGATTGAGCCCGGCACTACCCACTTCGATCGAATCCACCTTGCTTGTGTTTGTAGTGGTCGCACTCATCTCATGCCCCTTTCCGGCGCGGAGAACCTTAACATACGGTTTTGCCAGCAACAATTTGAAATTTCAAAAAACGATTAAATTCTGGTTAAAAGCTACTTTCCTGCCCTTCAGCCTCGCTATGTGCTTACAAATATCCCGTTGCAGGAACCTGTCTTCACCTTGTTTCAGATCACAAGCGCCTCGACCGCTCCGGGCCTGAGCAGCCAACATCACCAAGGGCGGGAAGCGTTGGGGTAGAGGAGAGTGGTCATCTTTCGCCGCCTGCTTCGCTGCGAGCACAGGCCGGAACCGAAGTCCCGGCGCCTGGGTCGTGACGGAGGTCAAACAACCAGGCCCGGCAGTGCGGCACAAGACCGGGCGCTTCCCGCCTTTCTTGAGCCGTTGTGGGCGTGATTCTCATGCCTGAGACGTACATGGGTCTGTGACGCCGAGTACTGGCGCTTGTGATGATGGTCACATAGGGTGGGCAAAGCTGCCAGGCCGGAGCCGCGAAGGCACGCTCACCTGATCTTGGCGTAGATCAACTGATCGAGGACGACGCCGTTCTTGATGGCGCTGCGGCGGAGCAGACCTTCCCGCTGAAAGCCGGCCTTCTCCAGCACCCGAATTGATGCCAGGTTATGGGAGAACACAAGGGCAAATACCCGGGTGAGCTTGTATTCAGAAAATGCCCACTCCGACGCTGCCGCAGCGGCACGAGTGGCGAATCCCCGTCCCCAAAACATCTCACTCACCCAGTACCCCATTTCGGCGCTTACCCGCGCAATGTCGACGCCGATCTGAAAGCCCAAGCCGCCAATCGCTTCGCCCTCATGCTGCAAGGCGAAGGAGCGCTCAGGCTTTTGTCCACGCACGAATTCGAGGTATTCCAGTCCGTCGCGCCGGGTGTAAGGATAGGGGAACTGATCGCGAAGGTTCGCCGCAATCTTTGGATTGTTGGCATGGCGAAGCAAGGCCTCGAGATCCGCCTTTCGCCACGAGCGCAACTGGAGGTCGCCGAGATCGAGCAACATTGAAAATTATGTTGCTTCACCGACGCCGATTGCGCAACTCGGCAACGAAAAAAGGAGCGCGAAATGCGCCCCTGTTTGCTCAAACTTTGCTGCTGCTAGACCGACATGACTTCTTTTTCCTTGGCCTTGGCCATCTCTTCCATCTTCTTGATCTCGTCGTCGGTCAGCTTCTGGATCTGGTCCATCGCGCCGTGCTCTTCATCTTCCGTGATCTTCTTGTCCTTCATTGCCTTCTTGATGGCATCATTCCCATCACGGCGAATGTTGCGCACGGCGGTGCGATGCTCTTCCAGAATCTTGTGCAGGTGCTTCACCATCTCCTTGCGGCGCTCTTCAGTCAGCGCGGGCACCGGCACGCGCACCAGCTTTCCGTCGTTCATGGGATTCAAGCCAAGATCGGCGCTGCGGATGGCCTTCTCGATGGCCCCAATCTGGCTGACGTCCCAGGGCTGCACAGTAATGAGCTGCGGCTCGGGAGCGCTCACATTGGCCAGTTGGTTCAGCGGCATCTGCGAGCCGTAAGCGTCAACCGTCACGCTGTCAAGCATGTGCACCGAGGCACGCCCGGTCCGTTGTGAAGCCATTTCCTTGCGGAAGTCTTCTACCGCCTTGTCCATTCGTGTTTTGAGCTGCGTAAAGCTGTCTTTAAGAGCAGGAATTGCTGCCATCGAGACTTGTGCCATGTCGACTCCGCTTTAACGGTAAGATCGCAAACGTCTGATTATAAACCTGAAGCTGGCCGACTCTAGCCCTGATTCACCAGCGATCCCACCTTCTCACCCATGACAACGCGCCCAATGTTGCCATACCGATTGAGGTTGAAGACGACGATGGGCAGGTTATTCTCGCGGCACATGGCGATGGCCGTGGCATCCATCACCCGCAGTCCAAGGCGCAGGATGTCCATGTAGCTGATGGTCTCGAACATGGTGGCGTCCTTCACCAGCACCGGATCGTCTGAGAAGATGCCATCGACCTTGGTCGCCTTCAGGATCGCATCCGCCTTAATCTCCATGGCGCGAAGCGAGGCGGCCGTGTCGGTCGAGAAGTACGGGTTACCGGTGCCGGCGGCGAAAACGACAACGCGGCCTTTCTCGAGATGGCGAATGGCGCGCCTGCGGATGAAAGGCTCGGCCACCTGGTTCATCTCGATGGCCGACATGACGCGCGTCCACACGCTTTGCTTCTCCAGTGCGTCTTGCAATGCGAGGGCATTGATGACCGTCGCGAGCATGCCCATGTGATCGGCCGAAACACGGTCCATGGTCTTGGCCTGCTCGGCCACACCGCGGAAGAAGTTGCCGCCGCCGACAACGATGGCGATCTCGATACCCAGTGCGTGCACTTCAGCGATCTCGGCGGCGATCTCATGCACGCGCGTGTTGTCGACACCAAAGCCCTGGCCTGCGGCCAACGCCTCACCAGAAAGTTTCAGCAGGATTCGTTTGTAAGCAGGAGTGGACATCGTCAGCAGGAAATGGAAAACCTGTTCCAGTGTAGCAGGGATTCTACTCTGACCTGCCGGCTAGCGACTTCGAAGCAGCCTTCCCAGTGCTGTTTTCAAAGGAGGATGACGCAGCAAGCCTCCGCCGCGTTTAGTCTGTACTTTACTTCGCCGCAACAGGCAAAATTGGTAAGAAACGTCCGCAATCTCCACAATGTCGCCAATTATCGACCAGCTTCGCCGCGTCTTCCATCTCGAGCAGTTCCGTCCTGCGCAACGGGAGTGATTGAAGACGTGCTCGCCGGCCACGACGTGATGTGCGTCATGCCCACCGGCGCGGGGAAAAGCCTGTGTTTCCAATTGCCGGCCACCCTGCTTGGCGGTCTCACCCTGGTCGTCTCACCTTTGATTGCTTTGATGGCTGACCAGGTGGCGCAACTGAACACATTGAAGATACCGGCTTTTCTGCTGAATAGCTCGCAGCAGCCGGCGCAGCAGCGCGAGGTCCTGCAAAGGCTCCGCAACGGCTTCGAAGGCATTCTGTACATCGCCCCGGAGCGCTTCGCCGCGCCGTCGTTCCAGACACTTCTGGGCCAGCTCAAGCCGCATCTGTTCGTGGTCGATGAGGCGCACTGCGTCAGCTTCTGGGGACACGACTTTCGCCCCGACTATATGCGCCTTGCCGAAATCCGTGAAGCCCTGGGTATGCCGGCTACGATCGCGCTGACCGCCACGGCGACGCCGCAGGTGCGTACTGACATTGCAAAGTGTTTGCAGCTGCGCTCGCCCAAGGTGCATGTCACCGGCTTCGATCGGCCCAACCTGCGCTACGCTACCCGCTTCTTCCGCAATGACAGCGAAAAGACCGCAGCCCTGCTGCACGCACTCCCGCTGGCGCTGGGCACGGGAATCATCTATTGCGCAACGCGGAAAACCGTGGAAGAGATCACCGCCCTGCTGCAGCAAACATTCCCTCAACGCACGATCTGCGGATATCACGCGGGGATGGAGCAATTGCAGCGCAAGGCTGCGCAAGAGCGTTTCATGCGCGAGGCGGGCGCGATCATCGTAGCAACCAACGCGTTTGGAATGGGGATCAACAAGCCGGACATCCGCTTCGTATTGCACTACAACTTACCCGGCAGTGTAGAGGCTTATTACCAGGAAGCAGGACGCGCGGGACGCGATGGCAAGACCGCTGATTGTGCGCTCTATCATTCGCCGCGCGACTTCGGCATCCAGGAATTTTTCATCGATAAGATCGGCGACAACAACCCGGAATTAAAAGCAGGTCAGATCGCTCAACTGCAGGCCAACGCTGCCCGCAAGCTGGAAGCAATGATGCAATACGCCAAGTCGCGCTATTGCCGGCGCTGGAACATCCTGAAGTACTTCGGCGAATCCAGCCGGGTCATACACCTGCGCCTGCGATGTCTGCCGCGGTGCTGTCAAACCGCCGCCGGAGAGGGGTAACGAATCGCCCCGACAACGCGAGCGCCAAAAGAGTAGAACCGCCAGGTCAGGTGTACCCTTGGATACCGCCGCTGAAGCCCGGTACGAAATTCTGCGCGAAGTTCGCCTAAAGCTGGCCCAACGGGACGGAGTGCCCGCCTTTTGCGTGATGCACGACAGAGTGCTAACCGAAGTGGCCCGCCACGCTCCATCCAACAATGCCGCCCTGCTCAGGATCTCTGGCATCGGCCCGAAGATCGCAGCCAAGTACGGTGAAGTTTTCCTGTCGGCCCTGCGCAACTCTGCTGTCCGGAAATAAAAAGAGCGGGAATATCGTCCCGCCCTTCTTTTCGTTTGTGCTGCCGAATCTACTCGGCTGCCGGCTCCTGCGCCTTGCTGACGGCGATGGTCTCGCCGACGTCACCCACCTTGAAGCGGGCGAAGCGCTTCACCGAGATGTTCTCACCCAGGTTGCCGATGACGGTAGCGATGAGCTGCAACACCGAGATGGTCTGGTCCTTGATGAAAGGCTGCTCGTACAGGCAGACCTCCTCGTAGAACTTGCCCATCTTGCCCTCGACGATCTTCTCCACAACCGCAGGTGGCTTGCCGGTCTCCGCAGCCTGCGCCCGGTAGATCTCCTTTTCCTTCTCGAAGGCCTCGGGGCTCACGTCCTCCTTGCGGATGAAACGCGGATCGGTAGCCGCGATGTGCATCGCAATGTCGTGCACCAGGTTCTTGAAGTCGTCGGTGCGGGCCACGAAGTCGCTCTCGCAATTCACTTCCACCAGCACGCCAATCTTTCCCCCGGCATGGATGTAGCTGGCGACGGAGCCTTCGCTGGTGACGCGCGTGGCCTTCTTCGCGGCGGTCGCAACCCCCTTCTTACGGAGAATGACGATTGCCTCCTCGACATTGCCGTTGGCTTCCGTCAGCGCCTGCTTGCAGGCCATCATGGGAGCGTTAGTCTTGTCGCGAAGTTCCTTTACTTGTGCGGCATTGATGTTTACGGATGCTGTGCTCATTCTTAGTAGTCCTTATCTTGTGCGTCGACCTTGATGTCTGGTATTGGCGCTTAGCTTTTGGCTCTTGGCCAGAAATGCGAAGCAGGCGGGCTCAATTGGCCCCAAGGCTTTGGATGTTGCTGAATAGCTCAGCGTCTCAGATCAGCCCATCTTGCCAAAAACCAAGAGCTAAGAGCCAACAGCCTGTCCTACACAAAACCCGCGCCGTCGGCCAGCGCGGGTCGCGAAAACTTCGAACCTCTACCGCTGTTTCTTATAGGCGCGAGTCGGAAGCTGCCCGGCGTCCGCCCTTGCCCAGCACTTCTTCCATGCTGACTTCTTCCAGTTCGCTGGCATCCAGGCCGGGCGCTTGGCCCTCCACGCTCTCGCCTTCCGGAGCGCTGGCAGCAGTCTCTTCGGTGCCCTCGGCATAGCTGATGCCGGCCGCAAGCTCCGCGCCTTCCTTGTCGGTCGCGGCCTGCGAACCTTCCACCACGGAGTCAGCAATCTTCGAGGCAAACAGGCGAATCGCGCGCAGCGCGTCGTCGTTGCCCGGAATGACGTAATCGACTTCCGTCGGATCGCAGTTGGTATCGACCACCGCCACCACGGGAATGCCCAGCTTGCGTGCTTCCTTCACCGCGATCTGCTCCTTGTTCGAGTCGATCACGAAGATGGTGTCAGGCAGGCGGCTCAGGTTCTTGATGCCGGCCAGGTTGGCCTGTAAATGCTTGCGCTCGCGCTCCAGCTTGATCACTTCCTTCTTGGGAAGCAACTCATAACGGCCATCCGTGGCCATTTCGTCGAGCTCTTTCAGCCGCTTCACCGACTTCTGCACCGTTACCCAGTTGGTGAGCAGTCCGCCCAGCCAACGCGAGTTGACGTAAAACATGCCGCAGCGGTTCGCCTCTTCGGCGATGGCGTCCTGCGCCTGGCGCTTGGTGCCTACGAAAAGTACCAGCTTGCCCTGCGCGGCCATGTCGGTCACGAACTTCGACGCTTCCTTGAACATCTTCAGCGTCTTCTGCAGGTCGATGATGTAAATTCCATTGCGCTCGCCGAAGATGTACTCCTTCATCTTCGGGTTCCAGCGCTTCGTCTGATGCCCGAAGTGAACGCCGGCTTCGAGCAACTCCTTCATGGTGATATTTGCCAAATTTCCTCCGTTTGGCGGTGCATCCCTCGCGATGACGTGAATTCGCCGGTCGGTTGGGATTACTTCCCGTACCCCGCGCCGTTTGCAGGTGCGGGAATTTCGTTCCGGTCCAATCTCTTGACGCTCGCCCCCGGAACCAAAGAGCGAGTTGTCAGTGGCCATTGGCTGGTGGCATTAAAACTGTCGCCACTCAAGCCCTCCCTTCTTAAAGAGAAGGCCCAAGAAAGAACTCGTGCGATGTGAGAGGTGATAGTGACTAGCCACTAGCCACTGACCACCAGCCACGCACTTTAGCGCTTGCTGAACTGGAATCTCTTGCGCGCACCCTTCTGGCCGTACTTCTTGCGTTCCTTGCCACGAGCATCGCGACGCAGAAAGCCTTCTGCCTTCAGCTTGGCGCGCAGTTCAGGATTGAACTCCTGCAGCGCCCGGGCCATGCCCATGCGCACAGCTCCGGCCTGCCCATTTACTCCGCCGCCGTTGGTACCGACCACGACGTTGAAGGTCCCTGCGGTCTCCGTCAGAATCAGTGGAGACTTCGCCATGGTGCGCTGTGCTTCCGTCACGAAATACTCTTCGAACGGCTTGCCGTTGACTGTGAAGTCGCCGCTGCCGGGGCGCAAAAACACACGCGCCACGCTCGACTTGCGGCGTCCCGTACCGTAATACTGAACCAGTTCTGCCATCGACTCTCTCTACAGCTGTCAGCTATCAGCCGTCAGCCATCAGTGACAAGTTTCTAGAATGTCCGGTGCCCCATCCGTTGCCTTCTTCGGCAAAAGGTGGGATCTGAAACTAAACAACCGCTGCAATCTGTTCCGGCTTCTGAGCCGCGTGCGGATGCTGCTCGCCTCTGTACACCTTCAGCTTCTTGGCCATAGCGCGGCCCAGCTTGGTGTGCGGCAGCATGCCGATGATCGCTTCTTCCAGCACCTGCTCTGGCTTGCGCTCCAGCCGTTTCTTATACTGCTCGGAGCGAATGCCGCCGGGAAAACCGGTGACCCGGTAATAGACCTTATGGTCCGCCTTCAGGCCGGTGACACGAACCTTGTCGGCGTTAATGACGATCACGTGATCGCCGGTATCGAGGAACGGCGTGTACTTGGGGCTATCTTTGCCCGAGAGGATGCGCGCCACACGTGTCGCCACCCGGCCTAGTGTCTGGCCTGAGGCGTCGACGACAAACCACTTACGCGCAATTTCCCCTTTGGGGAAATACGTTGACATCTTGCAATCTCCCAGATGTATGAAAACCGCGAAAGAGCCGCTGAGTTCGTTGGCGCTGAAACGCGCAGAGAACCTCTAGACGGGCAGACGCAGAACTACCAAAGAACTAGCAAAGGTTAAAGCATAGACCAGACAAACCGCCGCTGTCAACGAAGCGGCGCCAAGACAATGAGTTGCGGCCTACTGTGTTTCAAAGTATACCCCATTGGATCATGGCCGAGGGGCTGCGCCGGATGGCTTGGAACGGCAGAAAACTCCAATCTGAGCATCAGCGCAGCTTGCTGGTGGTCTGGGCAAGCATAGACCTGGCAATCCTCTCGGGCGAAACCTGATACCCGCCCCTTACCACGGCACCGCGCAGCTCCTCGACGCGCTCATGGCGTACATCAGATGAAGAGTGAAGCACGGCCGCCAGGACGCTGATCGAGTAGGCGGAGCCAGACATGCAGGCTGCGGCTCCATCCTGCTGAAGCTTGCTCTGTAGCTGCGGCTCATTGACCGAAGTTCCGGTCGCACCAGGGTGATTGTCGTCGGTCTTGATGGGGCAACACCTCTTCCAGGAAGTTGTGCTCCCCTAACTGATCGGCAGTGCCTAAGAAAACTTTAATCTCGGCCTCACTTATGCCGCCGCCCGCCGGGCATTGACCGAACTCGATGTAAATGGCGTCCCGCGGATCGTAGCTGACGCCGAAGTCGGCATCACGCCGAAGCGGTGCAATCGGCTTTCGTCTGACGGAACTTGCGGCGACATCGCGCTTCATCAAGCCACCATTGGGGATTCGGCCCGCCGCCGGATTGTTGATCTTCTTTCTGTCTCCAGCTTTATGGCCGGAATAGGCACCCGACACCAGAGCCCCCTGAGCCTGGACATAAACCTGCCCGTCAGCCCCATGGAGCGTCGTGAGCAGCAGCGTGCCTCCGCCAAGACTCGTCGCGTCCCCAAGCGAGGACACCATCACATCAAGCTGCGCTCCTGAATGCGCAGACGGCGGCGGAGCTGCGGTAACCAGCACGGTAGCGACATTCTTCGGGATCACCGCCGTCACCGGGATGTTCACACCTAACTGTTGCAGGACAGTGGCCAGTGTCTGCGCGGCAAACGGCGTCTGCCGGCTGTCTCCCGTGCCCGCCAGGCCGACCACCAGACCATAGCCGATCAGCGCGTTGTCAGGGAGGCCCGCAACGGCGATTTGCTCGGGAACGGAAGTGCTCGACCCTTGAGGAGACTCAGCGCCATAGGCCGTCAGGCACGGCGCTACCGCCACCACCAGAACTGCGATCCACGTCTTCATTCTCATCCGACCCTCCCGGTCTTCAATCGCCAGCGCGTGAACAGCGTCGGCTGGCACTTGCTGTCAGCTGCTACTTCCTCAGGACCTCTTCCATCTTCCGTCCCGGAGCGCGGCAGGATTTGCCGTCATGACCGCTCGCCGCGATTTGCCCATCTCGGCCAGGATGGTGCGCAGCCGGGCCACGGCCAGAGAGTGGATCTGCGACACCCGCGATTCACCCACGCCCATCACCTCGCCGGTCTCCTTCATCGTCAGCTCTTCCTGGTAGTACAAGGCCAGCACCTGCTGCTCGCGCGGGGGCAACTGGGTGATCGCCTTGGCCAGCAACTGCCGGCGCTCGCGCTCAAGAAAAATATGCAGCGGATCCAGGTCGCTGGGCCCGGCAATCATGTCGGCCAGGTTGGTCTCCCGGCCATCTTCCAGCGATTCGACCTGCAAGCTGCCGAGATCGAGGCCGCGAATCTCGTCCAGCAAATGCTGGAAGTCTTCCAGCGACAGCTCCATGGCGTGTGCCAGCTCGATTTCCGAGGGCGCGTGCCCCAACTGCCCCTGCAACTGCTGGATCGTGTCCTCTACCTTTCGCGCCTTGCGGCGCAGGTCGCGCGGGCTCCAGTCCATCTCCCGCAGGCTGTCGAGGATCGCTCCACGAATGCGGAACTTGGCATAGGACGCGAAACGCACATTCTTGTTGGCGTCGTACTTGTGCATGGCATCGATCAGCCCCACGATGCCGGCATGCACCAGGTCGTCGAAGGGAACATGCTGGGGCAGGCGCTCGTGAATACGGCGGGCGATGAATTTCACTTGCGGCAACTGCTCCAGCAGCAGTTCATCGAACTGTTTTTCACTCGGACTTACCTCCTCACAGGCTTGGGTTTCGATCATGACTTTCTCCTCGGGGATGGTTTTTGCCAGGTCTCAGTAATGGCACGCGCCGGCGACCCCAGGAGGATGTGGAGTGCAAAGCGGGTGCTCGGCGGATCCAGAGCGATGTCATGCAATAGCAAGCCCGGCGGGCGCCCCTCCCTTTTGCTCGGGGAGTTTCGTCGAAAACCGTCTGTGCTCACGGCTGGCCACTCGTCATCTCAGGACCACGCGATTGATACCTCGCAGTGCAAGCAGTGCAAGAATCCTGCCGATGTGGGTTAGAGAGCGAGCCACTGGCCGGAGGCCAACCCACAGCGGACTAAATTGCTGAGAGCAAACAGCTAGCGGCAGCCGGGCAAGAAGTAGAGCTACGCTGACAACTGCTTCGCCGGAGGGATATTAAGGCCGAGATGAGAGGGGGTTAATGAGAAGGCTCTGGGATTCATCGAGATTGGAATGGCGAAAGTCGCTGGCACGCTTTGCGGAAAGGCACGGCTGCTCGTTGGGCCTGCTTCACCCAGCAGGCAGTCGGACTGCCAACTAAACTTTATTTAGGCGAGGTGGCCGCTGGCGGCCAGCGCACCGGCTAATCCCAGATGCTCCGGCTGTATCGGACCGTCCTCGGCCAGAATCAGGGCCCTCTCCATCACATGCTGCAGTTCGCGAACGTTGCCCGGCCAGCTATGCAGCTCCAGCAATGCGACAGCCTCTTGCGAGATATGGCCGTGGCCGCTGGTAAGCTTCTGCACGAAGTGTTCGGCCAGCAACCGCACATCACCGCGGCGCTGCGCCAGTGGAGGCAACTCAATGGGAAACACCGCCAGCCGGTAGTACAAATCCTCGCGAAAAAGCCTTTGCCGCGAAAGCTCAGCCAGGTCCACATTGGCAGCCGCAATCACCCGCACATCCACACGAAAGCTGTCCGAGCTGCCCAGCCGCTGGATCTCGCCGCGATCGATGAAGCGCAACAGCTTGGCCTGCATGCCCAGAGGCATCTCCCCGACCTCGTCGAGAAACAGCGTGCCCCCATGAGCCGCATGGATCCGCCCCATATGCGACTGTACGGCCCCGGTAAACGCTCCGCGGATGTAGCCGAACAACTCGGCCTCCAGCAGGGCCTCCGGAATTGCGGCGCAATTGATGGTGACCATGCGCTTGTTGGAGCGCGCACTCAGCTCGTGAACGGCGTTGGCTACCAACTCCTTTCCCGTTCCCGTGGGACCGGTCAGCAACACAGGTGTATCGTGGCGCGCTACCAGACGGACCAGGCGCTGTACACGATGCATGGCAGCCGACTGGCCCACCATTCCGGGCAAGGTCTCAATCGGCACGACCTCAGGCTGCGTTGCCTCCACCGAGGCTGGAGCCTGCCACGCGGAGACAGTCTGAAAAAGCTGCCGCGCATCGGCACTGCGCCACTGCTCAGGAACCAAAGGCTCTCCGGTCTCATCCAGCAAAAGAACATCGATGCCGGGGAACCGGGAATTGATGGTGCGCAGCAGGTCCTCGGTGTCCAGGTCGGGCAGCTTACCATCCAGCAGTAAGAGTTGGCACTCGCTGCACTCCAGTTGGCCGATGGCATCTGCGCCTCCGAAGGCCTCTGCGGCCTGAATGCGCGAGGAATGAAATCGTTCCAGAATCTGTTTCCGAACCGCTGCGTTGGCACTGGCAACAATCACAGCCGGATCGGGGGCGTCGAAGCTCTGCTCTGCCGTGTTCATACTTCCGGTTTTACAGACGGCAAGTTAGAACGCGATTAGCAGGAGATTAGAAGTTGTTCAGATACCTGTGCAATTGCAGCTTCTCTGTCGATAGCGCTGGCGGCGGATTTTTTTAGCCCACTGTCCCAGTAGAGCTCCAGCTGCACATAGGCGGCGCGCAGATAGACCTGGCACATTGGTTCCTCTTGTGAATCATGGGCCAGCAACAAGCGTCCGCCGGTAGCTGCAATCGTCTTGCTGGCTATCTCCCACTGAGGCGACGGCGCGGAGAGGCCCAGATTTATTGGGGCGGCAAATCCTCGGAAATCGACCACAACCCACTCAGCTTCGCGCCTGACGCTCACCGCCTTCGCGCCGGGCACCGGCGCTGGCCCGCTGTCGGCGGCACTCAGGCTCTGCAAGATGTAGAGGAAGGCACGCAGCAGTCGACCGCGCTCGCCTGCGACTTCTATCCGCTCGCAGGAAACCTGCGGCATGACGCCGGCGGTTTCGAGTAAAGGCTGCAGTTGTTCCAGCGCTTCCTGTAGCAGCGATTGCAGGTCAACCGATTGGACTGCAGCGCTGGCATCGTCAGCCTCGGCCATCTCACGGGCCAGCGACAACCGCGAACGCAGCCGCTCCGAGCTTTCCAAGGCGCATTCCACCCAGGTTTGACGCTGCTCGGGATCTTCCTTCGCGTTCAGCGCAAACTCCAGCGAGCACTGCAACGCCGTCATGGGTTGGCTGATCAGATGAAAGACCTGCGACAACAGCTCACGC
The DNA here is from genome assembly GCA_963747055.1 of uncultured Acidobacteriaceae bacterium. Classification (GTDB taxonomy): domain Bacteria; phylum Acidobacteriota; class Terriglobia; order Terriglobales; family Acidobacteriaceae; genus CAVVDY01. The sequence continues at coordinate 99,961 of CAVVDY010000021.1, read as the reverse complement.
TGACTTTCCTTCTTTTCCTCGGGCTCGCGGCTCATGCCTGGTACTCCGGATGACAGCCCAGCTCGTATCCCACACCGCGAACGGTGTGAATCAGCCGAGGGCTAAAGCCGTCGTCCACCTTTCTGCGCAAATAGTTAACGTACACATCGACGATGTTGGTGGATGTGTCAAAGGACAGGTTCCAGACGTGTTCGATGATCATGCTGCGAGTGACCCGGCGGCCCGCATTGCGCAGAAGATACTCCAGCAAGGCAAACTCTTTTGAGGTTAATTCGATGTTCTTGCCACCGCGTTTGACCTTGCGCTCTACGCGGTCCAACTCCAGATCGGCGACCTGCAGTACGGTGTCCACTGTGCGGGGCCCGCGCCGCAACAAAGCGCGGATGCGGGCTGAAAGTTCGGTGAAGGAAAATGGTTTGATCAGGCAATCATCGGCGCCCGAATCCAGGGACAAAACCCGGTCTTCAATGCGGCTCCGGGCGGTCAGCACCAGCACCGGCAGACATGTCTTCTTGGCCCGCACCGCGGCCAGAACCTCGATGCCGTCAATTTTCGGCAGATTGAGATCGAGGATGAGCAGGTCATAGTCGCTTTCCAGCGCCATGTCGCGTGCCTGCTCTCCGTCGCTCGCGGTGTCAACGGCGTAGTGCTCGGCCTCGAGGCCCTTCCTTACGAAAGTGGCCAGAGGACCATCATCTTCGACCACCAGGATTCGCATGTCGCATCCGCAAACCCTACCCAAGGGACAGGGTAACAGCCTAAGGTAACACCGAAACCATTACTCTGAGCTGGCGCCAGGCATGAAAATCGATCCTGTGTTCTGAATTGGGAATCGCTTTCAGAGCAGAAACTTGCAGCATTTTGTGCGCGTGTTGGCTACGCGTTCGCCAGCATCCCCGGCTCCGGCCCCGCGGGAACTATAATCGGAATATGGCGCGTGGTTGGGAAAGTAAGTCTGTAGAAGCTCAAATCGAAGAGAGCAAGTCCGATTCCTCAATTCAAAACAATTCCAAGCCTGCTTCGCAGGAAGAAGTCCACGAAAGAATCCGCAGGGACAACCTTCAGCTTTCGCGCAAGCGAATTCTGCAGCAACTGGAAGCCAGCACCAACGAGCGCTACTCCGAACTGTTGCGCCGTTCGCTGGCCGAATTGGATGGGCAGTTAGAGTCGGCCTAGCCTCGATCGGCCATCGCGGTCTTGGCTGTGGCGCCGCTGCTCACGTCATTCTGTGATCGCGGTCACGGAAGTCAGGGTCATGCCGATCCACAATGGTCGCGAGGTGAGTTATGCCAGTCCTCGTGATTGCCGTCGTCTTTTTCGCCATCTTCCTGGTCATGGGAATCATGGGCATCAGCGCCATGGTGTCGGAACACAAAGGGCACCTGTTCAGCGGGCACTGGGCCGACTATCCTACGTCCAAGCCAAGAAGATGATTGCAAACGCCGGCGCACCAAAGCGGGTCTGACATTGTCAGATGTCCAGCCAGGAACCGACGGTCGCGGGGCTAGAGGGGCTGCTGAAAGAGTTGAGACAGCAGGCCCCCTCGGCGACTGAAGTCGCCTCGGAGATGGGAGAATAAAGGGCCTATCGGCACGACCGAGGTCGTGCCCTGACGCGGACCGTCGCTAGGCGTTTTAACCCGCGGCTGCCAGGACCTGAGCCAGGCACGACTCGCAATATCCGCTGTCCTTGATGTCAATCCACTCTACCGAATGTGATGCTGCCATGGCGCAGCGGTAATCGTCGCAGTGCGTGAGGCGCAGGGTGTGCCCCAGCTCGTGGACGGCTTCGATGAGCAGACGGTTGGCGAGCAAGTCCAAGTCCTCGGGAAGGCCGTAGAACTCCTGCCGCAGGCGGTGATAGGAAACGATTGCCGAGGTGCCGCCAACCTGCGCCTCGCCAAAGACAAAAGTCAGAATCGGAATATATAAATCCAGACTGGTGACGGCCAACAGCTTCCACGTCTCCCGCTGCACGTAGGGCTGCATAGCCAAGAGGATCTCGGAGGAGTGATACTGCTGCCGCTCGGCGTGCAGCGCGAAGGCGACATCCAGGGGCGGCGAAAGGGCCTCCGCCTTGATCCTGAACTTCTCCTCCAGAGACTGGCCCAGCCAGTCCAGCAGGCGGAGGTCAACTTTGCCCACCGGCAACAGTTGCAGTTTCTTCATTGCGATTCGATGGCGGCGAGTTCCCGGTCGCGGCGACTCCAGCCGTACTTCTTCAGCTTATGATGCAGGGTTACGCGGTCGATGCCGAGCACTTCTGCTGCGCGCGTTTGATTCCCGCCGCACTCCTCGAGTACACGCAGGATGTGGTTTTTCTCCACCTCGTCCAGACTGCGCACTTCAGAGCTCGAGGCCCCATTGCGCGCCTTCAAAGTGAAGTCGGCCTCTCGTAGTTCGGGCTCCTGCCCGACCACCATGGCCCGTTCCACTGCATTCTCCAGTTCGCGGATGTTGCCCGGCCACTGCTGTTGCTGAAGTACCGCCATGGCAGTGGGAGACACTCGCGTGATCTTCTTGTTCATCTCCCGCGAAAACTTCTGAACGAAGTGGTTCACCAGCGGAGGAATATCCTCCCGCCGCTCGCGCAGCGGAGGCAGCTCAATATGGAATACATTGAGCCGGTAATAGAGATCGGGACGGAACTTCCCTTCCTCAATCAGCTGCTCCAGGTTTTTGTTGGTGGCGGCCACACAGCGGAAGTCGACCTTGATGGTCTGGTTGCCGCCGACGCGAACGATCTCCCGCTCCTGCAAAACGCGCAGCAGATCGGTCTGGGTCTTCAGGCTGATGTCGCCGATTTCGTCGAGAAACACGGTTCCACCTTCGGCGATCTCGAACTTCCCCTTTCTCCTATACTGCGCCCCGGTAAACGCACCCTTCTCGTGGCCGAACAGTTCGCTCTCCAGCAGGGTTTCGGTGAGCGCGCCGCAGTGAATTACGACAAGCGGATGGAACCGCCGGGTACTGCCGGCATGAACGGCGCGCGCGACCAGCTCCTTGCCGGTACCACTCTCGCCGGTGATCAGCACCGTGGCATCGGTGGGAGCAACAGTTTCGATGGCGTCGAAGACGTGCTTCATGGCGGTGCTCTGTCCCACGATCTCAGAAGGACGGGCTATTTCGGCCACGGTTTCCTTCAGGCGAGCATTCTCCTGCTGGGTACGACGCAGGGCCATGGCTTTGGCAATCAAATGCGCGATCTCGTCCGGGTCCAGCGGCTTGTTCACGTAGTCGTAGGCGCCGTTTTTCAGCGCAGCAACAGCGGTCTCCACCGAAGCGTAGCCGGTCATGATGATGACCAGCATGTCGGGATAGATCTCGTGCAATCGCCGCTGCAACTCGATGCCGTCCGTGCCTCGCATCTTGATGTCGACCAGGGCAACGTCATAGCTGGTCTCGGCGACACGGGTCAACGCCTCGTTGGCGTTTTCGGCAGTGCCGATCTCGTATCCCTCTTCGCCAAACCACTTGGCGAGCGAATCGCGTACGCTCATCTCGTCATCGACGATCAGCAATTTGCCTTTGTCCACGGCTCTTACCTCACTTCCACTGGGCTACGGTTCTCTTCCTGGTTCACGACGGACTTCTGGCTGTCGACCGGCAAAAGTATCTTGAAGGTGGTCCCCCGGCCGACCACGGATTCCACTTCGATCTCGCCTCCATGGCGCTCAACAATGTTCTGGCTGATCGCCAGACCCAAGCCCGACCCGCCCGACTCCTTGGTGGTGTAGAACGGCTCGAAGATGTGGGCCAGGTGCTCGTCGGGAATGCCGATTCCATCGTCACGGACGGTCAACAGGATCTGCGCCTCCCGAGCTTGCGCGCTGATCCACAGGTTGCCGCCTTGCGGCAGGGCGTCGATGGCGTTGATGACCATGGCCAGCACGACCTGCTCAATCTGAGCGGGGTCGCAATGTACCGGGGGCAGCTCGGGTGCGAGTTCCAGGTTGACCTGTACACCTGCCAGGTCCATCTTGTGCTGCACCAGCTTCACGCAGCGGTCAATGACCTGGGCCAGGTCACACCACGCCAGGTTCATCGGGGAAACCCGCGAGAAGCTCAGCAGGTTTTGCACCAGATCGCCGCACCGTTTGCTTTCGGTGGCGATGATGTCGAGAGACCCCACCATCTCTTCCTGCTTGGGTACAGGGGTGGAGATCTTCAGAATCCAGCGCTTCACCAGGCGCGCATAAGTGAGGATTCCGGAGAGCGGGTTGTTGATTTCGTGCGCGACGACGGCTGCCATCTTGCCGATGGTCGCCATCTTCTCCACGTGCAACATGCGCTGGTGCGCCTGCTTCAACTCGCGGGTCTTCTCGTCAACCCGTTCCTCCAGCGTGCGCGCCCAGGCGGTAATCTCGGCTTGAGCAAGCTGAAGCTTGGCGCTCATTTCGTTGAACGACTGCGCTACCTCGCCGATTTCGTCGTTGGAGACTATGGGAATCTGGGTCCCCAGCTCGCCTTTGGCCAGGTGCTCGGTTCCGGCATGCAGCAGTCGCACCGGGTTGTGCACCACCTTGCGCACAAAGATTCCGCATAGCAGCAGCAGGCTGGTAAGGGCAAAGGTGAAATATGCCAACATGCGGCGGCGGTCCTGCTCCAGACTCTGGTCCACCTTGGCCAAAGAGAGGTTAGTGTCGAGCACACCCAGGATTTGGGTGCTCGCCGGATGTGCATGGCAGGCGGCGTTGGAGCAGGCCGGCTGGTTCTCGATGGGGGTAATAATGCCGAGTACGCGAGTGCCATCCGCGCGGTAAATGCGGAATCGATCGGAGCGCTTCAACAACGACAGCGGCTTTGACTGCTCGTGACAGCCGTAGCAAGCTTCGGAGGCCTTGTCTACACTGCTGCCGACTTCGCTGGGTTGGGTCGAATAGCTGATCACGCCTTCGGAGTTCATGATCCGGATTCGGACCATGCCCGGCTGGTCAGCCATGTTAATCATCATTTCGTACAGCCCGCCCCGGTCATTCTTCAACATGTAGTGCGAAGCGCTGCGGCGCAGGACTTCACTTTGCTGCTCCGCGCTGACCAGCGCCGCGGCTTCCAGGTGCTTCCGGTGCTGATCGATGGTGAGATACATCAACAGCCCAAAGATGGCGGTCATGACCACAAACATGAACGCCATTAGCTTGAAGCTAATACTGTGACCGTTCAGCCACTCCCAGGCAGGATGAGGGGCCGAGGTGGTCGCATCGGATTGATCAGTCTCCGGCATGTACCAGCTCCGCCACTTCGGCAGAAACCGTCTCCTTCTCCGGCAGGCTGGCGGCCGAAGCCTGAGCTCCTTGCTCGGGGAAGATGGGCAGGTAGCGTGTGGCCAGTCCAAAGATGGCGAAGCCCAGGGCCACGAACATCGCCGTAATCACGACTTCCGTCCACCTCGGGGTGTAGCGTCCACCTACTGCGTTCTCAACGCCGGTGATCGTGACGTTGAGCCGATTGGTAACAAAGCCCAGCAGGATCAGTACAGCGGTTAAGTAGAGACCCTGCGCGCTGTTGCGTATCTTCGGAATCAGCAGCAACGTGAGCGGAATGATCACCGAAAGGAAGATCTCCAGCAGGAAGAAGCGCTGCTCGTATCCCGGCACGAACACCTGTCGCAAGACGCCCCGGCTGAGCAGATCTTCGAAGCGCAAGATGCCGTAGATGGCGAGCACCACCACCAGCACGCGTCCCATGTCGCGCAGGATGTAAAGCTCAATCTGGCGGCCGAAATACTTGGCGCTCATCGACGATTCGAAGATCATCATCGCCAACCCCACGGCAATGGACGAGATGAAGAAGAACACCGGCAGCAGCGGGCTGTACCAGAAGGGGTGCAGCTTGTTGGGCATGATCATGTACAGCGTTCCCAACGAAGACTGGTGCAGGGTGGAGAGAATCACTCCCAGAATGACAAAGAGCAGCATCAGCCGCCGCACGAAAGTCAGCGCTTTCTTCCACCCCAGGCGCTCAAATACGATAGGGGAGAACTCCAGCGCCAGCACAGTGGTGTAAAGCATGACGCAATAGGCGACCTCGAACATCACCGAGTGCGGATTGCGCATGATGAGCGGATGCCAGATGTTCCACGGCAGGCCGAGATCGTACATCAGCGCAGCGCACACCAGAAGGTAGCCCAAGAAAGCCGTAAGGATCGTGGGCCGCATGATCGAATGCCAGCGCTTGATGTTGAAGATTTCGACGGCGGCGGTCAGTGTAAAGCCGCCGGCAGCCAGCATGACGCCGCACATGACGTCGAATCCAATCCACAGGCCCCAGGGGAATTGGTCGCTCAGGTTCGTCGAAGCGCCCAGGCCGTGGAAGAACCGCAGGTATGTGCAGTAAACCCCGGCGGCCATGATGACCAGGAAGACCGCCTTCCAGAATGTAAAGCGCATTTTGGGAAGGTCGCGGAGGGTCATTGCGCACCGCCTTTCTTCTCGTTCTCTTCCGCCTCAGAAACTTCTTCCCGGCGGTGCGTGATCCAGTAGATACCGCCCAGCAGAGTCCCAAACAGAGGGACGAACTGCGGAATGTGCTGCAACACCTGGTAGGTGTACATGGGGAGAGCGCGCTGGGTGAGATCATCGCGGTAGCCGAAGTCCGCGAAATCGACTGACGACAGTAACAGGACCGAAGTGCCGCCAACTTCCGTCTCGCCGTAGATGTGGTGGACATACTTGTCCGGGTTGTCCTGAATCCGCTGCCGGGCCTCCTTCAGCAAGTCGTCGCGATCGCCGAACTTGGTTGCGCCCGTTGGGCACGCTTCGGCACACGCGGTTGGCTTGCCCTCCTGCACCCGCGATGCACACATGATGCACTTGCGCACGCCGGGCACGGCTTTGTCCCACTCGTACTTAGGGACTCCGAACGGACAAGCCGCCATGCAGTAACGGCACCCCATACACTTATGCTTGTCGTAGGTAACAGGGCCGAGAGCGGTCTTTTGCAACGCTCCTACCGGACAGACGGAGGCACAGGCCGGGTCATCGCAATTCATGCACAGACGGCGCATGTATTTGTCGCCCTTGGCCAGTACCGTCGTGTACTTGTACGCCGAGGTGAAATCCTGCTCGGCCATTTTGTCGTCGTAGGGCAAGCCATTTTCAGTGGCACAGGCCTGCTCACATTGTTTGCAGTCGATGCATAAAGTCGCATCGTAGAGAATTCCCTTGCTCATTTCGCTGGTCTCCCCGATTGGCGCCGCCAGCCCAGTGCATACCTACCCCGCAAGGTGGCTCAAACGTCCGAAGCCGCAATGAATGCAATCTGTGTGCAGAGGAAGGAATGGGCTGGAACTGCCGTTTTCGGATTAGGCTCCGCCCCGAAAGGCACGGACCGCTGATTCGTGCCCGAGACTCTTGGTCGCGAATCTCGGTGCAGCCGTTCATCTTATGTGGCCCTACTCGCCCCCGCGCAGCCGGAAGTGGCAGCCCAGGGGCAGTTTGGAGGAGAGGAGAGACTACTTGCCCAAACTCTTTACATAGGTTGCCAGCTTCTGCGCCTCTGCCGGGCTGACCCCCTTGTTGCCGAACGCATGCGAGGCTTTCTTCTGCGGTCCGCCGTTTTCGATAAAGTCGGCAAGGTCAGCGTCAGAGGCCTTCTGAACCTTGTCGGACGAGAATGCGGGCGCGCCCATTTTCTGGCCGACCGCAGTCCCCTTCCCGTCGGCCCCGTGACATCCGGCGCATTTCGCCTTGTAGACATCAGCCTGAGCCCACGACAAATTCGGCAGAACGAGGAACAGCGCAATTGCAACTATAAAAACCGCAAAGATGACCTTTTTCATTACATCTCCTGAAACAGGAACGTATTACCGCGGGCAGCGCAAGTAACTTATCGTTATGAAACCAGCCCGCACAGACCTAACTGCATCTGCAATGCCAGTTTCGTTTGTAGGCGGGGACGCCTTCAGTGACCTATGTCACCTTTTGGCGTGATGCGTTTCGCAACGGCAGAATGCGAACTATAGGCCGCTATGCTGTAGGATTTTTAAGCACTTGGAGTTGCCGTACGGTAACGACGATGGAATTTCGCATCGGCGCGGTTGACGCGGGCTGATGACTGAGGCGAATTGCCGCAGGGCGATTTCACCCTACTCAGGAGAGGAAACACGCAGAACCACCTTCCCCCGCCCAAGCTCCATGATTCCTCGAAACTGGTGTAAGGGAGAGACAATCAGTCGGTGCCAGTGGCGGGGGCGAAGGCACGGGCTCGCCCTTCCTTCTGCCGTAATCTGGCGGGATCGAAGAAGTGCAAGATCCCGAAGATTGCCCAGCGGCCCAGCGCGATGCCGATCGCAAACGCAAACACGATCGTTAGCAGTAGTAATGTCGACAAGAGCATGGGAGTTATCACCTAAGGTCTCATCCGCGGCGGCGGCTGGTCAATCCCCTGGAACCCCGAACCAGTTACCGGGCATCACTAAAGCAGCAACCGCTACGGCTCTGGATGCAACTTTAGCGCGCGTTGACGCCCGCGGATATTGGCAACTAGGATACATAAGTAAAACTGCGCACACCTTCTCGCCAAAGTTCCAGAGCGGCACTGACAGGATTCGGCCGGGTCAAACCCTGATTGGGCGGGTAGCCATCGCCGGCCTGTCCCCAGCAGGAAGCGGTGCCGGACCGTAAGCCAGCGAAACGAATCCATGGGCATTACCGACATCACCGTGCGTGGAGCACGGCAGCACAATCTCAAGAACATCAACGTCGCCATTCCGCGGAACAAGCTGACCGTGATCACCGGCCTGAGCGGTTCCGGAAAATCGTCGCTGGCTTTCGACACCATCTACGCCGAAGGACAACGGCGCTATGTGGAGACGCTGTCGGCCTACGCCCGCCAATTTCTCGACCAGATGGAGCGGCCCGATGTGGATAGCATTGACGGGCTTAGCCCGTCCATCGCCATCGAGCAGAAGACAACCAGCCGCAGCCCGCGCTCGACGGTGGGAACGATTACGGAGATTTACGACTACCTTCGCCTGCTGTATTCCTCGGTCGGGGTGCCCCATTGTCCGCAATGCGGACGCGAAATTTCGCGCCAGTCGGCTGACCAGATCGTGCAGCGGGTGATGGACCTGAAGCCAGAAGAGCGGGTGATGATCATGGCGCCGATCGTCCGCGGGCGCAAGGGAGAGTTCAAGAAAGAACTGGATAAGCTTGTACAGCAAGGGTTTACGCGAGCGCGCATCGACGGCGAGTTGCGCAACATTGCGGATGAGGAGATCAAGCTCGACAAGCGCAAGAACCACACGATCGAGTTGGTGGTCGACCGGCTGCTGGTGAAGCCGGGTATCGAGCGCCGCCTGGTGCAATCGGTTGAGCTGGCGATGAAGCTGGCGAATGGCCTGGTGCTGGTCGCCATCGTCGAGGGCGAAGAGCGGCTCTACTCCTCCAAGCTGGCGTGTCCGGAATGCGGTATCAACGTTCCAGTTCTGGAGCCACGCTCATTCTCCTTCAACAGCGTCTACGGGGCATGTCCGGAATGCAACGGGCTGGGAAGCAAGTACGACTTCGACCCGGCAAAGGTGGTGACGGATTGGTCGAAGCCGCTGCTGGAGGGCGGACTGGGACCGGGCTCCGCGTCGCAGAACCTGATTCACACCCTTCAGCTCGCTGCCGCGGCCTACGGCTTCGATCTGTCGAAGCCTTTCGAGCAGCTTCCCCGAAAAACGCAGAACCTGATCCTCTATGGGCCGGAGCCACGCGAGCGCCGGAAGAGCGGGTTTCTTGGGGTATTCGCTTATCTGCGGCGAGCCATGGAGGACAGCAGCTCGGAAGCGTATCGCGAGTGGCTGCTGGACCACATGTCCGCCACAACCTGCCCGGCTTGTGGCGGCATGCGTCTGCGGCCCGAGAGCTTGGCGGTAAAGGTGAACGGCATGTCGATTGCCGACTTCACGACACTGCCGGTGTCCCGTGCCGTCGAGGCCGCCTCTCAGATCGAGCTCAACCAGCGCGAGACGCGCATCGCCGGGAGGATCCTCAAGGAAGTTGCAGAACGATTGGGATTTCTGAACGCCGTTGGCTTGGGCTATATCTCGCTGGATCGCTCGGCTGCGACCCTGAGCGGCGGTGAAGGTCAGCGTATCCGCCTGGCAACGCAAATCGGTTCGCGCTTGCGTGGGGTGCTGTATGTGCTGGATGAACCGTCGATCGGGCTGCACCATCGTGACAACGAGCGGCTGCTGGAGGCGCTGGAGTCCTTGCGTGATCTGGGCAACACCGTATTAGTGGTTGAGCACGACGAAGACACGATCCGCCGGGCGGACTACGTGGTCGACCTCGGTCCCGGAGCGGGGCGTCACGGCGGAGAATTGGTTGCCATTGGCACGCCAGAGCAAATCGAATCTGAGCCGCGCTCGCTCACCGGGCAGTACATCTCCGGCGCAAAGCAAGTGGCCTATCGATATGGACGCCGGGCGCCAAACGGCAATGCAATCGCGATCCTCGGCGCTACGCAAAACAATCTCAAGCATCTGGATGTGAGCTTCCCTCTCGGGGTGATGACGGTCGTGACCGGAGTGTCGGGTTCAGGCAAGTCGACCCTGGTGAATGACATCCTGTATCGTGCGCTGGCGAGGGCGTTGTACGGTTCGCGCGAAGAGGCGGGGGCGCACAAATCGATCAGCGGAACGGAGAACATCGACAAGGTAATCCGCATCGATCAGTCGCCCATCGGCAGGACGCCGCGCTCCAATCCAGCGACCTATACCGGAGTCTTCACGGCGATTCGCGATCTGTTCGCCATGCTGCCGGAATCGCGCGAGCGCGGATACAAGGCCGGCCGCTTCTCGTTCAACGTCGCCGGCGGGCGCTGCGAGGCTTGCCAAGGCGAGGGCGAGCGGCGTATTGAGATGAACTTCCTGCCCGACGTGTACGTCTTATGTGAAGTATGCGGCGGAAGACGCTACAACCACGAGACACTGGCCGTGCGCTACAAGGGCCATTCCATCGCCGACATACTGGAGATGCCGGTAGCGGACGCTCTCCCGGTGTTGGAGAACTTCCCCCAGATCCGGCAAAAGCTGCAGACGCTGGTCGATGTCGGGCTAGGCTATATTCATCTTGGGCAGTCGGCGGTGACGTTATCCGGCGGAGAGGCGCAACGTATCAAACTAGCGCGTGAGCTGAGCAAGCGCCAGACGGGCAAAACGCTGTACCTGCTGGACGAGCCGACAACCGGGCTGCACTTCGATGACGTCAGCAAGCTGCTTGAGGTCTTGCATCGTCTAACTGATTTGGGCAACAGCATCATCATCATCGAACACAACATGGACGTTGTTCGAAATGCCGACTGGATCATCGACCTGGGCCCTGAGGGCGGCGAGGACGGCGGGCGTATTGTGGCCCAGGGCACTCCCGAACAAGTCGCGCGGGTGAAGAAGTCATACACGGGCCAAGCGCTGGCGAAGGTATTGCTGAGCCGTCCAAAGCCGGGTGTTGAAGATATCGCCAGTCCAGCAGGTGCCAATGGCTGAAGGGGAGCGCTGGCCAACCGACCCGTCCGGCACTAGTTCCGCCTCACCTGACTTGCATGTGATCGCGGAGAACACAACTCCTGCGCCTCCCCTACCGCAACCTCCTCGGGAACCGACTTTCCCCTACTGGACAATCTGGGACGTGGCCGTGATTCCCGGTGTGACGGTGCTGGCGATCTTTGTGTGCAGCGCCATAGCACTCCTAATCGCTCATAGCATACCCGCCTTCCATAAGCTGTCCTTTGGAACGTTGGCACAGGAACCGCTGATCGTCGTCGGCTCTCAGATTGCGAGCTATCCGCTGGTGATCGCCTTCATGGCCGGAATCGTCCGCCGCCGGAGCAACATGCCGTTTCTGATGGCAATTCATTGGAAATGGCCGAAGCGCACCGCACTCTGGTTCTACCTCTCGGGATTTGTACTGGCATTCACGGTCGAAGGCATAGCGCACTTCCTCCCAATTCCCAAGTCGCTGCCGATGGACAAGTTCTTCAACGACGCCACCAGCGCGTACCTGATGGCTTTCTTCGGCATACTGGTAGCACCTGTACTGGAAGAGCTGTTCTTTCGCGGAATGCTGTACCCGACACTTCGCCGCGCAATGGGCATTGTGCCCGGCCTTTTACTGACGGCGGCAGCTTTTGCAGCCATTCACGGGGCACAATTGGGATATGCATGGGGGCCGATCCTAAGCATCTTCCTGGTGGGTCTCGCCTTAACTTGTGTTCGTCAGTTTACCGACTCGGTGGCCGCAGGCGTTCTCATGCACTCCGGATACAATTCCACCCTGTTTGCATTGCTTTGGATTGGCAGCGAGCATTTCCACCATTTAGAAAAACTAGGGAGCTGAGATACCGAAGACTAAATCCTATGTCGAGCCCTCGCGAACAATTGCTTCGAATGCTGGCTAAGAAGTCGTTTCGGCTGGGAACCTTCAAGTTGTCCAGCGGCGGAACCAGCGACTATTACATCGACTGCCGCCTGACGACTCTGGATGCCAAGGGAGCCTGGCTGACCGGCCAGACTGTCCTGGAAGAGATAGTAAACAGGGGCTGGAAGCCCGATGCCATCGGCGGACTGACGATGGGGGCGGACCCTGTCGTGGTTGCCGCATCCGTGATCAGCGCGCAACAGGGCAAGCCGATTAACGGCTTTCTGGTGCGCAAGGCGGAGAAGACTCATGGCACCGGCCAACGCATTGAGGGTTTTCGCGATAAGCCGGCGCGAGTGGTGATTGTCGACGACGTGTGCACGACGGGCGCGTCCACCATTCAAGCCATCGAGGCCGCGCGCGAGTACGGATTCGAGATCGTTGGGGTAATGTGCCTGGTAGAGCGCGAAGAAGCGGGCGGCCGACCGAACGTGGAACGAGCGGCATCTCCGGCACCATTTGTGTCGTTGTTCACGGCCAATAACGTCCGCGCCGAGCACCTCAAAATGTAATCTTCCAGAGACGGGAAAACATGAGCACAATCAAGACCCTGGAATGGACAACCGCCGGCGTGCGCTTCATTGACCAGACGAAGCTGCCGACCGAAGAAGTCTACGTAACCTGCAAGAGCTATCATGAGGTCGCTGACGCCATCAAAACCATGGTGGTTCGCGGAGCTCCTGCAATCGGCGTGGCCGCGGCGATGGGAATCGCCCTCGGCGTGCGCGACTCGAAGGCTCAGACCGGAGAAGAACTTGCGCCGGAATTCGACGAGATTTGCCGCGTGATCGGTGCTACCCGGCCGACGGCGGTGAATCTCTTTTGGGCAATCCGCCGCATGCAGGCGAAGTTTGCCGAGGTGCGCAACCAGCCCATCGAGCAGATTAAGCAGGAATTCGTCAGCGAGGCGCAGCGCACGCTTGTGGAAGACATCGCCGCCAATGAAGCCATGGGCCGGCACGGTGCTGTGTTGCTGCCGTCGAGCGGTGGCGTGCTGACACATTGCAACGCCGGTGCGTTGGCCACAGCCGGCTACGGAACCGCACTAGGAGTAATCCGCGCAGCCGTCGATTCGGGCAAGCAACTGCACGTCTTCGCCGACGAGACGCGGCCGTTCCTGCAAGGGTCACGGTTAACGGCCTGGGAGCTGATGAAGGACAACATCCCTACCACTCTGATCTCGGACAACATGGCCGGCAGCATCATGCGCCAGGGGAAGATCAACGCCGTGGTGGTGGGAGCTGACCGAATCGCTGCCAACGGCGACGTTGCGAACAAGATCGGCACCTACACTGTGGCCATCCTGGCAAAGGAGCACGGAATCCCCTTCTACGTCGCGGCCCCCATATCCACGGTCGATCTCGGGACCGCCGACGGCAGCAAGATTCCGATCGAGCAGCGCTCTTCAATCGAGGTCACTCATCTGGCGGGCAAGCAGATCGCTCCAGATGGCGTGCAGGTCGAGAACCCAGCGTTTGATGTGACGCCGCATCGGTATGTAACGGCGATTGTCACGGAGCGCGGCGTAGCCCGCGAGCCGTATTCCGAATCGCTCAAAGCGCTGGTCGCCGGATAATCTGGCGAGGCAACGGCAAGAGAACAGGGCAGCGAACCGGCCAGCGATTCCCTGCCCTTGTTTCTATTGCTGGTCTTGCGGCTTATAGTTCTGCTGCAGATTCCGGTTCGCGGGGTTCAACTGCTGCTGGTACATCTGCTGCTGCTGCTGCAAGCGCTGCAGTTCCTGCAACAATTGTTCCGGAGTTTTCACGCCCTGTTGAGGCTGTCCGTTGGTGCCAGTCTGGGGTTGCTGACCGGGAAATCCCGGCCGGTAGGGAATGGGCGACGGCTGATTCTGCTGATCCTCGACCGCCGAATTTTCCTCGACAGGTGTAGGTTCGGGGGGTGGTGGCTCCGGCGTACTGTAGTCTTCTTCCTGGGGCTCCGGCGGTGGCTGCCGTACGGACGCGGTCTGCGCGGTAATGGGCGCGTTGGTGCGCGGCGTAAGAATCAACTTCTGGACCGCGCCCGGCTCATTGGGAACCCCCAGAATTATGTAGTTGAACTTCGATCCGTTGAGCAAGCTGGCCAGAATATCTTTCGGCTGTCCGGGTCCGAGCTGCGCAACCACGCGATCGTTGTTCGCGCTGGCCGGTATATCGAATGCCCCGCCGGTCTTCTCCTGCACCGACCTAAGCACCTGAGCGAGCGTGGCGTTCTTGGACTCGATAGTCAGCTGGCCCGCCTGATAGGAAACTGTGGGTGCGACTGGAGCCATCTCTTCCGGAGTAAGCGGGCGAGGCGGCGTTTGGACGACCGGTTGTTCAAGGTCTTTGGCCTTCCGTTTGGCCGAATGATGCTGGCCTGATTTGGCTGCCGTTCCAGTGGTCACAGCGCTGGCCGTTGCCTGGGCCGGCATGCCCGACGTCTGTGCCAGCGAGTTCCCCGTAAGCAGGAGAAGCGCCGAGCAAGTCAGCACCACGCTCATCTGAACAAGGCGTACCATAACAGTTGGACGCGACGACAGAGCCGTCGTTTACACGCTTATTCTACTCTGACCGGCCTTCGGCGCATTGCTTGAAACAGTGCAGGAGTCGCTGAACATCGGGCTGGGCCGGCAGTCGCATCCAAGTATAGGAAGTTTGAAGCAGCTTTCTGCTAGCACATTCAGAAGGAACGCGGCCATGGAAGCCACGCAGTCACTTACCGCTCGCTTTCGGGCACGGATAGCGCTACTCCTCATTTTGATCGCCGTTTCAGGCTCCTGTGCACTCGCCCAGACCTGCAACTCGGGAGATGAGCTTGATGCGGCTACGAAATCTGCCATCGAGAACGCGGCCCAGCGCTACTTCAGCATGTCAGTGCAGGGTGACATGGCAGGACTGAAGGCCGATGCAATTCCTGCTGTCGCCGACGACTTCGCGAGCATCGAGCAGGCAGTGGCCGACAACAAGCATTACTTTGCGGAAGGCCCGCCCTCGGTCCGGGCAACTTACTTATTGGACGCTTCGCAGAGCAAGGGCACGTTGCAGCACGCAGACTTTTACTGTGGTATCTACAATTCGCCGCAGCGAGTGTCATTCTCCATTGCCAATCTGCCCGCAGGACGATATGCCGTTGTCATTCAGCAGGTCTCCGGGGAGAAGGATGCCATCACCCTGACCATGATCCTGCAGGACTCTGGTGGATCGTGGAAGCTGGCGGGCTATTATCCCCGCCTCACCTCCATCGGAGGGCATGATGGGCAATGGTTTCTCAGCAAGGCACGCAACTTCAAGGCGCAGAGTCAGCTGCACAATGCGTGGTTCTACTATCTGACAGCGTGGGACCTGATGGCTCCGGTCAACTTCATGAGCACCCCGCAACTCGACAGGCTTGCCGATGAGATGCAGCCCGTACGACCTGGCGACCTGCCATCGAATAGCTCGCCCATGAACCTGCCGGCCAATGGAAAAGTCTATCGCGTTACCGAGATAGCGGCTGTGCCTGCGGGCGACGATCTGGCTCTGCGAGTTCGCTATCAATCAGCGGACGCAGCGAATAACGCTGTTGCGTATGGGGACAACATGGCAGTCATTAAGGCTATCGTTGCCAAGTATCCGGAGCTACGCGACGCGTTTGGCGCGGTCATCGCGCGCGCCGTCGACGATAGCGGCCACGATTACGGGTCGTTGGTAGCTATGAAGGACGTGAAGTAGCAGGTTGCCGTCCCAATCTTTTCAGTAGGCGTTCTTGCCAAAAAGGCCTGACCAGATCGTCATCCAAACGATACGAAAGTCAAACCATAGACTCCAATTCTGAAGATAATACAGGTCGAATTCAAAGCGCTTTGCGATGGACGTGTCCCCTCTCCAGCCGTTGACCTGGGCCCACCCGGTGATGCCAACCTTCAGACGGTGGCGGGAATTGTAGTAGGAGATCTCCTCCAGGAACTGACCGACGAAGTAGGGACGCTCCGGCCGGGGTCCCACGACACTCATGTCGCCCCTAAGAACATTGAAGAACTGCGGAAGCTCATCGAGGCTCGTCTTGCGCAGAAAGCCTCCGAACCTGGTTCGGCGCTGATCGTCGAGCGTAGTCCACTTTGTGTCGCTTTCCGACGTACTGCCCTGCCGCATCGTGCGGAATTTGTACATCCAGAACTCCTGCCCATTGAGGCCGACCCTTCGTTGTTTGAACAGGACTGGACCCGGTGATGTAAGCTTCACCGCCAGGGCAATGAGAAGCATCAACGGGCTGACCAGGATAAGCGCCAAGATCGAGAACGTAACATCGAACACACGCTTTGCCAGGAAATAGTACGGCGACTCGACGGGAGTGGTGGCGACGTCCAGCATCTGCAGATCGCCATACTGGAACCAACGCTCGCGTAGCACCGCAACATCCCCCAAGTCGAGCACCGTGCGGACCGGAGCCGAAACAGTCCCGAGCTGTCGGATCACCTTCGACAGTTGATGAAGGCGTTCCGGTGGAAGCGCAATGATCACGTCATCGACTGAAACCGGCAAGCCCTTGCGCAGGTCCTCCATCTGGTACAGCTCGACATCGGTTACCGCGGGGGTCTGACCCTCGAGGGCGACATGCGCCACCACCTGACAGGGGATCGGGGGAATATTGAGCAGGCGCTTGGCGATATTGGCTGCGTACTGGTCCGCTCCCACAATCAGGATCCTCAGCTTGCGATCGGCACCGAATCTTCGTTGCAACACGTACCGGAAAAGTACGCGCGTCAGTACGGCCCCTCCAAACAGCAATACCGCACTCGAAGCCAGCGCGATGCGCGACATGCTCTCGTGGCGGTAGAAAAATAACATGCAGGTCATGGCCAGATATGTCTCCGCGCAAGCCGACAAACACTTCGACACTCCGGTCTCTTCGCGAAACAGATCTTCCAGCTGGCACAGGTTCTTGCCCTCGCACGCAATCACCCAAACGCTGGAGGCGAACAGGATGGCGCCCACATAGAAACTCCATCCCTGGTCCAGAAAGGCTTCTACGTCATTATGAAAACGGATATAGATGGCACTGCCGAATGCGAGCAACGGAAGCAGGTAGAAGCACGCCCGCAGATAAAACCGCTGAGAACTTAACCGTAGACTCATACACCCAGTTCGCTTTCGACCGATCGGTTGACTTTTAAGCAGCGCAATGAACTAAGTCGGGGGGAGGACATACTCTTGCGGCACCGTCCGGCGCAGAAACATATAGTAAAAGTGGCCAAGCAATCTTTCCGGCAATAGACGGCAAGGGATGCGCAGGGCCAAGTTAGCTACAAAGTAAAACCGAGTCAGAAACCCGATACGGTACATTTTCTTCAGAAAATCAATTTCCGAGCGGATGTACTTCATTCCGCGTCTGCGGCCCAGCATTCCATCGCCGCAGCGGATATAGGCCAGCACTTCCGGCATGTTAAAAACCTGAGATCCCTTCATCATCATGCGGACCCACAGGTCATAGTCCTCAAAGAAGAGGCAAGGCTGGTAGCCCCCCGCCGCGATGGCTGGAGCCCTGCGAAATATGACCGTGGACTGATAGGTGATCGGATTCCTGAACTTTGCGTACCACTTCAGGCGGGCACCTGAAACAGGAGCGCGCCGTACGCAAACGGGCCTTTCAGGATCCCGCTCGAACTCGGCTCCGGATGCGCTCACGATGTCAATCTCCGGATGCTGTGCCAGAAACTGGACCTGCTTCTCAAACCGTGTTGGATGGTAAATATCATCCGAATCCGAACGCGCGATCAAATCTCCCGTGCAATACGTCAAACCAAGCTGGACCGCTTCGCCCGTTCCCTTGTTGGACGGAAGAGCGGGTGTAACTAGCGGCAGCCGTTCTGCAAAGCGCGCCAGTACTTCATCCAGTTCCGCGGTCAAGGGACCATCTTTTACGACCACCACCTGATCCGCTTTGAGGGTCTGCGAGGCGATGCTTTCAAGGCAGGCAGAGAGGAACTCCGGCTTTTCTCTCTTGTAAACCGCCATCAATACCGAAAGCATGCCAGACATCCCCTCCTGACTTCTCACTGTACCCCGATCTTTCCCAGGGCGGAAATTAGAGAATTACGACCGCTGGTTTTACAGTTCTGATCGGCTCCCTGCCTGATGTCCCGAAGTCTTCTTTTGAGCGTTGAAGCGACCTTATTTTACGCCTTGCTCGTCCGTTCGTATATTTTGAAACCATCGTTAGTAGGACATCGCAGGGAGTTCCGAGAAGCGCCGCAGGCCGGCAATGCTGATCGTTCCTTGACTTTACCATGGGTTATAGCCGGTCCGGATTGGCTAGGCTGTCACAGTGTAGAATCAGCTTTACTCGCTCAAGACTTGCCGGATGCGCGTCCTCTATGTCGCTACTCGAATTTGCTGGCCCATAACCTCGGGCGCGCATTTGCGCGATTTTTACATCGCGTCCTATCTCGCTCATCATACGAACTTGACGTACCTCGGTATGGATGCGGGCGATGGCGGTGCCCAGTTCCAATCCGTAAGTGAGACCCCGATCAAGCCATTTGGCGATGCCAAGGTCATTCGCGTTCGCCGAAGCGCCGGATATACGCCGGCCAAAATTGTGCGTGGCATCCTCGGTCCCCAGCCTTTGAACCTTCTGCATTACATGTCCGCACTCGTAATGCAACAACTGGAAAAAGTGCTGACCAACGACTCGTTCGATGTCATTCAGATCGAAGGAGTCTACATCCGCGCCTACATCGAACGAATTCGCCAACTGGCGCCGCATGCACTGCTTAATTGCGATTGGCACAACATTGAGTCGGAAATCATGTCGCGCTACGCGGACAACACGCCTGGGCTTCCCCGCCGCTTTTATGCCAGGCGAACTGCTTTCCTATTACGGCGCCAGGAGGACCTCCTACTGCCGGCGTGCGACACTCATACCGTATGCAGCGAACGCGAGCGCGAGGTGTTGCTGAGCCGCAACCTCAACTCGCACATTGAGGTCATTCCCAATGGAGTAGACGTGCAGTCGTTCCTGCAGTCACCCGAACCGGGCCCTCAACGGAGCAATCTGATTTTCGTGGGCGCCATGCACTATCACGCGAACGTGGATGCCGCCCTCTTCTTTGCCCGCGAAGTGTGGCCTACGGTTTACCGGCAACGCCCCGACCTGCAGTTTGTCATAGTTGGCGCAGAACCTACGACCGAGATTCTGAAGTTGCGGGAACAGCCCGGCATTACCGTAACTGGAACCGTCGCCGACGTTCGCCCGTTCTACCACAACGCGCTGGCAGCGGTTGTGCCGCTGCGCGTTGGCGGAGGCACGCGCTTGAAGATCCTGGAGGCGATGGCGGCGGGGGTTCCTGTCATATCGACAACCTTAGGGGCCGAGGGACTCCCAGTCGCAACCGGAACAAATATTCTGCTCGCCGATACCCCCAGGGACTTGGCGGAGTGTGCCACCTCCCTGGTGCCCGATTCAGGCCTCTGGAAGGGCCTTGCGCACACGGGAAGGGAGCTGGCGCGCAACTACGACTGGAACGTCATCGGTGACAAGCTCCTGCGTTTTTACCACTGGCATCGCTCCGTCGCATCCTGAGGACGCGACCGCAAAAGGCAGCTTGTTCCCCCATATGAGTATGTTTCGCGCGATAAGCAAAGGCGCTGCGTTACGCAGACGCCTTATGCAGTTGCCCTTATCTCGGTCTCAGACGGATTCCCCCTACGACTTGCTGCTGGAATATCCGTATCCGAAGTGGTCATACGTCACCTGCTGCGATGCTGCGTCGTTCAACACCAGCCCCAACAGCTTTTTCCGCTCGATGGAATCCAACGCCTTATTGAGCAGCTTACGCCGCGTATGGCCTTCGCGTACGACAACCAGAACCCCATCACTGAGCCGCGCCAGCGAGGCGGCGTCCGCCATGGGTAACATCGGAGTTGAATCCAGCACAACCCAATCAAAGTGCGCTGACACCGCTTCCACCATGTTGGCGAATTCGAGCGACTCAAGGATCGGCAGCGGCTCATCCATACCATGGCCGGCCGAAATGAACCACAGAGGCAAATTGCCGACCCGATAGAGAGCGTCCTGAATTGCCAGCTCGCCGCGGTGCCATTCCGTGATCCCCTTGGTGGGAGAGGAGGAAAGCAGGGCGCTGGCGGTTGGGCGGCGGAGGTCCACTTCCATCAGAAGAACGCGCTCACCGGGGCGCTGCGCAAGTGCGATGGCAAGATTGACCGCCACCACCGACTTGCCCTCGTCGACCACGGAGCTGCTCACCAACAACTTAGACAACGGACGCTTGTCTTTCATATGCGCCAGCCGCGTACTGAGCACGCGGAACATCTCGGCGCCAGCTCCGTTGTTGCTGGTGAGAGTTACAATCCGTTGCTCCGGCGTCGGCTCAGGATGCAGAACGCGCTCAGGAGGAACCGAAAGCCAGTCAGGGGCTTGAACACCAACCGCAGAAGCGGCTTCAGATGAGACCTCTGCACCCGACAGCCCTTCGGGAGGCACTGGTTGGTTAGGCGTTGCCGCCCGGGGTATTGGACTATCTCCTTGGGAACGTTGCAACGCATCAAAGATTCGGCTCATGACTAGGCTCTCCTTACGGCGTTCGACGGTGTGGGCTTTTCAAGACTCTCATTATCCATGGTGCGCAAGGCGCGGAAAAGTGATCGCAGCATGCTTTCTCCGTTTTCCTGCCCCTCGCGCTCCGAGCTGCGGGTTTCTTCCGGTATTCCTGACCCTGGTGTCAATCGGAAATCTGCCGCCACTTCCGCAATGATGTCCGAAGTGACCGGCTTTTGCTGGCGCGCGTAGGCGCTGACCATCGCGTTTTCACACAAATTATTGATGATGCGCGGAATGCCGCGCGAATACTCGTACAGGGTAGACAAGCCGTCGTCAGAAAACACCGCGGATGCCGGCTTGGCGCCGGCGCGCTCCAACCGTGAAAGGACGTAGGAGCGAGTCTGGTCTTCATCCAGCGGCTGAAGTTGGCATCGCAGGGCAACGCGTTGTTTCAACTGGCGCAGCTCGGGTGAATCGAGAAGTGTTTCCAACTCCGGCTGCCCCAGCAACACGATCTGCAGAAGCTTCTGCTGCGAAGTTTCAAGGTTCGTGAGCAGGCGAATCTCTTCCAGCAATTCCGGCGTAAGGTCCTGCGCCTCGTCAACCACCAACGCCGTTATCAACCCACGCGCATGCCGCTGAATGAGAAACCGGTTCAGATCGAGCAGTATCTCCGTCTTGCTGCGTCCGGCATAGGGAAGACCCAAGTCGGCCATGATGTATTGGAAAAACTCCATGGTCGACAAGAGCGGGTTGAATACATAGCCGAAGGCGATATTCCCCTTCCGCAGTTCGGCCAGCAGGCAGCGGATAAGCAGGGTCTTCCCCGTCCCCACCTCTCCGGTGATGACGATGAAGCCCTTCCGTCTGCCCACTCCATAGTGCAGGTTGGCCAGTGCCTCGTTATGCCGGGGCGTCGGGTGGTAGAAAAAGGGATCCGGACTGATCTCGAACGGGTTCCGGCTCATCCCAAAGAATTGCTTGTACATTCCTTATCCCCAGTAGAACGCATAAAAGATTCCGGTGGGGATAATGATCATCACCAGAATTACCGCCGCCACCGCAATCCACGGCTTCCATCGTGCTGCCGCGATCTCTCCTTCTGTCCGGATGGGAGGTATTTCGACCAGTACGGGCAGTGGTGTCGCCTCAGCCAAGTCCTGTTCGTTGCGTATACGATCGTCGAGATACTCGGTACCGGCGCCGAACAGGACGGCCAGTCCAAGACCAACGGCGAGGCCAGCCAGCGAAAACCTAAACCGGTCTGGGAACGAGGCTTTTTCCGGCAAACTGGGCGGGTCGATAATGCGGAAGTTCTCGCCCTGCTGCTGCCGCTGCAGGTTGGTCGCCAATTCAGAAGCGTTCTTCTTGGCCATCAGCAGCTCGTAACCCTGCTGCGTCATCTGGTAATCGCGACTCAGATTGAGCATCTCCGCCTGAATTCCCGGAGTGCCGGTCAGACGCTGCTGCAACTCTGCAATTTTGGCTTGCAAGCTTCGGATTTCGCTCTCGCGACTCTGGATCTCCATCCGGTTGGCCTTGAGCTGGCTCTGAAGCTGCATCATAGGCGCCATCGCGGACAATTGGGCAGCGGTTGTTCCCGTGCGAATGTTGGAGAGGTCCGCATCGGTATCTGCATCGTTATTGCTGGGCGTCGCTCCCCCAGCTTTTGTGCCTTGGTCGGGAGGAGAAGCGTCGCCGGCAGAGGCCGTGGTCGCCGCCGCCTTGTTGTTGTCGTCCGAGGACTGGTCGGAGCCGACGTTGCCGCCACCCTGCTGATCTTTGAGGGCCTGCAATTTGGCAATCGTGTCCTTCATCCTCTTGACGTCAGGATGGTCCGGCGTATACCGCGCTTGCAAGTCCGCCAAAGCGGATCTGGCGGCCTCGATTTGCTGATCGATGGATTGTGGCGCTCCGCTCTGGAGGTTATCCACTCCGGCCGCCTCGTACTGGGCAGCGAGGGAACTTAAGTAGGCTTGTTGCTGCAGCGCACGATTGCGCGCGTCGATCAGGGCCCCCAGTTGCTGCTGGGCGCCGTTGAGCATCTGAATATTAGCCTGCACCTGCTGCGGCAACTCTCCCGCATGCTCCTTCTCGAATTCGCGCAGCTTGTTCTCCTGCGCGGCCAACGTCTCCCCGGCATTTCTGAGCTGTGAATTCAGGAACTGCGTCGTGCTTTCGGACTGCTCCTGGCTGGCCTTGACGTTCTCGTCAATAAAGTAGGACACCATGCTGCTGTTGACCTGCTGGGCGACCGAAGCATCGTCCGCCGTGTACTGCAGCTTGAACGCGGTCAGTTCCCGCTTGCCACTCTCACTGGTCGATGGCGTTTGTATCAGATCGATCTTGATGTCACTCCGCATCTTCTTCAGCTGGTCATCGGGAGTGGGGGTGAGAAAGCTCTGATACAGGTGAAACTTGTTGATGATGGTGAGCAGGCGAGAGCGGCTCAACACTTCCTGGGTGATGGCTTCCAGGCGCTCGCCCATGTCGACATCGACATTTGACATCACGTAGTGCTCCGGCACCTTCTGCTTTTCGATCAGGATGACCGATTCTGAGGTGTAGCGCGCCGGGATAATCCAGGCTGATACAAACACCAGCAGCCAACCGCAAAACAACGGTCCGATAATCCACCACTTGCGGCGGCGCACTATGGCCCAATACTCGTCAATCCCTCGAGCTGATTTCTGCTCTTCCAATTCCTGCATTGTGTCCTACCTTCTACTGTCCAAGTGGGTGATTCCAGGTGTACTGGAGAAAAATCGAAACTCTGTTGTCGTTGAACGTCCCGGCAGCATCTACGATGTAAATATTCTTCTGCGTCTCGCGAACATAGCTGTATGACAGATGAGCCGTCAACTGAGGCGTTATCTGCCGATCCAGTTGAATCAGGGTTGTCAATAACGTGTACTTACGATCAGGAAACAGCTGCTTGTTCAGGTTGCTGGCCGCAAAGGAAGCATTATTGCCATACTGACCGCTCACTAGACCATCCCAGCGAGCCGACAGTTTTCGATGGTAGGCCATGTTGACACTGTAGACCGTGGTCGTAGCCAGCAATCCGCCTCCGTCGCTAACCTGCCTGGAAAGTCCCGCCGTAAACGACTGGCGTAACCCCTGCCAGCCCAAATTGACACCGAACGCCGGTACCCAGTCATTCTGCAGCAACGTGTAATAACGGCCCGAAAATAGAAGAAGCGTTTTTGCGGTGATGTACTCAGGCCCGGCCCATCCCGACACACTAAAGCTCCGCGACATCTGATAATTCACGAAGCCCTGAATGGCGCTGATGCCTGAGCGCTGCTCGCCGTGACTGAAGTCAAGAGAAGTAAAGTTATAGCCCCCTCCCAACGATAGACGGGCAGAAAACTTGTGCGAGTAATTTGCGCCGCCTGAGTAGCTGATCACGTTGTAGAGACCAGCTTGAAATGAGTAATTGGGGCTGTAATTACTATATCGACGAAAGGTCTCGTTGCCGGTAAAGGTTATCGTGTCATAGCGGTTGAGTTGATAAGCCATGTCCATCTCCGCCTCGTTCTGATTTGTGACTGCGAATGGGACATAGGTGTTCGGGTTGGGATTGCTGGGCGACGGCTGCCCCACGATGGTGTAGTACGACCCGAATGGATCGGCCGTATAGCTATAGCGATCACTGGCATGTACCTGCCAATGCGAGGAAAGCTGATAGATGATGTCCCCTGTTGCCGATTGCGAATAGGCATCCGAGCTGGACAACTGGCTGTAGATTCCCAAGCCGCCGTCGTAAGCCAGGTTCAATGCGAGTTTAGGGCGGTATTGCGCAATCCCGATATGAGGCGCAAACAGATAGGACATCTGCGGCTGGCGCGTCTTCGAAAAGGTCTCCACATTCGTGTCATAAGCCGCCAGCACAAACATCCCCAGGTTCAGGTTGGACCGCCCCACCACTTCGCCCAGAAAATCCAGGGACTTTCCGGGATCGACTTTCGTATATTGGGGTTTCGGACCGGGCGATGGCGTTGACTCCTGGGACGACGTTGAATCCTGCGAAGGAGCGGGAGCAGAGCTCGGCTGGGGCGTGTCGTCCTGCGCCCAGGCACCCAGAGACACTCCCAGCGTAAAGACAAGAAACACGAGGCATGGCCTCACCCGACGTTTCATGGTGTCCTCCCCCTTAGGGCACAACTATGGTGTCACGCGGCTCTAACTCAATATTCTCTTGCGCATCCTTGCCCTTGATCACATTCTTGTAGTTGAACTTCAGCTTAACCTGCTGCCCGTTCGCCTGGGTACGCAACACATAAATCTTCTTCACGTTCGCGAAGTCCCGAAAGCCCCCCGATAACGCGATCGCATCCAAAACGGTCATGCGGCGAGTCAGAGGATAATACCCCGGCCGCATAACTTGGCCCACGACGTTGAAGGTCATGCTGTGCACTTCACCGACGATCACAGTCACCTGCGGATCGGAGATGTACTTTTTGAGTTCGGTGGTCAGCTGATCCTGCAACTGGAGGGGCGTAAGGCCCGCCGCCTTGACGTCTCCCAGCAGCGGCAGCGAGATCATGCCGTCGGGACGGACCGGCACCTGGCGGGACATCTCAGGCTCCTTCCAGACATTGATGCCGAGAACGTCTTCTGCACCGATTACGTAGTTTTCCACCCTCGGAGGAGAGACTCGCGGAGCTGTCGTGTCTGGAGTGGGCGGAGTGGACGGCTGTGCCTTCGCCACATCGGCGGCGGGAGGATTGGAAGAAGAAGTAGAAGTGGAATCCCCTTCTTGGGCGTTCGCTTGGCGCGCCCATGGACTCACGAGAAGCAGGAGTATCCCAACTGCCAACCAACTTGTTCTTACACTACGTTGCATGATTCACCCTTTTTGTTTTCACCCCTGCGCCTTGTCTTCGTGGTCCTGCTTCGGCGAAGAAACGGAGCGCCGTTTCGGGATTCCTACGTCCTTCAATTTGTAAAGCAGGGCGCGGTAACTGATGTCCAGCGACCGTGCCGCTTTCTTGCGGTTCCAGTTGTTCGCGTGCAAGGCGTTGAGAATGATTTTCGCTTCGACCCTACGCACTGTTTGACGAGTCAATTTCTTTAACGAAATCGGGCCGTTGAAGATCAAGCCCTCCAGCGGATCATTTTCGGCTGGTTGCAGCAATTCGCTAAGGATAACGTCCTCGGTCCCCATCACAACATAGCGTCGGATCAGATTCTCCAGCTCGCGGATATTCCCCGGCCAGGCATAATGCTGCATCTTGGCCAGCAAGGCCGGCCCCAGCATCGGCGCCTTTTCGTTCAACTTGTCATTGTAGTACTGAAGAAGATATTCACAAATTACCGGTAAATCAACAACCCGTTCTCGCAGGGGAGGTAAATCGATGGTCATACCCGCGATGCGATAGAACAAGTCCTGGCGAAATCTGCCCCGCTCAATCTCGCTATGCAGATGCCGGTTCGTCGCACAAACGACCCTCACCTCGACTTTTTTGTCTTCCTCCGCCCCAATGCGGCTGAACTGGCCGTCCTGCAGTACCTGCAGTAACTTGGCCTGCAGCATGCCATCGAGTTCCGCGATTTCGTCCAGAAACAGCGTCCCGCGGTGTGCCATCTCCACCCGCCCGGGTTTGGCGCCATACGCTCCCGTAAAAGCGCCCCTCTCGTACCCAAAAAGCTCACTTTCCAGCAGGGTGCCAGGGATGGCTGGACAGTTCACCTTAACAAAGGGCCCCTTCGCCCAAGGGGAGTACAGATGCAGCAGTTGGGCGATGATGTCCTTACCGGTTCCGCTCTCTCCCGAAATCAATACCGAGATATTGGCTCCGGCAACTCGCTCCAGTTTCCGCCGCACCTCGCCCATCACAGCCGTCTGCCCGAAAATGACCTCGTCCGGGGGAAGCTGCGGAGTCGCACTCAAGCCTTGACGATTCCCACCAACCAGCGACGCCATCGCGGACCGACTCCTCGCAACCGGGAACTACATATCAAAGGCTTGCGTCTCTTGCGCCACCCGGGTCAGGGCCGCAACAAAATGCAGTTGGCGACGGTAAGCCGCTGAACCAAAGACCATTAATCTATCACAGGTGATGTGCAACTTGTTTACGAAATCGCTAAAAGAGGGCACCCCGAACCCGCCTGTTTGAAAATCAGTTCATCTTCGGGGCGACTGTTGCTGCGTGAATTCGTCAGCTGCGCATTTCGACCGTGGATTTGCTCAACAGTGGCGGACTGAACTCCAATCCCAACAGGAAGTATTGGCGGTCGGCGGTACATCGCAAGACGGTGGCGCGAAGCAGCGAGACAGACCGGGGAAGTTGTGCCTTGTTAACCAGGGAAACCGGGATCTCTAGCTTGAGGCTGGTGCCGGGGTCGAGATATCGCCGGGTTGCCAGCAACGCTCCTCCCGCGGACAAATTCAGCGCCGTGGCAAAGTCCAAAAATTCCTCTCCGGTAGATTTCTTGCCCCTCATGAAGAACGGAACCGAAATCGGCAATCGATCCCATTTGCGGCGCTCGTTACTACCAGCAGTGTTGCTCAAGTCAACCTTCTTACGTTCACTTCTAAGCAAATCAACCGCCAACTCCACTTCGGGCCCTGGTATCGCTAACCTGCTCTCTCTTCCGCAACTTGCGCGTTATTTGCCCCGACTCCCTCGCCCAAAGCCGCAATTCGTTGCGCTTTGTGGGACAAGAAGTGGAGATCTCTTCCACACGCAGAGCTAAACTATTTCACTTTCCCTGTCGAGAGAAAGCTTGTACGCCTCGATTGGCGGAACCGCCACGTCTTGGGGGAGAGCGTTGCAGACAGTCTATTCTAATCGCTCCGACTTATCCACCAGCAGTCACAACCTCGAATTGTTGGCCGACGACGGTCAGTCCGCCGATTATCGAGAGGCCTTGGCCACGGCGGCGCATGAGCTAAAAACGCCGCTGTCCATCATGGCAGGATATCTGCAACTCCTTCTGGCGCAGAAGCTCGGGCCATTGACGCCCAAACAACTCGAGGTTCTTACCGAGATACAAGAGAACGGTGCACGACTTTTAAACTTCGTGCACAACCTGCTCGCCTACGCGTCGATGAAGATCGAGCGTCTCGAGATGCAGTATGAAGTGGGCGAGATGAACGCCTGCATCCGCGAGATCGCGGAACTGTGGTCACCGCGATTTCACGAGAAGGCCACCGCCTTCTACTTTCTCCCGGCTGAGAATCTTCCACCGTTTCCATTCGACTGGTTCAAGGTCCAACACGTCGTCTCCAACCTGCTCGACAATGCGATGAAGTACACTCCCGCTGGCGGTACGGTCTGGCTGCATGTCGAACCATACTTTTGGGAACGCCGTGCCGCCAAAGACCAGCGACCGGTGAACCGACGGCACCGCCGCCTGGTGGTACCCAACTGCTGCCGCATCACAATTGCCGACACCGGTCCTGGAATTGAGCCGCAATATCAGCAGGAGATCTTCGACGAATACTTCCGCTTGACCCACGCAGGGTCTCGAACCGAGGGCTACGGCCTCGGTTTGGCCGTCGCGCGCAAACTGGTACAGGCCGCCGGCGGCAAGATCTGGGTCGAAAGCGAGCCTGGTAATGGCAGCAAGTTTTGCTTTCTCGTCTTGTTGAGCCCACAGCGCATCCCGCAAAGGCTTGAGACAAAGTGAGCGCCGGCCGCATCCTGATCGTCGATGATGAGCCCAGCATGCGGCGATATCTGCAGACCGCGTTGGAGCTCGATTCCTACCTGGTGGACAATGCCGCGAGCGGTGAAGAGGCGATCGAAAAGGTCCGACAGAACACCCCGGACGTCATCCTGTTGGATCTCGTACTGCCGGGATGGGACGGCCTGGAAACTCTGAGGCGAATCCGGGAAGCTTCCCCGCTGACGAAGGTCGTGATGATTTCCTGCGTGCGCGACACTCGCAAGGTGGTGCAGGCCATGCGGCTAGGAGCCCAGGACTATCTTGCGAAGCCCATTCAGAAAGAGGAGATGGATGAAGTCCTGCGCCTCTGCTTGCAGCATTCCGCTCCCAACCCACCAGGGAATGGCGACGCGGTCGACCTGGGTAATGGAGTGCTGTTCTTCTCCGCCACGCCGCAGATGCAGACTCTACGTGCGCAGGCCATACAGGTGGCCCGCTTTGACTTTCCCGTACTGCTGCTGGGGGAGAGCGGCACCGGAAAAGAGGTGCTGGCGCATCTGATTCACAAGTCTTCCCCGCGCGCGAATCGCGTGTTTCTCAAAGTAAATTGCGCCGCGGTTCCCAGCGAATTGCTGGAGAGCGAGCTATTCGGCTACGAACCTGGGGCCTTCACCGGCGCCAATCGCTCGAAGCCGGGCAAGTTCGAGCTGTGTAACCGAGGCACGCTGCTGCTGGACGAGATCGGAGAGATGTCCCCGGCCTTACAGGCGAAGCTGCTACAGGTCCTACAGGACGGACAGTTCTGCCGGCTGGGAGCGCGCAGTTCCGTAAAAGTCGACGTACGAGTGCTCGCCGCAACCAACATCAACATGGCGGAGTCGATCGCCGAGAAGAGTTTTCGCGAGGATCTTTACTACCGTCTGAGCAGCTTCGTGTTGCGCATGCCCTCGTTGCGCGAGCGCAGGGAGGAAATCCCCATGATGCTGCGCCACTTCATGTTGCGCGTTGCAGAGCGTTACGCCTGCCCCATTCTGCCGCTATCGCCGCGCTTGCTTCGCGCCTGCGAGAGCTATTCCTGGCCCGGCAACATTCGCCAACTGGAGAACTTTGTGAAGCGGTATCTGGTGCTGGGCGACGAGGAGTCCGCAATCCGGGAACTTGAAGAAGATGCGAACCATCCCGATTCACCCGAGGCGATTTTGCGCGAGCGCGAAGCGCCTGACCTCAAAGAGATCGTACGCAGCGTCAAGAGCGTGACGGAAATGGAAGCCATCGAGAAGGCTCTGGAAAAGACCTCCTGGAACCGCAAGCGCGCGGCGATGATGCTCAACATCAGCTACAAAGCACTGCTTTACAAGATTCGCCAGTACGACATTCGTCCGCGCCCCGTGCTGTAGCAACACAAATCGCCTTGGAATTTTCATCGCCACTCAGCCCGATTCAATTCAGTACAATTAAGTTTTAGCAGGCTTGCCGCATTTCTAACCCGCTCTCGCCGCTGACAAGGTGCCGGGAATCGATGGCAAGGGAAGGAACCGCAGCAGTCGATGCTTGCAAATAAGGATCGCTAGAACTTAGGCACTTGCAGAACAGACGGAGGAATGGGTTGTCGCAATCGGAACGGGTAGTAATCACTGGTGGCGCGGGCTTTATCGGTAAGCGGCTGACCGACTTGCTTGCCGACGCCGGCTGTCATGTCGTCGTAGTGAGTCGTTCTTCGGGCGCAAGGCGCAGCACCAATCGCGTCGAGTATCAGGCCGGGGCAGTCTCCAACAAAGCTCGCATGATGGAGCTGATTGCCGGCGCTTCTGTGGTCTACGACCTGGCCGTGACCGCGGGAATCGTATGGGAGGACTGGGAGCGCGAGGTCATTGCGGGTGCAATGAATGTGGCCGAGGCGTGCCTCGCCAACGGGGTCAGACGTCTCATCTATACCAGCAGTGCCGCGGCTCTTTATCTGGGCAAGCCGGGAACGGTCACCGAGGCAACCCTAAGCAACGACGCTGGCCGCAAGGACCGTGGCGACTATTGCAAGTCCAAGAGCATCATCGAAAACAAACTGCTGGAGATGCACCGCACCCAAAAACTGCCGGTGGTGATTACCCGCCCTGCGGTGGTTATGGGACCCGGCAGGATGGTGCATGCCGCGCTCGGAGAGCGAGTCTCGGATATTTGCCTGCTGGGCTTTGGTCGCGGCAAGGCCCCTTTGCCGTGCGTGCTGGTCGACGATCTCGCGCAGGCACTCTTTCTGGCCAAAGACGCGCCTGACATAGAAGGGCTGACGTTCAACCTGGCGGGCGATGTTCGCCCTTCCGCCGCAGAATTTGTCTCGGTGCTCCGAGAACGGACTCACCGCAATTTCCGCTTTTACCCCAGAAGCATGTTGAGGGTCTGCGGGGCAGAACTCAGCCGGTACCTGATCAAGAAAGCTGTGCGAAACCCCAACAATATGATGGTGCCCCTCCGCGACTTAAGAAGCGCAGCCCTCTTGACCCAACTCGACTGCTCCCTGGCCAAGCAGAAACTTGGGTGGAAGCCAGTCTCAGACAGGGACGAGTTCTACCGCCAAGCGATCGACTCTTTCCAGCCTATCGCTCCGGGAGACATTCGATTGGAGGCTTCCGACTAAGGTCGGAGGCAACCCTAGACCTCAGCGCATCTTCCCTCGGCGGAGCCTATCCCAGCAACTTGGCGGCATCTTTGGCAAAGTAGGTCAGGGTGATGGAGGCTCCGGCGCGTTGGATGCATAACAGCGACTCCATCATGACGCGCTCGTAGTCGATCCATCCATTGAGCGCCGCCGCCTTGATCATGGCGTACTCGCCGCTGACCTGGTATGCCGCCAGCGGCACATCATATCGCATGCGGGCCTCGTGAATTACATCGAGGTAAGGCAGCGCCGGCTTGATCATGATCATGTCAGCGCCTTCATCGAGATCGAGCTCGATCTCGCGCATGGCCTCGCGCAGGTTGGCAGGATCCATCTGATACGAACGCCGGTCTCCGAAGTGAGGAGCGGAATCGGCCGCCTCGCGGAAGGGTCCGTAGAATCCGCTGGCGAACTTGGCGGCATACGAGAGTACCGGGATATTCTCAAATCCGGCCTCGTCCAACCCGGTGCGAATTGCTTGCACACGCCCGTCCATCATGTCGCTGGGGGCGATGATGTCCATGCCCGCCTCTGCCTGGGACACCGCCGTCTTGGCGAGCAACTCGAGGGTGGCGTCGTTCATGATCTCGTATTCTTCCGCTGCTACCGATGCTACTTCGGTGGCGGTCGCCGTTCCCGACGTCCCAACCTTCACGACGGTCTTGTCCTTTGCCTCCAACTCGCGAACAAATGCATCGGCCTCGCGGCGCACCTTGGAGCCGGTGGTGTCGACGATGCCGCAATGCCCATGCGACATGTATTCGCAGAGGCAGACATCTCCCATCAGCAGCAAACCGGGCACTTCGCGCTTGATGGCGCGAGCGGCGCGCTGGACGATTCCGTTGCGCTCCCAGGCGCCGGTAGCCATCTCGTCTTTATCTTCCGGGAGTCCGAAGAGGATCACGCTGGGAATGCCAAGCGACTTGACTTCCCTGCACTCCTTGACCGCTTCGTCGACGGAAAGGTTGTAGACGCCGGGCATGGAGCGCACTTCCTTGCGTACTCCCTCGCCGGGACAGACGAAGAGCGGGTAGACCAAGCCTTCAGGACTGAGTCGCGTTTCGCGAACAAACGAGCGCATTGCTTCGGTGCGACGCAGGCGGCGGGGGCGATCAATAGGAAATGCCATAACAGAAAATTCTAGCAGGATGGCAAAAGCGCGGGGCCAGCAACGAACCGAAGGCAGTGCTCACGATGATCAGCAGCGCCTTATATCGATTCCATTGACCCTGGCGTTCGCGCTGGTTAGACTCGAAGAGTCGCCCGCAGTGCCAACGCACGCGCGGAGGGCGGTTAGCTCAGCTGGTTAGAGCGCCTGCCTTACAAGCAGGAGGTCGCAGGTTCGAGTCCTGCACTGCCCACCACTCAATTCGGCTCAGGAATGAATCCTCCTCGCATTTTTTATATCGTCGGGCTGGCCGTAGTCATCGCAAGTCTGCTCTTCTGGTACGCCGCTTCCAACCGGCCCACAGCCATCCCCGTCGGCGCGGTCATCGAAATTAAAGCTCCACTTGGGCTTCCTCCGGTTCCGGTGCCCGCCGATAATCCACCGACGGCCGAAACCATCGCGCTCGGGCGCCGCCTTTATTTCGAGACTGGACTCTCGATCGACAACACGGTTTCCTGCGCCACATGTCACATGCCGCCCATGGGGTTTGTTGACGGCGCACCTGTCTCCACGGGAGTCGGCGGGCAGCATGGTACCCGCAACGCTCCGACTGTGCTGAACTCGGCTTACTGGACCTCCGATTTCTGGGATGGGCGCGCCGGCTCGCTGGAGAAGCAGACCGAAGGTCCGGTAACCAATCCGGTGGAAATGGGGCACACCTTGAAGGGTGTCGCGCAGCGGCTGTCGCACGATCCGACCTATGTCGCCGCATTTCAAAAAGCGTTCGGCCCCGGGCCCATTACCTACGCCGAAGTGGAAAAGTGCATTGCCTCGTTTGAGCGCACGCTGCTCAGCGGCAACTCTCCCTTCGATCGCTACTACTATGGCGGCGACAAGTCTGCCATGACGGAGGCCCAGATTCGCGGCTTCGAAATCTTCCGCGATCCCAAGAAAGGCAATTGCGAGGTTTGCCATACCATCGGCGAGCACTACGCACTCTTTACCGACAACAAGTTTCATAACATCGGTGTTGGGTTCGACAACGGCGTTACCAACGACAAGGGCCATGCCGCCGTCTCCGGCGATGTGCGCGACACCGGAGCGTTTCGCACGCCCACGCTGCGCAACGTAGCGATCACCGGCCCCTACATGCACGACGGCAGCCTGAAGACGCTCAAAGACGTGATGGACTACTACGTCGGCGGGGGGAATTCTAACCCCTACATGGATAAGGAAATGCACTCGCTCGAATTCCTTACCGGGGAGGAGCGGCAGGACTTGATTGAATTCATGAAAGCACTGACCGGCGACATGCCACCCAATGGCGGCCCGCCACCACAGCCGGCCCAGCAGGCGAAAAAGTAAACCCAAGAATTAAGGGCGCGACCGAAGCCGCGCCCTGTTGAATCACGGCTGCACTCGGGAAGCCTTAGTGCAGCCCGTTAGAGTTGTAGCTGCCGCTTAATACCGAGCGCGCGACATCCTGCTTTCGATTCCCAGCGAGCAATCCGGATTGATGTTCTGAATGTAGATGTCCGAGTTGCCGCTTCGGTAATCCTGAAATGCGATGACGGTATTCATATTGGAGGACATCGCCGTCCATGGGCGTGACTTCTGGGCGAGCACGGAGCTGACCGGGAACTGCGCGCAATAAAACGTGCCGTCGTTGTTCAGCCGGACGCCTTGGATCGTACCCACCTGGGTCACCTGCTGGTCGACCCAGAACACGAATGCGCCGTCGCCGATCTGCACCGTGCGCTCGAAGAGCTCGTCCTCGTTGTTTCCCTGCAAGGGAAGGATGACCAGTCCGCTGTCGCCCCACTGCCGGTTGCCGGCGGAGTCAAACTTCTGCGCGTAAACACCCCTCATGCTCTGCAACGAATCTTCTTCTTCGTAAGAGACGAAAATTTCCTGCGTCGAGGGCCGGTACGCTACCGACGGCGATACACGAATCTGCGAGGCGTTGGTGGAAGCTACCACCCCGTTATGGGGGAACACTTCCGTCCCGGCCGAGTTGATGTGCTGCACGTAGACCTGCAGCGACGGGCTGCTGCTGTACCACGCAAACACTGCGCCGCCATTGCCGTCAGGAACGAAGCTGGGATAGTTGCCCAGTTGCAGTGAGCCGCCGTCCCACACGTGCACGTGGCTTGCGCCCCAAAGCAGTTTGCCCGAAGCCGAGATTTTATTGGCGTAGAGATACCGATTGCTGCGGAATCCCGTGTCGCGGCTGAACGAGACGATCACCGATCCGTTATCGGAGGCGTGCAAATCCGACACCTGGTAGTCGGCCTTGTTTTCGCTCAGAATAATACCGTTATTTACCAGCGTGTTCGAAGCCCATTGGGGCTTTCCGTTGGCATCGAACTTCTGCAGCACGATGAACGAATAGGTCGGGCCGTAGGCGGTCCAGGCCACCACCACTCCGCCGTCGCTGGTGCCGGCCACTTTTGGCTGATGGGCGTTGGGAGCGCCGACAGTAAGTTGGATCCCGTTTGGTCCCCAGAGCTGCTCGCCGCTAGGGCTCACCTTGGTGACGGTCACCTGCTGGTTGTCCCCTTCGCGCGTGTCAAGAAAGGCCAGCAGTGCATTGCCCTGGGTGTCGATGTCCAGGCCGTAGTCTTCGGTAGAGCTGTTGGTCAGTTTAGCAATTTGAATACCGTCATGCTCGAACTGCTCATAGCCATTGAGATCCAGGCGCTGTAGGTAGGTGTCGTAGCCGTGCGGTGGCGGATCGTTGGGATTGTTGTTGAACCAGCTTACAAAGAAACCGTTGTCGGCCAGCGGCACAACTTTGGCCTGGACCTGATCGGCGTTGGGGATATCGGACAAAGGAAGGTTCTGATTAGGGTCGCTAGACCACTGCGCCCAGGCGGTGGCCGTGAGGGTCAAAGCGACGACCGTCGCAATGAAGAACAGCTGCAGATGGCGTTTCATCTTGTCTCCTGATGGATTTCATCCAGGCTGTGGGAGATGGGCCAAACGACGGGCCATTCGTGAATGCATACAAGCCGTTCCCGGGGGAAAGATGGCTTGACAGCTTGGACTCGGCGGCAACGATAACACAGCGCCGAAAACTCCGAGCAAGTTTTTACACTCGGGTCGCGCGAGCCGCTCGGTATTCCAGTTTTCCAAACTGCTTTCAGGTAAAGGTGTACTACTACGCCATTCCCCCGCAGAGCAGCAGCCTTCTATCGAGCAGGTTCGCCTGGCTCGTCGATTTCTGACAACGGCGCAATCGCCTCGTTGAAACGTTCGCGGTGATCGACCTCGGCGGGCGGTTGGCTCCCGCTGTTCTCCGGACTGACGACTGCCGGATCGGCCTCGGCCACACTCTCGTCAGACCCACTGCCTTCCGCAGCCGCAGGCGCGCTGGCAGGAGCTTGGCTCGTAGCCTCGAACAGTTCCGCCTGCGGATCGCCTAATTTCTCGAACTCCTCCATGCTGGGCAGTTCGTTGACGTCGTTCAGGCCAAAGCGCAGCAGGAATTCTTTCGTCGTCTTGTAGAGAATGGGCCGCCCGATCACCTGCTTGCGTCCAGCGGTCGTGATGAGCTTGCGATCGAGCAACGTGGCAATAACGCCGGCGGAATCGACGCCGCGAATCTCGCTGATCTCCGGCACCGTGACCGGCTGCTTGTAGGCGATGACGGACAGCGTCTCTAGCGCCTGCAACGACAAGCGCACGGGAGGTTTCAGACTCTTGGCAAAGGTCACCACCACATCATGGTGCTCGGGCTTGGTTGCCATCCGATAGCCGCCGGCGATCTGCCGGATTTCCATGCCGCGATCCGGTGAGGAATACTCGGCAAGCAACTCGTCCAGCAACAAGGTTATGCGGTCCTTCACCCGGCGAAGTTCTTCCTTCTCGGACAGCTTGTCGCTCGCAGGCTCCTGCTGCTCCCCGACCGGCGCTTCCGGCAGCGCGGCCTCTGTTGCTGGTGCCTCCTGCAGCACTTCCTCGTCATCGTCTGCGTCTTCGACATCAGTCTCCGGCGACCTGGGCTCGGCGACAACTTCATTCAGCGCCAACCGCGCCTGCTCCTCGGCGTGCAGCTCCGCCAGTACCGAGTCCTTCAACAGGCCCGCAAGTTGATTCAGAGTGACCGGCTCTTCGGTCGCGTAAATGATGGCTTCAAGTTTGGCTTTAATGCTCATTCTGTATGGCGGAACTCAGGTTCCGCGACTGCTCGTCTCCTCGCTCTATCGCCAATCGTCCTTCACCGGCGAGCTCTCTTCCATGAGTCTGTCAAAATTCGTGTGTTTCTTGAGCATGATCTCGCCGAAGACGCTGTCCTGTCGCGCCAGGACCGCTTGCAACCGGATCAGCTCCAGAATCGCGAGAAAGGCGCACACCAGCGCCGTTTGCGAGTTCAAATTGCGCAGCAGTTGCTTCAGGCGGACGGGCCGGTCTTCCAGCGCCAGCCGCCGCCGAATGTAGTCGATCATCTGCGAGACGGTAACATTTTCCTCCGCCACGTCGAAGGTCGGTCGGCTGCGTGCGCGGTCCAGTATCTTCTGAAAAGTCTTGACCAGGTCAACTACGTCGGCTGCCAATTCCGGCTCGCTGCCGTCAGCATCGCGAAATTCCTTCAGCGCCGGGTTTGACCACACCGCCTCTTCGATCTGTTGTTTCTGCAGCAGCATCTGGGCGGCGGTTTTGAAGCGCTCATGCTCCAGCAGCCGGTTCACCAGCTCCATGCGCGGGTCTTCAGCTTCGGCAGGCATATCCGGATCACGTGGCAGCAGCATCTTCGACTTGATGTGAATCAGCAGCGAGGCGGTGTAGATGAATTCGGCGGCGACGTCCACATCCAGCTGCTTCATGCCCTCGACATACTTCAGGTACTGCTCGGTGATCTTCGCGATCGGAATGTCATAAATGTCGATGTCCTGCTTGCGGATCAGATCCAGCAGCAGGTCGAGCGGGCCGTCGTACACCAGACCGACAACGACTGAAAATGGCGACCCGTCGTCCTTGCGCGGCATGGTTTTGGGCGCGGGGGACGCTGCTGATGGTTGCACTTCAGGCATTGCCTGTCATCATCTCACAGCCGGGCTGAGGAAATGTTGATCAGGCTGGGTAGTGGAAGTGCACCAGATGTTGTGACGCGATGTTGAATCCATTGCGGGTTGCCGGGCGGAAGTGCCAGCGCCGCAGAACCTCAAGAACTTTCTGGTCGATGCCGTAACCGATTCCCTGCGTGAGCTTCATATCACTGACATTGCCTTGCGCGTCAATGGTGACTTCGACGATGACATCGCCTTCGACGCCCGGCGGCAGGTCAGAGCGGGCGACCGGTGGATCGGGGAAAACCTCAGGCAGCGCGGGTATCACCGCAGGTCCGGTGAATGGAGTTCCGGGAATGTGTACACCGTAGGGCGAGCCGGCGCTGGCGGTAACGTCAGCAGCATCGACTACCGTCTTGCTTGGCTCCTCCCTTTTGCGCTCCGCCGGCTTCGCCTTCAAAGCAAGCTCTCGCTTGGGCGCAGCGGCCTTGGCGAGATGAAGCGGCGCGGAGTCGTGTGCCCGCTCTGGACCCAGCGGCGCGAGATAGATGACGCTGCCGGAAGAGTACGGAGTTCCCAGCGCCACTTCATGAGGCAGCGACGTCGCCGCCGACGGCTGCCACGTCACCAGCACCAGCACCAGACCGTGCGCGGCAAACGACAGCAGTAGCGCCGTGTTCCATGCCCTGCGGGATGTCGGTCTCAGTTCCTGAAACATGGTCTGCCCGAAATATTTCGACTCTTACGGCGAATCAGGGTGAGCATCAAAACTGGTAATCGCTCCTGGCTCTTCGCCTTCCGCCTGCAGGAATGCTGCCATGTTAGTCAATGCCGATTGAGTCCAGCAGAGCGCAAATCTCCGCCGCCTCCACCCGCAGCCGCCTGCCTGATTGCAGCATATTGGCGACCTCGTCGAAGCCCTGCATCAGTCGCAGCTTTGCTGCAGCGTAACATTCGGGTTCGCTGAGCTTGCGTCCGCGTGCGGCCGACCAGGCCTCGATCGCCCCTGGACCAAGAAATACACTCACTGCGAAGGTGGTTTTGCGGTCCGAGGTTACGTCGAAGACGTACTCCGTCGCCGGCGATTCCGGGTCCGACGCCAGTGCCTCTCGCTTTCCCACAAAGTAGTACTGATATACGTAGCCGGTTTGTGCAGTGTACGTCTTGATCCGGCGAACCGTCATGGCGCTCAGGGCTCCGCCGCCGCCTCGCGTAGCCGTGCCGCCGCGGCCTCCGGCGTTACCGGTGACGAGTAGACTTCCTTGAAGGTGTACGACTTCTCCTTGGAACCAAGGATCGGCAGAATCTCGATGTGCCAGTGGTAGTCGTCGTCGATCGTCTTCCAGAATCCAAGCGACTCGGACCGGTGCAGGGTGTTCGGCGAGGTGTGCAACACCATGTGGAACCCATCGGCGATGTTGCGAATGCGATGAAGGGTGCGGCGCAGCACCGCCGCCAGATCACGTAAGGCGCCGGACTTGATTGCAGTGCGTTCAAAGTATGCCTCGTGCGAACGAGGCGCAATCCAGGTCTCGTAAGGCACGCGCGGGGCGTAGGGGCAGGAAGCCACATAGTCGCCGCGAACCTCGATCAGACGAAGCTTCTGCTGTTGTTCCTGCGTCATGATGTCGCAAAACACGCAACGTTCCTTCACCCGGTAGTGCTCACGGGCCGCGCGCAGTTCATAGAGAACGCGGCGAGGCACAAAGGTTGTAGCGACGATCTCGGTGGTGGGATGGTCCCAGCGCTGCCCCGAGAGCCCGCCGAAGTTCTTGAATACCGTGACGTACTTGAAGCGCAGGTCTTTCTTCAGATCGTCGATGCGGCTGCCGAGCAGCGCCAGATACTCCTCGATCTCGCGGTCGTCGGCATTCCACAGGTGACGATCATGCCGCGTGTTTTCAACGACGACCTCGTGCGCCCCGACCGCTTGCATGCGATCGTAAAGTCCATTACCGGAACGCTCCGGCTCGCCTTCAATGCGGTAGATCGGGCGGGGATGCACCACGGCCCGCGCCGCCCAGGGATTGCCGCTGGCGCTGGGAACGAACTGCACCACTTGCAGCTGCTGTCCACCCTCGGGACAAAACGGGCAGCCATAGTCGTGGGCACCACCCTCGTCGGGCTCGTCGCCCGTGATCACCCAGGAGCGGGTGATGGGATCTTTGCGAAGTTCCATCTCCTGATTACTTTAATCGGGTGTGACAGCGAATGGCTAGAGCCACTGATAAACTTAAGTTGTGTCCCGCCCAATCCGGCTCATCGCCATCGATATCGATGGCACCCTGCTCGACACCAAGGTGCAGCTCTCGAAAGAAAACCGCGCTGCGTTGATACGCGCGCATGAGGCCGGCATCGAGATCGTTCTTGGCACGGGACGACGCCACCACTTCGCCCTGCCCATCGCACAATCGCTCGGCTTCGACCTTTGGCTCATCAGTTCCAATGGAGGGGTAACGCGCTCCACACAGGGCGAGCTCTTTCACCGGGACTTGATGCCGGTACAGACCGCGAGGAAAATCTCCGGCCTGATGAGCGCGTTCCACGATTACATGGTTCTGACCTTCGATCGCGACGGGAAGGGCGCCATCATCTGCGAGAACCATGAGCGTCTCTATGGGGTGATTCAGCGCTGGATGGAAAAGAACTCACCTTACATCGAGTACACAAGTCCAATCGAAAAGGCCCTGGTCACCGATCCGATCCAGACCATGTTTTGCGGCCCGATTGATTTGGCCAAACGCATGACGGAACAGCTTGAGTCCTGCGATTTCCGCTCCGAATTCACGCTGTTGCGGACGCAATACGACTATCGTGACCTGTGCATCGTCGACCTGTTGAACGCCGGATGCTCCAAGGGACATGCCCTGGAGCGCTGGGCCAACTATCGCGGCATCGACCGCTCTGAGGTGATGGCCATCGGCGACAACTACAACGATGTCGAGATGTTGACCTTTGCCGGATACCCGGTCATCATGCAGAATGCCGCCGACGATCTGAAACACAGCGGCTGGATGGTCACCCGCCATTGCGATGAGCACGGCGTGGCTGTGGCCATCGAGCAGGCACTGGAAAGGAATGCTGCCATCACGAATGCGTAAGTTATTGCCACCCCTGCTCCTGCTGACGTTCGCCCTTCCTCCGCTTCACGCAGCGGAGATCGCCAACCTCAGCAATGGCTTCAGCATTCGTCTTCAGCGTCACGAGATCGTCGGCGACATCATCCGCCTGTACACCGGTGCCGACGATAGCAGCTACATCGACGTGCCGACTCGACAGGTCACAAGCTTTGAGCCGGCTCCGCCTGAGCCCCGGACCGCAGAAGCTGCCAGGAGTGTCGACCTGAACGAAGTGATTCGCGAGGTCAGCCGCCGCAGCCGGCTCGACGCCGACTTCATTGCCAGCGTGATTCGCGCTGAGAGCGGCGGCAACGTCAATGCAGTTTCGCCCAAGGGCGCCCGCGGCCTGATGCAGTTAATGCCCGGCACCGCCGACCAGCTCGGGGTTAAGAACAGCTTTGACGCCGCCGAGAATGTTGACGGCGGCGTCCGTTACCTGCTCCAACTTTTGCAGCAATTTAACTATGACGTGCCCAAGGCGCTGGCGGCATATAACGCTGGGCCCGGGCGAGTTGCGCAGTACAAGGGGGTGCCGCCCTATCGCGAAACCCGAGCCTACGTTGCGCGCATCATTCGTGACTACAACCGCAAGAAGCTGGCGGAGCAGAAACGGTCGCAGATCGCGGCGACACAGAAGCACAAGTCTGATGGCGCCGATTAGGTGCTTGGGCCTTGACCGATCGGCGATTTCCAACTCGTCGCAGGCAAAGACGCCCGTTCATCGTTCCTGAATTTTCTGAATGAATAAGAAGCGCATCCTGATCACGCTCGCCGTTCTTGCCCTGCTATGCCTGCTGGTGTATTTGCAGATACGCACCTGGAAACAGTTTGACTGGCATACCTTCTGGCGCGAGACCGAGCACGTCAACTGGCTCCTGATCCTTGCCGGAGTCGCACTGACCTATGCTTCGTACGCCCTGCGCGCCGTGCGCTGGAAGATCTTCCTCAAGCCCGTGTGTGACACCACCAGCGCGCGGCTGATGGCTCCCCAGTTCATCGGCTTCACTGCCCTTGCCTTGCTCGGCCGCGCCGGAGAGGTGGTGCGGCCCTACATCATCGCTCGCAAAGAAAACCTGACCTTCGCCTCGCAAATGGCGGTCTGGACCGTAGAGCGCATCTTCGACATGGGTGGCTTCGCCGTACTGCTGGCGCTGAGCTTTCTCTCCCCCGACCTGCGGGCCCTGCCCTTCTACCACGGACTTCGCCAGGGGGCCTTCGCACTGATCGTTTTGGTCGTGGGGCTGGTCATCGCCATGGTTGT
Source organism: uncultured Acidobacteriaceae bacterium (assembly GCA_963747055.1). Taxonomy (GTDB): domain Bacteria; phylum Acidobacteriota; class Terriglobia; order Terriglobales; family Acidobacteriaceae; genus CAVVDY01. The sequence goes on along the minus strand of CAVVDY010000021.1, from coordinate 58,271 downwards.
GATTCGCAGGTCGGGAGAACGGGTCGGAAACATTCTCCATGGTTTGTTTGCCCGAACGGCTCCCCGCTTTGCCCATCATCTGCGCGAAAAGATCATCAGCTTCAGCGTAGGGCTGGAGACAATTCAGGGTCTCGGCGAGGCGCTGCAACTGACGGCAATCAGCGTCTTCATGTGGATGTTGATTGCCGTGGATTACATCGCCGTGACCCATGCTTACCCGGGAACTTTGCGTGAGACGACGTGGCCCATGGCGATCCTGTTGATGGGAGCAAGCATGGTCGGGTCCTTGTTGCAACTGCCCGGGGTCGGCGGCGGCTCGCAACTGGCGACTATCGGAATGCTAAGCGCCGGGTTCGGCGTCTCCCACGAGCTGGCCGTGAGCTGCGGCATGTTGCTCTGGGCCGTGACCTTCATGTCGGTGATCCCGACAGGTCTGCTGCTGGCGCGCCGCGAGCACGTCTCACTGCGTGCCGTCGAGGAAGCGGAACAGAAAGCGGCGGCGCTGTCGCAATAGCGGATAGAGCGGGCCTTTAGCCCGGACTATTCGTGGAGAGTCGCAGGCCTTGAAGGGGCACGGCTTCAGCCGTGCCGGACAATGCTCCTTTGCAGGGGTGGCTTTAGCCACTGAGGCACTTCGCTCTTGCGACTAACGGCGAATATCTCAGAGGCTAAAGCCTGCCCTCAGGCCTGATTACGGCGCGGCTGAAGCCGCGCCCCTTCCAAGACCATGAGCTTTAGGGCAATCCGGATTAGGCCCGCGTCAAGCCCGCTTTGGACTCCGGCAGCGCGCCTCTCCAGCCTGCGGCCTTCAACTGCTCCTGAATCGCATCCGGAGAATTGGCGCAGATCCCAGCAAGGCCAATCTCCTCAGCCGCGCGGGTGTTGCGCTCCTTGTCGTCGATGAAGAGCGCCTCGTTGGCCGCTACATCCAGACAAGCCAGGCAGTGGTGGAAGATCTCCGGATCGGGCTTGGCAAACCCCAGCTCAGCCGAGAGCACGAAGCACTGGAAGTCGGCGGCCCACACAAACTCCGAGCGCACAACCCTGGCCATGTCGGCATGCATGTTCGACAGCACCGCCGTCTGAAGACCTTCCCCACGCAGCCGTGCGGCCCAGCGTAGCATGCGCGGATCGAGGTTGCTCCACATCGCAACATCAGTCCGGCGTAGCCAGTCGATCTGCTTGGGCGAGAGGTTCGTCTGTGCGTCTTTGGCCACGGCGGTCCAGTATTGTTCCGCCGAAATCTCGCCGCGATCATAGCGATAGCGTTCGGCGTAGTAATAGTCGCGAAACTTCTCCGGCGTGATGTGCAACAGCTCCGCCATGGCAGCCAGCGTCTCCGGCGCAGGGGGGTAGGAAAGTACTTCGCCGAAGTCCAGGATCACAGCGCGAATAGCACGGCCATTCAGGTGGGCGGGAGCGAGGGTCATGTCTCGAAATTATCAGACCCGGCCCTTTTGCTGCCGCAAACTTCCGGATGTGATGTACGTCACAAAAGCGTGTGATGTCTGGTATAGGGCCTGATGCACCATTGGAGTATTTCTATTCCCGTAGAACAAATTCAATTCTGTCCGGGAAGCAGAAATGAGAGACCTAACCAAGAAGTGCTGGCGGGAAAAAGTTACCGCTGAAATTACTTTGACGCATCTACAACAGTTCGCCGCCGAATTCGGAAACCACATGAGTACGGATGAAGTAGCGGCGTTCCTCAACCAGGACGGCCGGGCCCACGATATGTGGCTCCGCATGATGCAGGCCGGCGAAGATTACATGAAGTCGGTTCTGGAACAGAAGCTCGAACAGAAGGTGGTCGCATTACATGTCGTGAAACAGGCGCCGACGCACACCGCGCTGGTTCAATGAGCCTAATCCTCCTCTCATAACGCCACGACTATTCATAACGTCCACTTTCTCCCGAAGGGCTGCCACAGGCAGCCCTTTTCGGCTTTCTGCTTACGCGCCAGGCTCGTACTCGTGCGACAGATTGGCCGCAGAGCGCACCTCTCGCATGGTGGCCTCAGCGGCATCACGCGCCTTCGCTGAGCCTTGCTCCAGCAGCTCCCAGGCCAATTTGGGATTGGCCTCGTACTTCGCGCGCCGCTCCTGAATGGGGCCGAGCACCTTCCACAGATTGTCGGCTGCCCACTTCTTGCACTCGATACAGCCGATGCCCGCGCTGCGGCAACCTTCATTCACCTTCGCCATCGTCTCCGCATCGCTGAAGATTTTGTGCAGGTCGCCCACGGGGCACACATCAGGATTGCCCGGATCGGTGCGGCGAATGCGCGCCGGGTCGGTCACCATGGTCTTGAGCTTGGCGCGCACCGATTCTTCCGGCTCGCTGAGCAGCAGCGTGTTGCCGTAGGACTTCGACATCTTGCGGCCGTCGGTGCCCGGCAGCTTAGCGGCAGGCGTCAGCAGAGGCTTAGGCTCCGGGAAGACCACCTCACGCTGGGGATCTTTCTCGCCCTCCCGCAGTTTGCGCGGGTAAAACTGGTTGAAGCGGCGCGCCACCTCGCGCGTCAACTCTACGTGCGGCACCTGATCCTCGCCGACGGGCACGAAGTTCGCCTGATAGATCAGGATGTCGGCCGACTGCAGCAGCGGATAGCCAAGAAAGCCATAGGTGCTGAGGTCTTTGTCCTTAATGTTCTCGCGCTGCTCTTTGTAGGTAGGAACGCGTTCCAACCAGCCCAGCGGCGTGATCATGCTGAACAGCAAATGCAACTCGGCATGTTGCGGCACATGCGACTGGATGAACAACACACTGCGCTCCGGGTCGAGCCCGGCTGCGAGGTAGTCGATCATCACCTCCAGCGAATTCTGCTTCACCATGGTGGTGTCGGCGTAGTCGGTGGTCAGCGCATGCCAGTCGGCGATGAAGAAAAAACAGTCGTAATCGTCCTGCAGGTTGACCCAGTTGCGCAGCGCGCCGACGTAGTTGCCGAGGTGCAGTTTTCCGGTGGGCCGCATGCCGCTCAGGATGCGGCCTTTCTTAACTTTTGACGGATCGGGCATCAGAGCCTCAGGAAGAAGTTCAGCAACGCCTGGTAAAAGCCGAGGAACGGAGAAATCACCATGCTGATGATGTCCAGGTGAAGGTACGGCAGCACAAACATGATTATGATCAGTCCGAAGTAGCCAATTCGATCGTAGATCTTCAGTGTCTCGTACGACAGGAAATGGCGGATCACGTGGCTGCCATCCAGCGGCGGCAGTGGGATGAGGTTGAACACCGCCAGCACGACGTTGATAAGGATGGCCAGCTCGAACATCTGCGCCAGTGGCCCAGCGACGTCGGTGCCGCGAAACAGGCCACCCACTCCGGTCATGGGAGCATGCACCAGAAACGTCAACACAATCACCGCAACGAAAGCCGTGAGGAAGTTGCTGACCGGCCCGGCGACCGCCGTCAGGATGTCGTCGCGCACGACGTTCTTGAAGTTGCGCGTGTCCACGGGAGTGGGCTTGGCCCATCCGAACGCGGGAAATCCGAACAGCACCAGCAGCGCCGGCACCAGGATGGTTCCAAATGGATCGATATGGACGATGGGGTTCAGCGAAACCCGGCCCAGCATCTTGGCGGTCGGATCGCCTAGGCGGTTGGCCATCCAAGCGTGCGCCGACTCATGCACGCTGATGGCGAACAGCAGCACCACAATTTGAAAGAAGATATTGACAGCATCGAAGTGCATCGCGGGATAACCTCGATACTACCATGCTGCGGCGGCAGAGCCCGGGCCCGGCTATGGTGCCTACTCCGCTATAGATGCTCGCCCTATTACGCCCTCGTCGGCGTGACCGTGGATGCTGGCTGCAACCGTTGGCATGGTTGTGGGAACGCTGATTGGCAAAAGAATCCTGGGCTGGACTCCCGAGCGGACCTTCCGCCTGCTCATCGCCGCGGTGGTCCCTGCGCTCGGTCTTTGGATGTTCGTCCACCCCGGCGCTTGAGCCGATGGTCTCCGGAAGCCGGGTTTACAACCCATTCGTCATGCCTTCGGTTGACCACGGCAAGGCGTGGGCCTAACATCAAGTCGGCGTGATCGGGACCATTGACATGGTCGGCCAGACGATATCCCACTATCACGTTCTGGGCAAACTCGGTGGTGGTGGGATGGGTGTGGTATACGAGGCGGAAGACACGCGCCTCGGGCGTCGCGTTGCGCTAAAGTTCATCCCCGACAATCTGATGGGCGATCATATATCGCTCGAACGCTTCCTCCGTGAGGCACGCATCGCCTCGCAGCTCAACCATCCCAACATCTGCACCATCCACGATATTGGCGACCTGGACGGCCATCCCTACATCGTGATGGAGAAGCTCGAAGGCCACAGCCTTCGTGACATGCTGAATGGCCAGCCCATGGATGGGGAGAAGGTGCTGGACGTAGGCGTTCAGGTCGCGGATGCGCTGGCTGCCTGCCACGCCAAGGGCATCATTCACCGCGACATCAAACCGGCCAACATCTTCGTTACCCCTTCGGGACAGGCGAAGATTCTCGACTTTGGCCTGGTCAAGCTGGCTCCGGAGTTCGGCGACCCGCTCGACGACCTCACCATCGCTGGCGAGATCTTTGGCACAACGGTTTACATGTCGCCGGAGCAGGCACGCGGCGAGGAACTGGATCCGCGCAGCGATCTGTTCTCGCTGGGAGTGGTGCTCTACGAGATGGCAACCGGTCACAAGCCATTCCGCAAGAACAACTCCGTCACTTCGCTGAATGCCCTGCTGAATGAGAAGCCTCCGTCACCGCGCAAGCTGAATCCCGCCGTCTCGGAAGATCTCGAGGGAATCCTCGGGCGCGCTATGGAGAAAGACCGCGGCAATCGCTATCAGACCGCGATGGCGATGAAGGGGGATCTGCAATCGCTCAAGAAGGACAGTGAGCCCGGTCTCACCACCACAGCGCGCATGCGGCCGGCGCTGCCTTACAAGTTGCGGACCGCCACCTTCGAAACCGCCTCGCGCAAATGGCAGGTCTATGCTCTGCTCGGAGTGATTGCGCTTTTGCTCACTATTCTCATTCCCATCGGAGCCTACTACCTCAAGCATCGCCCTGGAGCCGGCGGGGCGAAGAACACCATCGCAGTGTTGCCGCTGCGGAACCTTAACAACGACATCAGCGTGGATTTTCTGCGTTTTGCTTTGGCCGACGAGCTCAGCAACACCCTGGCACAGAACCGTTCCCTCGACGTGCGTCCCAGCTCGATGACACAGAAGTACGCAGAGCCCGACGTGGACATTCAGAAGGCGGCGCGTGCTCTGCACGCAGCCACAATCCTCACAGGACATTTCGTCGAGCGTGGAGATAATCTGGTTGTCACTCTGGAAGCAATCCAGGCCAGCAACAATCGTCTGATCTGGCAAACCACGTTTACCGCTCCCACTCTGGACCTCATCGCCCTGCAGTCCGACCTGTCTGCACAAGTGCGTCAGGGACTGCTGCCGATTCTCGGTGTCGCCAAGGAAGCAGAAGAGGCAGGTTCACGTCCCAAGAATCCCGAAGCTTACGACCTCTATCTGCATAGTCTGGCGATTCCGCATGATCCCGCGGCCAACAAGGACGCGCTCGCCGTGCTGCAGCAGGTGGTACAGATGGATCCCACGTACGCTCCTGCTTGGCAGGAGTTGGGGCTGCGCAGTTACTTCGACGCCACCTATTCTGACGGCGGCGAAAAGATGCTGGAGCAGTCAAACGCCGCTTACGCTCGCGCGCTCCAGCTTGATCCTAATTTGACGGTGGCACTCGGCCAGCAAATTACCAATAGCGTAGAGCGTGGAGAGCTGGGTAAGGCTTATGACGCGGCAGCCGCGCTCATCAAGAGCCGCCCGCAAAGTGCACAAGCCCACTTTGCCCTGAGCTATGTCTTCCGCTACGCGGGGATGCTGGAGCGATCGACACACGAATGCGACAAGGCACTTAGTCTCGATCCCGGCAACTACATGTTTCGTTCCTGCGCCTGGGCCTTCATGGAACTGGGCAACACCCAGCGTGCCTTGGACTTCGTGCGGCTGGATGCAGGCTCGGAATGGGCGAATTATGTCATGCCTTCTCTTTTGTTGCGTGAGGGCAAGGTTGCGGAAGCCCGCGAAGCGGTCGCGCAGATGCCGACCGCGCAGCGTTATCACCGTGATCTGGTTGAGGCTTGTCTGGGCATGCGACCCGAGGCAGATCTGGATCGCATCGCCCATGATCTTGTGACCAACCAGGTCAGCGAGCTGGATCCTGAGCTTCTGTATTACGAAGGCTCCTGGCTGGGATATTGCGGCAAGAATCAGGCAGCCTTGCAACTGCTGCAAAGCGCCGTTGAGCGCAATTACTGCGCTTACGCCAACTTGCTCAATGATCCCCTGCTGGAGAAGCTGCGGGGCGACCAGGCCTTCGACAAAGTGCTCACCGCCGCCAGCGCCTGCCAAGAGACCGTCAAGTCGAAGCTTCAGAGCAACCCCGTGAAATAACCGCCACCTGGCCTCCTATGCGGCGCGCTGGTGCCGCCAGTGCCGGACGCGCGCCTTAGGCTCCTCCTCCTTTTCCGAGCCGCCCTTCAATAACGCCAGTGCCGCACCCCCGAAAGCCACACCTGCCGCCGCGGCCACCCATTGCCAGTGCGTCTCGGCCCACTCCTCCTTGCTGGTATACGAGGCCCGGTTGTCAAAGGAGCCATGCGCACCGTGATCTCCGGGAACGGGTTCGTAGAGATTGTTGGGGCGGTCTGGATCTTCGTGCCCGTCGTACAACTGCGCGTCGTACCCGGTGCGGGCCAGGTAGTGATCGGCAAGCGATGGGGCAAGCTTGTTGCCGAAGATTGCCTCCACCGCCGACCACGCCGGGTAGTACTCGCGGCGTCCGGCGTGATGCGCCGCATAGAAAATGGCGCGCGCCGCTACTTCGGGCTGATAGATCGGCGGCACCGGCTGGGCTTTTCGCGACAATCGACTCTTGACCCAGCCAAACTGCGGCGTGTTGAGCGCCGGCATTTGGACCATAGTGGTTTGCACCTTGCTCTGATCATGAATGAGTTCGCAGCGAAGCGATGCAAAGAATCCGAGGATGGCGTGCTTCGAGGCGCAGTAGGCTGCCTGCAGCGGAATGCTGCGGTACGCCAGCGCCGAGCCCACATGGACGATTGTGCCTCGGTCGCGTGGCAGCATTCTCTTCAGCGCAGCGAGAGTCCCATAAACGTAGCCGAGGTAGCTGACCTCGGTCACCCGCTTGAAGTCATCAGGCGTCATTTCCTTGATAGGCGAGAATACTGAGGTCATCGCGTTGTTCACCCAGATGTCTATCGGGCCAAGTTCGTTTTCGACGCGCTCGGCCGCAGCCTCTACTTGTGCGGCATCAGCCACGTCGGTCGGCAGCACCAGTGCCCTTCCCCCGGCTGCCTCTACTTCCCGGCGTGCGCCTTCCAGACCGTCCTTCCCGCGCGCAACCAGTCCGATCCATGCGCCGTGCTGGGCAAATTCGCGCACCGTGGCGCGACCGACACCCGCAGACGCACCGGTGATTACCACTACTTCCTTGTTCTTCTTTGTCACACTTGGCTCCTGATTTGCTGGGTTTATGGCGAGGAACAAGTCTGTCTTTGACGACATCGCGCCGCGCCTTGTTTTTTCGCACTATCAAGATGGATGCCATAACTCTTCTCCGCCGTTTGCCGCCCCGGGAGAAAAGCCACAAGTTGCAGTTAGCACGGTGCTCTTTTGTGCTCTTTCCAACTCTTTCGGACTGAATTACCTTCTTAACCACAATGCCTGCTCGCATTGAGGACTACGCACTTATCGGCGACTGCGAAACCGCTGCACTGGTCAGCAAGCAAGGTTCTATCGATTGGCTCTGCTGGCCCACCTTTTCCTCCGGCGCGTGCATGGCCGCCCTTCTGGGAAACGAAGACCACGGACACTGGTGCATTGAGCCGGTGGGCAATGCCCGCAGCACACGTACCTACCGCGATGGCACCCTCGTTCTGGAGACCACCTTCGAAAACGACGAAGGCGCTGTCCTGCTTATCGATTTCATGCCCATCCGCGGCAAATATCCCGACCTGGTCAGAATTGTGCGCGGCCTTCGCGGCAAGGTCCGCATGCGCATGCAACTCGTTCTGCGCTTCGATTACGGGTTCACCATACCGTGGGTAACACGCCTGGAGGATGGGACTCTGCGCGCCATCGCAGGTCCCGACATGGTGGTATTGCGCTCCGACACACCGAGTCATGGCGAGAACATGAAGACGGTCTGCGAGTTCACGCTGGGGGAGGGGCAGTCCACTTCCTTCGTCCTCGCCTATGGGCCGTCATACGGCGAGCTTCCTCCTCCCGATCAAGCCTGAGCACGAACTGGAAATGACCACCGACTTTTGGAGCGGGTGGATCAGCAAGCTGACCGACGACAACAACTATCACGGAGATTACACGGATGCCGTGCGCCGATCTCTGATCACACTCAAGGCACTGACCTTCGCGCCTACCGGAGGCATCGTTGCGGCGCCGACCACTTCCCTTCCTGAGCGAATTGGCGGAAAACGCAACTGGGATTACCGCTATTGCTGGTTGCGTGACGCGACGTTCACCTTGTTGGCTTTGATGAACGCCGGCTACTACGAAGAGGCGGGTGCCTGGCGAGATTGGTTGCTGCGCGCCTGCGCCGGGCGGCCTGATCAAGTGCAGATCATGTACGGCATTCGTGGCGAACGCAACCTTCTGGAGTGGGAGGCGAGCTGGCTTCCAGGATATGAACATTCCGCTCCCGTACGCGTGGGTAACGCTGCTTCAAGCCAGCTTCAACTCGACGTCTACGGCGAAGTGGCCGATGCTCTGTTGCATGCCGAGCTTGGGGGATTGCCCTCACGCAAGAGTGACATCGACCTTCAGGACGCCCTTAACGACCACCTGGCCAAGATTTGGCAGCAGCCGGACGAAGGTATCTGGGAGGTCCGCAGCGGGCGGCAGCAGTTTACCTATTCGAAAGTGATGGCTTGGGTTGCCTTCGACCGCGCCGTCAAGTATGCCGAACGCTGTGGCGAAGACGGGAATGTCGATCGCTGGCGCAAGTTGCGCCAGGCCGTCCATAAGGAAGTCTGCGAGAACGGATTCGATGCCCAGCTCAACAGCTTCACTCAGAGCTATGGCTCCAAGCGATTGGATGCCTCCCTGCTGCTAATACCACTAGTTGGTTTCCTGCCGCCAGATGACAAACGGGTGCGGGGAACGGTCGAGGCCATCGAGAGGCAATTGATGCCGGGTGGATTCGTGCAACGTTACGACCCGGTGGAACTCGACGACGGCGTGGGCGGAGATGAAGGTCGTTTTCTGGCTTGCAGCTTCTGGCTGGTAAGCGCGTTGAACCTCATGGAGCAGCGAGATAGGGCGCGTAAGCTGTTCGAACGGCTGCTTTCGCTTCGTAATGATGTGGGATTGCTGTCCGAGGAATACGACCCCAAAGCCGGTCGTCTGGTGGGCAATTTCCCGCAGGCGCTGTCACATATTGCGCTCGTCAATTCAGCCTTCGAATTCATGCGGGCAAGCAGTCCGGGCAAGCAGCGCGCCGAGTCGACCCCCGCTCCGGCACCTTCAGAGAAGGGCTGAGCGCAGCCCTTCCTCCGCGGTTGGCACGAACTCCACCCTGCCCGACCTGAGACTGCGAAAAGCTGCGTCCAGCACCAGTTGATTGCGCAATCCCTCTTCCCCGCTGATCTCGAAATCCCGGCCTTCTTCGAGAGCGGCGGCGAAGGCGTCCACTTGCAGTGTGTAAGCGTCGCCGTTCAGCACTTCCATCCGCTCGACGATCTCAAGGCCGCGGCGCAGCTCTAGCGTCACCGGGCGCTCGACGTTGAGAGCGTTCACCCCCGAGAGCACACCGCTCTCGCCGATGATCTCCACCATCGTCTGATAGGTCGCCCGACCCGAGACCGCCATGCTCCCCAACGTTCCGTGCGAAAAGTGCAAAACGCCCGAGGCCGAAGCCTCCAGCACCGAATGCGAGTCATACTGTGCCTGAACTGTCAGGCTCTCGATTTCATCGTCGAGGATGTACCGCAATGTGTCGATGCAGTGTATCCCGATGTCTGCCAGCGGGCCGCCCGTCGCAAGCTTCGGGTCATTCACCCAGGTGCGCGGACTACTGAGCATGGGAGCAACGAAGGTCGCGCGTGCCAGTACCGGACGGCCAATGGCTCCTTCCTGCACTCTCTGACGAAACCATTGCACGCTGCGCTCGAAACGCATGTTGTGAGCGACTCCCAGCAGAACGCCGCCAGCTCGGGCCGCCTGCACCATCTCCGCGGCCTCACCGCCGTTCCTTGCCATTGGTTTTTCCACCAACACCGGCTTGCGATGGCGGACGGCTTCCAGAACGTCGGGGAGATGCAACGCGTCCGGCGAACTGATAAAAACCGCATCAACCTCGGGACAAGCACAAAGCTCTGCCGTAGAAGCGAAAGCGTGAGGAATCCCGAATTGCTGTGCCGAATCCTGCGCCCGCCGCGGATCGCGGCGAGACAAAGCCGTTACGCGGCATCGCTGTGCCTTGGCGAATGCCGGCATCAGGCGCTTGACTGCATGGTGACCAAACCCTGCGATCCCAAGCCGCACCATATTTCGCTCATACCCCCGTCGTTGGCTTTCGATGTTAAGAAATGTGACCGATGAAACCCGCCGCTGCCATCGGTGTTTCTTATTGTAGGAGGCCGAGAGCTCAGCCGGTTCGCCGAGAGTTCGACGGCATTCCGCAGCTAGGTGGAAAGGAGACTCCAATGCAAAAGTCCGATACGAGATGGTTGCTGATCGTGCTGGCGGCGGCGTTCCTTTTTACGATCATCGTCCTGCCTTACTTTTCGCGGTTTGGATATGGCCTGTTGACCGTGCCGATTTACGTCTTCTTTTTCGTGGCCTTCGTTTACGGCCGCAACAATCGGCACCACAAACACCCGGGGTCCCACGTAAGATAGCCTCTGCGTCTTCGCAGAGGAACCAAGCTTGCCATCCACCCATGCCGCAATTCAGTCGCTCTTTATCGACGGCCCGGCCGGGCGGCTCGAAGCGCTGCTGAACGTCGGCTCCGCAAATGCGACCCACTCCGCCCTGGTCTGTCATCCGCACCCTCTGTTCGGGGGAACCATGCACAACAAGGTCGCATTTCAAGCGATGAAGGCATTACACTCCTTCGGCTTCCCGGTGCTGCGCTTCAATTTCCGTGGAACCGGACTTAGTCAGGGTACGCACGACGAGGGCCAGGGCGAGCAGGATGACGTGCGCGCCGCCCTTGCCTGGATCAGGAATAAGTTCTCGCTGCCGCTGATCTTCGCCGGCTTCTCGTTCGGGGCCGCGGTTGGCACTCGCGTGGCGTGCGCTGATCCCGACGTGCGTGGCATCATCTCGCTTGGCACACCAGTGGCCGCCGAGGGGCGGGCTTATTCCTTCGACTTTCTGAACAATTGTCGCAAGCCCAAGCTTTTCCTCAGCGGCGATCACGATCAGTTCGGGCCGCAGGATGAGCTGGAGAGCGTCGTCGCCAATGCCGCCGATCCCAAGGAATTGGTTTTCCTGCCCGGCGACCATTTCTTTGCCGGACACCTCCACGAGATGCGCCTGACGATCGAAAGCTGGCTGGCAGAATTACTCACCCACTCATCTCAGGGATGACGCAGAATGGCAATTATTCCCCAACGGTCTCACCCTCCGCATTGCGTCTCCCTTGCCGCAGATAATAGAATCGCAACAATTTTGAACCCACAATGCGCCACAGCAGCTCCGAGGGCTGAGTGAAACAGATCGTTGCTATCTACCCCGGCTCATTCGATCCCGTAACCAACGGGCACCTGGATTTGATTCAGCGAGCGAGCAAACTGTTCAGCAAGCTGATCGTCGCCATCGCGCGCAATCCCGAAAAGGGCACTGCCCTGTTTGACATGGAAGAACGCAAAGAAATGCTGCAGGCGATGACCGCGGAATGGACAAATGTCAGCGTCGACTCCTTCGATGGGCTGCTGGTGAGCTATGTCGTCCAGAAGAATGCCAACGTGGTACTGCGCGGCATTCGCGCCGTGAGCGACTATGAGTTCGAGTTGCAGATGGCGCTCATGAACCGCAAACTCGATCAGCGGGTGGAAACCATCTTCATGCTGCCGGCGGAGAAGTATTCTTATCTCAGCTCCCGCATTGTGCGTGAGATCGCACACCTGGGTGGGCCGCTGACCGGCTTTGTACCGGAATTGGTTGAGCAAAGACTGCGGCAGAAAGTAAAGTCGAAAAAGGCCTGAAGCGGCCGAATCCAAGCAAGGGGCTCAGGATGACAGCAAGCGCAACCCAACTCTCCTCCTCGCTGACCAATCGCATTCAGCGCATCGAGGTTTCCGCCACCATGGCGGTGTCGGCCGCGGCGGAAAAGCTTCGCTCGACTGGTGCTGACCTGGTGGACCTGGGCGCGGGAGAACCCCACTTCTCCACCCCGCAGCACATCAAAGACGCGGCCATTGCTGCCATCAATAACAACTTCACCAGGTACACCGCTGTCGGCGGCATCGCCGAACTGCGCGATGCCATCGTGAAGCGCCACGCAACCGACTTCGGCTCCCAATACAAGCGCGAAGAGTGCATCGCCTCAGTCGGCGGCAAGCATGCCCTGTTCAACGCCATTCAGGTGCTGGTAGACCATGGCGATGAAGTCATTCTGCCGGTGCCGTACTGGGTCTCGTTCAAGGACATCATCCGCTTTGCCGGTGGCGAGCCGGTCTACGTCCCGACCGATGAAGCCCGCGACTTCCAGCTCACCGCTCAGATGGTCGAGCGCGCGATTACGCCTCAGACCAAGATGATCATCCTGAATTCGCCGAACAATCCCTCGGGTTCTGTGATGAGCCCTGAGGACATCACGGCGGTCCTCCGGCTGGCGCACGAGCGCGGAATCTACGTCATCTCCGATGAGTGTTACGTCTACCTGAACTTCACCGGAATGCTGTTCTCAGCCGGATCGGTCACCGAGGTGAAAGAGCGGCTGCTCATCATTGGCTCGCTGTCGAAGACCTATGCCATGACCGGCTGGCGTCTCGGATACGCGCTGGGCCCGGCGCCCATCATCGCCGCGATGCAGAAGCTGCAAAGCCAGAGCACGTCGAACCCGACCTCGATCGTGCAGAAGGCGGCCGTGGCGGCGCTCAGCGGTCCGCAGGATTGCCTGGGCGAGATGCGCCAGGATTACATCAAGCTGCGCGACAAGGTCGTCGCTGGATTGCGCGCAATTCCAGGCCTGACCTGCGCCACGCCCAATGGCGCCTTCTACGCCTACCCTAATGTCAGTCATTACTTCGGACGTGGCGGCATGAATTCGGCGTCCGACGTTGCCCGCAAGCTGCTGCACGAGGCACACGTCGTCGTCGTGCCCGGCGAGGCCTTCGGCACGCAGGAGCATGTGCGCGTCTCCTACGCCATTCCCGAGCAGCAACTGGAGCGCGGCCTTGACCGCATGCGCCAGTTCTTTGCCGGGCTGTAACGTTAGCAGCCTTGAGCAGCCTGTAGGCTCATGACTTTTGCCCTGGTGGCTGCTCAGATTGATTTCATGCCAGTACTCTACCCACTGCTCCTGATCCCCAGCTTTGACGAACGGCCGTGGGGTGCTTGCGATCTGCGTCCCGTCTACACCAAGGTCGTGAAGGAGCCCATTGGCGAGGCCTGGCTCACCTGGAACGACAATGTCATCGCCAACGGTCCTTTCAACGGTCGCACGTTAGGCGAGCTGGCAAAGCAATTTCGACGTGACCTAGTGGGATCGGCTGCGCCTTACGAAGACCGTTTTCCTCTACTGGTGAAGTTTCTCTTCCCTGCCGACAAGCTCTCCGTACAGGTACACCCTGATGACGAAGGCGCACGCCGCGTCGGCCAGCCCTTTGGCAAGACCGAGTGCTGGTATGTGCTCGACGCCAAGCCGGGCGCGCAGGTAGCGCTGGGCCTGAAGCCGGGCGTCACGCTCGATGAGTTTGAGCGATCGATTCACGGCACCAGAGCCGAAGAGATGCTGAACTGGATCGACGTTCACCGGGGCGACATGCTGTATGTTGCCGCGGGTACGGTTCACACCATCGGCGGGGGCATGGTTCTGCTTGAGACCCAGCAGTCGTCGGACATCACCTATCGCTTGTACGATTACGGCCGCCCGCGCGAGTTGCACATTGAAGAAGGACTGGCAGCCATCAAGCTGCGCACCCTTGCCGGCAAGGTCGTCCGCCAGGCTGGCGGCGATTCTCGCTTTCTGGTACGCTCACCGTTCTTTCAGGTGGAGAAGTTCAATCTGAAGCAGGCGCTGGACGCGCAGACGTCTCCGGAATCACCGCACATTGTGGTGGCAACCGCCGGTTCAGGCATACTGGAATCGCCGGACATGGAGCCCGTAAGCTTCGCCTGTGGCGACGCGATCGTGGTTCCGGCATGCGTGGCGCGCTACACCGTGCGTCCGCAGTGGGAGCTGGAGATGATGCGCATGTCGCTTCCAGCAGAGCCGGTCGCCGAGCCGGAGACTACGATGGACACCGCGCTATCGCGCGGCGTGTGAAGTGGAAGGGTACGCCTTCCGTGGCTGCTGAAAAACTCGCGTGAAGGGACGCTCCGCGTCAGGGCACGACCTTGGTCGTGCCGAAAAGATCGTTATTTTTGCGACGCGAGCGGACTTCAGTCCGCGAGCGCTCCAAGCTCCGGAACCTTTCGGCGGTCTGCGAAGCCGCCGCTTAAGAGAGCTATAACCCGCTGGGCCTGATGACCAGCGAAAGGGATCGATCTCGAACATTGGCCAAATCACGGAAAACCGACTTCTACCCTGTAATCCTCGCCGGCGGGCGCGGCACTCGCTTCTGGCCGCTGAGCCGCAAGCGCCGGGCCAAGCAGCTCCTGCCGCTCAACAGCGACAAGAGCATGATCCAGGAGACCTTCGAGCGCCTGTTGCCCCTGGCCAAGGCGAAGAACTTCTGGGTCATCACCAATGACGACCTGCGCGCGCCCATCATTCGCCAACTCGGCAAGCTCAGCAAGAAGCAGATTCTGGCTGAGCCGGTTGGCCGCAACACCGCACCGGCCATCGGGCTGGCCGCATTCCTCCTGCTCCGCGAAGATCCCAAAGCGGTGCTCGGACTCTTCCCCTCCGATCAGGTGGTGACGGACGAGAAGAAGTTCCGTTCCGACTTGAAGCACGCGGCTGACATTGCCGCTGCCGGCGCAAACATTGTGGTCATCGGGATTCCTCCCACCCGCGCCGAAACCGGCTATGGCTATATCGAAGCAGGCGCCAAGGCGAAGAATGGCGCCTTGCAAGTTCGCCGCTTTACGGAAAAGCCTGACACCGGCACCGCCGCGCGCTTCGTGAAAGAAGGAAATTATTTCTGGAACGGCGGAATCTTCATCTGGAGCGCGCAGACACTGGCCGACGCGTTGAGCGAGCATCTGCCCAAGACAGCCCTGCTGCTGCACGAAATCGCCGACAGCTACGGCACCCGGAAGTTCGAAAAGACCTTTGCCCGTCTTTACCCGCAATGCGAGAACATCAGCGTCGACTATGCCATCGCCGAGCCCCGTTCAGCCAAAGGCGAGGGCAAATCCGGCATCTACTGCATTCCCGCAAGCTTTGGATGGAACGATCTCGGCTCGTGGGCAGCGCTCTACGAGCACCGTCAAGGCAGTCATGACGAGCACCACAACGCGGTGTCTGCCGCCAGCCACCTTATGCTGAATGCCGGAGGCAATTTCGTCATGTCCGACAAGTTTGTCGCTGCCGTTGGCGTGCGTGATCTGGTCATCGTCGAGACCAGCGATGCTCTGCTGATCACCACTCGCGCCAATTCCCAGGACGTCGGCAAAGTGGTGAAGTATCTCGACGAGAAGAAGATGAAGAAGCTGGTCTAAGCAGTTAGCAGCCAGCAATTGGCTTTTGGCAAAACACCATCTCTGCGAATACTGAGAGCCAAATACTGATTGCCAGTTGTTATGCTAACGGCTAAGCGCTAATTGCTAATTGCTCTTTATGTCCCAAATCAAATTCGGAACCGACGGTTGGCGCGGCATTATCGCCGACGACTACACCTTCGAGAATGTGCGTCGCGTCGGCAACGCCATCGCCCACTACGTCCATAAGCATGAAGACGTAAGCAAAGGTCTGGTTGTCGGCTATGACACGCGCTTCCAGTCGCGCAATTTCGCGGAAGCTATTTCGGAGACCCTGGCCGCTGCCGGCATCAACGTTCTTCTGTCCAACGATTACACTCCCACCCCCGCGCTTTCCTATGCGGTAAAGAACCTCGGCGCCGCGGGCGGAGTGATGATCACCTCCAGCCATAACCCCTTCAACTGGAACGGTGTGAAGTACAAGGCAGGATATGGTGGCTCGGGCACCCCCGCCATCATGATGGCGATCGAGGCCGAACTCGATTCCCCGCGTCTCGAACGCCCAGGCGGAAGCGTCGCGTCAGCCGATTTCAAGACGCCCTACGTCGCTGCCATCACCAACTTTGTCGACCTCCCAACCATCAGGAGAGCTGGCTTCAAGTTTGCCATCGACGTGATGTATGGCTCCGGCCGCGGCGTGTTGAAAGGCATCTTCGCCGAAAACGGAATCGATCACGTCGAGATTCGCGGCGAGGTGAATCCCGCATTTCCCGGGCATCAATCCCGAGCCCATTGCGCCGCACATCGCCTTACTGCAGGAAATAGTTGTGCGCGAGAAGTGTCAGGCGGGCCTGGCTGTCGATGGCGATGCCGATCGCCTGGGCGCTGTCGCCGAAGACGGCAGTTTCGTCGATTCCCACAAGTGCTATTCGGTAATTCTCGAGTGGATCCTGAAACGCAAGCAATGGCCCGGTGAGGTGGTGCGTGCCTTCAACACTACGCGCATGCTCGACCGCATCGCTGCCAAGTACGGGCGCAAGCTGCACGAGTGTGGCATCGGCTTCAAATACATCTGCGACCTCATGCTCGAACGCGACATTCTCATCGGCGGCGAGGAGTCGGGCGGCATTGGCATTCGCCGCCACCTGCCGGAGCGCGATGGCATCCTCAACAGCCTGCTGCTGGCCAACATCATGGCCGAAGAAGGCAAGACGCTAGGGCAGTTGGTCAACGACCTCCAGCAGGAATACGGGCCGCACTACTATGGCCGCACCGACCTGCACCTGACGAACGAAGTGAAGGACGACGCCATGCGCCGCGCCGGCGAGAAGCCGTCCCGCATGGGCAGCTTTAAGGTGCTGGATACGGGGACCCTGGACGGCGTTAAGTTCTATCTCGACGCCCCCAGGCAGGGCAACGGAGCGGAAGCCTGGGTACTGGTTCGTGCTTCCGGAACCGAGCCATTGCTGCGCATTTATGCGGAGGCCGCGTCACCGGAGCTGGTCGCACAAATCTTGCGCGAGACCGAAGCGTTCGTGATGATGGGAAGCGGCAAGCAACCCAAACTCGCATTTCGCGACAACGCTTAGGCTAGTTAGTGTCAGAGAAGTGCGCCTTCGGCCACTTTTTTCGTCTAAACTTTCAATAATCTCCGATGGCAACTGTGGTTCATCCTGCGCCCACCGATACTCCGGAAGTTCGGCGCTACAACCGCATCAAACGATGGCTCGGCATCTCCGACGCTGTAATCGGATTTGCCGTGCTGGTGATTGTTCTGTTTACCGGTTGGACCGCCAACCTTCGCGACTGGGCCTACCTGGGCGCTCGCCAGCACTATTTTCTGGCGGTCCTCCTCTACGTGTTCATGTTCTCAGTACTGCTGAAGCTGATTAGCGCGCCGCTGGACTATTACGGCTTTCGCCTGGAGCACCAGTACCACCTCTCCAACCAGAAACCACGCGCGTGGCTTTGGGATGAAGCCAAGGGCTGGCTGGTCGGTCTGGTGCTTGGCGCGATCTTCGTCGAGATCGTCTATGCCACCATCCGTTCTTTCCCCGAGCGTTGGTGGATCGTCGCCTGGGCCATCTTTATCGGCTTCACCTTGCTGCTGGCCCGCCTCGCGCCGGTCATCCTCTTCCCCATCTTCTACAAGTTCAAACCTCTGGATAACGATGCCTTACGCGAGCGCCTGACCCAGCTGAGTGAGAAAGCCGGCACGCGCGTGCGCGGCGTCTACGAGTGGAACCTGTCGGAGAAATCGAAGAAAGCAAACGCGGCGCTGATGGGCATGGGCGCGACGCGGCGCATCATTCTCGCCGATACCTTGCTTTCCGATTACAGTGACGATGAGATTGAAGCCATCCTGGCTCACGAACTCGGCCACCACGTCCACAAGCACATCTTGAAAGGGATTGTGGTGCAGGTCGTTATTACGTTCTTCGGCTTCTGGCTCACCAACCAGGTCTTGCATTTCGTGCTCTCGCGCAACTGGTTCCCACAACTGGAGTCGCGGCTGTACGATTTCGCCAACCTGCCTCTCATCCTGCTCGTCGCGACCATCCTCAGCCTGCTTCTCATGCCTGCGATGAACGCCATCTCGCGCAAGCACGAACGCGAAGCCGATCGTTATGCATGGGAAAGCATCGCGAGCATCGAGCCCTTCATCTCTTCCATGCAGAAGCTGGCCGACCAGAACCTCGCTGAGCGCACGCCCAACAAGTTTGTCGAGTGGCTCTTCCATTCGCATCCATCGATTGGCCGCAGGGTGTCGGCGGCTCAAGAATGGGGAAGGCATCGGCCCCGGCCGAACGTACAGCCCGCTTAGCCTTTCCTCTGGCGTAGCAGGCCTTCTACCCTTTGCAGGTCCTCTTCCGTGTCCACTCCGACCGTGTCGAACGGCGTCTCCGCGACGTAGATGGCGACCCCGTTATCCAGGAAGCGCAGTTGCTCCAGCCGCTCGCTGCGCTCCAGTTGCGACTCGGGCCACTTCACGAAGGCATTAAGCGCCACTTTGCGATAAGCATAGAAGCCGAGGTGCTTGTAATAACTCACGCTCCCTGCACCGTCGCGGTCGAACGGAATTGTCGCTCGCGAGAAATACAGCGCCCGCCCATCCAGTCCTGTCACGACTTTCACCGCATTGGGATTCAGCCGGTCTTGCGCGCCGCATGGCGTCTTTAAGGTCCCGACCGCCACCTCACTCCGTTCCATCAGCGCCAGCAGAACATCGAGGTGCTCCCGGCGGGCAAGCGGTTCGTCTCCCTGGATGTTGACGTACACATCGGCTACGACCGACTGCGCAACCTCATGCACGCGGTCGGTCCCGCTGCGATGTGCAGCCGAGGTCATGCGACACGGCCAGTCGTTCGCCCGGCAGAGCTCGGCAACTTCGTCTGAATCGGTAGCGACAATGACCTCGTCCAGCCCGGCGCAGGCGCGCGCCGCCTCATAAACGTGCGCCAGCATCGGACGCCCGTTGATGTTACGCAGCACCTTGCGCGGCAGCCGCGTCGAAGCCAGCCGCGCCGGAATAATGGCAATCGATTTCACGCCCTCAGTTTGCTTGCTGGCAGCGCTTTATGGCAAGGAGTTGCCGGCCGACACCGCGGTTTTGTTACCCTGTAGTCTTTCATGCGAATTCGTCTCCTGATCTTCCTTGCAGCGCTGACAAGCATCCTGGGTTGCGCCGCGTGCGGTACCCCGGGCGCGGTGCAACTGCCCTCCCTCAATCTGGCGCGGCCGGCGGAGGACCTTACCGCCTCCCGCAAGGGCAACCAGGTCACTCTCGACTGGACCCTACCCTCCAAGAACACTGACCGCACCCTGGTGCAGCTCAAGCACCTGGGCGACACGCTAGTGTGCCGCCAGCTTGGCACGGAGCTCATGAGCAGTTGTGATCAGGTCGGGCAAGTCACGCCTCCGAAAGGGCCGCAACGCAAGAAGGGTGAGCCGGAGCAGAAGATCCATATGACCTACACCGACACCCTCCCCTCGCAGATGGAAGACGACAACCCCTCCGGCTTTGTGACCTATGCCGTCGAAATCATAAACGACCGTGATCGCAGCGCCGGATTGTCCAACCAGGTCGTCATTCCGCTGGCGCCCACAATCGCTCCGCCGTCGCACGTGTCTGCGGATGTAAGCGCCGATGGCGTCCGGATATCGTGGTACGGGGCCGTGATACCCGCCCCACCGGCTGGATTGGTCTTTCGCTATCGCATCGAACGGCGGCCCGCCGATTCAGGAGGCTACATCGCCCTCAACGATGTCGACCCCGAGCCGGACGGTTCGTATCTTGACCAGACCTTCGAGTGGGAGAAAAAATACGAATACCGCATCACCTCGGTGACCGAGGTGCGTTCTGGCGGACGCCAGGCGTCCGTGGAGGGCGCCGATTCGCCCGCGGCAGAGGTATTCACCAAGGACATCTATCCTCCCGCACAGCCGACCGGATTGCAGGCGGTATTCTCCAGCGTGGGGCAGAAGCCGTTTGTCGACCTGACCTGGGCGCCAAACCTGGAGACCGATCTGGCAGGCTACAACCTCTTCCGCCGCAGCCCCAGCGGAGAGTGGGAGAAACTAAACTCAAAGCCCCTGCCGGTGCCATCGTTCCGCGACGAGAATGTCCAACCGGGCACGACCTATGAATATGCGGTCTCTGCTGTTGACCTGCGAGGCAACCAGAGCCCGCGTTCGGCCCCAACATCGGAAGAAGTTCACGACAAGCAACAGTGAAGGACCGCGACACATGAAATTCTGCCGTTTTGAGAAGTCAGGCAAGGTCGGCTATGGGCTGATCGAAGACGTTGCCGGTGTTTCCACCATCACCCGTCGGCTGGATACTTTCCCTTCCAGCTTCGCCAGCTTCGACGCGGGAGAACCGACAAGCATGGCTCTAGCCTCCGTTCGCCTCTTGGCACCAACCCAGCCCTCGAAGATCGTCTGCGTTGGCCGCAATTACCGCGAACACGCCAAGGAGCTAAATCACGACATTCCCACCTCGCCCCTGATCTTCCTGAAGCCCCCTTCCGCCGTCATCGCCCCCGGCGACGAGATCCGGCGGCCGAGCGCGCTGTCACAGCGCGTCGATCATGAAGGCGAGTTGGGTGTGGTCATCGGAAAGCGCTGCCATGCAATAGGCGAAGGGGAAGACGTGCGCCCCTTCATCCTGGGTTACACCTGTGTGAATGATGTCACCGCGCGCGACCTCCAAAACAAGGACGGCCATTGGACGCGCGCCAAGGGCTTTGATACGTTCTGCCCCATCGGCCCCGTCGTTGCTGGCGGCCTCGATCCCTGGAAGGGCGTGCATGTGGAAACCCGCCTGAATGGCGAGGTGCGGCAATCCGGCACCACCGCCGACTTCATCTTTCCCCTGGACGTGATCATGCGCTACATCACTTCAGCAATGACGCTGGAGCCGGGCGACGTGATTGCAACCGGCACTCCTGCTGGGGTCGGTCCAATGCAGGCGGGAGACCTGGTCGAAGTGCAGGTCGAGGGCGTGGGGAGCCTTCGTAACCCTGTCGTAAACGCGTGATAAACAAGCGATTCGAATTCTAGGTTTTCACACTCCATTCGCGCTATCCTACACAGAGACGCGATGAGTTCCCTTCGCTACTATCCCATGCTGGCCGCTGGCGCAGGCGCCGCCCTTCTCGGGTATGCGGTCCTGTCGCGCCGCAGCAAGAAGTCTCCCGAGCAGATGGAATACGAGCGCCGCACCGAGCTCACCCAAGGCGGGCGGATCATTGACGGCAACATCATCGACGTCCAGGAGCTAGAAGACGACGAAGCCGGCCGCCAGATGATCCTGCTGATCTACAGCTACGACGTCGCTGGCGTAACCTACGAAGCCTCGCAGGATGTCACCCACCTGCGCCAGTTCATCGACCTGTACTCCTGCCGCTTGGGTCTGCCGGCTTCCGTACGTTATGATCCCCATAACCCGGGAGACTCCATCGTGAT
The DNA here is from genome assembly GCA_963747055.1 of uncultured Acidobacteriaceae bacterium. GTDB lineage: Bacteria > Acidobacteriota > Terriglobia > Terriglobales > Acidobacteriaceae > CAVVDY01. Next base: position 36,442 of record CAVVDY010000021.1, on the reverse strand, counting down.
CTCAGAAACATGGTCGGGATTACGAAAACCAGCAATTCGGTTAAAATCACAGCAGCCGACGGAAAAATCCGGCACTTTTGTGTAACTTTTGTCACCTTCCCTGCGTCTTTCATAATGGTGAGTGATATCGAACTCCAAATCGGTCTTCATCTAAGTCCAACCTTCTATGCATAGTCTGCCACTCCCCATTGCTGCTTTTCTGGCCGGCCTTCTATCCTTCCTGTCACCCTGTGTCTTGCCCCTGGTTCCCGGTTACGTTTCGCTGATCTCCGGGGCCAGCGTTGAGGATTTGCAGTCGTCCGACCGCCGGATGCTGGGCACGGTCATGTTGCACTCCTTCACCTTCATCCTTGGCTTCAGCTTTGTTTTCATCGTGCTCGGCGCGGTGGCAACCGGCTTGGGACAATTCTTCAACCAGTATCACCATATTCTCGCCCGCATCGCAGGCATCATCATCATCATCTTTGGGCTCCATCTCACCGGACTGCTGAAGATCAAAGCCCTCTACTCGGACAAACGCCTCCACGACGTCAAGGGCAGTTCCAGCGCTCTGGGTTCGTTCGTGGTTGGGTTTGCCTTCGCCTTCGGATGGACGCCCTGTATTGGCCCCATTCTGGCGGCAATCCTGGCCCTGGCTTCGGAGCAGGACAAAGTTGCAAAAGGGGTGCTGTTACTGGCAATCTACTCGCTGGGCTTGGCCGTACCCTTTTTGTTGACGTCGCTCGGCATTGACCGCTTTTTGTCATTCTATGGAAAATTCAGGCGCCACCTGCACACGGTAGAATTGGTAAGCGGTGTTCTGTTGATTGCGGTTGGCATACTGATATTCATGAACAATCTCAAGTTGCTGTCTGGTTACCTGGCTTTTCTGAACCGGTTTGCTCTATAAGGGCTTTTCTGTGAAACGCAACGCTTTTGTCTTCGCTGTTCTGTCCATCGCCATCCTGGGGATGTTGTCCTTTGGCAAGTGGGTCGATCGTCATCGTACGAAGCGTCCCACTACCTCTCTCGTGGGCGACGTCCGTGGTGTTCAGGCTCCTGACTTCGAACTGGTTTCCCTCGACGGTCGCCGGGTCAAGCTCTCCGACTTCCGGGGCAAGGCCGTGGTCCTTAACTTCTGGGCTACCTGGTGCGCCCCATGCAAGATCGAGATGCCATGGTTCGTCGATCTCCAGAACCACTACGGCAATGACAAGCTGGTTGTGGTCGGCGTTGCCATGGACGACAGTGATCCGCAGAAGATTGCCCAATTCGCCAGCGAAATGGGCGTCAACTATCCCGTCCTTCTGGGCACCAACAAGGTCTCCGACCAGTACGGCGACGTCGAGTACCTGCCAACCACCTTTTACATCAATCGCCAGGGGAAGATCGTAGGCAAGGTAGCCGGGCTGATCGGCAAGGCGGAGATCGAGGACGACGTCAAAAAAGCGCTCGATTCGGCGCAGGGCAGCACCGCGCTGAACTCCGGGCCCGAGATCAACCCTGGTCACGCGGGCAGCGCCATACCCGGACCATGAAGCTTGCCCTGGCAGCCCTGCTGTTGGCCTCGTCGTTGGCGGCACAAGCTCCCGGCACCGTGCAGCCGTCCGTCGAGATGGCGCCGATCGGAGAAGTCCATCTGCGACCGGGTCAGACCGCCAAGGTCGCGCTGGATTTTCGGGTCAGCAACAACTTCCACATCAATTCCAACCGGCCTAAGTCCAGCCTGTTGATCCCGACCTCTCTGAAATTAGTCGCCCCGAAGCCACTGGAGATCGCGGCCATCCAGTATCCGCCCGGCGAAGACCAGACCTTCCCCTTCTCCCCCAACGAAAAGTTGAGCGTCTACTCCGGCGATTTCGAGATTGTCGCGCTGCTCAAGGCGCCTTCCTCGGCGACGGATTCGCACTATCACGTTGCCGGCGAGCTCTACTATCAGGCGTGCGATAAGAATGCCTGCTACCCGCCCAAGAAAATGCCGGTCGATTTCGATGTCCGCGTGAAGTAACCGCATTGGGCGGGAATTACTTGTGAGATGGCGACTTATCGGAACTTGTTCGGGGATCGGGATCTATCATTTGCCGTTCCTGAAAACCGGAGTCTTCCTGTAGGTGCGGGTTTTGCCTGATCGCCCTATTCGCGTTAGAACTGTGTTGACTTGCCTGTTGCATCGCACCTGTGAGCGGCTTCAATCTCGACCAGTTCTTCTTCGGTTACCTTGAAATCACCCCACGCGCGGGAGATTGCGAGAAAGCAGTTCAAGCAGATTGAATCGACCGAGCCATCATCGAGGGCACGATGAACAAACTTGGGAGACAGCGGGAAGGTGGTCGTGGGCGAGCTTGCGCCTTTATCGGCCGGACATTCATTCCCCGAAAGTAGAAGGGGTCTGCGGTTTCTCACAGCAAGAGCCTCCTTATTATCGGTCTATGCGGCGGTCAGCTTCTGAATGGCCCTCATATTCTGGATCAGCAGAGTGGAACCATGAAGTATCGCAATCCGCTGCTTGCGAAAGTCAGCAAGAGTACGGGTAACGGTTTCACGCGACATCCCGATGATTTGCCCGATCTCCTCGTGAGTTAACGCCACCTTGATTCCGTGAGCCGCGGTTATTGCGGAATCGTCGTGCGACCAATCCAACATCAAGCGGGCGATTCTCTGCGGTGCCGAGGCCGTCACCAACGAGCGAAGCTGGACGTATGCCTGTTGGCACTCGCGGCTCAAATGTATGGCCGCGTGCATGCAAGCATCGCCGTGTTCCGTGAGAAACCTGATGAAGTCGCTGTTTTTTACAAAGTTGAGTTGGCACGACTGGCCAGTTTCCGCAGTTGTCTCGTGCTGGACTCCAGAGATGGTTGCGTTCAGACCCAGCACCTCCCCAGGCCGGGCGATCTTCACGATTAAGGTTTGGCCTTCACTTGAGCTGGTGGATAATTTCACACGGCCCTTACAGAGAACATAAATACCGCGACAAGGTTGACCTTCGACAAACAGAGTTGCGCCCGCCGGGTAGGCGAGAGTGAACTTCAGGGATTGGAAGGCTTCCATTGCCGCTTTTGGCAGATGGCAGAAGAAGCCCTCGGAACACAACTTACAGCTGAGACAGTCTTCGACCAGTTCCATACCGTATGGTGAATGCATCGCCACCCTCCTTGTCGAAGGCCCATACCGCTGCACAATCCGTGGCAGTGGATGTGGGTTGACATGGGGAACTAGCTTGCCTAAGGGGCCGACTGCCACGGACTCGCGTTATTATCCGAACAGCATACGGCGTTCGGCAGGGCCCAATCTGCTCAATATTGCTCACTTTGCAAAGTTTGCGCCGCACTAGAGACCAAAACCACCGTCGGCAGTGCAAGGACGAGTACGCCTGGATATCTGCTCATATGGTGGAGTTATGCACCTACCGAAGTGAGATCCAAGATGGCCGTTGATATCAGGCCTTATCACCACTATCAACTTCAAGGGCATCGTTCCTGCCGGCTGAGGGCCGGCAATCTTCACGCGTTGGCCGCCCCTTCGTCCGCCGCCAGCGGAAGGAAATACTGCGTGCCCCGAATGGGCTCGCTGACCCGGCGCAGTAGCGCCTGCAGGTCCTCGCTGCGCTCCACGAAGTCGATCTCCGACGTGTTCACGATCAGCAAATCGGAAGAAGTGTAGTGAAAGAAGAAGTGCTCGTAGGCTTTCACCACCTCTTCCAGATAATCGTCGCTGATGGCCTTCTCGTTAGGGGCATTTCTTTTCTTCAAGCGCTTCTTCAGGATTTCAGGTGTAGCTTGCAGATAAATCACCAGATCGGGCGTCGGTATATTCTGACGAAATAGGTCGTAATAACGGTTGTAAACCGTCAGTTCGGCGTCGTTCAGGTTCAGGCAGGCGAACAGCTTGTCCTTCTCAAAGACGTAGTCGGCGACAACCGTCCTGCCCGGCTTCTTAAAATCTACCGTCGCCAGCTGCTCGTATCGCGCAATCAGGAATGCCAACTGAGCTTGAAACGCCGCCCCGCGTTCGCCGTTGTAGAAGGCGCTGAGAAACGGGTTCTGGTCCGGCTCGCTGATGCGTTGCGCGTGCAGCGTCTCGGCGATCACCTTGCACAGCGTGGTCTTGCCGACTCGGATAGGCCCTTCGATCGCTATGTAATGAGGTGGTTCAAACAGGTTCGCCATGGGAGATTGAGAGGAGCCGTTTCGAGAATAGCTCGCCTCGCTGCATGTGGCAATCAGGAGATTTCCACCGCTCGGCAAAGCGAAGCATCAACTGCGGATCCACGCTGATTTCCGCAGAGTACCGGGGGGGTTGGGCTGAAGTTTCCTTTCCCTGATCCGCGATCTCCGCGCAAATCCGCGGTTCCGTCACGCGTGTCCAGCTAAAATCACATCTGATGACGAACGCCATCATCACGGGCCTTGGCGTCGCCGGCCTCGCCACCTGGGCAGGCTTCCAGTGCTACTGGCCCACCTCGCAGGTCTGGGGGAAGACATTTGTTGGCTTGGCACCTGGCTCGCCGGCCTTAGCGCTCACCTACGACGACGGCCCTAACGATCCCTGGACGCTCCGCCTGCTGGAGGTTTTGGAGCGCCACTCAGTGAAAGCGACCTTCTTCGTCCTCGGCAAGTTCGTCGCCCAGAAGCCCGACATCCTGCGCTCCATCGTGGCGGCGGGGCATGAGCTCGGCATCCACACCTGGGACCATCCCAATCTGATCTTCACCACGCCCTCGGCCACCCGCTCACAGATCGAGCGCACCCGCAACATCATCTTCGACACCGCGGGATACCGCTGCACGTTGATGCGGCCGCCCTTCGGCGCGCGCACCCCGCTGACCCTGCGCACCATTCGCTCTCTCGAACTCAACCCGGTGATGTGGAATGTCACGTGTTACGACTGGAGACCAATCTCCGCGGAAAAGATTGTCGCCCATGCCGAGCGGCAGATATGCGGTGGAGACATCATTCTCCTCCACGATGGCGGCTTCAAAGCAATGGGCGCCGACCGCAGCCGATCCGTCGCGGCCAGCGATCTCATCCTCGCTCGCTACCGGCATCAGGGCCGCCAATTCCTGACCATCTCGCAGATGATGGCGGCTGCCACAAACCTCTAAGCTGCACGGTCAAGCCGACAACCGCTTACGCTCCTTAAGCTGTTGCAACAACGCGTCGACCTGCTCTTCCCGCTCCAACTTGAGCAGTCTCGTCTCCACGTCGTCGCCCAGCAGTTCCGCCTTCGCTCTGCCCATGGCCTCCTGTTCGGCAACCTTCGACTTCATGCGATCCAGCGCCCGGGTGTCACCCGGATTCCCTTGTTGCGCGTCAGCCGCCTTGTTCATGGCACGTGAACGACGATGCTGGCTGATCAGCAAGTCTGCTTTGGCGCGCGCTTCGCTCAGCTTCACTTCCAGGCGCTTCAGCGCATTCTTCAAGGCATCGACCTGTACTTCCTGGTCGGCGATCTGCTGGTCGAAACCTGCCCCGATCTGCTGGAAGCTCATGGCTCGCTCCAAGGCCGCGCGTGCCAGCGCGTCGTCGTGTTTGTCCACCGCGAGCTCGGCCTTTCGCATCCACTCCGCGTGCCGGTCGGTGTTCTCTTTCTTCTTGCCTTGCAGCAAGTGCAAATCGGCCAGGGCAATCGCCACTTGTGTCTTGACCTGCATGAACTGGTTTTCCATATCAAGGATGACCTGCTTGAGCATCTTTTCGGGATTCTCTGCCTTGTCGATCAGGTCATTCAGGTTCGCTCTTACCAAGGTCGCTACTCGATCCAGTAATGCCATGATGTACTCCTTTTGGCTTTCAGCTCGGATACCCCACTAAAGCCCGCTCGGGTGCCCCACTCAAGCCCGCCTTTGGCTTGAGTGGGACCTTCTAACCACTATCCCTGCTTCTCATCTCCCGGCGGCAGTTTCTCCGGACGCTGCGACTTGTCGCCAATCGTCCTGATCTTGCCCAGCAGATCGCTCATCTGCACGCCCGAGAGCGCCTCGAACAGCGCCGGCACCTGGGCCGCGATCTTTGTGATGTCGCCCGTCACCTTGCTCAGGCCGGCTCCGTCGCCATTGCCGGTCGACACGACGGTGATCTTGTCGACATTGGCCAACGGGCTGGCCAGAGCTTTCACCACCTCCGGCAAGCCGGTGATCAGCTTGTCGTAGACGGCGGCCTGGTTGTACTCCTGATAAGCCTCGGCCTTCACATTCATGGCGCGGGCCTCGGCGTCCCCTTTCTTGAAGATGATCTCGGCTTCAGCTTCGCCCTGTGCGCGGATGGCGCTCGCCCGTCCATTGGCTTCGACCATCGTCTTCTGGCGTTCCGCCTCGGCCAGGGTTTCAATGCGCTGGCGCTCTATCTCCGCCCCCTTCAGCACGGTGGCGATCAGTTCCTTCTCCCGGCGCAGGATTTCAGCCTCCTGCACCTTGACCTGCTGCTCCTTCTCGATCTGCTGAATCTTCACCGCCTCCGCCGTGACCTGCTGCTGCATGACGTTGGTCTGGATTTCGTATGCCTTGTCCGCCTGCGCCTGCTGCCGTTTCACCGCCTCGACATAGGCAGCCTTCTTGACGTCGAGATCTCGTTGCGCCTCTGCCTGCTTGGCGAGCGATGCGGTCTCCGCCGCCACCCTCTCCTGATCGGCCTGCGCCCTGGCGATAGCCGACTCGCGCAAAGCCAGTGCGCGCTTGATCGCCGTATCCCGGTCGGCCTCTGCCGTCGCCACATCCGCATCGCGCTTGATGCGCGCAATGTCCGGCCGTCCCATGTTGGTGATGTATTCGTTCTTGTCGCGAACTTCCTTGATGGTGAAGGAGATCACCTCCAGCCCCATCTTGTTCATGTCATCCGCGCACGTGGAACGCATGCGGTCAGCCACCATCTCCGGCTGCTTCACGATCTCTTCCACCGTAAGCTGCCCGATGATGCCGCGCAGATGGCCTTCCATCACCAGGCGGATCAGCGCCTCGCGCTGTGGCGGCGTCTTGGTAAGAAACTGCTCTGACGCTGTCAGGATCGACTCCGGATCGCTCTTGACCTTGATTTGCGCCACCGCCTCGACCGTCACCGCAACGCCCTGTTTGGTGTAGAGGTCCTGCTGGGGCGCAACGTCGAACGACATCAACTCCAGCGAAAGCTCGCGGCAGTTTTCTACCATCGGCAGAATTACCGTTCCATGGCCTTTGATGATGCGCGTTCCCCGGATGCCGTATACCACCAGCGCTTCGTTCGGACCCGCCTTCCGGTACAAGCGGGTGAAAATAGCGATGATGAGTACCGTGGCCGCAACCACCGACCACACAATCACCACCACATCGGTTGGAATATGCATAAGCCTCCTTCACAGCTGACGGCCATCAGCCCTTCAGCTAAACCCTGTTCAACACCTCGTCTTGCCCCGTCCCGCACCGTTCAGCAACGTCAGCGCCGCGGCGGCAATTCCCACTGTGGTGCCGATAGCTGCTCCCGTTACGGCTTGATGGAATGCCACACCCATCGCCAGTCCAATCCCTACCCCTAAGGCAATGGCGATTCCCAGACTTGCCATGCTCTTCATCAAAATCTCGCCTTTCGTTTACAAGCTATAAATTGCAAGCTGCCAGTGAGAAATAGTCGATACGCTGGCGCGCGGTCGGAGCGACTATCGTTCTCTTTGCTCATGGTCGTTTCAGGAATCTCAAGTAGAAAGCTGCGAATACCAGGACAATTCCTATATTCGCTATCAGCCGTTCCCGGAACTCGTGCCTGAAGAAGAGGAAATCTACGCTGACCACGACGGCTGCCAATAGCGCAATGTAAAGTGAGATGGTTACCTGTTTTCTCATTTTTCAGGGCCAGTTCAAACATGCTAGCTGCCAATTGCTTCCTTTCCCTCGCTCGCCAGCTCATCCCAGCGCTGCACATACGCAATGCCCTGCTCGTACCGCGTAACTACGATCTCTGTTCCCTTAGGCAGCGCTTGGCCGCTTTCACTGCGGGCGCCGCAGGTGTGCCGCGTGCCTGCCTGGGAGAAGACGATCTCCCCCGTCCCGCCTTCACGAATGCCGCTGGTGACCCTGCCCAGCACTCCCACTCTGTCGTAGTCGGCGGGATCGAGTTCGTGTTCGTGCGCCAACAGCACTTTGGCAATGAACCAGAAGACTACGGCCGCGCCTATCAGCCCGGCGATCAACGAAAGCACCACGACCAGCGCGACCACCAATGTCGAGTAGCGGGTCAGCAGATACCCTGCGCCCCCAAACCACGCCAGAAATGCGCAGATCGTGCCGAAGTTGACGACGGAAATTTCACCGCCATGTGCTGCACTGCTTCCAGAAGCCCCTGTAGCATGGCCGCCCACATGTGGGACATGCGCATGAGGAACATGCAAATGAAAATGCCCAACGTGAAAGCTCCCGCTCAGAAACGACAACACGCTTAACGTCACCCCCAGCAGGAAACACGTGAGGTAGAACGCTGCCCAGGTCATAGGCTTGCTCCGCTCTTGGCACGCGGCATCGGACGCTGCTGCTTATCTCGCTGCGGCGTGGGCCGCAAAACCTCCATCAGCCGCTCCGGCAACCCAGGTGCATCCAGAATCTCCCCTAGCAGCACCAACGCACCTCGCGTATCGGAGTAGCGCGCGATCTTGACCAACGCGTCGCACAACTCAGCGTCGTTGGCAAACCGCTCGGCGCTGTTGATCAACATCAGGTCGAGCCGGTCCTCCATCGCCCGCAACTCGCTGGTCAGCTCGGTGTGATAGCCCTCCGGATCGTCGACCAGATATCCCGGATGCACCTTGAAAAAGCGGGACAGCAGCATGCGCGTGTCATTCGTCAGGTGCGGCCGCGTGCCATTCTCAATCTGCGACAGATACGACTGGCTCAGCCCCCGCCCGATTTCCTTTTTCATGGCGCGGGCCAGGTCCTGCTGCGTCATCTCCCGCTCCAGGCCGCGTAGTGTGCCCTCCACCAGCCGCAGGTACCGAAGTTTCTCGCCCAGTTTCATAAGTATTACGATTTGCAATTATGATATAGCAATCTGCGATATGTCAAGCACTGGATTTGGCGCAGAATCAAGCCCTTAGGTGGACTCCCCGTATTCATGGCTCTTACGAAATTTAGAGATGGTGGAACGAACCAACCGTCTATCCGTGGCAGCCTGGTGTCGCAGCCGCTTCTTCCAGTTTGCGAAGTAGCACGAACAGCCCTAGGAACCCGCGCCGTCAGGCGCAGCAGAGCTTAGCCCACCGCTTCAGCGGTGGGAAGATCAAGGTGAGATATCCAGAGTCGGCTTCAGCCGACGACACATGGCAGCCGGATTCAAGCGGTTGGTGGCCCGGATTTGCCCTTCCTTTGGGCTGATCCGGGCGCCAAGCTACAGCACCCGGCAAATGATGCACTTCAGGTATGCCGTTTCGGGGACGTTGAGCAGGACAGGATGATCTGCGGCGGCGCCACGCGTTTCCAGCACTCGAACCCGGCGGCCCGCATCGGCGGCGGCCGAGCCGAGCATCTCCAGAAACTCGGCTTCGCTGACGTGGAAGGAGCACGAACACGTGACCAGAGTTCCTCCGGGGCGAAGCATCTTTAGGGCGCGCAGGTTGAGCTCCTTGTAGCCCTTCAGAGCGGTGGGAACGGTACGCCTGGTCTTGGCAAACGCGGGAGGGTCAAGGACGATGGTGTCGTACTGCCGGCCGGCGGTGGAGTAGTCCTTGAGCAGGTCAAAGGCGTTCGCCTCAATCCACTCGATCTCGCCGCAGCGATGCCTGGACTTGTTCAACCCCTCGTTTTGTTCAGCGACTTCCAGCGCCGGCCGCGAAATGTCAAGCGCCGTGACTCTGTCGCACACCCGCGCAAGGTGCAAAGCAAATCCGCCCTGATAGGTGAAGCAGTCGAGCGCCTCACCCTGCGCCCATCGCGCCGCGGCTGCGTAGTTCTCGCGTTGATCGAGGAAGGCCCCGGTCTTCTGGCCGGTCAGCCCGTCATAGTGAAAGCGCACGCCGTTGACGGTGAAGATGGTGCTGGAACGCTCCCCGTGCAGAAGCTGTGTCTCCCGCGCAGGCAGTTGCTCCAGTTCGCGAATGCGAGGCTCGACGCGCTCCAGAATGCTTGCCCCGGGAAAGCTTTGGCTCAGCGAATCGATCACCGTCTCTCGCATTTCGCCACGGTCGAACGCCTGGGTAAGAATTTGCAGCGAGAGCAGGTCGTTGTACTTATCCACGATAAGGCCGGGCAGCAAATCGGCCTCGCTGAAGATCAACCGACAGGAATCAGCGTTGTGAACCACCTGTTGGCGAAACGCTATAGCGCAGCCGATTCGTTCAGCAATGAGTGCGGGGAGTTTGTCCTCGCTGATCTCGTCGGTAGAGATCATCCGGATCGCAATCTGCGACGAACTGCTATACAACGCCGAGCCGAGCTTGCGTCCGCGCTCATCGCGCACATGAACCAGCGCTCCCGCCGGTGCCTCACTTCCCTTCGCGAGGTCCGAGCGGTAGACCCACACATGCCCCGCTCGCAGGCGCGCTGCACCGCGGAGAGACACAGTGACGATCGGCGGATCGATTACTCCGGTGATCACGCCACGTAGGGGTTTGCCGCTCTTTTCTTGATTTGTCATCCCGAGGTCACGCGGGGTTGTGAAGCAGTCGCACTGCGGCGGTTGTTTACCGTCTTTTTATGATTTGTCATCCCGAGCAAAGCGAGGGATCTGCTCTCGCGTATGGTGCGAAGGCAATGTCCTGAGCAATGACGATACCACCGCAGCTCTTGCGCCACGATGAACCCCAATTTCTATGCGACCAGCCTGTTGGATGAAACGAGAGCAAACGCCTCGCGCCAAAGAATGACGGGATGACAATTCCAAAGGGGGACAGTGAAGAAAAATCTACTGCGCGCTGGCCTCGCCCTGGGCAGGAGCGGACCCGCATCCGGCGAAGCATCCGCCCTTGAAGGCTCCGAGTTTGCAGCTTCTGACTTCCCTTCCTTCTCGTCCTCCGGCTTGGGCGGCGGGGGAACGTAGTACATGATCCGCTGGCAGAAGTCGCAGGTCACGAACTGTTCATTCGACATCACGTCCTGAAAGACCTGCGGACGCAGCATCACCCGGCAGCCGGAACAGAACTGGTCTTCATACACGGCCGCCAGGGCGGAGCCGCGCAGCTTGAGCACCCGGTCGTAGTGACGGAGCACGTCCTCGCTAATCCCTGACCGTAGCTGCTTTCGCTGCTCTGTCAGCCCAGCCAGTTCTTTCTCGTCCTCAGCGGTTCGCAGACGCGCCGATTCTTTCTCCTGATCGTTCTCGACAGTGTCGGCCTTCAACTCCGCTTCCGCCTGCTTCAGCCCTTCCTTGCGCGCGTCGGCAGCGACCATGATTTCCAGGATCTTGTCCTCGGAGGCGGCGACCTTCTCCTCCGCGAACCTGATCTCTTCCATCAGCGCCTTGTATTCCTGATTGGTCTTTACGTTCAGCGACTGGTCGCGATATTTGCTGATTTTTTGCTGCTGGTCCTGGATATCGCCCTCATGCTTGCGCCGCGTGGCTTCATCGCCCTTCATTGCAGCCTGCGCCGCTTCGACTTTGGCCTTCGCTTTCGCCAGCTTGGCTTCGATCTCTTTCACATGCTTAGGCAGCGCCGCGATTTCCGTTCGCAGGGCAGCAATGCGCGAGTCGACCTGCTGCAGGTCGATCAATTTCTCAAGGTCGGAATTCATCACTAATAATGGCGGGAACCTGCATGGATTCTAGCACGCAGCCGCCGCAGTCGAGTCAGACTTCACTCGAGCTGCCTGCTTATGTCAAGTAGTTTGAAAGGGTTCTGCTTCAACCATGTCGCGAGTGCGCAGGAAAACGTGTGGTTTGGCCGTGAGGGATTTCCCCTCGATTTCTGCCATAGCTCTACACGTAAACAAATCCAATCTAGTGATATAAACTCGACGCTTCCTAATCTCTTTCCTCGGAGCGTCCGTGAGACTTCGCGTTGCCGTAGCCCTTGCCCCTCTGTTTTGCGCTCTTGTCCTTTTTGCCCAGAACACGACCCCACCTTCCCAATCGCAGGCCGGGCACGAGCTCACCATCGAAGACATCTATGCCGACGGCGGACTGCTGGGCCGGGCGCCGGAGTCGATCAAGTGGGCGCCCGACGGCTCTCGGGTAGCCTTTGTCCAGCGCGATGACAGCGGCGAGAAGGGCGCGCTGTACTACGTTGACGCGAATCATCCCAAGCCGGAGGTGTTGGTCAGCAGCGGGAAGCTGACCTCGCTTGCGCCTCCCATCAGCGCCATTAAAGACGAGCGCCAGAAGGAGGCGATGCGGCGCTACTCCGTCGCTGCCTATCACTGGTCTCCCGACTCCAAGAAGTTGCTCTTCGACTCCCTGGGCCAGCTTTGGCTCTACAGCCTCGACAACGGCACTGGTGTGCAACTGACGTCCAGCAACGACGGCAACGTTGATCCCAAGTTCTCTCCTGACGGCAGCCGCATCGCCTTCGTCCGCAAACATAATTTGTACGTTCACGATGTCGCCGGTGGACGCGATGAGGCGCTCACCAAGGACAACGATCCCAACCTTCTCAACGGCGAAGTCGACTGGGTCTACGAAGAGGAGCTGTACTCCCGTAGCAACTATTTCTGGTCGCCCGACGGAAAGCAGATCGTGTTTCTTCAGATGGACGAGAAGCCGGTGCCTGATTACCCCATCACCGACTGGATCCCCACACACGCTACCCTTGACCAGCAGAAGTACCCGCAGCCGGGCGATGCCAATCCCGTCGTGCGCCTTGCTGTAGTCGGCTCAGGCGGCGGAAAGATCAAGTGGCTGTCGGCGGGCGGCGGTTCAAATAGCGGAATTCCTCTAGGCGGTGATTCCAACGTCTACGTGCCGCGTTTTGGATGGGTGCGTCCCGGCATTGTCTGGGCAATGGCGCTTAATCGCGCGCAGGATCGGCTTGACCTTTACTTCATCGATGTTAAAAACGGCAAGTCGCAGCTCATGATGACGGAGAGCAGCGATACCTGGGTCGACATGCATCCTGAGACCGACTTCATGCTCCTGCCCTCTGGCGATCGCTACCTGTGGACGAGCTGGCGTGATGGCCATTATCACATCTATCTCTACCAGTTTGACAATCAGAACCCCTTGTCGGGCGCGGCAAAACTGGTACAGCAACTCACCCACGGCGATTGGGATGTCGAGGACATTGACAGCGTCGACGCGAAACAACACGTCGTCTACTTCCTCGCCAACGCCGACGACTGGCGCCAAACCGATCTGTACGCCGTCGGCCTGGATGGCAAGAACTTCCATCGCGTCTCCCAACAGGGCGGCGCACACAGCGCCCTCTTCGATCCAGCGAATTCAAAGTATTACGTCGACACCTATTCCTCGCTGACCACACCGCCGACGATGTCCCTCTGCACTGTAGGCGGCGAGTGCAGTGCATTCTGGCAATCTCGCTCCGTAGAGTCCTACCACCTGCCGACGCCGAAGAAAGTGGAGTTCACCGCGGCCGACGGCACGACCAAATTGCTCGGCACCATCCTGCTTCCCGCCGGCGGCCCGATGATGGCGGACGGCAAGGCTCCGCTGATCGTCAATCCCTATGGAGGCCCGGGCGCACAGACAGTGCGCGACGCCTGGGGAGGCGCCGGCTACTACTTTGACTGCATCCTGGCACGGCAGGGCTTCGCCGTGCTGCACGTGGACAATCGCGGCATGGCCAATCGCGGCAAGGCATTCGCTGCGTCATTACGGCACAACTTCGGGGAGAACGAACTCGCCGATCAAATTGCCGCAGTCAAGCAGGCGCTCCAGCAGTTTCCCGAGCTGGACAGCAACCGCCTCGGCTTCTGGGGATGGAGCTACGGTGGCTACTTCACCCTCTACACCATGACCCACACCGACATGTTCAAGTCCGGTGTCGCCGTGGCTCCGGTCACCGACTGGCGTCTCTATGACTCCATCTACACCGAGCGCTACATGGGCCTGCCCAAGGACAACGCCGAAGGCTACAAAAAAAGTTCACCCGTGAATTTCGCCGCTGACCTCAAGGGCAATCTGCTGGAGGTGCATGGCACCAGCGATGACAATGTGCATTTCCAGAACACGGTGCAGATGGTGAATGCCCTGATCGACGCGGGCAAACAGTTCGATCTCATGATCTATCCGCGCAAGACCCATGGCATCGCCGGAAAAGAAGCGCGCACCCACCTGTTCCACCTGATCGACAACCACTTTGAGGAGACGCTGGCGCCGGGGAAGTAAAGCGGCGATCGGAACAAAAGGGGCCCTCCAGGATAACTCTGTATAAACCTAAGCGCTTAGGTTATTATTATGCCGACGATTGCTCGGTTCGCTGGATTTCGAGTCGTAATCTATCCCAACGATCACCGTCCTGAACACGTGCACGTGATCGGCAAAGGAGTGGAGGTGGTGTTTGAGGTGAACTGTCCGGACGGCGAAATAGATCTGAGGGAGAACTACGGCGCCAGTCGCACCGACGTCTATCGAGTGCGCCGCCAGTTGAAGAAACTTCAACGTGAAATCTGTGAAGCTTGGGAGGTGATACATGGGGAAGGATGACTTCGTCGCTGCCGTCAAACGGGCGCATCGTCAACTCCGGCGAACTCACCCCGCCACCGCCGCTCATTACGATCGCAGAATGAATCGAATTGTGATCGAGCTTGGCCCTGGATTGGACCTCATGCTCGATCCGCAGCGAGCACAGGGCCTGGAGCGCGCCACTCCGAGCCAGCTCAGCGCCATCGAGATAAGTCCCTCTGGGCTTGGATTGCACTTCCCCAAATTGGATGCAGATCTCTATGTTCCAGCACTGTTGGAGGGCATTCTGGGATCGAAGAAGTGGATGGCTTCCCGACTGGGAGCTGCTGGCGGCCAACGTAGCAGCGTGGCCAAGAAGCGTGCCTCCCGTGTAAACGGCAAGCTGGGTGGACGTCCCCGCAAGGCGGCAAGCTGACCCTCGCGACACAGATGTTTGCACCAATCACGATCCACGTTTTCCGCACATGATCCCCTTCCGATCCGTGAAGATCCGGGCAAATCCGTGCTTAGCTTTTCCGAATCCGCGTCCTCCGCGCAAATCCGCGGTCGCGCCTTCTCTTTCACTTGCTCCCCGGCCCTGCTTCTGTTTGAATCGTGAATTCATCCCGCGTTCCGGAGTAATGACCTGGCGAACCAACTCTTCGCATGTAAGTCTATCGACAAGCTGATCTCCGAATCGGAGGAGCCCGAGCATCGCCTCAAGAAGACGCTCGGCCCGTGGTCGCTCACCGCGCTGGGCATCGGAGCGGTCATCGGCTCCGGCATCTTTACCGTCATTGGCACTGCCATCGCCGGACAGAAGTTCGATACCTCCTCCATCCTCAACGCTCCGCTTGCCGACTACATCGTGCATCACGCCGCCACGCTCGGGCGTCCGGGCGCGGGTCCGGCGCTTGCTCTATCGCTGGTGCTGGTGGCAATTGTCTGCTTGTTCACCGCGCTGTGCTATGCCGAACTGGCCTCGATGATCCCCATCGCCGGCAGCGCCTACACCTATACCTACGCCACCATGGGCGAGCTCATCGCCTGGATCATCGGCTGGGACCTCATCCTCGAATACGCCGTCAGCAACATGGCCGTCAGCGTTGGCTTCGCCGCGCACGTGGTCGACCTGTTCGACTGGTTCGGCTGGCATCCAGCGTTGCGTTGGATCACCCCAGCGTATCTGCCCAGCGGCATGACCGACTTCAAGGGAAATGTTCTTTACGCGCCGGGCTTGCACTTCGGATTCAACATTCCGGCCTTTCTTGTGGTGATGTTTCTCACCGTCGTGCTGGTGCGCGGCATACGCGAATCGGCCGAGGCCAACAACGTGATGGTCATCCTCAAGATCTCGGCCATCCTCGCCTTCGTCATCGTCGGCGCGCACTTCATTCACCCCTCGAACTACCACCCCTTCATCCCCGAGGGATGGTCGGGCGTGCTCACCGGCGGCTCCATCATCTTCTTCACCTACATTGGCTTCGATTCCGTCTCCACCGCGGCGGAAGAAGCGCGCAACCCGCAACGCGACTTGCCCATCGGCATCATTGCCACCCTGATTGTCTGCACCATCCTCTATATTTCGGTGGCGGTTGTACTCACCGGCATCGTGAACTGGAAAACGCTGATCGACGACGCCGCGCCTGTAGTCAACAGCATGAAGCGGCTGACGGTGCTCACTGGCTCCCAAACCCTGCGCTGGACGCGCCTGGCCGTCCTCTTCGGCGCCATGATGGGCATGATCTCGTCGCTACTGGTGTTTCAGCTTGGGCAGGCGCGCGTTTGGTTCGCCATGTCGCGCGACGGGCTGCTGCCTAAGCTCTTCAGCTTCGTGCATCCGAAATTTCGCACCCCCTCCACGGCGACCTGGATCGCGGGCTTCCTGGTCGGCATTCCCGGTGGCATCCTCGACATCGGTACGCTCGCCGACCTGTCGAACATCGGCACGCTGTTTGCGTTCGTGCTGGTCTCGATCGGTGTCATCATCCTGCGCTACAAGCAGCCCGAGCGGCGTCGCGGCTTCCGCGCGCCGGGCGGCATCGCCGCGCCTGTGCTCAGCGTGGTCTTCTGTGCGCTGCTGATGGCAGGCCTGCCCATTCTCACCTGGCTGCGCTTCTTCGCCTGGCTGATTATCGGTCTGACCGTCTACATGCTCTACAGCCGCCACCACAGCGAGTTCAGCCCCGAAACTCGCCAAAAGCGGTAGGTGCAGCGCCGGCCTTCAGGCCGACGTCTGTGCCACTGAAAGTACATGAAGGTTTGGAGACTTTATCGCAACCAGTTGTCGGTTTGCTAATTGCAGCGAGCGGCAGACAGAACCCGCGCCGTAGGCGCAGCAGATCTTAGCCCAGCGCTTCAGCGCTGGGTAAACTGCAATAAGTGCTCCGAGTCCCTTTAGGGACGACACAAAAGCAGGTCCTGCGCGGGCTTACGTCCGCTCAGGATGACAGGGTTAAATAGGATTGCAAAACTGCACACCTGAATGCACGCTTGACCCTCAAATGTCTCTTATCTCGATTCAGCCTCCGAGCGACTTCATCTGTTCTCTGCCCAAGGCGGAGCTCCACCTTCATCTTGAGGGCACAGTCGACCCTCCCACATTGTCGGAGCTGAGCCTGCGCCATCCGACGCCGCTAACCACCACCAACAATCGCTACACCAACATCGCCGACAGCGGCCGCGTCTTCACCGAAGAAGAGGCTCGCGACCTCTATGACTACACCAACTTCACCGGCTTCCTGCTGGCCTTTAAAGCCGTGACCGAGCGCCTGCGCACCGCCGACGACTACGAGCTCGTCACCTATCGCATGATGCAGAAGCTGCGCGAGCAGAACGTTCGCCATGCCGAGGTCTATGTCTCGGTCGGCGTGGTGCATTGGCGCGGCGGCGAGTTCGCTCCTCTCTTCGAGGGCTTGGAGCGCGGACGCGAGCGCGGTGAGCGCGATTTCGGCATGTCCGTCTCATGGATCTTCGACGCCGCTCGGCACTTCGGCGTGGACCAGGCAAAGCGAGTGGTCGAAGAGGCTCTCCGCCTGAAAGACCGCAACGTGGTCGGCATTGGACTCGGCGGCGACGAACGCCGTGGCTCGCCTGAGGAGTTTCGCGAAGTCTACGACCTGGCGCGCGACAATGGCCTGCGTCTTACCATCCATGCCGGCGAAACCGTCGGACCTGAGTCAATCTGGGGAGCCCTGCGCGAACTAAAGGCCGACCGCATCGGACATGGTCTGCACGCGATTGAAGATCCCGGACTGGTTCGCTATCTGGCCGAACAACAGATCCCCGTCGAAGTTTGCATCTCAAGCAATGTCCTGACCGGATGCTGCACTAAACTCGAACAGCACCCGGTGCGCAAACTCTTCGACGCCGGGGTGTTGGTCACGCTCAACACTGACGATCCCGAAATGTTTCACACCACCCTGAACCGCGAATATCAGATCGCGCAGCAAGTGTTCGGCTTCAGCAACGACGAACTGCGGAAGTTGGCAGAGAATTCATTTCGGGCAGCGTTTTGAAGGGGCGCAGCTTTAGCTGCGCCGAACAGCCGGCATTGATTTCGGCTTCAGCCGCTGAGGTGATAATTAGAAGCTGGGGTTCAGCTGGCCCCCGAGGCTGAAGGCTTCAATTAAATAAGCATTCTCCGGCACGCCTAAAGGCGTGCCCCTTCAAAACCATGCCCCGACACATCGGAATTGTCGCCTGCAGCGCCGAGGGCGCAGCGCTCTGCTATCGCACCATCTGCGATGAAGCCCCGGCCACAATGGGACGCCACCGCCATCCCGAAGTCTCCATGCACACCCACTGCCTGGCCGACTACATGGACTTTATTTACGCCGGAAACTGGCAGGGTGTCGCCGACCTGATGTTGTCATCGGCTCGCAACCTCCAAGCCGGTGGCGCGGATTTTCTGATCTGCCCCGACAACACCATCCACCACGCCTTCGAGCTTGTTGCTCCGCGCTCTCCTCTCCCCTGGCTGCACATTGTCGAAGAAGTAGCCAACGTGGCGAAGCATCGCGGCTTCCGCAAACTGTGCATTACGGGTACCAAGTACACCATGGAAGGGACCGTGTACCCGCAGAAGCTCCGCGCCGCCGGCATCGACTACGTCACGCCCAACGCCGCCGAACGGGCACGAATCGACGCAATCATCTTTGACGAACTGGTCAACGGCATCTTCACCAATGAATCGCGGAGTTACTTCCAGCAGGTTATCGGTCGAATGAGTAACCAGGGCTGTGACGCTGTAGTACTGGGTTGCACAGAAATCCCGCTAATCGTCGATGACGCCTCCTCACCGCTGCCCACACTCGACTCCACCCGCATCCTGGCGCGGGCCGCCATCAAGAAGGCGCTGGAGTAATATTGCACGTGGTTGCGCGTGGGCAGGGTTTTGAGTGTAATGGCCTGATCTCGACAGTTATTTTGAAGAGCGGCCCCAAGTTGAATTTGGAGAGACCCTAGTTGCTGCCTTCGAAAATAATGGAAGACGCGGTTTTCAGAACCTTGTCTTCGGTCGTGGCGGCGATGTCGAACGAAAGAATGTACCCTTTACGGACAGTGCTGAAGATTCCTCTGAAATGGGACAGGTTAGGCCCGTCCGACTCCGTCAAAATCGCACCAGTGAACTCCACACCCGAAATCATGTAGGGAAACGTATCACCACGAGCGCTCTTCGCACCTTCGCGCTCCAATTGACTGGTTAAGCCATGAATATATTCCGCTCGGGACGTAAGGGTCGGGTAGTTCGATAAGCGATCTGCCAAGATCGAAATCGTATACATGTCTTCGCGGTTCTCAGCTTTAACAACAGCTTCCACCAGGCGAACGTTTCTGCTTTGATCGTCAATCGCCGATGGTGCCGTAAAGGTCGCACCTGGCGCAGCAAAAGAAATATCGAAGTATCGATTTCGGTATCTCTGCCCGTCGACCTGCCCGGACGCAATGAGGCCAGCAATGTCGAGAGCCTTAACCAATTTGGCATCACGCGGAATCTCATCGGGACTCGCGTTCGCATTTTGCGAGATCAAGAAATCGCTGGTGTCTCCACGCCAAAAATCACGATAGACCGCCATGTAGCCGGGAACCGCTTTCCCGTCCTGCCGGATCGGTTGAAACGGTTGTTGACGAATCGCATTCACCGCTTGCTTGTCCAGCGCCTCTGATATGCTTCTCACCACGGTGGCGTCACAAATGTACCCCGTATCACTCAGGGACAATATGACGGTAACGGTACCGACATAATGCACACCCGTTGTCGGTGGAGCGGGAATGGGGTGGTTTGGTATCGTTAGGGACGGCTTTGATGCCGGAGGGCATCTGCCCTTGTCGTTAGCTCCAAACGCAGATATTCCCAATATCGTGCAGCAAAGCGCCAACCTAACCGAAGTTGAGTGGGGCACCATTAACGTGATTATAACGTCGGCTCGAATGTCGTTATAGCTGTTGAGAAATCG
Source organism: uncultured Acidobacteriaceae bacterium (assembly GCA_963747055.1). Classification (GTDB taxonomy): domain Bacteria; phylum Acidobacteriota; class Terriglobia; order Terriglobales; family Acidobacteriaceae; genus CAVVDY01. Next base: position 16,500 of record CAVVDY010000021.1, on the reverse strand, counting down.
CCATGTCACAAGTGAGGATTTTGAGGATAGTCATTGTCGTTCTCGGGCCAGCATTGGGCATTGCTTTCGGGGCGATCATCGGTCTCCGGTTGATGCCAACCATCTCTGATCCGGCGATGCGCAGCCCTGGCGATGGAATGTTACCAGTATTGACGGCGATACTGGGCTTTGGATTGTTCCTTTTGGGTTCGTTAGCAATATCTGAGCGAATACGGAAACGAAAAACGAGTCGAAGGCAGGGCGTTTGACTGACGTAACATCGCCATTAGCGCAAGTTGTCGGGTCTGGGTATACCGTTGTGGGTATAAATTGCACTATTGCCTGATAGCAACAAGTGGTTGCACGGATGCCTAATTCCCCGTCAGCGGCACGTACAACTCTCCCATCACCCGGTCAGCGATCCCCTCCAATCCCTTCACCGCATACTCCTGAAAGTGCGGCGCATCGCGATGCGCCTGCAGCGCGGCGTCGTCCCTGTACTGCTCGTAAATAAAGAAGCGCGCCGGATCATCCTTCTGCCGATGCACAATGTACATCAGACATCCCGGCTCACGGCGCGAGTCGGCCTCCAGCTTGCGAAAGACGTCGGCCACCTCGTTTTCATGCGCTGGTTTGGCAACCCAGACAACCGCCAGAACAATCACACGCCCTCCTATCGTAGGTCTGATTACATCCGGGCCTTGAAGGGGACGGCCTTCAGGCCGTCCGTAAGTGCCTGGAATAAAGCTGGGCTTCAGCCCCTGAGCGTCTTTGATCAGACTTAATCAGACTCTCCCTATTTCTTCCCGCTAATGTCGTCGAGCATCTGCGCAAACCCCGGGGTAAACGCTGTCTGCTCACGATCAGGCCCGGTGGAAATGATGCCCACCTTCGCCCCAGTCTCCTTCTCCAGAAATGCCAGGTACTGCTTCGCCTTCTCCGGCAGGCGATCATGGCTGTCGATACCAAACGTGCTCGTATGCCATCCTGGCATCTTGGTATAAATCGGCTCGATCTTGTCGAAGCTGGCCGCCTGCGCCGGGACCTCCTCCGTGGCTTTGCCGTCGATCTTGTAGCCCACGCACACCGGAATCTCTTCCAGATCGTCCAGCACGTCCAGCTTGGTCACCACCAGCCAGCCCGTGCCGTTGATCATGTTGGAGTAGCGCAGCAGCGGCAAATCAATCCATCCCGTCCGCCGCGGACGTCCGGTCACTGCGCCGAATTCGTTGCCCTTCTTGCGAATGGCCTCGCCCATCTCGTCGTGCAGCTCGGTCGGGAACGGCCCGCCGCCAACGCGCGTGCAATACGCCTTCGTTACTCCAATGACCGTCGCGATGGAGGTCGGCGGCACGCCGGTGCCAGTCACCGCGCCGCCCGAAGTCGCACTCGACGAGGTCACAAACGGATACGTGCCGTGGTCGATGTCGAGCATGGTTCCCTGCGCACCCTCGAACATCACCGGCTCGCCCTGCGCAATCGCTTTGTTGAGCAAGCAAGCGGTATCGGCGACAAACGGAGCCACCCTATCGGCAACCTCCGCGTACTCCAAATACATCTTGTCAGCATCCAGCGGCTCGCTGTTGAACAGCGCATGGGCCACCATGTTTTTCTCGCGGCAGGCGTTCTCGATGTGCTTCTTCAGCAATTCCTTGTCGAGCAGGTCCTGCACCCGCAGGCCGCTGCGCGCCATCTTGTCCTCATAGGTTGGCCCAATACCGCGCGATGTGGTGCCAATTCGGATGCGCCCGGGAGCGTTCTCGGCCGCCAGCTCGATCATGCGATGGTAGGGCAGAATCACGTGCGCGCGGTTGCTCACAAACAGATTGCCGTCGACATTCACACCCTGCGCGCGCAGGGCGTCCACCTCGCGCAGGAAGGCAAACGGGTCGAGTACTACCCCGTTGCCGATTACGCCACGGCATCCTTCGCGTAGCACCCCACAGGGAATCAGCTGGAGGATGAACTTCTGCCCCTTGATGGTTACGGTGTGTCCGGCATTGTGCCCGCCGGAATAGCGCGCGACCACCTTAAAGCGCTCGGAGAGAACGTCAACGATCTTGCCTTTGCCCTCATCGCCCCACTGGGCGCCGACGACAACGGCGGTCTTGCCTGGTTTCAAATGGATACTCCATGTGCGGTCGGGTGAGGTCGCTGAAAACCGAAAACAACCGCAAGGATTGGCACACAGCTCGCCTGCGTTCTATAGACATCAGCAGAATTCAGGGAAGTGAATGGACGGGCTGTGCAACTACTGAGTGTACAAGTCAGCCCTTGCGACGCGCAATCCAGCGCCCATCCGGAGCACTGGGTGCCCCACTCCGGCTTCCTTTGCCGGGGTGGAGTGTTCCTACCGCACCGCCAGCACCGAGGTCAGCTTGGTGATATTCAGCAGGTCCCTCACTCCCGGGTTCAGATTCACCAGGACCAGTTCGCAACCCTCATTCTTCGCCGAGACATAGGTACCGAGGATGCTTCCCAGGCCCGAGCTGTCGACCGAATCCACGCCGCTCAGATCGGCCAGCACCGTCTTATGGCTGGACGACAGGCCTTGACCTCGTTGCGAAGCAAGCCGGCGCTCTCCACGTTGATGCGCCCCTTGCAGATCAGGGTGGTTATGCCGTCGGCGCCGATGCTGTGTTCGATCGTCAACCGGCGCTGTGTGCTTGGGATGTCCACTAAGATATCCTTTAACTTTTGATGGGAGGTTCTCTCGCCCGCGGGGAAGCCGAACAGCGGCATCATAACACCGCAAAAGGTCAAGTAAAACTGCGGGGCCTTTTCCCGCGACGGCAATTTAGCATGGGATGTTCGGGGCCGTCCGCGAGCAGGCTTCCGGGCTTCCTGGCCCCCTTTACGTTGCATCTATGCCTGAGCTTCCTGAAGTCGAAACCATCGCCCGTGGCCTGGACAAGCGCGTCTCCGGTGACGTCATCGAGTCAGTCTGGCTGGGCGAAAAGCCCGAGCCACTAAAGTCGCCTGCGCGTGAAATCGTGGCTGTTTTGGAGCACGCGCGCATCGCCCGAGTCCGCCGCGTCGGCAAGCACATGGTCTTCGATCTGGAGCGCAAGCCTCGCAACGGCAGGGGCGGGCTGCAACCGCACGGACAGTGGATCGTACATCTCGGCATGACCGGCCGCATGCAGCTAGCCCAGCCCAAAGACGAGCTTTTGCAGCATACCCACGCCGTGCTCAAGCTAAAGTCCGGGCGCGAGCTGCGTTTTGTGGATCCACGGCGCTTCGGCAGGCTGGCGGTGGTTCGCCTCGACGACAGGTCGAAGACCGGCTTCGCCGCTCCCGGCGACGAGCCGCTGAACGCACACGCCGATCGCTTCGTCGAACTCTTCCACAAGCGCAAGACCCCCATCAAGAGCGCGCTGCTCAATCAGAAGTTGTTAAGCGGCGTCGGCAACATCTACGCCGATGAGGCACTGTTTCGCGCCGGCATCCGGCCACGGCGGCGTGCGTCATCGCTCACCCGTGAACAGTTGCGCCAGCTACACGGCGCGCTACAAGAAGTACTCAACGAAGCCGTCGTGCTCGGTGGCTCGTCTGTCAGCGACTACGTCGATGCCGACGGCAACGAAGGCTTCTTTCAACTCCAGCACCGGGTTTACGACCGCGAAGGCGAACCCTGCCTGGTGTGCGGAACCCCCATCAAGCGGGTTATCATCGCTGGACGCAGCAGTCATTATTGTTCGCACTGCCAGCACTGAACGAACCGCACGAATCGCACGGGAGACGACATGCAAACCTTCGCCATCGGAGTAGATCTTGGCGGGACCAATCTCCGCATTGCCGCTGTTGATGACACCGGCAAGCTGCTGGAGAAGCTGACCCTCGGCACTGAAGTCAAGCGCGGGCGCGACCACGTCATCAAGGACATGTGTGCCGCCATCGAACAGGTGAAGGCAAAGTACAAAGATGCCGGCACCTTGTGCGGTATCGGCATCGGCGTGCCCGGCTTCATCGATATGGCAACCGGCATGGTGATGCGCTCTCCCAACCTCGCCGACTGGACCAACTTCCCGGTGCGCGACGTGATCGAGAAACAGCTCGGCACCAAGGTCATCCTGGAAAATGATGCCAACGTTGCCGCCATGGGAGAAAAATGGCTGGGCGCCGGACGCCAGGTCGAGCACATGGCCATGTACACACTCGGCACCGGCGTGGGTGGCGGCATCATCCTGAACGCCCGCCTGTGGCATGGCATGACTGGCATGGCCGGTGAACTGGGCCACTTCAACATTTTTCCCGACGGCCATCCCTGCGGCTGCGGCAGTCGCGGCTGCCTCGAGCAGTACGCCTCGGCCACCGCCATCGTGCGCATGGCGCGAGAGGCCATCGAGCGCAAGGAAGCTTCGGAAGAGCTGGAGCGCCTGGCGCCCGATGCCCAGCAGTTCACCTCCCGCTCCATCTACAACCTCGCGATTCAGGGCGATACCTCCGCGAAGAAGATCTTCGAGACCGTCGGCCGCGCCTTGGGCATCGGCATTGGCGGCATGGTCAACGCGCTGAACTTGCCCATGTACGTTATCGGCGGCGGCGTAGCCAGTTCCTGGGATGCGTTTGCACCCGCCATGTTTGCGGAGATGAAGTTCCGCTCCTCGATCTACTCGCTGACTTCGCCCGAGCAAAAAGAATTCTCCCGCAGCACGCTGATCACGCGCGCCTTGCTGGGCAGCGACGCCGGCCTCTACGGCGCCGCCCGTCTGCCCATGCTGCAAGACTTCACGCAGTTGGAGAAGACGCGGACACACGGACGATAGCGCCCGTGAAAATCGGTTGCAGGGCCATTTGGGAAGAACCTCCGCCCGCTTGTAGCCAAACTGCGCGGGGTCGATAATTTTCAGTGTGAACCTCGAAACGCTGCAATCACCGCTTCTCTTTCTGCAATCCACCTTATGTGACTTCCGCCCGCCCGACTGGCTGCAGGAGTACCAGTGTTGGTGGGAAAAAGAGGGCCAGGATATATCTGACCTTACCGATCGTGTGGGCACGCCGCCACTGCGAATGTTCGATCTTGCCGGCACGCGCGTGGATGAGATTTTGTACTCCCCCGACTACTGGAGGATGCTGAAATACGGTTATCAGAGCGGCTTGATCTGGCGGGTGTCGGAAGAAAACGCGATCTTCCCCGCCGCTCTGGGAATTTATGTAACGTCCTTCTACGACCCCGGGCTGGCATGCCCCTATACCGTTTCCCTGAGCACATTCGTTCCTCTCCTGAAGCACGCCGATGCTGAACTTCAGGAGCGCTTCCTGCCCCGGTTGTTGCAGAAAGACGAAGCCGTTTGGCAAGGGGCAACATGGATGACCGAGATCAAGGGCGGCTCTGACCTGGGCGCGACAGTCGAGACCGTTGCTCGCCCGGACGGAAATCATTGGCTGCTAACCGGCGACAAGTACTTCGCCAGCAACGCCGGAGCGGAACTGGCGGTAGTGGCGGCACGGCCTGAAGGCGGCGCCCGAAACGTGCGCGGATTGGCCCTCTTCCTCGTTCCCAGATATCGCGGTGATGGCCGGCTCAACTACTCCATTCGTCGCCTCAAAGACAAGATCGCTACTCGCTCCGTGCCGACCGGCGAGGTTGAACTGCGCGACAGCGAGGCATGGCTTCTCGGCCGGGCCGAGGATGGCATCTATCTCATCCTCGAGGTCCTCAACGTATCGCGCGTGGCGAACGCCATGGGAAGCGTAGCCCTTGCCCAACGCGCCTTGGCAGACGCCGCTTCATTTGCTCAACGCCGGGTCGCCTTTGGCAAACCTCTGATCGAACAACCGCTGATGCGACGCCAGTTTGGGGACCGGCTGCAGCAACTGCGAGCAGCCTCAAGGTTGGCGTGGAAAGCGGTTGCGCTCCTAAACCAGGTCTGGCAGGAAAGGCCTCCGTATTCCGACCGCTATCACCTGTTCCGCCTAGTTGCCCACCTGGCGAAGTACTGGACGGCAGAAGTTGCCGTGCAAACCGCCAAGTGGGCGATGGAAGTGCATGGTGGAATAGGCACGCTGCATGAGTACCGTGCTGAGCGCTGGCTGCGAGAGGCCATGATCCTGGCAATTTGGGAGGGCCCAGCGCATCGCCAGATTCTGGATGGCTTGGAGGTCATGGAGCGCAAACATGCCCACCGCCTGCTGTTTCAGTCCCTGGCCGGAGCCGTGGCCGCTTCCGCACTGGAACAAATGCAAGCCAAGGTCGAGCAACACCTCGCTTTACCTCGCGAGGAAAGAGAAGGTGGCGCCGAAGCCCTGTTCAATGAGCTGGCGGCATTCACGGCAGATGCCTTGTTGCAAGCCAAAGAATGAGACGCGGGTCTGGGAGAGAACTCGCCTTGCTACGCCGGCATTACGCGAGTCGGGTAGGGAATCAGCGGGAGAAGCCAAACCTTAGAGCTTCCGAAGCGAAATCTGAGAAACCCGAATCTTTGCATCGTTTCAGCGGTGGCAGTCATCGAATGTGTATCAGGCTAAGTTTGAGCGAAAGCGATCTTGAGCTGGTCCCGCCTACGCGTTACCCACTCCAAGCAGCGACCGATCTTCTCAGCAGGAAATTTAGAAACACAGGTACAACACAGTGGAACAAGGAACAGTAAAGTGGTTTAACGATGCCAAGGGATTCGGCTTTATCAGCCGGCAGAACGGCGAGGATGTCTTTGTACATTTCTCGGCGATTGCTTCCAGTGGATTCCGCAGCCTTCAAGAAGGTCAGGCCGTTGAATTCACCGTGACGAAAGGCCCCAAGGGCTTTCAGGCCGAGAACGTTCAGGTTCTCTAAGCGAGCAACCTCCGTAAGCCCGGAATGCAAAGTTCCGGGCTTTTCGTGTCTTTGTGCATCTCGCCCGAGACTAGACATGCCAGCCCAGATGCCAGGAAACACACAGACACACCGCCGGCTGCTAAGCCAGCGCCAGCGACTTCAGGGCGGCTTTGTTGCGAATCAACACAGTCGAACCCTTCAACTGCACCACTTGCCGCTTCTTCAGATCGGCCAATAGACGCGTCACGGTCTCCCGCGAAGTGCCAATCATCTGGGCAATTTCCTCGTGCGTCACCGCCAGCGTGAACCGCGGCTCCGGCTTCCCGCCATCTCCGTTGCGCATGCTCCAGTCGAACAGCAGCTTCGCCAGTTTCTCGGTTGCTGAGTGCGAGAGACCCAGCGAACGTATCTCGCGGCAGGCGGTATTGTACTTGTCGCTCAATTGCACAGCTACCTGTAGACAAACGTCGCTGTGCTCCTTCAGCAGACGCAAAAAGTCGTCGCGCCTCACGAAATTAATCTGGCATGGACCGACGGTTTCTGCTGTCAACTCGTAAGGCTTGCCGCCGATCGTGGAGCTAAGTCCAAGCACTTCTCCTGGCTCGGCGATCTTCATGATCAGGGTCTTCCCCTCCCGCGAGCAAATCGAGAGTTTCACGCGCCCTTTGCAGAGCACAAAAATACCTCTCGGTTCCTGGCCTTCCACAAACAGAACGGCCCCTTTGGGATAGGTGGTTGAGTACTTGATGGCTTCAAAATACTGCAATGCCGCCGGAGGAAGATCGCAGAAGCTGTGTTCTGCCCGCATCTTGCAGCTCAGGCAGTTTTCTATGATGTCGAGCCCGTATGGTGTAAGCATGATGCCCCTTAGACTCACAGTATTATCGCCGCTCGCATTGCCGTGCCGGATCGTCTGGGGACGCATTTGCGGCTCAAAACTCGAAGCAGGGCGGCGGGCTCTGCTCACGCGCATTGTGTGCCGATGATCACCCTGGAAGGTGACCAAGTTGCGATACCGGCAACTTTCTCCCCAATCTATGACTGCCAGGCCCCTGCCAAACCTCTAGTCTTTCCCCGATACAGTACAGCTTAAACATGCGATCTCACACTCACCAAGTGCAGCCGTCACACGTGACTGTGACGGGGAGACAGAGACATGGACATTGCAACGCCTGACAGGCTTCTCCGGCGCCCGCTTTTAGTGTCAGACTTGCGGCGTTATGGTGTTGAAGTCGGGCTGGATGAAGAGAGAACTTGCGTCGCCGCTGCGCCGCCGGAGCGCCCCAAGCTCCCCCGAAGTCTTTTTCTCGGAAGACTCCGCCGAGTCCAGCTGGATCCGGCTACTCGCCGGCGGGCGTGAGGTCGGTGATCTTCTCCTGCTGGTTGAGCTTGATGGTCACGATGTCTTTTGCGTCGAGGTTGCAGCGCATCAGGTCCACCATGCGAATGTTGCTGTCCTTGAACGTGCGCACGTAGAAGCGGCGGTTCGTCACATCAGCGGCGCTGGTCCACTCCGTGTACTCGGACGCTTGCTTGCCGTTGTCCACGGAACGCACCGAACCTTTCGGGATGTCGAAGTTGTTCAGCAGGTGAAAGGCACTCAGTACCGCATCCTGGGCGGTTGGAGAGGGCTCCGCCGTAGTTGAAAACGCAACCGCGCGCACAAAGCGCGACGGCGGCGTGAAGTCGCCGGGCAGACCACGCATGCCCTCACCCTGCCCGAAGGCGCTGACCACGACACTGCCGAAGGCTTCCGGGGCAGGCAACATGTCAGAGAGTCCCACATAGTTGGCCAGGTTCGTCATGTGCCAGTTGTAGGCAGGAGCGTTGGTGATCACACCCAGTGGACTGGGATAAACCTTGGGGCCGCTGGCGGTGATCTCCAGCACCACCGCTTTGCCGCTGGCGTCGGCGAAAAAGTAGTGCGTGGGTGGAGTGGTGTCCCACTGCGATACCTTGAAGGAAGAGACACCGGCCTTGATCACGATGTCCGCAGCCTCTTCCGCCGTTGTTGCCAGCGACAGTGCATAGGTGACTACGTCCCACGAGCCGAGCGTCTTTTTCGTGGCGCTGGGAGCAGGGAAGCTGGCATATCCGGGGAAATAGAAGATGCCGCCGGAGAGTCCCATCTCGTTAACGCCATCCACTGCCGCTGGCAAACCCAGTGGATTGGTCGCGACAAACGCATACTTGCTGGTCCATTGCAGCCCTTCAGGAGCGCCTTCAGCGGCCGCGAAGTGGTAACCGCGCGGAGCGACGATGATGTCGCTTTCGAGCGTGCTGCCGAACTCCATGGTGCGGGCGCGAATGATGGTGCCATCGTCGGCCTTCAACATGATGCCGGTACAGGCAAAGCCGGTGATAGTAACAACCAACAGGAAAATACAGAGGAGTGAGAGTTGCTTCGCGATAAGTTTCATAACCTTGTCATCAAGGCTATCGGCAGCTCTCGCGCCCGCAACGTGACGAGAAACGGGAAAGGGTATGACCACGTTCCGCAATGGCACAGAGTGCCATTCTGGAACATTGCGATTGCCTATCGCTAGGTGCTGATCGCTATTTGCTGATCTTTACGCCGGCACCCGCGCCAGAACTTTCTTCATCGCTCGCAGAAACTTATCATTCTGCTCCGGCGTGCCCACGGTCACGCGAAACGCGTGGTGTGCGTTCCACGATCCTGCCAGGTGACGCACGATAACGCCTGCGTCCTGAAGCTGCTGGCACATCGAAGCACACTCCTCGCCGATCTCGCAGAACAGGAAGTTCGCCCAGGTTGGAACCACAGAGATTCCCATGGCCGTTAGCTCGCGCCGCAGCCGCTCAGCTTCCGTAGCGTTGGAGCGTACCGACTTGGCAAGGTGCTCGGCATCGGCCAACGCAGCTAACGCTGCCGTCTCCGCCAGCGACGACACCATGAACGGCGGCTTCAGCCGATTGAAGTAGCCCAGCAGTTCCGCCGGTCCGAAGCCGTAGCCCACGCGCAGCCCGGCCAGCCCATGCGCCTTGGAGAACGTCCGCAGTACCACCACGCGCCGTCCCTCGCGCACATAGTCGAGCGCGTGCGAATACTCCACTCCGCGCTCGGAGGCGATATGGCTCGCATAGTCGTAGTAGGCTTCGTCCAGCACCGTGATCACGTGCTCCGGCAGGCGATCGAGGAAGCGATCGATCTCCGCCGCCGGCAGCAGCGTCCCTGTCGGGTTGTTGGGGTTGGCAAGGTACACCACCCGCGTCTCGCTGTTGACCGCAGCCGCAATCGCGTCGAGATCGAAATGATGCTTGCGCGTCGGCACCTCGATCAGGCGCGCACCGGTCGCCCTTGTCACCAGCGGATACACGATGAACGAATGCTTGCTGGTGACGGCGTTCAGCCCCGGAGCCAGCAGCGTGCGCGCCAACAGGTCTAGAAACGAAGTCGAGCCCGAGGTGACCATTACCTGGTCCAGATCAAGGCCGTTGATCTGGGCCAGCGCGCTGCGTAACTCGATCAGGTCGTTGTCGGGATAGAAATGAAAGTCCGTGGAAGCTCGACGGATGGCCTCCATGGCTAGCGGTGACGGCCCGAAAGGATTCTCGTTCGAAGCCATCTTGATACAGCTCACTCCACTCTCCAGTTCTGCCTGCCGGACCGCCTTGCCCGGCTTATAACTTGGCAGCGTATCCAGGTGCGCCGGCACTAGCGATTTGTAATGACTCATTCTTCCCCTTGCGCTTCCACTCCAACCCATGCGTCAGCGGGTGCGATTCCGCCGTCCTTCGTGCCTGCCGGTTCTGGTCGCCTGCTTGCTTGGAACCCCGCTTCCCTTCTTATAGCTTTCGCGTTTTGCCGTCAACTGCCCTGGGCCGCGCCCGGGGTTACGACCTGATTTCGCCCCCTTCGCGGCTGTCTTCAGTTGCGCCACCTCGCTGCTGGTTAGATGCCGAAACTGTCCCGCCTCGACGTCCAGTTGCAGCGGCCCGTAGCGTACCCGCTTGATCTTCTCCACGTGGTGGTCAATCTGCTCAAACATGCGGCGGATTTGCCGGTTGCGTCCTTCGATCAGCGTGACTTCATACCAGGGATTGGCCGCGTCCCGCAGCAACTCGATCTGTACTGGTCCGGTACGCACCGCCTGCGAACGCCGCTTCTGCTCGTTGCCTTCGCGGGTCTTCAGCGGCTTGGTCTCCGCCGGAAGAAAGACGCCGCCGCGCAGCTTGCTGATCTGCTCCGTCGCCGGCTTGCCGCTGACCTTCACCAGATACGTCTTCGGAACATGCGATGAGGCGTGGGTGAGCTTCTGCGCCAGGTCGCCATCATTGGTCAACAGCAGTAGCCCTTCGCTCAGGTAGTCGAGCCGCCCCACCGGATACACCCGCGCTCTCAACCCGCGCACCAGGTCAAGCACCGTTGGGCGGCCCTCGGGATCGGTCACTGTCGTGACATAACCTTTTGGCTTGTGCAGCAGAATGTAGACGGGCCGCTCCGGACCATGCAGCGCCTTGCCCGCTACCTTGATGTGGTCAGTCGCCGGATCGGCCTTCGTTCCCAGTTCGGTGACAATCTGCCCGTTCACCGACACTAATCCGCCGGTGATGAGCTCTTCCGCCTTACGGCGCGAGGCAATCCCAGCGGCAGCAATGATCTTCTGTAGGCGTTCAGCGGGCATCGGCAGGTGTGACTACCGAGCGTAACAACAAATTGAAGCCCTGTCATCCGCAGCAGAGGGAATGCGGACGGAGAAAATTTTCGCTTTATCTACCCTGCCTGTGCCGCATCCGGCGACGGCGGAGACGAAGTCCTCAGAACATCACGCAGGCTTCGTCGACCCGCTCCACCACGTGCGCCAGTTTTTCCATCTTTGTCTGGAGCTTGGCCTTCGCCGCCGGCTTCGTCTCGTGCACAACCGCGTCCTGCAGCCGGTGCTGGTACTCGGCCAGGATGTCCGCCAGTTGTTGCAGCTCATCCGAGTCAAACTCCATATCGCGCGCCACTATCCGATCGAGCAGCTCCTCGCACATCTCGAACTCTGTCCCCGTCTGCGTAGCCTCCCGCTCTAGCAGGACATTGGCGATCAGGTCCAGCTCGTCGGTTTCCAGTTGCAGTTGCATCGCACCTCCTTGCCGGATCGGCCCTACTGGCTCGTCTCCGGCGTCTTCGCAGGCTGAGCCGGCGCCGCATTCTTCAGCTTCGCCATCGACTCCTCTACCCGCGTCTTGAAGTCGCCCTGATCGTGGTGCTCCCACCCGCTATAGTTCGAGACCACCTGCATCTCGCACGCGCTTCCCTTCGTCACCAGCGTGACCTTGTTGGTGCGTTGCAGGAGCGCCCCGCTCACATTGACGTGCGCCTCGTGCTTCACATCGTACGATGCCTTCATTTGGGCATCGTCACTGCTTAGGACGCTGTAATTCTCCGCATTGCCCAGCGTGTCCTTCACCGCGGCCCATACCTCGCTGCAAGCCACGGGATAGGTGGTCTTGTACGTCTTGCCGATCGCCGGTATTGCAAAAGTTACAAACAACAAAGCCACAACCGCGCATCTGGTCTTACTCACGGCTCGCCTCCCTCCTTGGAAGGCGGCGCACAAGAATTGCCCGGGGGATTGGCGATTTCTGTTCGCCAACTGCAGCATACGCCGCCCGCCGAGCCCCGAAATGCCTCGCACGCGCTTTTCCCGCCGCCCCTCCCAAAAGGGGAAAGCACACGCCCGCTAGGGTTGCGCTAGAGTCGTCGAGGCGGTGCTGATTAAATAGCAGTCATGGTTGCTCGCGTCATCTCCGGAGGCCAGACCGGCGTCGATCAGGCCGCCCTGCGCGCTGCCGCTTCTCTCGGCGTTCCCATCGCAGGCTGGTGCCCGCCCGGCCGCCTCTCCGAAGACGGACCCATTCCCGCCATCTTCCCGCTCACCGAGACGCCCGTCGAGCGCAGCCCCTCCGCCCCTGACATTCCCCGCTCCCAGCGAACCGAGTGGAATGTCCGCGACTCTGATGGCACGCTCCTTCTTCTTTCCAGCGATCTCGACCGCGCCGATCCCGGCACCCGCTGGACCGCCGACTGTGCCGCCCACTATCAGAAGCCCATGCTGATCGCCGATCCCGCCGCCCTCGCCGACGTGCCCCGCGTCCACCATTGGATCGACGCGCGCGGGATCAAAACCCTCAATGTCGCCGGCCCCAGCGAAGGCTCCTCTCCCGGCATCGGCGCGCTGGCCGAGCAGTTCGTCGCAGCGGTACTTAAGCTCGACGCCTCGTATCAGGAAACGTCTTGAAACTCTCGGCGATTGGCTGCCCCACAGCTCACCGTCACTTCCCTTTAACATTCCCGACGCGTTATCATCGACAACCGCAATGCATTCTTTGCAGCAGCGCCCAACGCTTCAGCACCTTCCGTTCATAGCAAGCCAAACCCAACATTCGAGGACCCTAGCATCATGAAAACAGCTATACCCCTCGTGGCGTCGCTGGCCATCGTTCTGGCAGTCGGCGCGGCGGCCCAGCAAACTGAATCTCAGCAACGCGCCCACAAACCGAACTCTTCCACCCAACCGAATGCCACGCAGGCCACGCCCCAGACGCCCACTCGCGAACGCGAACCGCAGGAGCCGCAGCATCACGAAGCTCCCCCACCCGAGGCCCAGCATTCTGGCCAGGCCGCCGCCAACTATAAGTGGGACATGACTGAGGTCCCACCCGTCCAGACGCATCACACGATCACCGTCAACGGCCGCACCCTGCACTACACCGCCACTGCCGGGCGCCTCCCCATCAAGGACCCCACCGGCAAAATCGATGCCGAGATGTTCTTCGTCGCCTACACCCTCGATGGCGCCGACCCCGCCAAGCGCCCCCTGACTTTCTCCTACAACGGAGGTCCCGGCTCAGCCTCCATCTGGCTTCACATGGGAGCCCTCGGCCCGCGCACCGTCGTCCTTCAGCCCGAAGGCTGGATGCCCGAAGCCCCCTACCGCCTGCACGACAATCCCTACACCCCGCTGGACGTGACTGACATCGTCATGATCGACGCCATCGGCACCGGCTACAGCCGCCCTGCCGACATGCAGCAGGCGCACAAGTTCTGGGGATTGCACGGCGATATCGAGTCCTTCGGCGAATTCATCCGCATGTACATCTCCCGCTATGAGCGCTGGTCTTCGCCGCTCTACCTGCTGGGCGAAAGCTACGGCACCACGCGCTCGGCGGGCATCGCCGGATACCTCTCCGACCGCGGCATCAACTTCAACGGCATCTGCTTACTTTCAATGGTGCTGAATTTCGAAAGTCTCGAATTCGCTCCCATTAACGATGTGCCCTACCCGCTCATCCTGCCCACCATGACGATGATCGCCGGCTATCACCACAAGCTTCCTCCCGACCTCTCCGCCGACATGAACAAAACGCGCCAGGAGGTCAGCGACTTTGCCATGAACCAATACTGGCAGGCGCTGAACAAAGGTGACGCGCTCACTCCCGAGGAGCGCGCCAACATCATCGACAAGGTGTCCGAGTACACTGGGCTGCCCAAAAACGTGGTGCAGATGGCCAACATGCGCATCGATGTCCGCACCTTCATGCAGTGGCTGCTCGCCGACCAGCAAAAAATCGTTGGCCGTCTCGATGGCCGCTACACCAGCCCGGCTCCCAATGGAGCTCTGGAAATGGCCCGCTTCGATCCCGCCTCCGCCGCCACCCAGGGCCCCTTCACCGCGGTCTTCAACGATTACGTTCGCCGCGAGCTGAACTATAAGGTCGACATGCCCTACTACACCTCCGCCGGACAGATCGGCCCCGGCGTCTTTACCTGGAACTGGGCCAGCCCCAACACCCGCTTCCCCGGAGGCGGCTTCGAGATGGGATACGCCGACGTGGCCAGCGCCCTTCGCTCTGCCATGATCAAGGATCCAACTCTGAAGGTCCTCGTCATGGAGGGCGATTACGACATGGCCACTCCCTTCCTGGCCGCGCAATACACTATGAACCACCTCAACGTGACGCCCGACGTGCATAAGAACATTTCGTTCGACTATTACGCCTCGGGCCACATGGTCTACCTGGACCAGCAAGCCCACGACAAGATGCATAAGGATTATGCGAACTTCGTGAACTCGGCCATGCCGACTCGCTGAGTGCGCCTTGAGACGCGGTGCCCCGGGTTCGCCCTTCTGTTGGGCTAACCCGGGACGAAGGCCGTAGGCTTTTGGACCTTGGCATTTAGTTAACCTGCTGAGTGTGGGGATTTTCGTTCCTCGCTCGCTACTCGTAGGTGGGAGCCCCCGCATTTATGCGGGGGAATGAGTGGGACCATCCAACTTCGACCTTCGGGTGCCCCATCCTAGCCATCGTTTGGCTAGGGTGGGGATTTTCGGGTGCGTCACACCTGTCATCCCGAGCGGAGGGCAGCGGAGTCGAGGGACCTGCAGTTTCTTCTCCCCGAAGGGGCGCGGCTTCAGCCGCGCCGTCTCCTCCGCTCTGCGAAGATTCGCGTCAGGGCGCCGCTTCAGCCGCGCCATCCATGCGTTGCTTCGCGTCAGGGCACGACTTCAGTCGTGCCGAACAAGCCCCCCTCTCTTCTGTCATCCCGAGCGCAGCGAGGGACCTGCATTTTCTTCTGCGCTGCGCCTGACGGCTGCGCGCGCGCCTTCGGCAGAGCGGAAGGAAAATCTGCTCTTCGTTTTCTGACAACCGGCAACCGGCCACTGACAACTACTTAGTTGAAGCCGCGCGGCTTCACTGGTCGCTGAAAAACTCTGCGCAGAGAGGTTTCGAAGGGGCGCAGCTTCAGCTGCGCCGTTCTAAGTCATTTCATATTTGTCATCCCGAGGAGGCCTTCAGGCCGACGAGGGATCTGTTCTTGGCCTTTTTCAGCAAGCTCTTCAGCCGCGCCATCCATGCCTTGCTTCGCGTCAGGGCACGACTTCAGTCGTGCCGAACAAGCCCCCCTCTCTTCTGTCATCCCGAGCGCAGCGAGGGACCTGCATTTTCTTCTGCGCTGCGCCTGACGGCTGCGCGCGCGCCTTCGGCAGAGAGGAAGGAAAATCTGCTCTTCGTCTTCTCTGACAACCGGCAACCGGCCACTGACAACTACTTAGTTGAAGCCGCGTGGCTTCACTGGCCGCTGAAAAACTCTGCGCAGAGAGGTTTTGAAGGGGCGCAGCTTCAGCTGCGCCGTTCTAAGTCATTTCATATTTGTCATCCCGAGGAGGCCTTCAGGCCGACGAGGGATCTGTTCTTGGCCTTTTTCAGCAGGCTCTTCAGCCGCGCCATCCATGCCTTGCTTCGCGTCAGGGCACGACTTCCAGTCGTGCCGCAACCACGTCCCCTCTCTTCTGTCATCCCGAGCGCAGCGAGGGACCTGCATTTTCTTCTGCGCTGCGCCTGACGGCTGCGCGCGCGCCTTCGGCAGAGCGGAAGGAAAATCTGCTCTTCGTCTTCTCGACAACCGGCAACTGGCCACTGGCAACTGCTTGGTGAAAGCGGCGCGGCTTCACTGGCCGCTGAAAAACTCTGCGCAGAGAGGTTTTGAAGGGGCGCAGCTTCAGCTGCGCCGTTCTAACTCATTTCATATTTGTCATCCCGAGGAGGCCTTCAGGCCGACGAGGGATCTGTTCTTGGCCTTTTTCAGCAGGCTCTTCAGCCGCGCCATCCATGCCTTGCTTCGTATCAGGGCACGACTTCCAGTCGTGCCGCAACCACGTCCCCTCTCTTCTGTCATCCCGAGCGCAGCGAGGGACCTGCATTTCTTCTGCGCTGCGCCTGACGGCTGCGCGCAGGCCTTCGGCAGAGAGGAA
>CAVVDY010000020.1:0-83385 GCA_963747055.1 uncultured Acidobacteriaceae bacterium | reverse complement strand
GCAGGGGACGCCAGCCTTGAAACTGCCCGGCCTTCAGCCGGGCCGCACTGTGCCTCGTGACACACCGGGCGGCCCACGCCCAAACTTAAATGCGACGAGCGCAAAAAACCTGGCTAACCTTCAGGAATTGGACTATTCTCTTGGTCACAAAACGATGCACTCCTCGCATACCCTCGCCAACCTCTTGTGGCTGTCTGCGCTAATCCTTCAGCTCGGAATTCTGCTTGTGCTGTTCCGGCGCGGCTTGCATAAGCAATACCCCCGGTTCTGCGCTTACATCCTCTTGCAGATCGTGAGCGAGATTTTTCTCGACTTCGCTCAAGGAAGATTTCCCTACGCCTACTATTACGGATATTGGGTGTCCGTCGCTGCCTCTGTCGTACTTACGCTCGCCGTTCTGTACGAGATCGTGGAGCGCCTGTTGCCCCCGCTTGATCCGCGGCGTAAGCCCGGCTTAATACTGCTCGGCTGGCTGGCCGTGGGCTTGATCATCGGCCTGTCGATATTGTCCGAGCAGCCCTGGCCTCACTTTGACAGCATCACCTCGCTTATCCTTTCGGTTGACCGTGGCGTGCGCTTCGCAATATGTGGAGTTGGGCTCTTCGCCCTGGTCCTCTGCAAGCTCCTCCGAGTGTCAAGTCGGGAGTTTGTCGTCGGGGTCGTCGCCGGCTTTGTGCTCTTCTCTGGAGTGCACCTGCTGGTCGCACTGGCCGTGTCGCGCAATGCGGCGGCTCAACTCTGGGTGCTGGCAGAGATCAATTCGGCGGCTTATGTCCTGGCCGCGTTGATCTGGCTGCTCTATGCCATCTTGTCTCCGAAAACCACGCTCGGTGGTGCCACGGGAACTCCGCCTTCACCACGCTCCTGGCTGGTGACCCGGCTTGCGCTACGTTCGACAGAGCCCCGGTAGCACGTAGTCGCTTGCGGGTGCCCGGGGTTCGCCCTTCCGTTGGGCTAATCCGAGATTCGAAGATTGAGGTGCGTAGTTAGCCCGGGGTAAACAGACCTCGTCATCGTCAGGCCGCGTAGCGGCCCGCACCCCCCGCGGGGAGGCGGAGGAGCTCTTGCCTTGTATCAGGGCCCGGCTTTAGCCGGGCCGCAGAGCATCCCTCAACCAAGTGGGCTTCAGCCCCTGCGGAGGCAGGGCTGAAGCCCGTGATCCTACTGGGGGCTGATCGGCACGACTGAAGTCGTGCCCTGATACAAACCGAATGTGCCACACAAGTGCCAGCCGATAGTTACTTTCGTTTCCCTTGTCACACGTCGCTGTGACTAGCTCGCTCCCGGATTTCTCCCCAACTCTTGTACTCTCGCCCCAGAATTGGGGAGGGGGATGGTGTCGGCAAAGCCGCTCTTGGCTATTCGCTTTTGGCTTTTGGCTGAATCCTTCCCGCTGCGACAGTTCCTCACGCCCAAAGATCCTTCCGCCGCAAACCGCACCCATATCAAAGAACGCAGCCGCCATTTTCCGGCCAAAAGCCAACAGCCAAGAGCCAAAAGCCGCACGCAAGCGCTTTCTTTCCAATATTTTGCCCGCAACCCTCACGGGCTCAAGATTTTACCGGACAATTTTTTCTGCCGCCTCAATGGAATCAAGATTTTACGCGGTACCCCGGGGGAGGGGGTACGCCCGAATTTCCGGCCAAAAGCCAAGAGCCAAAGGCCAAGAGCGAACTCCGCACTGAAGCGGAGTCAGCTCCGCACCACGACATTCATAACCAGGAGCAATTCATTCCATGATCCGTCATTGCGAACACATCAAGGCCAACGGCCACTTCTGCGGATCGCCTGCCATGCGCGATCGTAACTACTGCTTCTTTCACATGAACCACATCGGGCGGCGGATGCGCCTCCAGCGCTATGCCGCGCACGGCCTCGAGGCGCCGCCCATCGAGTTGCCGCTGCTGGAAGATGCTGCTTCCATCCAGCTCGCTCTCATGCAGGTCACCGAAGCCCTGCTGCACGGCACGCTCGACCGCAAGACCGCCGGCCTGGTGCTCTATTCCCTGCAAACCGCCAGCTCGAACCTGCGCAACATGCAGAAAGAAGCTGAGGCCGACGCCGGCACCGCCGTTTGCAATCGCTATGACAGCTTCGAAGAAGACTACGAGCTGGACAAGGAATCAGCTGCCGGACTGCGCGTAGCGGAGCCCGCCGACGCTCAGGAGGCTCAGGCTCCCTCGCAGAACCATGCCGCCGGCGATGAGAGCGGCGAATCGTCTGCCGCTGCCTACAATCCGGTGAGGGCCCTGATTGCCCAGGGTGAGGCGCTGGGATTCATGTCCACCAAGGGAGTGTGCATGCCCGGCAAAGCGGGAGCCCAGCACGGGCCGCAGCACATCACCGATCGCGAAGAAGAGGACCAGGCGGTTCGCATTCCTCTGAGCCTCACCGAGACACAGTACCTGCAGGCCAAGAGTTCGATCGAGGAATATGAACAAAAATGGGGCATCGATCTCGCACATCCTGACGGCCGCAAGCCGGTGCCGCAGCGCCCCGCCATCAGCCAGAAAATCTTCATGGGCGGACGCAAGCCGCCGGTGGCGGTGCAGGAGGCAGAACATAGCGCGACTGCGATGGCATGCTCTGTCGCTACGCTTCCCGCAGGGCTTTCGTGATCGGCATTTTCGCGGCGCGAAAGGCGGGCAGCAGGCCGCCGAGTATTCCCATGAGCACCGCGAAGGCCATGCCGACGACGATGATCCCCGGCGTGATGCGGAAGGCGAATGCCAGTTCGCTGAAGCTTTGCGTCTGGCCGGTCGCGGCGGTGAAGCCCTCCATGGGTAGAGCGAGCAGGCAGCCTAGCGCGCCTCCAACGACGGCGAGAAAGACCGACTCGGTGACGAACGAGAAGAGAATGTTGAACCGCGAGAAGCCGAGCGCGCGCAGGGTCCCGATCTCGCGGGTGCGCTGCGAGACGATGGCGTACATGGTGTTCATGGCGCCGAAGACCGCGCCGATGCCCATGACAATGCCGACGAAGGCCGCGAGAATTTTCAGCGCAGTGCCCAGGTTGCCGGCCTGGTCCGCATAATACTGGCGCTCGGATTCGGCCTGCACCTGGAATTGCGGATTGGCCCTCAGGTCCTTGTCGAAGGCGGGAATCAACGCCGGGTTGGTCATGCGTGCGGTCACCGACTCGCAGCCCCCGTTGCGGTTCACGGCGGGCGCGAGCGCGTTGTAGTCGCCCCACATCTCGCTCTCAAACGAGCTGCCGTCGGCGGTGAAAAGCCCGACTACTTTGAAATCTTTGCGCTGCACGCGCAGTGTGTCGCCGATGTTTAGGCCTTTCACGCGGTCGGCGATCTTTTTGCCCACGATTACCTCATAAAGCCCCGGCTCGAACATGCGGCCTTCCACGACCTTGATGTTGTTGCGCACCTTGAACGCCATTGGCGTCACGCCACGCAGCGTAATGTTGGTTGGCTGGTTGTCGCTCTTCTTCGGCTTGCTGGCGATGACCACAATCTCGCACGAGGCTTCCGGCGTGCCCTGCGCGTCGCGGGCGATGCGCGGATCGGTGAGGATGGTCTGCACGTTGGCGATGTTGATCCAAGAAGTAAGCTCGGAGAGCGAGCCGCGTTGCACCACGATGGCGTTGGCGTCGGAGCCGGTGGAACTGAGCGCGATCTGGAAGCCGGCCGACATGGACGCGATCACCACGACGGCAGCAACCACCAGGGCGATTCCGCAGATGGCGAGCAGCGTGACCTTCCAGCGGGCGCGCAGATTACGCAGGTTGTATCGCAGCAGGAGCCCCACGCTACACCTCCCTCAGAGCATCGGTGATGCGCGAGCGATAGGCCATGAGCGCAGGGAAGACTCCCGCCAGCAGCCCGAGAAGCAAAGCGATGCCGAGGCCGAAGGAGGCGATCTGTGGCGAGAGGCCCAGGTTCGGAAAGCCGCGCAGGACGTCACCCAGGAACGGAACATTGACCAGCACGGCGATGATGCCGCGGGAGAGCAGGATTCCGAGCAGGCCACCCATCACACCCAGTAGCAGCGCCTCGCTGATGATCAGCGCCATCACCAGTCCACTGGAGAAGCCGAGCGTCTTCAGGACGCCGATCTCCTGGCGGCGCTCGCGGACGGCGATGCTCATGGTGTTGGCAGTGACGAGAAGAATGGTGAAGGCAACGGCCAGGCCGATGCCGTTCAGCAGCAGCGCGAGATTGCCGGCGAGAGCAACGAAACTGGCGCGGAAGGCCTGCTCGGTCTCGGTTTTGGTTTGATGATCGCTGTTATCAAACTGGGCATCGATGCGCTTGCTGATGACTCCCGCCTGTGTTGGGTCATCAATCAACTCGGTCAGGGTGCCGATTCCGATGCGTTCGCCGGTCGCCTCGTAGACATACTTGAAGTTGAAGTACATGGACTCGAGGTTGGTCGCGGGATAGCGCGCCTCGTCGGTGTCGTAGATGCCATCGATAACGAAGTCGAAGGGCTTGCCGACGCGGTAGTAGGGGATAAAGCTTTCGAGCTGGAAGGTGTCGCCGACCTTCCAGTTGAAGCGCTGTGCCAGTTTGCGACCGATGATGCATCCGCGAACGTCGCTCAGCCACTTCTGCTTCTGGTCGGGCGGCAGCATGATTTCGGGATAGATGCGCAGGAAGGCTTCCGGCTCGACTGCCAGGTTGGCGAAGAAGTTTTTCTGGTCGCGATAGATGCCGCCAAACCAACTGACGATGACCACGTCTTTCACACCGGGAATGGCGGCGATCTTTTGTTTGTAGCTCATGGGCAGCAGGTTGGCGATGGAGACCGCGTCGCGCGTCACCAGCCGATTGGTGTTGCCTGAGTGGAGACCGAAATCGACGGCGGCAATCACGGTCCGCAAAACGCAGAACAAGAAGATGCAGACCGCCATGGCGAGCACGGTGCTCAGGGTGCGAATCCAGTTCTTACGGAGATGCTTGAGGACCAGCGGAGCGTACTTCATGTCAGTCGCTCAACACTCCTTTATCAAGATGATGCTGCACGTGGGCGCGCTCAGCGGCGCGCGGATCATGCGTGACCATCAAGATGGTCTTGCCGAACTCCTTGTTGAAGGTCTGCATCAGGTCGAGGATTTCTTCGGCGCTCTTGTGGTCGAGGTCGCCGGTGGGCTCGTCGGCAACCAGTACGGCGGGATCGGTAACGATGGCGCGCGCGATGGCAACGCGCTGCTCCTGCCCGCCGGAGAGCTGACGCGGGTAATGCTTATGACGGTCGGCGAGGCCGACGATGCGAAGCGCGGTCATGGCGCGCTCGCGGCGCTCCTTGCCAGAAAGTGAGGTGAGCAACAGAGGAAGCTCGACATTCTCGATCGCATTCAGCACGGGAATGAGGTTGTAGAACTGGAAGATGAAGCCGATGTTGCGGCTGCGCCACTTGGCCAGCTCGCCTTCGGAGAGCGGCGCGAGGTCGGTATTGGCCACAATCACGCGGCCGGAGGTTGGGCGGTCGATGCCGGCGATGAGATTGAGCAACGTCGTCTTGCCGGAGCCGGACGGCCCCATGAGGGCGACAAATTCGCCGGTCGGCACTTCGAGGTTCATGCCGTCGAGGACGGTGATCTGTTGGCTGTCGCGCTGATACACCTTGCGCACGTTGTGCACGCTGACAGCGCCGGCCCGGGTGGCGACTTCGGGCTTCGTGAATGCACTCATTTACACTCTCCTCGACTCTAGGTAGAGCGGACCTTCAGGTCCGCGTCCTGGCGCGGGTGTGATAGGCCGGAGTGGAGCCCGCCGCTTGCGGCGGACTCCATTCCGTGTAGTCGGCTAACCTCTCCCAGACGCGGCGCTGAAGCGCCGCTCTACCCTCAGGGGCTAAAGCCCCGCGTATAACCGATCTTTTCGGCACGACTGAAGTCGTGCCCTGATACAAACCTTGGTTAACTCTTCACTCGTATCGTGTCGCCGTCTTTCAGCTTCTGCGGCGGATTGTTGACCAGCGTTTCTGATCCGGCGAGGCCGTTGCTAACAATCACCTGGCCGTTCAAGTCGTTGCCCGTCACTACTGGGATCATGTGCACCTTGCGGTTGTCGACCTCGAAGACCACCGACTTGCCATCGCGCGTGGTGATGGCGTCCTTCGGAACGGTCACGATGCGCTGCGGCGGCGCGTTAGACTGCGACTCCTTCTTCGGCGGCTCCAGGAAGGTGGCGTTGCAGCTCATCTCCGGCTTGAGGAACTTGTCCTTGTCGAGAATCGCCACCTTTACCGTAACCGTGCCCTTGGTGCGATCCGCGGTGGGAATGATCTGCCGCAGCCTGCCCTTGTACGGGTGATTGGGAATTGCCTGTACGGAGATCGTCGCCGGCTGGTTGGGCGTGAGCTGGGCCACGTTGGCCTCGTTGACGTCGACTTCCGCCTCCAGAGAATTCATGTCGGCGATGGCAACGATGGCTCCGGAAGATGTCGAGACGTTTACGCCCGGCGGAATCGGGGCGACGCTTTCACCGACCTCCGTCATCTTCTTGATCACGACGCCATCGAAGGGCGCACGAATGTTGGTGAACTCCAGCAGGGCTTCTTGCTGCTTGAGATTAGCCTTGTCCTGATCCAGCGTAGCCTGCGCGAGACGGACCTTGGCATCGGCGGCATCCAGCGCATCCTTGGAAACTACCTTGTCCGTGTAAAGTCCCTGTTGCAGGCGTGCCTGACGCTGCATCTCGGCCAAGTCGGCCTTGGCATACTCGATGTCAGCTTTCGCCTTGGCGACGGCGGCAACATAATCGGCGTCCTCCAGCCGGGCGATGATCTCGCCTCCGTGGACAATGCTTCCCTCTTCCACATTGAGTTCCGACAGGCGGCCTTGAATCTTGGAGGAGACAACCGACTGCCGGCGCGCCACCAGATAGCCGGAAGCGGTCAGGATCGGCGTGCCGGCATTGGGTCCGCCGGTGTTCTGCACGGTGGCCTGGGTGGTTTCGACTTCGACAGCGCCGAACGCGTCGAGGGGACCCAAGGATGGCCGAACCCGGATGTAATAGAGGACGGCGCTGGCGACCAGCGCCAGAAAGAACAGCAGCCCTATCGTCCGTCCCCACCGCCGCGGCGGACGGTCGCGCTCAATGCGCAGCGAAGCCAGATCTTCTTTCAGATCGCGCATGCCAATGGGAAGGCTCTCCTGTGGGCGTTCCTCTATAGAATCGCACCGTTCCGGCGTTCTTGGAAGCATGGGCGTGTCGATGGGAACAGGTTTCAGGGCCATGGTTGCTACAAACTCATAGCAACATCATGCGCGGCCCTGCGGCTGCACGAAAGTGTTCAATGTCAGAGCATGAGCGTGACAATTGTCATAGGGTTGGGAAGGGAGACAATCCCGTTTGCGGGGGACGGGCAGAACGGGGCCCCCTTGCGGGCTCCGACAGGTCGTGTGGCTGCCCGCCCCACGTTCCGCTTTGCTCCACGCGGGGCTATGCGGAGTCACCCTCTTCGGGGTTGGCCTTTACGCGGCGAGAGCAGGCCCTTCGACTTAGCGACAGCTTGGGGTTTCATGGCAACTGAATCTGGCCAGCGACTGAATTCTTTGCCGCCTGGATAGCACGGCTGAAGAACCTGTTACGGAACTCGTGCCGTCCGCTGAAGCGGACTCGGGATTTCCAACTTATGCCCTCCCAGCAATAAATTGCTGGGCTTAGATATGCTGTCCCTGCGGGACGGGCGTTTGGGTTGTCCCACCGTCGTCACTCAAGCACGAGTTTCGTAACAGCGTCTGAAGCCGTGCCCTTTCAAAACCGACTTAGCAGATAGCTTCTTGTTATTGCTTGCTAGGGGGCGGGGAGCGGAAGACGATCTGGTTCACCTTTCGGGTGACGTACTTGGTAGGTTGGTGGTTCGTGAAGAGGGTCTTCAGGTCGGGCCAGAATTCGTTCAGCAGATTGATCTGGGCGACCGCGCCGAGTCCGGCAAAGGTGTTGGCCATGGTCGCCGGAAAGCTTTCCTCATAGTTGGGCTTGTATCCGTTGGCCAGCGCCGAGGTAAACAGCAGGGTGAGAATCAGCGAGCTGTTGAAGACATTGTTTCCGTTGTCGCTGCGGGTAATGACGGTGCGGCTCACGGCATAAGCCATGCGATCGAAAATGTTGGTCTGTCGCGATGGAAAGTAGCGCGGGTCCTGATGCAATACGGTGGGAAAAAACCAGCGCCCGAAAAGTGAGCCGGCTTCATTGGAGAGCAGTTGTGTTCCGTAGCGCTTGGTGAAGCCTTGCATGCCGCCGCCGTAGTCACGATAGGCGCCTGTCGCCTGCAGGATCATGGTATCGAACACAGTTCCCAGCAGCATGTCGGCGGAGTAGGTATGGTGCGCCCAGCCTTCGAATTTTTCTCGCGAGGTCAGCGGAGTATAGACGGGCGAATCGGGCAGCGGCTTGCTGGGCATAAAGTTGCGCGCCATCATGATCATGTGGTCGCGGGTGAACTCGCCATGCAGGCTGAAGTTACGCAGCGCCAGTCCGCCGCCGGGAGTTTCCGTGAGCTCGGCGGTCATGAACTGCGAACAACCATCATCGGCCACGCCGGAAGCTGCCGGGTCGACCAGTGCTCCCGACCGCAGCCAGGGGTTCCCGTCCCCCAATTGTTGCGCAATATGTTGGGAATGACTGGATGACGGTGCTGCCGGAGAGGAACCCTCGGGGAAAGGCAACGTGTTCGAATTGTCAAAGGTAGCGTCGGAGCGAAGCGCAGTGAGTTCGACCTGCTGCCCGCACAACAATGTGCACCACAGTAGTGGGCAGAGCACCCCGATCACGCCCATTGCCTTCATAGCTGAAACCCGACAACCGCATTATCTATGAAGGCGTCCGGTTGGGAAAGGATGTTTGTGTAAAGGTTTGCTGAAATGGGACCACAATGGTGGCACTGAAGTAACCACCCCTCAGTATCGGGGCACTTCCAGTCATAAAAGCACATTCCCGCAAAGCCCGCGGTCGGATATTATCTTGGCATGTCCTCTTCTTGGCGGCCATCGATGGCCTTCGTCTTCGCCTTTATCGCAGCAGTCAGCGCATTCATGCCGGGATGCAAGCCCCCGAAAAGAGCCGAGCCAATCACAGTGCGCATCTTCAATGACCCAGCCTCCCCCTACGCTACGGAGCTGGATCACCGCATTCTGGACTTTCAAGCCACCCATCCCCGCCTTGCCAACGGAACCGCAATCGAGGTTGGCAACCTGGGCAGAGCCGACCTGCCGAGCGCGGTGAAGAACATGGACGAGCCCGTGGTGGACATCGTCATTCTGAATTCGCCGGTGGATGCGCTCAACTTTCCGTCGCTACAGGGCGAAATGTCGCATGCGGTCAATATCTGCGGCGCTGTCCAGGCCTGCCCGGCGGATGTGCCGGCGCTGGTGCCCTCGAAACTGCAGGGTGAGCGGGCCGAGGCCGCAAACAAGTTCCTGGATTTTCTGGTGCACGCCAAGCCGGCACCGGCGACTCCGGAGCCTGCACCTGCACAGTCGCAGCCTGCGCCGGCTCCTGCGGGACACTGAGAACCGCCGGAGGGGGGAGGAAGCACGCCGATTTGGGACTACCCTACGCAGACGCTTTGTAGCTGCTATTGCGGGTTCGAAAGAACGCCAGCAAGAACAGCACTCCAAGAAGAACGTCGATGCCGCCAAACACCAAATCCTGGCCGTGTAGCCGGCCCTGCAAAAACAACACCCCCAACGAAAGACCGTAACCGAACTTCTCGATCACTGAGGGGACCATCATCAGGCGAAAACGGATGGGATCCAAAGCGATGACCGCGAAGGCAAATTGCCAGGCCAGGCCAGCGCTAAGAAATCCATAGTAAAAGCCGGGGTGCGTGATCGGTGGAGGATCCATGCGGCCAATCAGGTCGAACATGAAGTAGAGCGGCGAGAGCACGAGGATGCCCCAGAAGAAGGCGATCCCAAAAACCACTTTGGCAAATTTCATGCGTCTTGTGACCTCTCACTTTCCCCCTCGAACAGCCGACTCGTAAGCAGCCGCTACGTCGGCCGGCTTCCAGTCGTTGCCGAGATAAACAGTCTGCACCTTTCCGTCGGGCCCAATCAGGACGGTGCTCAGGCTGTGCACAATCTGCCCCGACTTGTTGTTGTAAGCAAGCCCGAAATAGTCAGCCGCCTTCTTAATCTGCGCCTCCGATCCGGACGCAAACTGCCAATGCTGAAACGTGGGGTCGATATCTCCGACGTAGCGCTGGCCGTACTGGCGCAACACGGGAGGCTTGTCGTAGTCGGGATCGATGCTGATGCTGAGCAGCTCGGGTCTTGGCGAAGACCCCAGGTTTCTCATGTAGTTCTTTAAGTATTTCGCTGAAGTTATTGCTCATCAAGAGGCAGAAGTTCGGCAATGGGCAGCGGGTGTAGATGAATGTCAGCAGCAGAGGCTGGCCGTGAAACTGCGCCAGATGAATCCGCTTACCGCTCTGGTTGACGAAGGAAAAGTCGGGCACCTGCTCTCCCGCCTGGGGTACATGGAAAGTGGTGGTGTAGGCGTTGACATCGGCCGCCGCCTGCTTGGTGAAGCTGATGTCTTGCAGTTCAGCCGTCTTGCCGAGGACGAGGGTGGCGTGAATCTGATCGCCGGGACCGATCTTGCCAAAGACCCACTGATCGTTGGGTGCAACCAGGAAAGGCATGGTCATGCCCGGCATGAGGCCGGGAATGTCCTTGTGGGCAACGGTGATCTGATGATTGCCTGAGTCGACTGCTACCACCTCACCTTGCAACTCGTAGCGTTTTTCAGCCGGCTTCTTTGAGCAGGCGACAGAGATGAGAAAGAGGAGAACGACGAGGGCCCAAAGATGACGCATGAGTTCGATTCTAGTGCAGGCGGGCGGAGCCAAACGAAGTGGCCGGGGCGTTGTGAGCCGTTAGCTGGTGACAGCTGCAGAACTTAGCGGCTGGGGCCGCGCAGGAGGCGCGGCACGACCTCGGGGCAACGGGTTATACCGTGCCCGAGGCACTCGTGCCGCTTATTTGGCAGCTTGCCCAGCCTTCCGCTTCGCTCCAGGCTGAGCTGTCATCACACGCCCTCCGGGCTTAGATCTGCGGCGTGGTTGAAGCTGCGTCCGTTTCAGCCTACAGGAACCAATGCTTTTTTATTTCACCGTTCCTTGTCCCGCGCTGTTGCCGACCGCGGATGATCCGGCGGAGGCGTTCTGCTTCAGCCACGTGGCGAGCGTCCCTTCCTGTTGCTGGCGCAGATCGGCACAGCCGCGGATCGACTCCAGCGCCGCCTTCTGGTCGCGCTCGGTTCCCTGAATGGGGTGCTCCTGAAAGAACTTCTCGACTTCCTGGGCTTTCTCCTGGGTACAGAAACTCTGGGCGGAGTAGAGGAAGAGTCCGAAACCGCCCAGTCCACCGCCGGTCTTGGTGCTGATAGCGTCGTAGTTTTTGCGCATGAAGTCCCATGCGGTGTTGCGCGAGGCGGGATTCTGGATCATGTTGACGAGAATGCCGAGGTCCTGACCGCGCACTTGGGGCGTCAGGGTCGATGCCAGGGTCTCATGCATCAGGTTCGGCTCTGGAAATTCACCCAGCGAGTAGAAATAGCGGTAATACATTTCCGGCGAGTTGGCCGACTTCAGTTTTTCCTGAAACTGCTTGTAAAGCTCAGCATCGCCGTGGCGCGCAGCCACCAGCATGACCGGGCTTGCCAGCGTCGGGTCGATGGAGTCGGGGGCCTTCATGTACTGCTGCACCATGGTGCGGGCTTGCTGAATCACCTGCGGATCGTTTCCGGAGGTGCCGAGAATGCCAAACAGCACCGCGCGCCGTTGGCGCTCGATGGGGGATTCGTTGGGTCGAGCTGAGTATCCCAGTTGCTGGAGCAGCGGCGAGAAGGTCTGCCGCACCCAGGCCTGAAGTTCAGGGCGATCGGCATCGTTCACCAGATCGTTGACAATCACGTCCAGGTGATCGCCGAAGTTATGCAACAGCACGTAGCCGGGCGTGTTCTTCAGCTGCGCTCCCGAGCCGAGGTAATCGCCGGCATTGGTTCTGCCGGCGCGCATCAAGGCCCAATCGTTGCCAATCAAGGCAATGCGCTCGTCGGGGGTGAGACCCTGCTCGGCGGCTTCGCCTAATTGGCGCAGTGCGCCGGCGTCGTAGCTGAAGCGGTAGTAGCCGAGACCGGTGGTGTTGGGGAATACAAACTTCGAACAGCCTTTCATGCTGAATTGCTGCTCGCGCTTGGTCATGAGGAAGCACTCGGACGACGCCGATCCGCCCACGCCCTTCATGCAGATTGGTATCTGCCAGAGCTGGTCGTTGGGAGCATTGAACAATTCCGGAGAATTGAAGTAGCGCTTCTGCGAAAGGTTGAGGATGGTGTTGCCGCCGTCACACTTGGCATCGACTTGCACGAAGGGCTCGCCAGCCTGCATCACGAAGGTCGGCATAATCTGGTCGATCGGCTTTTTGGAAGAGCGCGCCATCGCGTTCCAGAAGTCGGAGGCAGTGGCGTTGCCGTAGGCGTGCTCCTTTAAGTAAAGGTTCACGCCGGCGCGAAAGGCATCGTGTCCGACGTACGATTCCAGCATGCGCAGCACGGCTGCGGTCTTGCCGTAGGCGATGCCGTCAAACAGGGTTTCGATTTCGCCGCGGGTGGTGGCTTCCTGGTGGATCGGCCGGGTGTTCTTGATTCCGTCCTCGGCGAGCGCGTTCATGGTGTTGTCCACCACGTTCTGGTTCACCAGCCAGTCAGGTTTCCAGGCGCTGACCGGATGCGGCGTCATCCAGGTGGCGAATCCTTCGTTCAACCAGATGTCGTCCCACCACTCCATGGTGACGAGATCGCCGAACCACTGATGAGCGACTTCGTGGGCGATCACGTCGGCAACACCGCGCTTGTGCGCGAAGGAGGAGGTCTTCTCGTCGGCCAGAAGAGCGGTCTCGCGATAAATGATGGCGCCCCAGTTCTCCATGGCGCCGGCCTGGAAGTCGGGAACGGCGATTTCATCCAGCTTCTTCAGCGGATACTTGATGGCGTAGTAGTTGTTGTAGTAGTGGAGGATGGCCTTGGTGGCATCGAGCGGAAAACGCGTGAGCTTCTCCTGCCCAGGCACGGTGCAGACGCCGATCTTGATGCCGTCCACTTCGTCGTGCTCGCACTTCCAGTCGCCCACAGTCAGCGCAACCAGATAAGTTGACATCTTGGGCGTGGTCGCAAACTTGATGGTGTGCTTGTCGCCGGGGCCGGGCTTGTCGGACACAACGTAGTTGTTGGAGATGGCAGTGTCGCCCTTGTCGACGATGGCCGAGATGTCGAAGGTCGCCTTGTAGGCCGGCTCGTCAAAGCTGGGAAAGGCGACGCGGGCGTCGGTGGCCTCCATTTGCGTGACCGCGTACTTGCGGCCCTTATACGTGCTCAGGTAGAGCCCGCGCAGCTTGTCGTTGAGCTTGCCGGTGTACTTGATGTGCAGCGTCGCGGGCCCAGCCGGAAGTTCCTTGTCGACGGTGAAGGTCGCCATCTCGTTCTTCGAGTCGGTGGACACCTTCGCAGTCTGTGTCTGCCCACCTGCCGTGACGGTTACATCGTGGAACTCGATCTCCACGGCGTTCAGCGTGATGGTGGTGGTGGGCTTGGCCAGCGTCAGGTCGATGGCCTCGTCGCCCTCAAAGCTGTTGGTTGGAAATTCGATGTTGAAGGCCAGGCTGTAGTGGCTGGGAGTAGCGCCGCCGGGCAGGCGTTGCGCGAACGCGCTGCAGCAGGTGAGCAGGGCCACGCCGCAGGCGAGGAGAATTCGTTTCATGTTGGGCGTCCTTGCGCTGGGAAATTTCAGTTTGGATGACTGCTGTTTCTTATGCTCAAGAAGTACGGGCGGAATCGTCCCGAAGTTCCGCTAAATGTTAATGATCATAGACGGTCTCGGAGAGAAGGGGTGAGCCAGGGCTGGGAACGCGAAAGGGGTGCACAGCTAGCGGGGAAAGGGGAACTCTGTCGTAGTGGGAGCACACAGCTCTGTCCGGACGCTAGGCACGCTTCGGGCCTTCCGTGCCCTTCAAGAAGACCTTCTCGCAACGATTTACCCCAAACCAGTAGGCCAGTTCCCGATAATCGTTTGCGTCGAAGACCGCGACGTCGGCGTCTTTGCCGGGCTCGATCGAGCCTTTGCGCTGCTGGAGTTGGAGGGCGCAGGCGCCATTGATGGTGGCGGCGGTAATGGATTCGGCGGGCGACATCTTCATGTTGGTGCACGCCGCCGATAGCACGAACGGCATCGCAGGCGTGGGCGCGGTTCCGGGATTGTAGTCGGTGGCAAGGGCCACGGCGGCGCCGCCCTCGATCAGCTTGCGGGCAGGGGGAAAGCGGTCGAGACCGAGGAAGTAATTGGCGGCGGGCAGCAAGGTCGCAACGGTTTCGGATCTTGCCAGGAGCGTGATGTCGGCATCGCTGACAAAGTCCATGTGGTCGAAGCTGGCGGGACGGAACTCCAGCAGCGGACCCAGTTCGGCTGCGGTCAGCTGGCAGACGTGCACGCGGGTTTTCAGTCCCTGGTCAATCGCCGCTTGCAGAATGCGCACTGACTGATCAGCCGTGAAAGCCCCGCGCTCGCAGAAGACATCGACATAACTTGCCAGCTTTTGCCCGGCAACAGCGGGAATCATCTGCTCGCAGATGATCGCGACATAGGCTTCCGGATCATCGCGATATTCGGGCGGGACAACGTGGGCCCCAAGCAGGGTCGAGACCACCGTGCCCGGCCATTGCTCTGCCGCAACACGGATTGCTCGCAACGATTTCAGCTCGCTAGCAAAGCTCAGCCCGTAACCCGATTTGGCTTCGACGGTCGTGGTGCCGTAGGCAGCCATCTCTCGCAGGGCGCGAAGAACGTGCTCGGCGAGCTGCTCGGTTGATGCCTCGCGCACACCGCGAATGCTGGCGCGAATTCCTCCTCCGGCTTCGGCGATCTCTTCGTAGCTTGCTCCGGCAATACGCTTTTCAAAATCGATGAGGCGGGGATTGGTGAACGCCGGATGAGTGTGCGAGTCGACAAATCCGGGGAGCACAACCTTGCCGCGACAGTCGATCTCCTCTGCGCTTCCAGACCGTTCATGCCGGCCGACTTCGTCCGTTGTGCCAACAGCGACGATCTTGCCATCGCTCATCAGCAGCGCGCCGTCGTTGACGATTCCCAACTCGCCCATCTGCGCGCCACGGCGAGGAGCGTTCTCTCCGCGCAAAGTGAGCAGTTGCGAAGCGTGGGTCAGCAGGACCGAGCGGCTATTCATAACGCAGCGCCTCGGCGGGCAACACACTGGCCGCAGACCAGGAAGGATACAGAGTCGCGATGAAGGAAATGCCAATGGCCAGGAATGCCACCAGGAAGCCATCGAGGACGCGCGGCGCAAAGGGCACGTAGTCGATGGAGTAGACCTCGGCTGAGAGCGAGAACAGGTGGTAGTGGCCGGCAACAATCGAGATCCCGTAGCCCAGTACCAGGCCGATCACAGTGCCGATCACCCCAATCAGCACCCCCTGGTACATGAAGATGCGGCGCACCTGCCGCTTTTTGGCGCCCATCGAGACCAGCACCGCGATGTCGCGCGTCTTCTCCATCACCATCATGATGAGCGAGATGAGAATGTTCAGGGCAGCCACAAACACGATGAGGCCGATGGTGATGAAGGTTACCAGCCGCTCCAGGCGCAGGGCACGGAAGAGGGCGCGGTTCTGCTCCATCCAGTTTGTGGCCATGAAGCCCTTGCCTGCCGCGTGCTCCAGCTCAAGGCCGATCTTGTCGGCGTTGTAGATATCGTCGACCTTGAACTCCAGCACCGAGACCACATCGCCAAGATCGAACAGCTTCTGCGCATCGGAGAGGCGAATGAATCCCCAGGTGTTGTCGGAGTCGTAGAAGCCTGAATTGAAGGTTCCCACAACTTTGAAACGGGCATACTTGGGCACGATGCCAAACGGCGTGAGCTCGCCTTGCGGACTAGTGACCGTCACCAGTGAGCCGACTTGCGCTCCCAGCGAATTGGCCATGTCCTGTCCGAGAAGTATGGGCGGCAACGAAGCGGTCACGCGTGCCGAAAGCGGATTGCTTTCGTCGTCCGGTGCGGAAGCGTTCTCCCCGGAGGCTTCCAGCGGCGCGGCCGAGCCCGACGTCACGTACTCCAGAATGTCGCTGACCTTGCGCTCGTAGCTGGGAATGATGCCTTTCAGCACAGCACCCTGGGCGTGCGCGCCACGAGAAATGAGCACCTGCTCGTACATGGCGGGAGCACCGGCCACCACGTGCGGCTCTTTGTCCAGCCGGTCCAGTAGTTGTTTCCAGTGGCGAATGCCGTCACTCTCCACACGCAGCAGGTTCACGTGCGACATCGAGCCCAGCAACCGGTCCTGCAGGTCCTGCCGGAAGCCGTTGTTGATGGCCAGCGCGATAATGAGCGAGGCCACTCCGGCGGCGACTCCAATGATGGAGATGAGAGTAATGATCCCGATGACGGCTTGCCGCCGCTTGGCCCGCAGGTACCGCGCCGCTACGAAAAGTTCGAATTGCATCGAAGCGCCATTCTAAACGGGGCAGAGAAGAAGAGACGAACCGCGGATTCACGAGGACCTCGCGGATTGGACGAGGCCCTGGGGGCCAAGAGGCGGTGCAGAGTTTCGTTAGGTCACGCAGTCAAGCCCCGTCGCGGTTACGACGCCCCTGCAGGCTCGATCTCCGTTGCCTTGCTGTTGTCGAAGGTGACGCGCAGCGGATGACCGTTGTTGAGATAGTTCACCACCCTGGGATTGCTCATCCCGCTTCCTTCCGGAACACCTACCCCTACAGCAAATGAAGCCTGCAGTTCGTTCATTCCCAGCTTGAGCTGGTGATCGTCGATTGCCTGCCAAACGTCAGGGGACCAATGTTTGTAGAGCTCGTGCGGGTCCTGCACGTAGAGTATGTCGTCGCAGTCGAAGTGATAGTTCTCGCCCTCGACGTAACCGATCGAGAAAGCGTAAAGCGTGTTGTGCTTCTCGAATACTGCCATAACCTGCTTATCACCTTCGGGCGGCCGATTGACGACAACCTCCTTGATATCGAGCTTTTCGATCGGACCTAAATGACCAGCCAAGCGCATGAAGTTGGTGTAGCCGTTGTAGGGGTAGTAGGCGATCTCATATCCGGCGCGGGCCCACGCTGGTTGCCGCGTCAACTCCTGGGCGTCTTTCAAGTCCTGGAGGTGCAGCTTCCGCGGGTAGACGTAAGCATCAGCATCGAGCGCAACCTGCTTCTGTACAGGCGCAACCAGCCTGGCTTGCCGGTCGCGGAAATACAAAAAAAGGCGAACACCGGCCGCCACGATGGCGACCACAAGGACAGCCTGAATGATCTTGCTGGTTTTCGACATGAACATTTCCGACGAACAGGTTGGATGCAACTTATTGGACTGGCGTCAGTCGATGCCTAACTGTTTACGAGCGTCGGCGCTCAGCCGTTCCGGTGTCCACTGGGGATACCACACGATGTTGACCGCAGCGTTGTTTACACCGGGCATACGCAGCAGGCGTTGCTTTACCTGATCGCTGATGTATCCGCTGGACGGGCAACCCGGGGCAGTCAAAGTCATCTCCACCTCGATGTCTTCGCCATTGGTGGCCGGGGGTTCGACCGGCTTGATCTTGATCTCGTAGATCAAACCCATATCCACGATGTTTACCGGGATCTCCGGGTCATAGCATTCCTTCAACGCGCTCAATACTTCTTCCTGAGTGATCGCCATTCCTTCTCCTGTCCTGAGTTTAGCGAGTCGGACGCGGTCCTGGCCACCGTGCGCGGAGATTCTGCTTGACATCACCAAAGTTTGATTCCAGTATTCGAATCGAAAATGGGAGCAACCTCGCAAGGCAGCCGCCAGCGACCGGTTGATTGTTCGTTCCGCTTGCACCGGCTGGCTTCCACGGTTCAACGCTCGGCCCGCCCAATGGATCAGGTAAAGGGTCCTGGACTGTCGAGAGCTTTTGAGTGTCGCTCGAAGCGGCCGTAAGCCGCTCTTCCAATCCTCCCCAGGGAACCATTTCACCGAATAATCAAACGACTCTCACTTGATAAACCGATGAAGGGAGCACTCATGAAAGACCAGCACCAAGACGAAGCTATTACATTTGCTGATCATGACGGCAGTACCAGTGACAAGCAAGGGGGAGAAACGCGGCCTAACACATCGAAGGATGCGAGCCGCCGTTCTTTTCTGGGCAAGGTAGGCGGAGCAACCGCTGTGGCCTTGACTGTAGGCATTCCGTTGGAACCTTTGTTTGAAGGCAAGCGCGGACAGGCCGAGGCATCGGTGGTGAATTACGGTTCAGGCTCCCGGGCCTACGCCAGTTACGATTATCGCAAGGATACGGCCCAGGACAACAACGTCGACATCGGCAAGCTGCCGGACAACGGGGACTCGCACCGCTTTACCGACTACAGCGGCAACTGGAGCAAGTGCCTGAAGCATGATGCGCTCGGCATCCCCAATCATGCCGCCTACCGCAGCCTGCTCCATGCGCTGCAGACGGGCGACTTCGACGACTTCGAGAACATCATTGTGGGCAATCCGGGAGGAGACGGGTTCACTTCGACCATGAACGGGCCCATGGGAGCGTTCTCTTTTGACCTGGAAGGACCCGACTCGCACGCCTCCAACATCCCGCCCGCACCCAGCGTCACCAGCGCGCAGACGGCGGCCGAAGCCGTCGAGCACTATTGGGGTGCGCTCATGCGTGACGTGCAGTTTACCCAATACAGCAACAGCTCTCTGGCCGATCAGGCGGCAGCGGACCTGAACCGTATGTCCTATGTGCGGAGCCACAACAGCATCTTTCCGTATCCCGTGACGCCGCAAAACCTGTTTCGCGGACAGTTCTATCGGGGCGACGGCAATATGCAAGGCCCGTATCTGTCGCAATTCATTCTCCAGCCGACATACTTCGGCGTGCAGCCCATGTCCCAGCAGGTGCGACGCTTTCTGTCGGTGAGCGAGGGCGGAGCAGACTACATGACGACGGTCGAGGAGTACCAGGCGGTGCAGAACGGTCAGGTTCCGCCTCGCCAAGTGGCATTTGACTCGCAATTGTGCTTCATGAAACAAGGCCGTGACCTTGCCGCCGCCACCCACGTCGACCTTCCCTTCCAGGAACACCTGGTCGCGCTTCTGGTGCTGGTGGGAATCAAGTCGGCGGTGAATCCGGGAAATCCCTACGGGTATCCCAATGGCCGTTCGCGCACGCAACACGGGTTTGTCACCTTCGGCAGCGAATTCTGCAACCTGGATGCCGCAACAACCATGGCGGAGATGGCGACACGAGCGCTGAAGGCCGCGTGGTTCCATAAGTGGATCGTGAACCTGCGCATGCGTCCGGAGGAGTACGGTGCACTGGTGCATGCCAACATTACTCGCGCGCATCCATTTCCGCAGGCAGCCGGGGCGATCCATTCCGACGTGCTGAATTCCGCGGCGCTCCCCATCGTTTACTCCAAGTACGGCAGCTACCTGTTGCCGCAGGCCTTCCCGGAAGGCTCGCCGACGCACCCGTGCTATCCGACCGGCCACGGGACAGCCGGAGGAGCGTGCATCACCGCGCTGAAGTTCTTCTACGACGGCAACCAGAAGATCCGGCCGCTGCTACAGGCCGCCGGCTCCGATGTGGTGGTGCCAAGCAGCGATGGCCTTTCCCTGGTCCCGTACACCGGCGCGGACCGGGACGAACTGACCGTCAACGGGGAGCTGAGTAAGCTGGGTTGGAACATCACGATGGGACACGGGATTCATGCCGGCATCCACTTCCGCAGCTCAAGCCTGTATTCGCTGCTGCTCGGCGAGCAGGTGGGATTGGGCATTCTGCAAGATCGTGCGAATGGATACACCGAGCCGTTCCGGATCGAGATTACGAAGTTCGACGGAAAAAAGGCCGTGATTACGAACCAGGGCGGCCACGGACACGGGCACTAGAGAGAGGATGGGCCGCCGGAATGAGCGGACCGGCGGCCCTTTCCTGCTTCCAGAATCGGGCATCGCATCGACGTCAGTTTCGCGTTGATGTAAGCTACCTGTTTTCGTACAGGAGGCCTGGATGCGTCGTCTACTGGCAGTCGTCCTAATCATCGGATCATCGCTTTCACCCACTTGGGCTGAGGTTGCGCAAAGCGCGGCCAACCAGCCGCTGCTGGGATTTACCGCCACCTCGAGTGCGCAGGAGCGGCAGTGGGAAGACAAGTTCAAGAGCATCCCTGATCCCAAGCTGCTGCGCGAGTACATGCAGCACCTCAGCGCATATCCACACCATGTGGGGTCGCCCTACGACAAAGAGAACGCGGAGTGGATCCTGGCGAAGCTACAGTCCTGGGGATGGGACGCCAAGATCGAGCAGTTTGACGTACTCTTCCCCACGCCGAAGAGCCGGCTGCTGCAGATGACAGCGCCGACGCAATACACAGCGAAGCTGGAGGAACCGGCAGTGGCGGTCGATCCTACCAGCAATCAGAAGAACTTGCAGCTCCCAACCTACAACGCCTACTCGCCGGACGGCGATGTCACGGCGCCGCTGGTGTTCGTCAATTACGGCATACCCGCGGACTATGAAGAGCTCGATCGGCTGGGAGTTTCCGTGAAAGGCGCAATCGTCATCGCAAAGTACGGCCACTCGTGGCGCGGGGTGAAGCCGCGCGTTGCCTGGGAACATGGCGCCATCGGGTGCATCATCTATTCCGATCCGGCGGACGACGGTTATGCCCCGGAGCGTACGTTCCCTGAAGGCCCCATGCGTCCTACGCAGGGTGTGCAGCGCGGCAGTGTCATGGACTTTCCGCACGCCTATCCGGGTGATCCGCTGACCCCGGGCGTGGGCGCAACCAAAGACGCCAAGCGGCTGGACATCAAGGACGCGAAGAACCTGGCGCCGATTCCCACCCTGCCCATCTCCTATGGCGATGCCGAGCCTTTGCTGAAAGCACTGACCGGGCCGGTGGCGCCTCAGTCGTGGCGTGGAGCGTTGCCGATCACCTATCACGTCGGACCTGGGGAGACGAAAGTACATCTTGCCGTGAGCTTCAACTGGAAGCTTCAGCCGGTGTACGACGTCATCGCCCGAATGCAGGGATCGAGCGAGCCGGAAGAATGGGTGGTGCGCGGCAATCATCACGATGCGTGGGTGAATGGGGCGGCTGATCCGGTCTCGGGACAGGTCTCGCTACTTGAGGAGGCGCGTGCCTTAGGCGAGATCCACAAGCAGGGCTGGCAGCCGAAGCGGACGATCATTTATTGCGCATGGGACGGCGAGGAGCCGATGCTGCTGGGCTCAACCGAATGGGCGGAGGAACACGCCGCCGAGCTTCAGCAACACGCGGTCGCCTATATCAACACCGACGGCAATGGCCGCGGTTTTCTGTATGCCGAAGGCGCGCATTCGCTGGAAGACCTGGTGAACGGCGTCGCGCGCGACGTGCAGGACCCTGAGGCAGGCATCTCGGTATGGCAGCGGTCGGAAGACTATCGCATCCACAACGCAAAAGATGACAAAGAGCGCGAGGCCATTCGCAATCGCGCTGATTGGAAGCTGGAGCCGCTGGGATCGGGGACCGACTACACCGTCTTCGAGCATCACCTCGGGGTTCCGTCGCTCAATCTGGGCTATGGCGGAGAAGACCGCGAGGGGATTTATCACTCCATCTACGACGACTTTTACTGGTACACGCATTTTTCGGACAACAACTTCGTATACGGCAAGGCGCTGGCGCAGACCGTGGGCCTGACTGCAATGCGCTTAGCCGATGCTGACGTACTTCCTTATCGCTTCAGCAATCTTTCCGATGCCGTCAACCAGTACCTGAAAGAAGTGCAGGAGCTGCTGAAGCAGAAGCAGGAAAAGGTGAAGGAACAGAACCAAGAACTGGCAGACGGCGTCTATCACGCGATCAACGATCCGCGGCGGCCCGAGGTTCCTCCCAAGCAGGAAGCGGTGCCGCCTTTCATCAACTTCGCTCCCTTGCAAAATGCTGCGGTGGCGCTGGCGAAGTCAGGAGAACACTACAACAAGGCTTTGGGCGCGGCCATGAAGGCGAACCTGAATCCATCTGAACTGACAGCGCTGAACGACAAGCTGCTCAAGGCGGAACAGCAATTGCTCGATCCCGCCGGCCTGCCAACCCGTCCGTATTACAAGCACATGCTTTATGCTCCCGGACTCTACACCGGATACGGGCCGAAGACCATGTCTGGAATCCGCGAGAGCATCGAGCTGAAGGACTACAAGCTGGCAGAAGAGGAAGTGCCGAAAGTTGCCAAAGCGGTGAACGATGAAGCGGTCTTTGTCGAGCAGGTGGCGACGGAACTCGACAAGATGGCGGGGGGAAAGTAAATGTTCACCACCGAGGCACCGAGGCACAAAGAAGAATAGGTCGGTTGGGTACGCAGCCTGAACATACCTCCCGAGGCGTCCGGAAATGGACGCCTTCATCAACGAAGAGAACATCCCCGCTCGGGTGGTCGCTCCGCGGCCGCCTGCAACTTCCTGAATAGTAGGAACTTGCCTCGCCATGGCAAGGCTGATGGTTGGAACCCCAACTGCACTTACTCTCGGCGATGGACATCGCTCGCCCCGAGTTTAAGAAGCAAAAGCGGCGCAAGCAGGCGCTGATTGCCATAGTCGCGGTCGTGCTTGGAGTCGCCGCATTCGTCGGAGTATCGCGGCTCAAGCCCGCAGCCCCCACCGTAGAACGAAGCACCGTCTGGACGGATACCGTGAAGCGAGGCGACATGCTGCGACAAGTGCGCGGCCTGGGCACGCTGGTGCCGAGTCCGGAAGACGTGCGCCAGATTCCCGCTGAAACGGAAGCTACCGTCGTGCGCATTCTGGTGCTTCCCGGAACGGAAGTCAAGCCGGACACCGTGCTGCTGCAGATGAGCAATCCGCAGACCGAACAGGCCGCCGTCGACGCCGAGCTGCAACTGAAAGCTGCTGAGGCCGAGTTGAAGAGCCTGCGGGTGAAGCTCGACAGCGACCTGATGACGCAGAAGGCCGGCGCCGCCACGGTCAGTGCCGACTACTCGCAAGCCGAACTACAAGCCGAAACCGACAAGGAGCTGTACAACCTGGGCGTGATCTCCGGGTTGGCCTACAAAGCTTCCAGTGGCAAAGCCAACGAACTGAACACCCGCAACGACATCGAGAAAGAGCGCCTGACAATTAACCAGCAGGCAATTCGCTCGCAGCTTGCGGTGCAGGAGGCGAAGGTCGACCAGATGCGTACGCTGGCCGAGCTGAAGAAGAAGCAGCTTGACGATCTTAACGTGCGCGCCGGCATCCCAGGCGTGCTGGTTGACATGCCACTGCAGGTGGGTCAGCACGTGCAGCCGGGCACCATGCTGGCAAAAGTGGTGCAGCCCGAACACCTGATCGCGTCGCTGAAGATTCCCGAAACGCAGGCGCGCGACGTGCAGATCAATGAGCCGGCAACGATCGATACTCATAACGGCGTCGTCTCCGGCACGGTCATGCGCGTCGATCCGGCGGTGCAGAACGGAACTGTAACCGTAGATGTGCGTATCACTGGTGAGCTTCCCAAAGGCGCGCGGCCGGATTTGAGCGTGGACGGCACGATCGATCTCGAAAAACTGGACAACGTGCTCTATGTCGGACGTCCCGCTTTTGGACAGGAGAACAGCACCATCAGTCTGTTCAAGCTTGATCCTTCGGGAGATTACGCTACGCGAGTTCCGGTGAAAGTGGGGCGCGCGTCGGTGAACGCGATCCAGGTTCTCGAAGGGCTAAACCAAGGCGACACCGTGATCCTGTCGGACATGTCGCGCTGGGACAATACAGATCGCATTCGGCTTGAGTAACAGAGACCAAGATTTAGCAGAGAGGCGAAGCACATGAACAATGGCCAAACCCTGATCCACATTGAAGATCTGACGAAGGTCTTCTACACCGACGAGATCGAGACGCATGCGCTTTCCGGCGTCCACCTGACCATCAATCGCGGCGAGTACGTCGCCATGTCGGGGCCGTCGGGCTGCGGCAAGTCAACGCTGCTGTCGATCATTGGGCTGCTCGACACGCCGACCGGCGGCAGCTACACCCTGAGCGGCAAGCCGGTGGCGAACCTGGATTTTGCCGAGCGCTCGCGCATTCGCAATCAGGAGATCGGCTTCATCTTCCAGAGTTTCAACCTGATCGGCGATCTCACGGTCTATGAGAATGTCGAGCTGCCGCTGACCTATCGCCAGCGCATGTCGAGCGCCGACCGCAAGCAGCGCGTCATGGAGTCGCTGGAGAAGGTCGGCATGGCGCACCGGCTGCGGCATTATCCCTCGCAGCTTTCAGGCGGCCAGCAGCAGCGTGTGGCCGTGGCGCGCGCGTTGGCAGGCAAGCCGTCGATCCTGCTGGCGGACGAGCCGACCGGCAACCTCGATTCCCGCAATGGTGAAGCGGTGATGGAGTTGCTACAGAACCTTCACCGCGAAGGCGCGACCATCTGCATGGTGACACACGATCCTCGCTTTGCCGCGCACGCCGAACGTGAGGTGCATCTGTTTGACGGCAAGGTCGTGGGTGAAGAGGAACTGAAGAAGCTAGTACAAGAGGTGTAGTGATGTCGTCGTTAGCTCAGCATCTGCGGTATGCGTTCCGCCAACTGAACCACTCGCGCGGGTTTGCCATCACGGCGGTGCTGACGCTGGCGTTCGGCATTGGCGCAAATGTCGCCGTATTCAGCGTGATGAATGCGGTGCTGCTCAATCCAACCGGCGTGCCCAATCCCGACCGCCTGGTAGCGGTGCGAGCGCATTATTCGACGCCCGCCCAGTTGAATAACATCGGTATGTCGCCGCCCGATTTC
The DNA here is from genome assembly GCA_963747055.1 of uncultured Acidobacteriaceae bacterium. Lineage (GTDB taxonomy): Bacteria > Acidobacteriota > Terriglobia > Terriglobales > Acidobacteriaceae > CAVVDY01. The sequence continues at coordinate 58,590 of CAVVDY010000020.1, read as the reverse complement.
GCCGATGCCGAGGCAGGAAAGCAACTGCTGTCCGCGACCGCGGCGATGACGGTCAACAACCTCTCCTACCTGCAGGAAGGCCGGAATCCGGAGCGGCTGGTGAATGCGGCCGTGTCCTGGCAGTTCTTTGACACGTTTCTCGCCAAGCCTATTCTGGGTAGAACCTTCGTTGCGGAAGAAGACGTCCCTAACGCCAATCATGTTGTAGTCCTGTCGTATGCGACGTGGAAGAAGCGCTTCGGCGGCGATCCCAACATCGTCGGTCGCAAGATCACACTGAACCAGCAGGCCTATGAAGTCATCGGCGTGATGGGCCCTGAATTTGGCTGGCCCAACCAGGCGGAAGTGTGGACGCCGCTGGCTCTGTCGCCGGCACGGCTGCACGACCATGACTATCGTTACAACGAATATCTCTTCGTAGTGTCGCGAATGCGCCCGGGCGTGAGCATCGATCAGGTCAATCAATATCTGGCGATGAAGGCGCGCGAGAACGCTAACTCCGAAGGCGAGAAGAGCTACGCCAAGGTATCGGGCTGGGGCATGTTCTCCGAGCCTCTGCTGGAGTTTGTCGCTGGTGATCTGCGCAAACCGTTGGCCGTCCTGCTTGGCGCCGTGATTCTGGTTCTGCTAATCGCCTGCGCGAACATTGCAGGGCTGCAACTGGCCCGTGCTTCGGACCGGCAGCGTGAGACGTCCATTCGCATCGCGCTGGGAGCCGGGCGGCGGCAACTTCTGGCGCAGGCTTTTACGGAAAGCGCGTTGCTATCGCTATTTGGCGTTGCGCTGGGAGTGCTGCTGGCCTACACCACCATTCCGCTGCTGCTCATGCTGGCTCCGGCAAATCTGGTACGCAACCTGCATGTGCAGATCAGCGTGCCGGTGCTGCTCTACGTCATCGCGGCGGGCGTTGTGTGCGCGATTCTCTGCGGCGTGGCCCCGGCGTACCAGATGACGCACATTCGCTGGTTCCAGGCGCTACAGGAGAGTGGGCGCTCGGAGACGGCCAGCAAAGTTCGTCAGCGGCTGCGCTCGTCGATGGTCATTGGGGAAATCGGCCTGGCGATGTTGCTGCTGGTTTCCGCCGGCCTGCTGTTACGCAGCTTGAGTCAACTGGAACGGGTAGAGACCGGATTTGAACCGCAGGGTTTAATGTCCGCCAGCATCACTTTGCCGCGTGACACCTACAAGGAAGATGCGCAGCAGGCCAACTTCGCTCAGGCACTAGAGACGCAGTTAAAAGCCCAGGCAGGCGTGACCGATGCTGCGATCGCTGACGCCTTCCCTTTTTCTCCTAACGGGGGATCGGCATCGTTTCTCATTGTGGGCCAAGTACTGCCCCCGAACTCACCGCCCCCGCATGGCAACATTCGGCTCATTACTCCTGACTATTTTTCGACTTTGAAGATTCCGTTGGTCGAAGGCCGCTTCTTCGCTTCAACTGATCAGGCCAACACGCAGAAGGTCGCCATCATCGATGAAAGCCTGGCGCGCGATTACTGGCCCGGCCAGGATCCGATTGGAAAACAAATCATGCTCGAGCGCGACAAGCCGATCACGATTGTCGGCATCGTAAAGCACGCCCGCATTGCCTCGCTTGAGCAGGACAACAAAGAGGGTATCTATTACCTGCCATTCTCGCAGACGCCGAACCGGCAACTGGAAGTGATGGTGCGAACCCGCGCCAATCCAGAATCAATGGCCGATGCAATTCGAGGCGCGGTGCGCCAGGTCGATTCCAACCAGGCAGTCTACGACTTCGAGACCATGGAACACCGCATCGACACCTCGCTGGTGAGCCGCAGGTTCATTGTGGTGCTGCTGTCCGTCTTTGCAGGATTGGCGCTGCTGCTTTCGGCGCTCGGGCTCTATGGCGTAATCAGCTATGGAGTTCACATGCGGCTGCGGGAGCTGGGAATCCGCATGGCGCTGGGTGCGGGACGGTCGGATGTGCTGCAACTGGTCTTGCGGCGCGGCCTCGAACTGGCTGTGGCCGGACTGGTCGTCGGACTGGTAGCGACCTTTGTGGCGGGCCGGGTGCTCTCCAGCATGCTTTACGCCACCAGCCTGTTCCAGCCTCTTACGCTGCTCGGGACGTCTGCTTTGCTGACGGCAACAGTGCTGCTCGCCAGCTATTTGCCCGCGCGCCGCGCAGCGAAACTCGATCCCATGCGAACGCTGAGGGAGGAATAAGCAACGATGAGCGCCCTGCTGCAAGACCTTCGCTACGCCCTTCGCCAGTTACGCAAGAGTCCGGGATTCACTATCGTTGCCATGCTGATTCTGGCGCTGGGCATCGGTGCCAACACCGCCATCTTCAGCCTGCTCGATCAGGTACTGCTGCGCAGTTTGCCGGTGAAGGATCCTGGCCGGCTCGTGCAATTGAAGTTCGTTGGCTCCGACTCCGGCCACGTCAGTTCCTGGGGAGGCGACGACCATCTCTATTTCTCCTACCCCATGTACCGCGACCTGCGGGACAAGAGCTCCGTATTCGATGGAATGCTGGCACGCACCCAGGCGCAGGTGGGCGTTCAATACCACAACGACTCAAAGCTCTCGATGGCCGAACTGGTAACGGGCAACTACTTCCAGGTGCTCGGACTGCAACCCGCCGCGGGAAGGCTGATCGCCCCCAGCGACGACGAGGTACAGGAGCGCGACCCGGTTGCGGTGCTGAGTTACGAATATTGGGTACGGCGTTTTGGCGCTGACCGCTCCGCCCTCAACAGCAGCGTCCTCATCAACGGTCATCCTTTCACCATCATTGGCGTCGCTGCGCCGGGCTTCAGGAGTGTCGTCGTGGGCGACAAACCTGATCTGTTCGTTCCGATGATGATGAAGGCTGAGGTGACACCGGGGTGGAATGATCTGGACAAGCACCGCTCGCGCTGGCTGAACATCATCGCGCGTCTGAAGCCGGGGGAGTCGATCAGCGCTGCCGAAGCGGGCATTGATCCGCTGTGGAAGGCGTTGCGCCAGGAAGAGCTGAAGGAGATCCACGATCATTCGACAAACTTTGTCGAGCGCTTCGTGACCAAGTCCAAGATCACGCTGCTGGACGCGAAGCGTGGTTTTTCGCCTTTGCGCGATGAGATTCGCACGCCTCTGCTGATCGTGATGGGCATGGTGGTGCTGGTGATTGTGATTGCCTGTGCCAACCTTGCCAGCTTGCTGCTAGTGCGCGCCTCCGGACGCACGCGCGAGATGTCCGTGCGCTACTCTCTGGGCGCCAAGCGCAGCCGCATCGTGCAGCAGCTTTTGATGGAAGGCATGCTGCTCGGCGTCGGCGGCGGGCTGCTTGGCTTGCTGATTGCTCCGGAGATCACCAGCCTGTTGCTTCACCGCATGTTTACCGACGCGACCGGCATTCCGTTCAGCTCCGGGCTGGATCTTCGGGTCTTTGCCTTCAATTTGGCTGTCGGCGTCACTGCCGGGCTGGTCTTCAGCCTGGTGCCTGCAGTGGAGTTCTGGCGTCCCGACCTGACCGCTGCCCTGAAGCAGCAAGTGAGCACTGCTACGACCGGTCAATCGCGCTTGAAAAGAGTGTTTGTCGGCGTGCAGATCGGATTGAGCGTGCTGCTGCTCTTTGGCGCGGGACTGTTCGTGCGGACGATGAAGAACCTCCGTTCCGTGGATGTCGGCTTCCGTCCCGATCATCTGCTTACCTTCACGATCAACCCCGAGCTGGCGGGATACGACAAAGACCGAGCCATCGAACTGACCCATCGGCTGCTGGAATCGATGAGCGCGCTTCCGGGGGTGAAGTCCGTCGCAGCCACCGACGATCCCGACCTTTCGGGCAACGATACCGGCTCGAACATTACGGTCGCAGGCATACCCTCATCATCCCAGGACGATACCGAGGTTGAGCGTGGACAGGTTACGCCCGGCTATTTCGCAACCATGGACATACCGCTGATCGCTGGGCGGACTTTCCGGGACCAGGACAATCGTCCGGATGCCGCCAAGGTGGCGGTCATTAATGAGACCTTTGCCAAGAAATGGTTCGCCAGCCCGCAAGCTGCGCTGGGCCGCTACTACGGCATTGGTGGGGGACAAAACGCAAAGACCGACATCGAAATTGTCGGTGTAGTCGGCGACGTGAAGCACTCCGATCTGCGCACGCCATCCAAGCCTACCGGCTATCTCGCGATTGACCGCGCCACCGATCGCAGGCGCTTCGATATGACCTACTATCTGCGAACGGCGTCGTCGCCTGATGCGATTATGCCCAGTGTGCGGGCTGCCGTGCAACAGATTGATCCCAAGTTGGTGCTGGACGGTTTCCGCAGCATGGACGATCAGATTGACACCCAGCTCAACACCGAGAAGCTCGTGACTTTCCTGGCGGAGTGCTTCGGTGCGTTGGCGACGCTGCTGTGCGCGGTGGGATTGTACGGCGTGCTGGCATTCTCGGCAGCACAGCGGACGCGCGAGATCGGCATTCGCATGGCGCTGGGCGCCGACCGGGGAGCGGTGCTTGCGCATGATGTTGGGCGAGGTCGTCCGCTTGCTGCTGATCAGCTTTGTGGTGGCGCTACCCATTGCGATTGCCAGTGGCAGCCTCTTGCGCAATCAATTGTTCGGCGTCTCCAACCACGACCCGCTGACCTTATTGTCGGTGAGCGGCATCATCGTTGTGGTGGTGCTTGCTGCCTCTCTGCTGCCGGTACGGCGCGCAGCGGCTGTCGAACCGATGAAGGCGCTGCGCTACGAATAGGAATCCATGATTGAACTTAAGGACGTAGAACGAAGCTACAAAACGGCTGCCGGCGAGACCTGGGTGCTGCGCCGCATCAACCTGAAGATCGAGCGGGGAGAATTCCTCACGCTCATGGGACCCTCCGGCGCAGGCAAATCTTCGCTGCTGAATGTGCTGGCGCTGCTCGACGACGAATGGCGCGGGCAATACTTTTTCGAAGACGATGCTGTACACGAGCTGCGGCGCAAGGGCCGCGCCGAGCTGGCGAAGCGCAACGTCGGCATGGTCTTCCAGAGCTATCACTTGATCGACGACCTTACGGTGCAGGAGAACATCGATCTGCCGCTGTCGTATAAGGACATCCCCAAATCGGAGCGCCAGAGCATGGTTGCCGACACTCTGGACCGCTTCCAGATCGTCGCCAAGAAGGACCTCTATCCCAGCCAGCTTTCGGGTGGGCAGCAGCAGCTCGTGGGCATAGCGCGCGCCATCATCCACAAACCGGCACTGTTGCTGGCCGACGAGCCGACCGGCAATCTGCATTCCACCCAGGCGAAGGAAATCATGCAGCTGTTTTGCGAATTGAACTCCGAGGGGACAACCATCGTCCAGGTGACGCACTCGGAAGTCAACGCGGGCTATGGCAAACGGACCATACAGTTGCGCGATGGCTGGATCGTCTCCGAGGAGCGCAACGCCGCACACGAGGCGGTGGCCCGGTGATCGAGTCCCTCCGCAGGCCATGTGCGATGCTGGCCGTCGCAGCCATGCTCTTCACTCCGTTTTCGGCGCTGGCGCAGCAAGCTCAGGAGCAAACTCTTCCGGCGGCCCCCGCACCGCCGGCGAAGGTGGAGCTCAGTACGCCGACATCGTTGCAGATACCGAAGTCGCACAGCCTTATCGCGCCATACATGCCGGATACCGTGCCGCAGCCAAACCTGGGAAACTCTTCCCTGCTGCAATCGCTCATTCACGATGGCAAGCTATACATCTCGCTGCGCGACGCCATTGACCTGGCCCTGGAGAACAATCTGGACCTGGTGATTGCCCGCTACAACCTGCCCATTGCCGACACCGACATTCTTCGAACGCGCGCAGGCGGAATCTTTCGCGGGGTTAATACCGGCATCGTGCAAAACACGCCCGGTGGAGGCGTGGGAGGCTTTGGGGCGGGCGCTCCCGGGGCCGGAGCCGGCGGAACGACCGGGGGGGCAGGCGGAGCGGGCGCAGGAGCGTCCGGACTGGTCGAATCAACCCTCGGTACCGGTACTGCGGTCCCCAGCTTCGATCCGCTCATCACCGGCAATGGCGGCGTCGAGCACCTGACGTTGCCACAGGCGAACCTTCAGCTCAACGGCGTGCCTACGCTGCAGCAGAACACCGGCACTCTGAATCTCGAGTATCAGCAAGCGTTCCCTACCGGGACCATTGTTTCTGCGCAGTTCTTCAACAATCGGCAGACGACCAACAGCATCTTCACGAATCTATCGCCTGCGCTGAACGCGCAAACGCAGTTCCAGGTCCGCCAGCCGCTGCTCGCAGGATTCGGCTTGGGCCCCAATCTTCGCTACCTGAAGATCGCCAAGAACGACAAGGAGATCTCTGACATCGCCTTTAGGAACCAGGTGATCGCCACCGTTACCCAGATCGAGAACATCTACTGGGACCTGGTCAGCGCGTACGAGCAGGCACGAGTTAACGAGCAATCGCTGGCATTTGCGCAGCAGTCGCTCGAGATCGCCCGCAAGCAACTGAAGTTGCAGGCGATTCCCGAGCTCGATGTGACGCGCGCCGAAGCCGAGGTCTCGCGCCGCGATCAGGACCTGACCATCGCGCGCACCAATCTTCAGTTGCAGGAATCGTTAATCAAGAACGCGGTGACCAAGTCACTCGACGATCCAACCCTGGAAGAGATGCCCGTCGTCCCCACCGACCACTTGCAAGACAGGAAGGTACAGGTGGCGGCGGTACCGATCCTCGATCTTATCCATGAGGCGCTACAGGCGCGGCCGGAGCTGGCGGAATCCGCCATTGACCTGCACAACCGTCAGATCACCCGCAAGGCGGCTCGCAACGCTTTGTTGCCGAGCATCGACCTCGTAGCCTCATACGGTGGAACCGGGCTGGCCGGTCTGAATAATCCGGCGTTTACCGGAGGAGAGCCGTCGACCGTGCCTACGGACTTTGGCGGAGCCTTCTCCAACGCCTGGAATGGCTCTGCGCCGGATTACTTTGTCGGCGCGTCGGTGAATATTCCCTTGCGCAATCGCATTGCCAAGGCTGACCAATACCGTTCGGAGCTGGAGTACCGTCAGGCTGAAGTGCGCCTGGAAGAATTGAGGAAGCAGATTCGCATCGAAGTGCGCAATGCGCGCTACGCGCTGGAGCAGAGTGCGGCCCGCGTAGCGTCGGCCGCCAAGGGCCGTGACCTGGCGCAGCACCTTTTCGAGATTACGCAGAAAGAGCAGAAGTTGGGCGCCGCTTCAAGCTTCCAGACTCTGGGAGCGCAGCGCGACCTGGCACTCGCCGAGCTCGACTTTGTAAATGCCATGACCGCCTATGAGAAGTCCCAAGTCGAGCTCGACCGTGCAACCGGCCAGACTTTGGACCATAATGGCATCCTGGTGCAGGACGCAATCAATGGTACAGCCAGCTCTCGAAAGTAGAGACATGAATCCGGTACGCTCAGCGCGCCGACCGCAACCTGTGGGCAGCGATCGCCCCAGGGTGCTGGCGGCGGACGATCAGCAGGACATCCTCGACGCCATCGAATTTCTGTTGAGCGCGCAGGGCTACCAGGTCGACACCGCGCGCTCTCCGCAACTAGTGCGGGAGGCCTTGTCGCTCGACAGCTACGACGCCGTCCTGATCGACCTCAACTACACGCGCGACACCACCTCCGGGCAGGAAGGCCTCACTTTGCTGTCCGAGATCGTCGGCATCGACAGCAATCTGCCGGTGATCGTCATGACCGCCTGGGGCAACGTGGAGCTAGCGGTGGAAGCGATGCGGCGCGGGGCCCGCGATTTCATCCAAAAGCCGTGGGACAACGAACGCCTGGTCTCCATCGTTCGCACTCAGATCGAACTCTATCGCGCCCTCCAGAAGGCGCAGCACCTGGAGGCCGAGAACCGTCTGCTCAAAGCCGAGAACCGTCCCGACTTCATCGCCACCGCGCCGGCGATGAAAAGCGTAATGGAAACCATTACGCGGGTGGCGCCGTCCGATGCCAACGTTCTGATCCTGGGTGAGCACGGAACCGGCAAAGAAGTGGTTGCGCAGACCATCCACGCACTGTCACGACGCGCGCAGCGATCGCTGGTGGCGGTCAACACCGGCGCTCTGTCGGAAGGCATCTTCGAGAGCGAACTCTTCGGACACGTGAAGGGCGCCTTCACCGACGCCAAGACCGATCGCATCGGACGTTTCGAGCTGGCGCACGGTGGGACCATCTTCCTGGACGAGATCGGCAACGTTCCGATTCGCCAGCAGGCCAAACTGCTGCGCATACTGGAGTCGGGCGAAATCGAACGGGTGGGCTCATCGCGCGCCAAGCAGATCGACGTGCGCGTGATCTCGGCCACTAATATGGACGTACGCGCTGCGGTTGCGAGCGGGCAGTTTCGCGAGGACCTGCTCTTCCGCCTCAACACGGTGGAGATTCAACTGCCGCCCTTGCGCGAGCGGCGGGAAGACATTCCTGTCCTGGCCGCGTACTTCCTTTCCCGCTATGCCGAGCCGGTATCGGAGGGAGATACGGGGCTTTGAGCCGGCGGCGCTGCAAGCATTGTTGCAGCATCCCTGGCCGGGCAACGTTCGCGAGCTGGAGCACACACTGGAACGCGCTGTGCTGATGTGCCGCTCCGCCGACCTGCAGGCGGCCGATCTGGGCCTAACCCAGTTGCGCGCAGGAAGTCTCGACATGGATGACATGAGCCTGGAGTCGATGGAGGCGGCGCTGATCCGCAAAGCGCTGCAGCGCTTCCAGGGCAATGTGACACAAGCGGCGGAGGCCCTCGGCCTCAGCCGGGGCGCCCTCTACCGGCGCATGGAAAAGCATGGCATCTAGAGGGCACGGGCCACCGTCCGCGTCTTCGCCTGGAGGCCGCAAGCGGAGACGACGCCGCCTGTACGAACGGCGCATTCGGCTTTTCTCGACTCTGCTCGCCGCACCAGGCCTGATCATTGCCCTGGTGCTCATCTTCCGGCAAGATTGGTCCCGCGATGCAAAGTGGTCCCTCGCCATCGCCCTGGTTATTCTCTTCCTCGTCCTCGAAGCCGCCCTGCACGACCAGGTCATCCGTCCTTTGCAAACCTTGACCAACGTGATCTCCTCGTTGCGTGAGGAGGATTTTTCCTTCCGCGCGCGAGGCGCCGTACCCAATGACGCGCTCGGCGAACTGGCGAAGGAAGTCAACGCGCTGGCCGATACTCTTTCCGAACAGAAGACGGTTGCCGTCGAAGCCACCGAGCTGCTCAAGCGCGTGCTGGAAGAGATCGATACCCCGCTATTTACCTTTGATCCCAACGGCAAACTCAAGCTGGTGAATTCGGCCGGAACCCGATTGCTGCAACAGTCCCGCGAAGATCTGCTGGGGCATAGCGCCAACGAAATTGGCTTGACCCCATACTTGCAGTCCGATACCAGCGTCACCTCCTTCAGCCCTCTCAACCCCAATTCGCGATGGCTGGTGCGACGTACGTCGTTCCGCGAAAAGGGCGTTCCGCACACCTTGATCCTGCTCTCCGACGTGAGCCGCGCTTTGCGTGAAGAGGAACGCAGCGCATGGCAGCGTCTGATCCGCGTTCTGGGACATGAGCTCAACAATTCGCTGACGCCAATCAAGTCCATCGCCGGCACCTTGCTGCTCCGGGTGAGGGCCATGCCGGTCGGCATTGAGGAGCGCGCCGACTTTGAGAAAGGGTTGGGCATCATCGAGTCACGGTCGGCGTCGCTGAACCGCTTCCTCCAGGCGTATCGGCAGATCGCCAAGATGCCGAGCCCGAAACTGCAACCTACCGCGATACGCGGCCTGGTGGAGCGCACGGCTGTATTGGAAACCCGTATCCGGGTCCGGGTCGAGCCTGGGCCCGATATCACCGTGCCGGCCGACCCCGATCAACTGGAGCAGGTGCTGATCAACGTGGTGCGCAACGCCGCTGAGGCTGTCATTCAGGCGGGAAATCAGGAGATCGGCGAATCTCCTGTATTCATTCGTTGGTCACGCAACTCTCACTACGTTCAAATACAGGTCGTGGACAGCGGGCCCGGCCTGCTAAATCCGGAAAACGCGTTCGTGCCCTTCTATACCACCAAGGAAAGTGGCAGCGGTATCGGCCTGGTGCTCTGCCGCCACATCGTCGAAGCTCACGGCGGTACCATCCAACTCCTCAACCGGCCCGACACCTCCGGCTGTATCGCCACCATCGCCCTCCCAATGCCTACCGGGCCTTTTGCGTACGCAAGCTCTGAGCAGGCGAAGTCAGCCCGGAACCTGCCGAGCGATCAGCCGCTGTAGCCAGGTACTGGAGGTGCTAGGCGACCACGAACAGGCGCTCTTCTGCCGCCGCGGGCATGGCTAGCTGGCGAACGCTCGCCAGGAGCTGCTGGGTATACGGGTGCTGCGGGCGCAGCAATACATCGTCGCGGGAGCCGCATTCGACGATCGCGCCGTGACGTAAGACCACGATGCGATGGCAGATGGAAGCCACCGACGCGAGGTCGTGCGAGATGAAGAGAACCGCAGTCCCCAGGCGGCGATTGAGGCCGGCGATGAGCCGGAGGATTTCCGCCTGGGTGATTACGTCGAGTGCGCTGGTAGGCTCATCCGCAATCAGCAGAGCCGGCGAGTGCATGACCGCCATGGCGATCAGCACTCGCTGCGCCTGCCCTACGCTGATTTGCGATGGATACCGCTTGCGAAACTCGCAGTCCGTCGGCAGCCCGACACTGGCCAGTGCGCGTTCCAGGGCGGCTTCCATATCGCTCTTGCTGCCCCGCGCATGAGCACGCCAGCCCTCCGCCAGCTGGGTGCCGATGCGCAGCGCGGGATTCAGGCTGGCCAGCGGACTCTGCAACACCAGCGCAATATCGCGCCCGCGAACTGCGCGCATCTCGCCTTCCGAAGCTGTCATCAGCTCGTGGCTGTTAAAGATGAGCTGGCCCGATACCGCGGCCCCTTTGGAATCCAGCAGCTTCATGATGGCCAGTGCGACTGTGCTCTTCCCCGAGCCGCTTTCGCCGACCAGCCCCAGGATTTCACCGCGTCGAATTGTGAAGGAGACGTGGTTGAGCGCCTGCGGCTTGTTGAGATAGTCAACGCTCAGGTCAACCGAGAGTAAGGCGCGCTCATTTGCCATTGCCCGCCCTTTCGCCCGCCACCCTCAGATACTCGATGTTCCAATAAGTTTGCGGGCGAAGCGGCACCGGCTGCGAACCTACCACATTGTGGGATATTGCCGTCAGCGCATTCTTGTTGACCAGATAGATGAACGGCGCCTGATCGGCGACGATCTCCTGCACCCGGTCGAAGTAGCCCTTGCGTGTATTGTCGTTCATCGACGACGCCTGCGCCCGCATGAGCAGGTCGATTTCCGCCTCCCACGCTGTGGCAGGTGTCGGCTCCTTCGGGTGCCACTGGTGCTCTTCCGAAGAGCTAAGCCAGACGTTCATCTGCGCATTGGGGTCCAAGCCCACATTCACCATGCCCAGAAGCGCGGCCTCGTAGTTGAAGGACTCGCTGATGCGCTGAATCAGCGACGGGAAGTCGAGAGTCACCACATTGACCTTGACGCCAATCGCCGCCAGGTCCTGTTGAATCATGGTTGCCATCGCCTCCCGTGCGCGGTTGCCGGCGTTGGTCACGATGGAGAATTCAACCTCATGCCCGGCTCGATCGTAGAGCTTGCCCGATGAAAGGTCGAAGCCGTCCTGCTTCAGTAACTGGAGCGCCTGATTGGTGTCGTGCCGCACGGGCTGTAGCCGCGCGTCGAACCAGAACTTGTTGGCCGGCGAGACCGGTCCCATCGCCGGAATGGCGTGCCCTTTGTAAACCACCCGGCACAGGTCATCGCGGTTGATGGCCGACGACATGGCGCGACGGAAGTTGCGCGACTGGAACCATACCTGCTTGTATGCCGCGATGGGCGCGCCCGGCACCTGGTTGAACCACATCTGCTCCGAGTCCAGCGATGCCCCTGCGTCGCGCGCCCGGCCCGGCGCGGAGCGCGCCAGACGATCGTAGTAGGCGGGGTCGAGCGAATTGATCAAGTCGATCTGGTTGCGGTTGAACTTGAGGAACTCGATATCACGGTTGGCCTGAATCTCCAGCTTGATGGCGTCGAGATAAGGCAATTGCCGCCCCGAGGCGTCATGCTTCCAATAGTTGGGATTCCGGCGCAGATAAATGTAGGAACCGGGCTTGTGCTCCGCCACGTAAAACGGGCCAAGCGCCGCCAGTTCTTTCCTGGGCGATTGTGCTGAGACGATCGCGACCTCGTCGAACAACTTGGCCACCCCTGCCACCGGAGCAGGAAAGCGAATGGCGATCTTGTCCGGTGCGATCACGGTGGCAACCACCTCACCCTTACCCGAGCGAAACGCATCGCCGGTCGGGGAATGGAGTGCGGGATCCATCAACCGTTCCATGGTGTATTTCACATCCTGGGCGCTGAAGGGCGTGCCGTCGGAAAAATAGAGTCCCGTATGCAGGGTGAAGCTGATCGTCCGGCCATCGCGCGCAACCTGCCAGGCTTGCGCCAGCTCCGGCTGCAGCTGCTGGGTCTCGCGATTGAGGCGAACGAGCACCCCGCCGGTGAGGTAGCGGATAGTTTCGGAAGAGTCGTCGGCGACCGCCGCCGGATCGAAGGTCTTCGGCTCCGACCGCAGATAGAAGCGGAGTTCTTCGGCTGAAACCAAGGGCGCCAGAAGCGCGAACAGCAGGAGAGCAAATAACCAAAGGCGACGCATCTCAGTAGACCTCTCGTTGTGCGACAGCGATCTGCAAGCTGCTCATGATTACAACCAGCAGGATGAGAGCGGCAAAGCGGCATGCATCGCCGTTCAGCGTCAGAACCGTTTCCATTTCCCGCAACAGACTGCCAAGCGACGGCAGGGGCTCGCTGACCCCCAGCCCCAGCAGGCTCAGGTTGGCTTCGGAAAGAATGAAGATGGGCACTGCAATCCAGAACTGGGCCAGCAGGACAGGCTTCAGGTTGGGAAGCAGATGCTGCCACAGCAACCGCCGGCGCGACACTCCGGCAGCCCGCGCCAGCAGGATGAATTGCTCCTGGCACAGCCGGCCAGCTCGGGCCTGAAGAATTCTCGCAGGCGCGGCCCATCCCAGCAGGCCAAGCACCAGAAACGTGATGGCTGCCGATTCGCCGGGCGAGGTGTTCAAGGGAAGCAGGGCACGAACCATCAGCAGCAGAAATAGCCACGGCACCGACAGAAACAGGTCGATCACGGTTTTGGCGGCGCGCGCGGAAAGACCGCCCGCGAAGCCCGTGGTAGCGCCGATTGCCAGCGCCAGCAGCAGCGAGAGTATGGCGGCCGCCGGAGCCAGCACCAGCGAGAGCCGCGTGCCGTGCAACAGACGTGAGAAGCGGTCGCGACCTAAGTCATCCGTGCCCAGCCAGTGCTGGAGCGAAGCCCCCTCGCCGACATGCTGGCGGTCCTGCCGGGCGTAGTCAAACCTCGGCAATAAGCTCCCGGCAATACAGACCAGCGCAATGGTCACGATGATCGCCATCGCGGCTGCCCGCAGCGCTTTCATGACGCCTGCCTCCGCTCCTCCGACAGCAGGTCGCTGCCTGAGTTGGCCAGAGTCACGAAGGCGATCACCAGCATGGAAATGTTGATGAGCAGCGGCAGGTCGCGCGCCAGCGCCGATTGCCACGCCAGTTGGCCGATGCCGGGGATTCCGCACAGCGCCTCGACCGGAATGGCGGCGCTAATGGCCAGGCTGATCGAGATGCCGGCCAGGGCCAGCACTTCGCGCTTGATTACCGGAGCTACATGCCATGCAAGAATGCGCGCCTGAGACAGACCCTTGGCCTTCGCAGTCACGATGTGCGCCATCCCCCCCGTTGCCGCGGTCAGGTTGGCGAGATAGCGGTGCACCTTGGGAAAAACGATCAGGGCAAGCGCCACATAGCCGGGAGCATTCAGGATGACGGCCAGCAACGCCAGTCCTCCTGCCGGGACGCACAGCAACGCTCCGCTCAGAAGCGTGCCCCCGACGGCGACCGCCGGCCGGCGCAGCAGCCAGGTAGCTAGTACCAGCAGTACCGCCGCGAACCATGCCATGAGCAGCGCCTTGCCGGCCAGCCCTCCCGTAACCGCCACTCGCTCCGCCAGCAGTTCTTTGACCGGCCGGTTCAAGGAACGGGACTCGCCAAGATCGCCCCGAAGCAGACGGCCAAGGTAAGCCGGGTAAAACAGGAAGATGCTTCGTTCTGGTGCGGATGCGTTGCGAATGGCGGCAATGCTATCGCTGCTCAGCCGCGCATCCAGTTGCCGCTCATCGACCCCGAAGCCGGGCGCATAGCGAACCAAGGTGGCGGAAAGCAGGCCGCCCAGCAGCACGGTGACCACCGCCAATCCCAGCCGGTGCACAATCGGCCTCAGCATGGCAAATGTGCCTCCTTCATGGCGCCATCACCGCTTCCACCGGGAAGGTCAGCGGCGAACCTCCCAGGTGATGCTCCTTCTTCATGGCGTACATTCGCCGGTCAGCCTCGACTAGCAATTGCGCCGCGCTCAGGGCGTCATCGGGATAGAAGGCGAAACCGACGCTGGCGGAGAGCTCGATGCCGCGACACACGCCCCGAACGCTGGCCTCAGCCGCGGCAAGAATTCGATTGCACAAGTTCGGCACATCGCTTTGCTGCAGGCCGGGCGCGAGGATCACAAATTCATCGCCGCCCATGCGGGAGACGTAATCGTAGTCGCGGCACGCCAGCTTGAGCCTTGCGGCGAACGCCTCCAGCACCTGGTTGCCCACCATGTGGCCATGCACGTCATTGACCTCCTTGAATCCATCCAGGTCGCAAAGGACCAGGGCCAGCCGTCCCTGCTCGCGCTGGCAGCGGGAAATCTCGGCATCGAGTTGAAGCAGCAGCGAGCGCGCATTGGGCAGGCCGGTCAGGTAATCCGTGGTGGCCGAATCGGCTGCGTCCTGGTACTTCGCCGCGTTGGCGATGGAGGCGCCGATCTTGTCGCGAATGGCGAGCAGAACCCGCAGATGGTCGGCGCTGAAGGCATCGGCCTGCAGCTTGTATAACGCCAGCACACCCAGCAGCCGGTCATCGTCGGCCAGCAGCGGCACTGCCAGTGCCGAGCCCATGGAAAGCCGTCTCTCGGGATTGGCCAGGTAACCTGGCTCCACTGCAGGATTGCCGTTGATGATGGGCTTCCGGTTCTCCCCTACCCACCCGGCCAGGCCCTCTCCCAGGGGGACACTGAGCGCCGCGAAGGCGCGAGAGTCGTCACCGGTGACATACTCCGCCACCAGACGGGAGTCGCGCAGCCGATAGATGGCCAGCGCATCGTAAGGAATCAATTTCCGCAGCCGCGCCGCCACTACCGACAGGGTTTCGTCCAGGCTCAGCGAACGGCCGAGATCGTTGCTGAACTCCAGCAGCGCCTGGGCCTCGTAACGCGCCGACACAATCGAGGCCAGGAAGTCCACTTCCCGGCCGGGCGGCCGGGTCTGCTCGAAGCCCGTCTCGGGCGCTCTGCCATTGTTAACCCTGACGCCGGTGGAGAGCCGCAGACCGTCCTTGTCGCCCGCGGGCGCAGTCCTGGCCAGGCGCTCCAGTTCCTGATAACGGCGCTGCAGAATCTCCACCACCTGGGGATCGAAGTGCTTGCCCGACTGGCTCACAATATGCGCCATGCCCTCCGACAGGTCCCTGCCACGCCGGTATTGCCGGTCGGAGGTGATGGCGTCCAGGCAATCCACCGCCGCCAGAATGCGTGCCCCTACCGGAATTTCCTCGCCCTTCAGCCCGTCGGGATAGCCACTGCCATCCCAGCGTTCGTGATGGGCCCTCACGATGGGCGCCACCGGATAGGGGAAGTCGACCCGTTCCAACATCTCCGCGCCCACGACCGGGTGGATTTTCATCTTCTCGAACTCTTCCGGGGTGAGCCGCCCGGGCTTGTTGATGATGTGCTCAGGAACCGCCAGCTTGCCGATGTCGTGCAGCAGGGCCGCTGCCCGCAAGGCGTCCATATCGGTCGCGCTCAGGCCCATCTCCTTGCCCATGCCTTCGGCATAGGTGCGCACTCTTTTCAGGTGAATGTGAGTGGTGTGGTCCTTGGCATCAATGGCCAGGGCCAGCGCCTCGATGGTCCGCAGATGCAGCTCGGCAATTCTTTCCACATGTTTTTTCTCGTCTTCCAGCTTGCCCAGATACAGCCGGTAGGAGCGGTACAACAGATAGAGGACCGGGACCATCAGCAACGAGACTTGCCATCCCAGGTGGACATTGGTCCAGCTGATCAGGCAGGCGATGGCGGCGCCCACCAGATAACTTGGAAACGACCAGAAATAACACTCCGACCAGGTCTTATGGAAAACACGTTGCTCGGTGAAAGCAACCACCGCCGCTATGGGAAGGGTGTTGGCTAAAAAGTAGATGATCCCGGTGATCATCAGCCGCAATGCCAGCTGGGGAGTGAGCCAGGTGGCCGAAGAATGAAAGAAACGGTAGCAGAGCTCAATCGTAATGGTGATGTCAGCGGCGTTAAACAACATCTGCACCGCATTGACCTGCTTCTTCTGCCAGGCCGTCTGCGCGACGGCAGCCACGCAGCCCACCAGCAACGCCTCGGGCAGCGACAGCTCGACTATGGATAGCAGCAACACCACCAGGTTCACCGACATAGTGCCGTTGATGCCCGGCAGCGAAACCTTGAGCCGCGACGCGAATCCCACTACCAGCAGGTAACAGAAGAACCTGCCCAGGGTTGGCCAGCTGGCCTGCCGCATCTCCAGCGCGAGCAGCGCCACTCCACTGGCAATCACGATCGCGATAAACGCTTTGGCTCGGCCGCTCATGGCTAGCTGTTCCCGGCCGCCAAATTCAGCCATGTCGGGAACACCGCACTCCTCTGTAACTCATCGGCAAAGGAGGCGCCAGAGTGCAATGTTTCAAGCGGGGATGGCTCCTCTTTCCGCGCCGTCCGATACGGGAGTCGGGAGTCGCAGGGCACACGGAAACGGCGCACCCCCTGAGGAATGCGCCGCCTGTCCGTACTCTTAATTTGCCGGAGGCGTCTCGCTCTCGCCTTCCCTTAGCCGAGGCGCAAGCAGTGGCCTCCCCACAAGACGCTCCGGCCTGTTGTTCCTTCTGACATGGTCGTTCCCTTTCTCCGAAGCCTGGCGGTTCTCTTAATTCTCACCGCTAATGGCCAGGTTGCCCCACATGGCAGAATTCCCCCACATGGCATTCCCCCACATGGCCGAATTGCCCCACATGGCCGAGTTCCCCCACATAGCGGAATTCCCCCACATGGCCGAGTTCCCCCACATGGCGGAGTTCCCCCACATCGCCGACTCGGGCTGGAAGACATTGACACCCCAGACCAGGGCCGGCTCCCACAGCGTAGACTGTCCCCATGGCGTGGTACTGTCCGCCAGGAAGAAGACGTTGCCGGTGGTGGCGTCGTACTGCACGGCTGGAGACTTGGCTACTCCCGGGGCGCGGTCAGTATTGTTCAGTGCCGCCTGCAGGTCCAGATAACCCGCTCCCACGGTGAATCCATCCGACTGGATGTTGTACGTCACTCCCCCATCGACAACCGCGGTGAATAAGGGCAGATTTTTATAGGCGGTTTTCATCAGGCGAGCCTTCACCTGATCGGGCGTAAGCGTCGGGTCCTGCTGCAGCACCAGCGCCGCCGCTCCGCTCACCACTCCCGTGGCCATGCTGGTGCCGCTGAGCATGAAATAAGAAGAGGAAACTGGCTGCAAGCTTCCAACCGACATGTAATAGCCTGTGCCAGGCCGGTTCAACGGATATTTGGTCACCAGAGTGCCCGGCTCCTGCAGCGAAACCACGCGATTGCCGGGAGCAACAATGTCAGGTTTCACGATGGCGTCAATCGCCGTCGGGCCTTTCGAGCTGTAGGTGGTCATCACATCGTCGCCACGGTCCGGAGTGCCTTTGGCATTCATGGCGCCGACCGTAATGACATAAGGATCGTTGCCCGGGGCTTCGATCGTGCCATATCCATCGGTGCCCATCAGCCGGTCGCGTCCATCATTACCCGCTGACACGACCACGACGATGCCCGCCTTCCAGGCCTGCTCCACTGCCCGACAAACCGGATCCAGCTTGTAGCTTTCGTAAACCGGCCGGCCCACCGAGAGATTGATGATGCGGATGTTGTACAGGTCCTTGAACTGGATGGCGGCCTCGATGGCGGCAATGACCGTGCTGTCACTGCCGGAGCCGTTGTTGTCCAGCGCGCGCAGATTGATCAGGCTCACATTCGGCGCCACCCCGCGAATGGCAACGAAGCAGCTCTTGCAGCTCGAGTCAGCGGCATTGCCGCCGATGATTCCTGCCACATGCGTTCCATGACCATATCCGTCGTCGGTTCCGCCGCCCACGAAATCCTGGCTGTAGACGACGCGAGACTGGCCGGAAGCATCGCGCAGGTCGTTCACATTATGAATGCCGCTGTCGATGATCGCGACCCCGACCCCGCTGCCGTCATAGCCCAGCCCCCAGGCGTAGTTGGCCAGCACTGCTCCGGCGGCATGGTTCATGTTGCTGCGCATCGGACGGTCCGGGGAAATGTAAACCACACTGTCGTCGTTCGAGAGCGCGGCCAAGGAACTCCCCGGCACCTGCGCAGTCAAGCCGCGGATGCTGGCCAATGTTGTCCCCACGCTGCCGTCTGCCGCCCGGATCCGGCTCTTGGGAGCCTCGCCCGGCGGGGTTTTGTATTGCACGATCACCCGGACCGGAGTCGGGCTCACGCTGTTTCTCAATTCGGGAGCGAGCTTCGCATCGTTCGCCAGTAACCCAACCGGGAGCAACAAAGCGCACGCCCCAAGTAGCCAACGTCTCATGCCTTTCACCTCCGCGCTGTTTCTTAGCGCCACCCTACCTAAGGCACGGGGGTGGCCAACTTGTCGCATGGGCTAAGTGCTTTGCCCCGCGGTTCCTGCGCTCCCGCTCGGGGGACCCATTGCGCCGATTCGGCACAGTTCTGGCCGGCGGTTGAGCCAAACCGGCGCATTGCGCCTGAAGCCTGGGCACGGTTGGCCGATAAGCTTCAGTGTAGAGGTGGTTGAGAATCGCGTCGGGGTAGCAGCTCTACAGCGGCGCGCGTCGTCCTGCGTGCCACATCGGAGAAAGCTGGGTGAGCAAACTGTCCATGCCGTTGGCTGATGTCCTGCTGGACGCCATCGTGGTCGACCCGAAGATGATCGCGGTCATCGAGACGGCCCGCAACGTGGCGGCGCACAAGGCGTCGGTGTTGATTATCGGCGAGACCGGCGTGGGCAAGGAACTGGTGGCACGCATTATCCACCAGCAGTCGCCACGTCGCAGCGGGCCGTGGATCGACATCAACTGCTCGGCTCTGCCCGAACATCTCATCGAGAGCGAACTGTTTGGCTACGAAAAAGGAGCTTTCAGCGGGGCCGACACCGCCAAGCCCGGCATATTTGAGCTGGCTGATGGGGGCACCCTGTTTTTGGATGAGATCGGCGACCTCGATCCCAAGCTGCAGGCCAAGCTGTTGCGCGTCCTCGACGGCAACTCCTATTACCGGCTGGGCAGCCGGCGCAAGGTGAGCGTGGATGTGCGGGTGGTGGCCGCGACCAATCGCAATCTCGAAGCCAGCGTGCTGCAGGGCAGCTTTCGCCGTGACCTCTTCCATCGCCTGGGGGAGATCCAGATCGCTGTGCCGCCCTTGCGCGAGCGCCCGCAAGACATTCTTGCCCTGGCCAGACATTTCCTGCAACAGAGCAATCCGCAGGCCCGATTTACCCCAGGCGCCCTACAGTGCCTGCTGCACTTCGACTGGCCCGGCAATGTACGCGAGTTGCGCAACCTGGTGCTGAAACTGGTCCTGCAGAATTCCAACCTGGAGATCACGGACCAGGATGTCTGGCAGCAGGTAAGCAGGCGCCCGTCCATCGAGCCGGTCAGGACCACGGCGATTGCGGAGATGACCTCGATTGCCGAGATGGAACGGGCCATGATCGTACGCGCTCTTGAGTTGAGCCGCGGCAATCAGACGCTGGCTGCGGTGCAGTTGGGCATGCCCCGCCGCACCTTTTGCCGCAAGCTGAATCAGTTGCAAATCCCGGTGGAACGCCGGCACCGCCGAGTCGCCTCAGCCAGCACCGATGCGGCGCCCTCCCCCGAGCATCGCAAAGAACTCATTGTGCCGGTCAGCATTATCGCGGCTTCCGGCGACACTTTTGAGGCCGAGTCCAGCAACCTCAGCCTGGGGGGCTTGGGGCTGCGAAATGTGCAACCTCGCCTTACTCCGGCTGAACAACTGACCATGACCTTCACCCTACCGGGGAGCTTGCACGCGCTCCAAGTGAGTGCAGTCGTAGCCTGGTGCCGGCCTGAAGGTACGGCGGGAATCCGCTTTGTCGGCCTTAACCAGTTGCAAACCGACATCATTCAGCAGTGGATTGCCGGGCCCGCCTTCGCACGTCCCGGCTTTTTCCGGCGGCATGCAGCACTGCGACCCCTATCGGCTGGAAGCGGCCATGGCTACCGAATCATGATCGCCGAGCTGCAGGCATCGCTGGAGACGACGCCCACTCCGGAGCCGACCCATCCACTGGCCGCTGCAGAGCTTCCCACAGAAGCGAGAAAAATGCCTCAATCGGTCGCCGATGCCGGCTTGCGCAAGGCCTTCCTCGCCGATCTCACTCTCAAGACGATGTACATCAGCGCCTCCCCCAATCTGCGGGAGTTGGCCTACTCCCTACGACTCCCCTATCGCGTGGTGGATGAAGTCTTCCGCCAGCTTCGCTTGGAACAGCTGCTGGAAGTGACGGGCATGACCGGCAACACCCCGTGTCTCGGGCTGACGGCGCGGGGCCGCGAGCGCGCCATACAACTGCTGGAAGTTTGCCAGTACACCGGGCCGGCCCCAGTCTCGCTCGACGACTATGTCCAGCAGGTCCGCCGTCAAAGCACGCGCGAGGTGGAGATTCATCCTGACGACATGCACCGCGCCTTCTCCCACCTGGTGCTGGACGATAAGCTGCTTGACCAGTTGGGGACCGCCATGAATTCGGGCGCTCCCATCTTCCTGTACGGGCCGTCGGGAACCGGCAAGACCGTCATCGCCAACACTCTCCCCCGCGTGCTGGCATGCGATCACGTATGGATTCCGTTCGCCATCCAGGTGGAGAACCAGGTCATCACCCTGTTTGACCCGCACGTGCATGACGCCGTCAGCAGCATGGATCTGGAAGACACCGATCCGCGGTGGGTCCTATGCCGCCGTCCGACCGTGCTGGTAGGGGGCGAGCTGACCGCCGACATGCTGGAGCTGCAACTCAACCCGATGACGAAGTTCTACCACGCACCGGTACAGATGAAGGCCAACAACGGCGTGCTCATCATCGACGACTTCGGCCGCCAGCGGATCCGTCCCGAAGAGTTACTGAACCGCTGGGTGGTTCCGCTCGATCGCGGCGTCGATATCCTCACCCTGGCCGGTGGGAAAAAAGTGCAAGTTCCCTTCGAAATGCTCGTGGTCTTCGCCACCAACCTTGCCCCGTCAGAGCTGGCCGATGCCGCCTTCCTGCGCCGCATGCAAACCAAAATCCTTGTGGGCACGGCTTCCCATGAGCAATTCCGCGAGATTTTTAATCGGGTCTGCCGCGAAGCTGGATTGGAACTCGAGCCGGCAGTGATCGATGAGATCATCGATATCATCGAGAGCCAGCGGCACGAACTGCTGCGGGCGTGCCATCCCCGCGACATTGTGAACCAGATTCGCTGGGCGGCGCGCTACGCACAGCGTCCGCCGAGTCTGGACCGGACATCGGTGGTCGCGGCGGTAGAGGCTTACTTTCTTCCCCTCGACCGGTAAGAGCGTCTCAAGGCACACCGTCCCCTGCCCCCGACCACCGTGTGCGAACCTGCGGAGACCGCCGGCGATGGATATCCGGCTCCTACGCCAAGGCGCGGCTGATCAGTACCAGGGCCACGCACGCAACGATTCCGGTGAAAAACGTGTACCAGATCAGCTTTTTTTCGATCGGAAGCAGCGGTTCGTACTCGCTCTCCATCTTGCGGATTTCTTCGCCAATCACGGGTTCAGGCATAAGGTCATCCTTTCACGATGGGTGGCAGCATCCCGCCGAAGAACAGCCATGAAATCAGCAAGCCCACCCAGATGATGTAACCAAACAGACAGAGCACATACACTGCGGCCAGCTTGGCTATGCCTTCCTGCCACAGTCTGCGGAAGTTCGATACAACGCCGATTGTGAAGAAGGTCAGGACAAAGAAGATGCCGCGGAAAATGTTCGCCTGGCCCATCGAGCTTTTGATCTTCGGCAGCAACCCGGGAAGCATCGCTCCTAACGCCAGCACAAACAGGAACGTCGCGACATATCCCAGTACAAACTTGGGGAAGCGTTGCCAGATCTCAATGACGCCGACTTTGCGGTCGCAGCGACGCTCGATCTTCGCCGCCCACACCCAGGCCAGCACAAACGCCCACACGCCGATCATGATGTCAATAAACACCTTGACGGTTGTGGCTACCCCCATGATCCATCCCGGCTGGAAGTTGATGCCATTTGCTGCGGCCTTGGCGCGAATCAGCGACTCCGCAATGGCGCCACTGGCTACGGCCGCGCCGTCGGTTTTCACGGCCAACCCCATCCAGGCTCCGGCCACCATGGGGCTGCCGGCAAGGAAATGCTGTGCAGCAAATGGCAAAATGAGCATCTCCACCACCGCAAAGACCACCACCAGCGATGAAACCATCACGGGCACTACCGGGCGGGCACGAATAGCGCCACCGGTCGCAATGGCGGCAGACACGCCGCAGATGGAAATGCCCGACGCCAGCGGCGCCGCCCATTCGCGGCTGAAGCCGAAGTACCGGCGGGCAACGTAGTACACGATCGGCCAGAAGACAAGATAAGCGCAGACAATCGCGCATAATCCCTGGAAGATCATTGCCGACGCCAGCCGCCGCTGGTCCAGCGCGGCGATGCCGAGGAATCCTCCCAGAATGACGATGGCGGTCTTGATGTAGAGCTCGGGCCGGACCGCTTCTTTGAGCCACGCCGACAGCCCGGGCAGGAAGTTGCCGACCACCAGGCCGGTGAGCAACGCCACAATGAAGCCCGATTCGTTGGTCAGGTTCAGCGACCAGGGAAGATGCAGAGCGGCGCGCTTGTCGGGAGTGGCTGCGATATACGCCCAGCTGCCGATGAACCAGCAGGCGTAGCTCACAGCAAAGATCACGGTAAAGCCCTGGGCAAAGCGTTTTACGTTTGCACCCAAAGCCTTGGCCCCTATCAGCAGGATGGCGAGCATAGCAAGATAGGTGAGAAGTAAAGAGATCAAGCCTGGCAGATTTGCATAGCTCTTGGAGGCGGGAGCCAGGGCCTTGCCCGGCGAAGTCCACACCGAAGTGGTAACCGCCCACCCCAGCATGTCCGCGCCAACCAGCAGGCCCAGTGAGAGGACGAAGACAAGAAGTCCGATCCACACCGACAGCCAGTCCTCTGTAAGCCATCGCTTCGGTGCGGTTAAAGACGATGCCGCCGAGACAGCAACAGACTGTGCGGGTGGTTCGACGGGAGTCGGCATGACGTTCACCTCGTTCGCGAACGGCGGCTGTCACTGCATTGCAACAGGGCGATCGTCAGGGCCGCCAGGTCCATACTCCTGCCCCAATCCCCTATTCGGTTCAGTCAGTCACGTTTAGCGGAAGCAGGTAAGCTCCCCGCCGGGTTCTGGTAGACCTTCATCACCATGACGTAGAGCACCGCCAGCCCCGCCACAAACAGCACCAGGAACAGCCCGATGACGCTCCACTGTGAACTCACCGCCAGCTGATCGAGATGCACGTACGGCGCAACGTAGCCGGTACGCACGATCTGCCGGACGGCCACCATCACGATCAACGTCAGCAGTGTTGCCAGTATTCCGAGGCGGGCGTGGAGCAAGGTCTTGTCCGTCCTCGCCGCCAACACCACATGCGCTATCGCCGCCAGCGGCAGCAGCATCCCGATCCCAATCAGCGAGGCCGCCAGCGGGCTGCCGGTGAACAAGTCGATCAGGACCTTCCTGGGCAGCGACAGCAGAAACCACATACCGACCGCATAATTCAACACGGTTGGTACCACAAACCATTGCGATCCGCGCAGCAACATCCACTGCCCGTAATCGGTCGAGCGCTTCCACACGCCGGCGATGAATACGAAGAATCCCGCAATGGCAAACGCCCCCAGCATGAAGTGGAGGTATCGCGGTACCAGGGTTGGATCGCTCCAGTTGAGGTTCAGGCCGGCGGCGCTGTGCCGGTACATGGCCAGCCAGTGCTGAGGATTCATCATGAGCGTGAAGTTGTTGACGTAAATGAAGCCGATGGCCAGCAGCAGTAGCAGCGAAAGCCACGCTCCGCCCAAACGCCCGGGACGAGACTTGCTGTAATACAGCCCGTAGTAGGCGACGATCAGTACCGGGATCACCGCGATCCAGAAGGCGCCGATCAGGATAGAGCTCGCATAAAGCAGGTTTCCGTACAGCACCTGCACGAACAACAGCGCCGCCACGCCCAGCGTGATGGTGAATGCCAGCGAGAATGGCAGGACTCCCAGCAGGTCGTCGGCCAGCCGCCCGGCAAAAGCATCACGCTTGCGCCGGGTTGCACACATGGCTGCAATCGCGGTTCCGCCAACCGTCAGGTTCATGGCAATGATGTGCAACAGAAACGTAACCAGCAGCAGGGTCATCATCAGCCACACCGGTCCGGGAAGAGGCATCGGATCAGGCGTCGGAATAGGAAATGAGTTCATTGCGTCCGTCCTGAGTTGTTGGTGGGAGGATAGGGAGCACCGCTTTGCAGGAACACGGCCAGCGCCTTCCGCTCCTGATCTGTCCCATAAAAATGGGGCATCCCGGGATTGAGCGAATCCAGTTGCGTCAGCAGGCCGTCGATGGAATCGGTGTCCATGCCGGCCATGGACAGCGGCCTGAACTTACCTCCCACAGTGTGGCACATGGCACACCGCCGCCCGAACTCCTGCTGCCCCAATTCCGCCGCCGGTAGCGAGTGATCGTGTCTCACCGGCGACAGCGTTGCCAGATACGCGCCCATCGCAATGCGGTCCTGTTCATTCCCGGCAAAGGGAGGCATGGTCCCGCGCATCAGGGGAAGATGCTGCAAAACATCGGTGGCAAACTCAGGGCTCCAGCCACGGACTCGCGGCGCCATCGCCCGGTATCGATTGACGCTGTGACAGATGCCGCATTGCATGGCAAACATCTGCTGCCCCCGCGCCACCGCGTCCGACCTGTCCGGGTCAATCCACTTCGCGCTGGCGGCAAAACCCGCCGTGCCCAGCTTCGCCATCTCAGCAACTCGCAGGTCGTTGGAGTAGATGTAGCTGCCGATAGCGAACGGCTTGCGCGCCACCTCGCGCGTATACTCGCCCGCGCCCATAACAACGAAGCCACATAGCAGAATGAGCGCGACGACAGGAGCTCGCATCCAGGCCGGCTTCGCCACCGCAAATATACCTGCCAGGACGAAGCTCAGCGGCGGCTGCGGCGATTCCCAAATACACCATGTGCCGCATGGCCGGCAGGATCACTGCAAAGTACGCTTTCGCCTCCGGCGGAAAGTCCGCGAAGTACCAGCGCGCAGGAAGGATCAGACACAGCGTCCCCACCAGGATCCAATTCCCGGCGTAGCGCAGCACCCGCTCCCGCACCGGGCTTGCGATCCGCAGGCCCGTGACCAGTCCAAACATTCCGGCCAGCACGATCGCCATGCCGCTGCGCAGCACCAGCGAGGGCCAATACGTCGGGTTGAAGAAGCCGCTCCAGAAGGCATGGGTCTGCAGCCAGCGGCCCGGCGTCAGCATGTAAGTGATAATGCCGTTGATGATGAACAGGCTCGCCCAGGCCGCGACGAAGTAAACCCAGCCCACCGCCATATGCGAGGCGCGGTCCAGGCGGTCCCAGCCATAGGCGTAGATGAGGATCGAGGCGATCTCCACGAAGAAGAACACCCACTCGATGGCCCAGCCCCAAACAAAGGTGTGAATCAGCGACGAGGTCGCCTCCGGGCTGACCAGACCGATGGTGAACCAGATGCCGACGCCGGTCACCGCTCCCAGCACCAGCGTCAGCAGCGCAAAGAACTTCGAGTGCTTGCGCACATACGCCAGCAAACCCGCATCATTATTGCGGTTGGCCTTGCTCTCCAGCAGCACGAGGTACGCCCCGCCCCCGACTGCAAAATGCGAGATAAAGACGTGCACCACGGCTACCAGGGCGATCAGCAAGCCGCCAGGAAATCCGATCTGCCACAAGGGATAGTTCATCGGCTTATGCCCATAACCTTCAAACATTGCGCGTAGATGACAGAACCTTCCGTGACCGGGATCACGTCGAGGTGTGCGGTGGCTTATACTGCGGACTCGTTCTCTTCCGGCGATTGGATATTCTTCCTTGGGGGGCTTCCGACGTGGACCGCCGATGGTTTCTCAGCTTCCTGACGATAAATGTGCTGGCATTGAAAGCGTCCCCGTTAGTTGCGGGCACCACAAGCGCCAAAGGGCCAGTGATCGTATCCGCCGGCCGTCGTGTCGATGCATCGGATTCATCAACCCCGCGGTTCCCGCCGGCCAACATCAACACTGTTCGTCAGCGGATCCTCGACTTCTTCAATCAAGAGTCGCCAGTCGCCTTGGTGTGCTCGGCAGCCTGTGGAACGGACTTGCTGGCGCTCGAGGTCGCAGGCCAGAAGCATGTGAAGCGCTACGTGCTCCTGGGAGCGGAGCCGGCAGTCTTTCGCAAGGAGTCGGTCACCGATCGCCCCGGGAACTGGGGCGCGATGTTCGACCAGGTGATGAAGTCGGCAAGGGTCCAAGTGCTGAAGCTACCCGCCGGACAGGAAGGATATTTGCAAACCAATCTCGACCTCCTGAACCGGGCCGAAGCCCTGGCAAAGAAGTTCGGCACCGTGGTGCAGGCGTTGGTTATCTGGAACGAACAGTCGCGCGGGCCAGATGATGTCACCGGCCACTTCCTCGAACAAGCGAAGCTGCGCAACATTCCAGTTAGCGAAATCTCGACACTCTGACTATAGGACGCTTTGCTTGATGAAGTAGCGGCCGTCTCCTCCCCTGCCGCAATTTTGGAGAAAACGCCGCGAAGGGGATATCGGTTCGCAAGTGGCCCGCTTGAACACCCAAGGTATCGCCGCCATCAACCGCAATGATTACAAGCAAGCACGGCAGGATTTCCAGCAGGCCTACCGGCTAGATCCGAAAAACGCCTTCGCCTTTGGCAATATGGGCTACTTGGCAGAACTCGATGGCGACCGTGAAACGGCAGACTATTACTATGGCAAGGCAAGCAAAGCTCTGCAGTCGACATAAAGGCTGTGTACCACCACACCCGTGTACACCCCTTCTGCATCTTCCGCGCTTCTACACCAGTTCGCGAACTTTGTCCGAGGCCACCGTAAGCGCAATCTTGCTGCGATTGGGTTCGCCGCGAGCCAGTGACTGGGCGAAGCGCAGCGCCTGCTCGGCTTTCACGCTGCCTGGCAAAGGCGGCTCGAAGGGATCCACCACCGCTTCCAGAATCGCCGGCCCGGGTGCGTTCAGGAACTGCTCCATCGTCTGGCCACAGTTCTTCGGATCGTCAACCGAGTACCCCACGCCGCCGCAGGCATGTGCGAAGGCCACGAAGTCGATAGGGCTCAGGTCCACGCCATACTCCGGATTGCCCAGAAAGACCATCTGCTCCCACTTGATCTGGCCGAGCGTGTTGTTCTTGATAATGACCACTTTGATCGGCAGCTTGTATTTCACTGCTGTGGCAAAGTCGGCCATCAACATGGAGAATCCGCCATCGCCGACGAAACCGATACACTGCCGCTCGGGATAAGCAAGCTGGGCGGCTAGCGTATACGGCAGTCCCGGTGCCATCGTCGCCAGGTTGCCGGAGAGGCTGTGCATCTGGCCGCGCTTGACGGGAATCTCGCGCGCCCACCAGGTGGCAATCGTTCCGCTGTCGCAACTCACGATGGCATCGTTGCGCAGGCGTTTGCCCAGCTCCCAGGCAACAACCTGCGGCTTCATCGGCTTGTCCATGCGAGTGGCTCGCGTTTCTATCGACCTGCCACCAGTCCTTCATGCCCGACTGCGCCATCTCAAGAAAGCTGCGGTCGGCATTCTTCTTCAGCAAAGGAATCAGGTTTTCGAGCACCGCATGGCTGTTACCGACCAGACCGACGTCGACGGGGAAGCGCAATCCGATTCGCATGGCATCGATGTCAATCTGTACGCCCTTGGCCTGGCCGGGCTGGGGGAAAAACTCGAGGTAGGGGAACGAAGTGCCGACTATCAACAGGGTGTCGCATTTCTCCATCACATCCTGCGAGGGCGCAGTACCGAGTAGTCCGATAGGGCCGGTGGTGTAGGGACTGTCGTCAGGCACGACCCCCTTGCCGAGCAGCGGCTTGACGATCGGTGCCGCGAGCATCTCTGCAATCCGTTCGAGTTGGTCGCCGCAGCCTAGCGCACCGCGGCCGGCCAGGATCGCAACCTTTTTCCCGGCGTTCAGAATCTCCGCCGCTTGCTGAAGCTGCGAATCGTCAGGGACCTTGTAACTATGTGTCCGCACGGTGCTGGTGTGGTCCGGGATGTTCCGTTTTGAACGTTCGCGCTTTTCAACCTCCTGTTCCTGAAAGTCGACAGGAATCGTGATATGCGCCACCCCTCTGTAGGAAATGGCCGTGCGACACGCAAGATCGATCACGTTCTCGACGTGCGTGGGCCCCATGATGCGCTGGTTGTACACGCAGACGTCCATGTAGAGCTTGTCCAGCGCCACATCCTGCTGGGTGTGGGTTCCGATCAGGTCGTGGAACTGTAAGCCGGTAATGGCGAGCACTGGTGCGCCGTCGAGCTTGGCGTCGTAAAGGCCATTCAGCAGGTGGATTCCCCCAGGCCCTGAGGTCGCGAGGCATACCCCAAGCTTGCCGGTATATTTGGCATAGCCGCAGGCCATGAAAGCCGCAGTTTCCTCGTGCCGCACATGAATGAAGCGAATCTTGTCCTGACGGGTGCGCAGCGCTTCCATTATGCCGTTGATACCGTCGCCGGGCAGGCCGAAGACCATCTCGACACCCCAGTCGATAAGAGATTCTATGAGCACATCTGAAGCATTCACGATTGCGATCCTTTCTCAGAATTGTGAGTTGGCGCGTAATCGTTCCTTTCCAGATGGATGCGTCCCCGTGCAGTCTCGTTTGCTGAGGAACTGGGTTTCTGAGTTCCGGGCAATGCGAAATCAATTTGCGCTTGAGTACAGAGATGTAAGACCTGTCTTAATTTGCCGGTCTGTATCCAATGTCGACTGCGGCTGTAGACCAGGGCAGAAACTGGGATAACCTCGCCGCAGCGTCCGTCATCCCTACAAGGGAGTGACCTCAACAGTTCGGACTCGACCGTTTCATACAAAAAGCGAGGAATTCATGCGGAACCAGTCTTATACGATTCCCCTCGAAGGCCTCACCGTCTCGGCCTATACGGTGCCGACGGACCTTCCTGAGTCCGACGGCACGCTTGCGTGGGACAAGACGACCCTGGTGCTCGTGCATGCCACGGCGGCAGGCAAGTGCGGCCTCGGATACAGCTATGGCGATTCGGCGACTGCGCGGCTGATTCATGACCACCTGGCGAAACTGCTCATCGGAACCAATGCCATGGCGCCGGCATCGGCCTATCTATCGATGTGGCAAGCAATCCGCAATCTTGGGCGGCCGGGTATTTGTTCCATGGCGATTTCGGTGGTTGATTGCGCGCTCTGGGATTTGAAAGCAAAGTTGCTGGATCTGCCGCTGGTCACCCTGTTGGGACAGGCGCGGGCGGGAGCGCCCATCTACGGGAGCGGCGGGTTTACTTCGTACTCCGATCATCAGCTTGCGGAGCAACTGAGCGGATGGGTAGGTGAAGGCATTCCACGAGTGAAGATGAAGATTGGGCGCGATGCGAAGAAAGACGTGGAGCGCGTCCGCATCGCTCGCGATGCCATCGGACCAACTGCCGAGTTGTTTGTCGACGCGAATGGGGCATACAGCCGCAAGCAGGCTATCGCGCAGGCAGAAATCTTCGCCGAATACAATGTGAGCTGGTTCGAGGAGCCGGTGTCATCCGACGACCTGGACGGCCTGCGGCTGGTTCGCGACCGCGTGCCCGCCGGCATGGACGTCGCCGCCGGCGAATACGGATACGACATCTTCTATTTTCGCCGCATGCTCGCTGCGGGAGCTGTGGACGTGCAGCAAGCGGACATCACGCGCTGCGGCGGTGTGACCGCTTTCCTGCAGGTAGCCGCATTGTGCCAGGCGTACAATCTCCCGCTCTCCGGCCATACCGCCCCGGCACTCCATGCGCACGTGGCGTGTGCGGTGCCGGGTTTTCGAAATCTCGAATATTTTCATGACCACGTTCGCATTGAGTGCATGCTGTTCGACGGCTTTCCCAAGCTTGTCGATGGGGAGCTGCGGCCCGATCTGTCGCGTCCGGGAATAGGATTGGAGCTAAAGCATAAAGATGCGGAGCGATATGCCGCGTGAAGGAGGAGCCATTGTCCGCCAGCAAAGACACCCTGATTTCACCCGACGAGCTGAATCAGTCCACCCGAGTGCAGCACAGCGACTGGTCTGACCACGGCGACATCGGCGGCCTCGAGGCTGAACTACGCGAGACGGTGCAAGGCGAGGTTCGCTTCGATGCAGGCAGCAAGGCGATGTATGCCGTTGACGCCTCGAATTACCGCCAGGTGCCCATCGGGGTCGTCGTTCCAGAGACGAAGGAGGATGTTGTTCACGCTGTCGCCGCCTGCCGGAAGTTCGGCGCGCCCGTCCTGTCGCGCGGCGGAGGCACAAGCATCGCCGGCCAGTGCTGCAATGTCGCGGTCGTTATCGACTGGTCAAAATATGCGCACGGCGTGCTGGAAGTAAATACTGCTGAGCGCTGGGCGCGCGTCTTGCCGGGAACGGTCTGCGATGAGCTACGCGACCGCGTGCTACAGGAAAGCGATAACTTGCTGACCTGGGGCCCCGATCCGGCGACCCACAACCACTGCTGTTTTGGCGGAATGATTGGTAACAACTCCTGCGGCGCGCACGCACAAATGGCGGGCAAGACGGAGGAGAATATCGAGGCGCTGGAGGTGCTGCTCTATGACGGCACCCGCATGAACGTTGGATGGATGAATGATGAGGAAATGGAGCAATGCATCCGTCAGGGAGGACGCGTAGGCGATATCTATCGCAATCTCAAGTCGCTGCGAGAGCATTATGCTGACCTGATTCGCGACAAATATCCGCCTATCCCGCGGCGTGTCTCCGGTTACAACCTGAATGAATTGCTTCCCGGTGAAGATGGGCGATTCAATATTGCACGCGCGCTTGTCGGCAGTGAAGGGACCTTGGTCACGGTTCTCGAAGCTAGGTGCAAGCTCATCGATGCCCGGGCGCAACGCGTAATCCTGATGCTCGGCTATCCCGACGTCTACGAAGCGGCCGACGATGTAACCAGCATCACGCCCTTCCAGCCCACTGCGCTCGAGGGTACCGATTACCGGATGTATCAGAACATCGAGAAGAAGGGTGGTCTGAACCGCCGTTTCCTGGGCCTGATGCCGGAGGGCAAAGGCTGGTTGATGGCGGAGTTCGGCGCCGACAAAAAAGAAGATGCACTGGAGACCGCTCATCGTGTCATGGAAATGCTCAAGAGCAGGCCCGATGCGCCGAACATGAGGTTGTTCACCGAGAAAGAAGACATGGCGCACCTGTGGGCGATACGCGAGTCCGGACTGGGCGCCACAGCGTTCGTTCCCGGCGAACCCACCACCTGGCCGGGATGGGAAGATTCGGCGGTGGCTCCGGAGAAACTCGGCGGCTATCTGCGCGAACTACGCGCGCTCTATCAAAAGTACGAATACAATCCCTCGCTCTACGGCCACTTTGGCCAGGGCTGCATTCATTGCCGGGTGGATTTCGATGTCACCAGCGAGGCGGGAATCCAAAAGTGGCGCTCGTTCATGGAAGAGGCGACCGACCTCTGCGTCAAGTACGGCGGCAGCTTCAGCGGCGAGCATGGCGACGGACAGGCGCGCGCAGAGTTCCTGAACAAGATGTTCGGCGACGAACTGATCCATGCCTTCCGCGAGTTCAAGTCCATATGGGACCCGGACTGGAAGATGAATCCCGGCAAAGTGGTTGAACCGTATCGCATGGACCAGAACCTGCGGCTCGGCGCCAACTACCAGCCGTGGGATCCGGAGACCCACTTCCAGTGGCCGGACGACCACGGCAGCTTCGCTCATGCGACTCTGCGTTGTGTCGGGGTCGGCAAATGCCGCCGCAAGAGCGGCAAGAACGCCGACGACGGCACGATGTGTCCCAGCTTCATGGTGACGCATGAAGAGCGGCACACCACGCGCGGGCGGGCCCATCATTTATGGGAGATGTTGCAAGGTGATGTGATCACCAATGGCTGGCGGGACGAAAGCGTCAAGCAGGCGCTTGATCTCTGTCTGGCCTGTAAAGGTTGCAAAGGCGATTGCCCGGTCAACGTGGACATGGCGACCTACAAGGCCGAGTTCCTTTCGCACTATTGGCAGGGTCGGCTTCGCCCGCGATACGCGTACGCCTTCGGGTTAATCGATCAGTGGGCGCGCGTGGCGTCGATCGCTCCGGGGTTCGTAAATCTCTTCACTCAGCTTCCGGGGTTGAGCACGATAGCGAAGAAAGCGGCTGGAATACCGATAGGGCGCCACATCCCCCCATTTGCGCCAGAGACCTTCAAATCATGGTTCAAGAAGCGTTCGCCGCGTAATCTAGGCCAGCCCGCCGTAATTCTCTGGCCTGATACTTTCAACAACTACTTCCTTCCAGAGACTGCGCAGGCTGCAGTAGAGGTGCTGGAGCACTTCGGATATCAGGTCAAACTGCCCATGCAGCACTTGTGCTGTGGGCGTCCCTTGTACGACTACGGTTTCTTGGATCTCGCAAAACAGTATCTGGCTCGAATTCTGGATGCACTTGCCGCCGAGATCGATGCCGGCACCCCGATGGTCGTGCTGGAGCCAAGTTGCTGTACCGTATTTCGCGATGAACTGCAAAATCTGATGCCGCAATCGCGGCTGGCACACCGTTTGAAGCAGAACACCTTCACTCTGGCTGAGTTTTTGGAAAAGAAGGTGAAGGATTACGATCCGCCCAGGCTAAAGCGCAAAGCCATCGTCCAGGCGCACTGCCATCAAAAGGCGATCATGCGCCTTTTCGACGATGAAGCCGTGATGAAGAAGATGGGTCTCGACTTCGAGATGCTGAATACGGGCTGTTGCGGCATGGCCGGTTCCTTTGGATTTGAGGAAGAGAAATATGATATCTCGCTGAAATGCGGTGAACGAGCTCTGTTTCCCGCGGTGCGCAACACCGAGATTTCGACGCTGGTGATGGCCGATGGCTTCAGTTGCCGCGAACAGATTCAGCAAGACACTCCGCGTCACGCATTGCATCTCGCGGAAGTCATGCACCTGGCGATGCGCGACGGAGACGGCGCTCGCCAGATGTATCCGGAAACCGAAGTGGTCACCAGGCGAAAGATACAGCAGCACCGCTCGATGAAGCGGGCGCTCGTTGCTTCAGCCTCTCTGGCGCTTGTGGGCGGGGCGTTCCTGTGGCTCAGGAGACGCTAGTCCAAGGCGAGAATCGGGACTTCACCGATGGTCCCTTGGGCGTACCATTTCCGCAAGGTCCCCGCTGACTAAATTGCTGTGATCGGTTAGTTCCGGCCGACCTGCTTGGCCTCGGCCTCAAGTAGCGGCTCCCCAGCCGCGACGGTTTGAGGAGTCGCCTTCCTCTTGTCGGCGCCGCGCCACTTCAAGAAAGTATCCATATAGGTGTAGAAGACGGGCGTGATATATAGAGTCACAAATTGCGCAAAGACCAAGCCACCCACCACGCAAAGACCGAGTGGGCGGCGGGCACCGGCATCGGCCCCGAAGCCGATCGCGATGGGCAGCGTACCCATGATCGTGCAGGCGCTGGTCATCATGATCGGGCGGAAGCGTATCATGCAGCCCTGGTAGGCCGATTCACTGGCTGTGTAGTCCCCCTTGCGCTCCAGATCCAAGGCAAAATCCACCATCATGATCGCGTTCTTCTTGACGATGCCGATGAGCATGATCAAGCCCACAAAGCCGTAAATATCGAGCTGCATGTGGAACAGGGACAGCGCAACCAAGCCACCAAAACAGGCTGCGGGCAGACCGGTGAGAATTGTGATGGGGTGAATGTAACTCTCGTAGAGGATACCCAGGACGATGTAGATGACGACAACGGTCATGATCAGCAGAATTCCCAGGCCACTCAGGGATTGCTGAAACGCCTGGGCTGTGCCTTGGAAGCTGGTGCTGATGGAAATGGGCAACAATGACTTGGCGAGGTCCTGGACCTCACTCACAGCCTGTCCCAGAGCAACACCCGGCGCCAGGTCGAACGAGATGGTGACCGACGGCAGCTGGCCCGTGTGGTTGACGGTTAGGGGGCCCACGCCGGTAGTGAATTTCGAGACGGCAGCGAGCGGAACCAGTTGCCCGGAAGAGGAGCGGATGTAAAGCTCCGAGAGCGTGTTGGGATCGCTCTGGAAGCGGTCCTGCACCTGCATCACAACCCAGTACTCATTGTCCGATGTGTAGATGGGGGACACCAGGCGCTGGCCGTAAGCGCTGTACAACGCGTCTTCCACCTGCTGTGGAGTTACTCCCAGAGCAGAAGCTTTGTCACGGTCAACCACGACGTTAGCCTGCGGATTCTTGATCTGGAGATCGCTGGTGACGTCCGCCAGGCCGGGCAAAGTCTTCATCTTTGCTTCCAACATCTCCGCGTATTTATAGAGCTCGTCGGTCTGGGGACTGGACAGGGTGAACTGGTACAGGCTCTTGGTGGACTGTCCGCCGATACGGATTGTGGGCGGATTCTGCATGAAGACTTGCATGCCGGTGATTCGGTTCAGCTTCGGCTGCAACTCAGCCATCACGTCGTCGATGGTCAGGTGATGCTCAAAGAGCGGTCGAATCGATCGGGCCACGGAACCCAGAATGGGGACACGACCGTAGCGAGCAACCAGGTGGTCATAGGTCGCATTGTTAGTCCAGGGGCGGTCGGAACGGTCCTTCAAATGGAGAAAAGCCCTGCCATTGTTGAGACCGGAGCTACTCGATGCGCTGACGCCGGAGAAGAATTGAACAACGCTGGGATCGTCCTCGAGAACGCGGTTCACGGCCTCCTGATGTGCCTTCATGGAGTCGAACGAGATGCCCTGATTGGCTTCCGTCGTGATGGCAATCCGTGAAGAATCCTCTTCCGGTAGGAAGCCTTTGGGAATAACCCAGAACTCCCAGGCGGTCCCCGCCAAAATAAGAACACCGGACATCATGATCAGGACGCGATGCCGCAGTGACCAGCGAAGGCTGGAGCCGTACCAGCGGAGAGAGGTATCAAGGATGTTTTCCAGCTTGCGATACATCCATCCATGCCGTTGGCCGTGTTCGGGGCGCAGGTAATAGCGGCAGAGCATCGGGGTGAGTGTGAGGGACACCAGGCCGGAAACCAGAACCGCGGAAATGATGACTACAGCAAATTCGTGCAGCAGGCGGCCGAACACGCCGGGCATGAAAAAAACGGGAAGAAAGACTGCGGCGAGCGAAACCGTCATCGAGAGGATGGTGAAGCTGACTTCCCGCGAGCCGTTCAGGGCGGCTTCAAACGGTCCCTTGTCCATCTCCATGTGGCGCACGATATTTTCCAGCATGACGATGGCATCATCGACGACGAAGCCCACGGACAGGGTCAGCGCCAACAGGGACAGATTGTCGACGGTGTAGCCGAGCAGGTACATCACCGCAAAGGTGCCCATGATCGCCATGGGCAGGGCCAGGCTCGGGATGATGGTGGCAGAAGCATTGCGGAGAAAGAGGAAGATGACCAGAATGACCAGAAAGACAGCTAGCAGTAGAGTGAATTTGACGTCGTTCACCGACTCGCGGATGGGAACGGAGCGATCGTACTCAACCGAGAGGTTGATGGATGGCGGGACCATCGAGTAGAAGCGCGGAATCAGTTTGCGGATGTTGTTGACGATCTCGATGGTGTTGGTGCCGGGCTGCCGCCGAACCGCCAGCATGATGCCCGGGACATTGTTGATCCAGTTGGCAACGTACTGATCCTGAACCCCGTTTGTAACCTTGGCGACCTGATCCAGGCGCACCGGAGCTCCATTGCGGTAAGCCACAATCAGCGGACGGTAGGCGGCGGCGTCAGAGATCTGGCCATTGGACTGGATGTTATAAGCCCGGTGAGCACCATTGAGAGTACCCATGGGCAAATTGACATTGGCGTTTTGAATTGCCTGCTCGACTTCGTCGATACCGATCTGGCGGCTGGCAAGAGCCTGGGGGTTCAGTTGCACGCGGACGGCATACTTGGCCGAACCGTAAACATCGACCTCGGCGACGCCGGGGACCATCGAAATCTGCTCTGCGATGAGGTTTTCGGCGTCTTTGTCGACCTCGTAGAGCGGCAGCGTTGGCGAAGTAACGGCCAGCAAAAAGATGGCCTGGTCCGCCGGATTCACCTTGCGGAAGGTGGGAGGCGACGGCAGGTTAGGGGGAAGTTGATTCTGGGCTGCCGAGATTGCGGTCTGGACATCGAGGGCTGCGGAGTCAATATTGCGGCTGAGATTGAACTGAAGGGTAATCTCAGTGTTGCCCAGCGAACTGGTTGATGTCATCGAGTCCAGGCCGGCAATGGTGGTGAACTGCTTCTCAAGCGGCGTGGCCACCGACGAAGCCATGGTTTCCGGACTGGCGCCGGGAAGCCCGGCCGACACCTGGATAGTGGGGAAATCGACGTTCGGCAAATCGCTGACAGCCAGGTTGCGGTAGCCCAGAATGCCAAAGAGAAGAATGGCCAACATCACCAGACTGGTCATGACTGGCCGGCGAATAAAGGGTTCGCAGAGATTCATGGCATTCCAGTATGGTTAGAGTCATTGCTGAAGTAGACCTTTGTCCCGGGAGCCAGTCGCACCTGCCCATCCGTGACCACGGTTTCCCCCGGAGAAAGGCCGCGCAAAACTTCAGTTTTGTTGTTGACGGTTTGCCCTACACTCACTTGCCGGGCATCCACTGTCATGTCCGGCTTCGCCACAAAGACGTAATCCCCCTGCTGTCCCGCCTGCACCGCCTGGGACGGTACAACCAGCACGTTCTGTAGCTGGTCCAAACGAAGCAAGACATTGGAAAACTGGCCAGGCCAGAGATGCTGGTCGGAGTTGGGAAACGAAGCCCTCAGCGCGATGGTACCTGTGCTGGTATCAACCGTGTTGTTGACGAACGTCAAGACCCCATTCTCTGCAGCGGCGGAATCCGTCGGAGTGGCCTGAACCGACAAATGCGAACGTGCCATCAATGTCTTGATCGAGTCCAGATACTGCTGGGGAACGGAGAAGTCGACATAGATCGGCGAAACCTGATTGATCACCACCAGCACCGGGACATCGTTGGCTTTCACGGTAGCGCCGGGATAGACCAACTGGGCTCCCGTGACCCCACTGATAGGAGCGTAGATGGAGCAGTAGGAAAGCTGGATCTTGGCCGTCTGGACGGCGGCCTCATCGACGTGGATCGTGGCTTCCGCGGCGGATGCGGTCGCCATGTATTGATCGTACTGCTCTTTGGGGACAATGCCCTGTTTGTAGAGCTCGTCATAGCGTTGCAGTTGCGCTCGGTCGAGCTGGGCCTGCGCTTTATCTCGGGCCAGTGCTGCTTCGGCTTGTGCCAGGGCGGCGAGAAAAGGACTCTTATCCAGCGTGATCAGGAGATCGCCCTGGTGAACGAATTGCCCCTGCTGGTAGTGCACTTCCTTGACGATACCGGCGACTTGTGACTCCACCGAGACCGTCTTGAAGGCCTGGCCGGTGCCGATGGCGTGCAGTTCCACGGGAATCGTGCTCCGCTCGACTTTAGCCACCGTGACCGGGACGGCAGCAGTATCTTCGGGTCTCGCAATTGCTCCGCTGCCGCTCGCTCCCTGCGCAGGATTGGCGCTGTCCGAGCAGCCGGCAAGAACCAGCACCCACACCAGCACAAGGGTCGCGAGAATTTCAAGCACTCTGTTCATCGTTCCATTTCCCGTTCTTTCCGCGCGTGTGAAAACACCTGGTGGACCCTGAAGAACTCGAACCACCACCTCCCGATTAAGGGCCCACATTCTAACGGTCCACATTGAATTCTGCTGCGATCGACCGAAGCACCGAATAGGCGACATCTTATTCTAGGCTATGACAGGGAGCATCATTGAGGGCCGGCGCTGTGCTTCGAGGTTAGCCCGTGATCTGCTCCGAAATGTCGGGGGGGGGTGCTGCATCTCACAGAAGATGACTTTGGCATCGATCTTGGATCGTGCATGCATCTATTAACGGGGACGAATGTCACGGTCGTCCGATGAGAAATACCGCACGATTGGAGCCAGAGGAGCCCAGACCTGGAAACACATCGAGAACGGCAAGCGGTCCATGCGCAGGAAGGGCGGGCAAGGTTGCAAAGCGGTTGGCAAGAGCGCTTAGTTGCGCTGAAGAACATCCCGCCGGTTTTGGGCATTGTGTGGCGCTCAGGTCGCGGCACGGTCACCGCGGGGCTGGTGCTCCGCGCGTTGGCCTCCTTGCAACCAATCGCAATGCTAGCGGTTGGCAAATACATCATCGATGCAATCTACCAGGTGCTAGCGAAGCACCAGCCGGTTCCACAGAGGCTGTGGTGGCTGGTAGCCGGTGAATTCATGTTGGTGGTACTGGGCAATATCCTCGCCCGCAGCATTGACTACGCCGACTCTCTGCTGGCCGACAAGTACACGCGGCACGTCAGCATCGAGGTCATGAGGCACGCTGCCAAACTCGACCTGATTGCGTATGAAGACCCGCTGTTCTATGACCGTCTGGAGCGGGCACGGGTACAGGCGACGGACCGGCTGGCCATGATCCAGATGCTTGGCCGCCTCATCCAGCAGGTATTGACCACCATCACCCTGTCGATCTCGATCATCTATTTTTCGCCGTGGCTGTTGCTGCTGCTGATTGCGGGAGTCATTCCCGCATTCGTAGGCGAGACACACTTCGCATTCCTGGGATATGCCAAGAATTTCCGCCAGACTCCGGTGCGACGCCAGCTCGACTATCTCCGGCTGGTAGGCGGCAGCAAGGAAGCTGCCAAAGAACTTAAACTCTTCCGGCTGAGTAAATTCCTGTTGCAACGCTTCACCCGGCTATCGGACGACATCTACCAGGAAAACGTCGCCCTCTCGCGTCGCAAACTGGCAGCCGGCGCTGCGCTAAGCATCGTCGGGACGATGGGCTATTACGCTGCTTACGTCTACGTGATTTGGCGAACCGTGATGGGCTATCTCACGCTGGGAACCTTGACTTTGCTGGCCGGCGCCATTCTTCAAGCGAGCAACAATATTCAGCAAATTTTCTCCACTTTGTCCGGGGTTGCCGACCAGGCGTTATTCCTGACCGATCTGCTGGCGTTCTTCGACATGCAGCCCACCATCCGCTCCAAGCCGAATGCCCTACCCGCGCCGAGACCGATCATGAGCGGCTTCGAGTTTCGCAATGTTTCATTCTCATATCCTGGCAATTCTCGCCTCGTACTACGCAACCTGAATTTCACGCTGTCGCCGGGAGAGAGCGTAGCGTTGATCGGCGAAAACGGGGAAGGCAAGACTACTCTCGTAAAGCTGATCACGCGACTCTACGATCCAACCGAGGGGCAGATATTGCTGGATGGCATTGATTTGCGCGAGTACGACCTGGACGACCTTTATCGCGAAATCGGCGTCATATTTCAAGACTTCATGCGCTACGAAATGACGGCGCGGGAGAACGTAGCGACCGGCCGTATTGAATCGCTCAACAACACCGATGAGATCAAAACGGCGGCGCGTAAGTCGCTGGCCGACGCGGTGATTGCCAGGCTTCCTTTGCAGTATGAGCAGCAGCTCGGCCGGCGCTTCGAGACGGGAGTTGACCTGTCCGGAGGCGAATGGCAAAAGCTGGCGCTCGCACGTGCCTACCTGCGCGATGCCCAGGTGCTCGTCCTCGATGAGCCGACCGCCGCCCTGGATGCACGTAGCGAGTATGAGGTCTTCGAAAGCTTTGCGGAACTAACCCAAGGCAAGATGGCGTTGTTTATCTCGCATCGCTTTTCGACGGTACGCATGGCTGATCGCATTGTTGTGCTGGCGAGAGGGCGCATTGCGGAGGAAGGAAGTCACGATCAGCTGATGGCGCTCGGCGGTCGTTACGCGGAAATGTTCGAGTTACAGGCAGCCAGCTATCGCTGATGAGGCTGCATTTCCTGTGACCAAAGTTGCGGGAATAACAAGATAAACACACTGGATGCTGGTTTTTGGCCATGCCTTTACTTCGTCAGGAAGACTTCTTGAACAACACCGATCATCACGACGTTTTGCTGGAGATGCCAGGCCCGCGTCCGGTCCGCGGGGACAGTCCCGAGATCGATCGGCACCTCGCCCCGCGCGGTCGCCAGCTCGCGCAGGAGCTCTCATGGCTTCCGGCGATCAGGCACTCGGACCATTGTGCCAGGCGATTTGCCGCCCTCTCTCGGGTGCTGGATACCATGCTTGCGTCCGCGAAACGCCAGCCGGAAGGCGCAGCCGGGTCTGATGACCTGCTGTGGCTGCGCGACAATGCGCATGTGCTGCGAGCGACTCAGTCCGAGTTCCGCCGCTCGCGGTCAATTCTGCGACGAGTTCCTCACGTGCGCAACGCCGAGAACGCAATCCTGCCCCGGGTCCTGGCAATTGCGCAGGACTTCCTTCGCACCACAGGCTATCGCTACTCCGATCGGGCACTCGGCATCTTCGTCGAGGCTTTTCAGGAATCCATGCCTCTCAACCTGGACGAGATTTGGCTGCTACCGCCGGCGCTAAAACTGATATTGCTGGAAGAGGTCGCTGCTCGCGGACAGAGGGTGTTGAGCAGCAGAGACGAACGGCAGGAAATCAGGGAGGTAATCACCAGCCTGGGCGAAGTCAGCAGGGCCCCATGGAAAGAGCTGCTTGACCCGTTGATCATCTTTGATCGGGTTCTCGCGCAAGATCCCGCAAACGCTTACAGGCGCATGGATTACCCCAGCCGCGAACTCTATCGCAACACGGTAGCCGAATACGCTGCGACTTCCGACTGCTCTGAGCTGGAGATCGCGCGGCTGGCTCTGCAACTGGCGCGCTCGGCAGAAGAGCAAGAGCACTCCAACCAGCGGCTCCACCGGCGCATGGCGCACATCGGCTATTACCTTATCGCCGAAGGCGCCGAAGAACTTCGCGCCCGTGCCGGAGTGCACCTGCCTTGGAGGCAGCGGCTCCAGAATTTCTTGCGCCGAAATCCAGATGAGTTCTATCTCGGCGGCATTGAAGTGCTTACGCTGCTAATCGTGATTGTTATCATGACGCCGGTCTTCGACGCCTTCAGCACTTTCTGGGGCCGCATCCTGGCAATGCTCGTGCTGCTTCTGCCCGCCAGCCAAAGCGCAGTCGAGATGATGAATTATCTCGTCACGCCAC
Organism: uncultured Acidobacteriaceae bacterium; assembly: GCA_963747055.1. Lineage (GTDB taxonomy): Bacteria > Acidobacteriota > Terriglobia > Terriglobales > Acidobacteriaceae > CAVVDY01. The sequence continues at coordinate 16,969 of CAVVDY010000020.1, read as the reverse complement.
TTCTCCACCCACGCGTCTTGCCGAAGCTCGATTTCTCCGAAGGCATTCCCGATAACTGCGTCACCATGGTCGTCGTTCCCGCGTTGCTGCTGAATGAAAAACAAGTCCGTAAGCTGGTGGACGACCTGGAAGTTCGCTATCTCGGAAATTCCAGCCGCAATCTGCATTACGCACTGCTGACCGACATGCCTGATTCGGACGAGAAGCGGAGCGAAGATGATCCACTTGTTGACCTGGCGAAGAGTTTGATTCACGACCTTAACGGAAAATATGCGGGCGCCGGGGCTGGTTCTTTTTCGCTCTACCACAGACATCGCGCTTACAACCCTCGCGAAGGGGTGTGGATGGGTTGGGAACGTAAACGCGGCAAACTGCTCGACTTTAATCGGCTGGTCAAAGGTGAGTTCGACAGCTTTCCGGTGAAGGAAGGCGACGTGTCTGTTTTGCCCCGCATCCGCTTTGTCATCACGCTTGACTCCGACACCGAGCTGCCGCGGGGCACGGCACACCGCATGGTAGGGGCCATAGCACACCCGTTGAACCAAGCCATCATTGATCCCGATGACAACATAGTGATAAAAGGCCATGGCATTTTGCAGCCGCGGGTGGGGATCAGCGTGCAAAGCGCATTCCAGTCACGGTTGGCCAGCGTCTACTCAGGCCAAACCGGCTTCGACATCTACAGCCGCGCCGTCTCGGATATCTATCAGGACCTTTACGGTGAAGGCAGCTTTACTGGCAAAGGCATTTATGAGGTCGACGTCCTACAACAGGTGCTGGAGCGTCGCTTTCCCCGGAATGCGCTGCTCAGCCACGATCTTGTCGAAGGCATTTACGCTCGCGCCGGCCTGGTCAGCGACATCGAGGTAGTCGACGATTATCCGTCGCACTACAGCGCTTACAATCGCCGCAAACATCGTTGGCTGCGGGGCGACTGGCAAATCGTGGCCTGGTTGTTCGGCGAGGTACCAGACGAAACCGGCCGCTGGGTGCACAACCCCATTTCGTTCCTGTCGCGATGGAAAATTCTCGACAATCTGCGGCGCAGCCTGGTTGAGCCTGGGACATTCCTGCTTCTTGTGTTGGGCTGGACCATCCTGCCCGGTAGTCCCCTCTATTGGACAGCGGCCGCGATTGCAATCCTGTTTGTGCCTCTGCTGGTTCAACTGCTGTTCACAATCGTCCGATCACTTGCGTCATTCACTCTGTTACCTCTTGCGGATGCTCTGGAGTCGCTCGCCACAGGCGCCGTCGGCGTGGTTCTAACCCTCACATTCCTCGCGCACCAGTCGCTGCTTTCCGCCGACGCCGTCTTGCGGACGATGTATCGTCGCACAGTCTCTCGTGCACGCTTGCTCGAATGGGAGACAGCCGCCGAGGCAGAGATGGGGGCGCTCAAGCAGACGCCGGTGGATCTTCTGCTGAACTGGACGCCGGTAGTTTCCGCTTTGGTTGGCACCCTTATCTATTTCACCCGGCCACGTGCGCTTGATGTCGCGGCACCGATTCTAGCCTTGTGGGCTCTGGCCAAGCCGGTATCGCTGCGGCTTAATCGATCTCCTCGCCCGGTGCGGCGTTTCACGTCCCCCAGGGAGCGCCGTTCCCTGCGCAAGGTCGCGCTACACAGCTGGCGCTATTTCGCGGAGTTTTCCACCCAGGAGCATAACTGGCTCATCCCCGACTACGTTCGCGAAACGCCACCTCTGATTGCGGCGCGTATTTCGCCGACGAATCTCGGCCTGCTGTTCAATGCTCGCCAGGCGGCATGCGAACTTGGGTATCTCACCGTGCCAGCCTTCGTCGAACAGACGAAGCGTACCATGGCCACGGCGTTGACTTTGCCTCGCCAGCATGGGCACTTTTTTAATTGGTACAACACGCGGACGCTCCAGCCCGACAGGCCACGGTTTATCTCCACGGTAGACAGCGGCAACCTTGTCGCATCGCTGATTACGCTGCGGCAGGGTGTGCTTGAGTTGATCCATCGGCCTTTGTTGGAACCAGCACTGTTCGATGGCTATGCTGAGCATCTTTGCGCGCTGATGGACTTGAAACTGATCCCGACACGTGTGCTGGCCAGCTTCGAAGAAAGCCGCGAGCGTTGGCTGCATCAGCTGCTATCGACAGTAGAGCTTCCGGAAGTTCCTGAGGGAATGGAACGTGCGCCGGACACACGTTGGTTCCGCTCGCAAGCCAGGGCGCTTTCTGAACAACTCCGGACAACAGTAAGGGACTATATGCCATGGCTGGCACCGGAGTTTGAACCGCTGCACGCGAATCCGGCTTTAACGGGGCTCGTCTGGTGTGAGGACCTAACCCTGGAAAAGCTGCCAGCTTTTATCGATCTGTTGCATACCCGGCTGTCGTTGGCGCATGGCGGCCCCGATGCCGTGGACGAAGCCGCATTGCGCGGAGAATTGCGTTCGCTGCTTCCAGCCGCCAAGTCGCGAGTCCAGCATCTGATCGAGGACCTGCGACAGATTGCCGCCGATGCTGATCGACTGGTGTGCGAAATGGACTTTCGCGTTCTGTATAACCGGCGCCGTAAACTGCTATCCATCGGCTTCGACGCGGACGCCGGCAAACTTCATGGCTCATGCTATGACTTGCTCGCATCCGAGGCGCGCATCGCGGGTTTCCTGGCGATCGCCCACGGCCACATTCCGCAAGAAAGCTGGTTTCAGCTGGGCCGAAGCCATGTCGTCGCCAGCGGACGCTCAACACTGATCTCCTGGGCGGGCACAATGTTTGAGTACTTGCTGCCCGGCATCTGGATGCGCTCCTATCCCGAGACTCTGTTGCAGCGCAGCCTGGAAGGCGCAGTTGCTATTCAGAGAGCATATGGCGCCGATCATGGTGTGCCCTGGGGGGTATCCGAATGCGCTTTCGCTGCACAGGATGAAGCTGGCGTATATGGCTATCGCGCCTTTGGAGTTCCGGCACTGGCTGTGCAACAGGAAGAGGAGCGCATGGTGGTGGCGCCCTATGCCACCATGCTGGCGTTGGAGATTGATTCGGAGGCGGCCATCAGGAATCTTCGCTGGATGAAAAGAAAGGGCTGGCTTGGCCGTTACGGCTACTACGAAGCCGTTGACTTCAGCGCGGGTGTCCGGCGGCGCGGTCGCTTCGCTATCGTAAGGCAGTGGATGGTCCACCACCAGGGCATGAGCCTGCTGGCCTTGACGAACTTTCTGCAAGAGGGCGTCGTCCGCAACTGGTTTCACGCCGATCGGCGCGTACAGGCAACCGAGCTTTTGCTGCAAGAACGGCCGGTGCGTGCGGCTGCGAGGGCAATCAGCTGAGAAGTCAGGCGCTCTGCACCGGCTGCGGTTGGAAAGCTTATAGCAGCATTTACTTAGGAATATTCCGCCCACCCTCGCCTCAGGGCTGCTACGTGGGCGCCTTTCAAGAAAAGAGAACCCCCTTGCTGCAAAGCAATCTTCAGTCATCAAAGTAAGAGGGCGAGTTTGCGCTGCACAATGCATTCCGACTATCAACTATCGGACGACCACTTCCGTCGAACGGCTTTAAGCGTACTCTGCAGCACGCCGTTGGTTAACGGAGTTGGCTTTCGCTGCCGACTGCTCCTGTTGCTGCTGGTCTTGCTTCCGGGCTTCTGCCAGGCGGTTGGGCAACGGGAGCTGCCGGCCACTCCGGCTGACATCGAACATCGCATCGATGTCCTTTTGCGGCAGATGACCTTGGAAGAAAAGGTAGGCCAACTGACGCAATACACCTCGAACACTCCGCAGACGCTGGAGCAGGTCCGGGAGGGAAAGGTTGGTTCGCTGTTCAATGTCACCGGGGCCGCGAACACCAACGCAGCGCAACGCATTGCCGTGGAGCAAACCCGGCTGAAGATTCCGCTTCTCTTCGGCTACGACGTTATCCATGGGTACCGCACCATTTTCCCCGTGTCCATCGCCACCGCGAGCAGCTTCGATCCAGCACTGATTGAGCAAATCGAGCGAGTGGCCGCCCGCGAGGCGACGGCTGCAGGGGTGAAATGGACGTTCGCTCCCATGGTGGATATCGCGCGCGATCCGCGTTGGGGCCGCATGGTCGAAGGCGCAGGCGAAGACCCCTATCTGGGCTCGGTGGTAGCAGCGGCGAGGGTGCGGGGATTTCAGGCGGGCAACATCGCTGACCCGCAAAGCCTCATTGCCTGCGCCAAACACTTCGCCGCTTACGGTGCGGTCGAGGGCGGGCGCGATTACAACACGGCGGAGGTTCCGGAGCGATTGCTCCGCGAGGTGTACTTACCTCCCTTCCACGCTGCTGTTCGCGCCGGGGTCGCCACCATCATGACCGGCCTGCAAGATCTGAACGGCGTTCCCGCTACGGCCAATTCGCAGCTTCTCACTAATATTCTTCGCCAGGAATGGGGTTTTCAGGGACTGGTGGTGAGCGACTATGACGCCGTCCAGCAGTTGATTGCTCACGGCGTTGCCGGCAGTGATCAGCAGGCGGCGCTGGAGGCACTGACCGCCGGAGTCGACATGGACATGGCCGACGGCACCTACCTGAGCCTGCTATCACTCCCTCCGGGACAGTTGCCGATGAAGCGTTTGGACGAAGCTGTGCGGAGGGTCCTGCGCTTGAAGTTCGAAGCCGGGCTTGTCCAGCATCCCTACACCGATCCCGCCCGGGAGAGTTCTTCCGAGCTCACCCCGGAAAATCTGCAGCTGGCACGCCGCGCAGCCCAGGAATCCCTGATTTTGCTGAAGAATCGGGATCATCTCCTGCCGTTGGACAAATCACTGAAGACGGTTGCTGTGATTGGGCCGCTGGCGGACGACAAAGCCGACCAACTGGGCTCGTGGGCGGCACAGGGGCGGGCAGCGGACGCCGTTACACCTTTGGAGGGCATCAAGGCGAAGCTGCCGCAAGCCCGCGTGCTCTACGCCAAGGGCGTCGATATTCCCACGTTCGAGCACGAACCGTCCCCGCAGACCGCCGGTGCCCCCGCGCCTGTTACAGCCACGGGAGTAGGGGCAACCAACGCCACCACGGGTCCAGAATCAATAGCGGACGCCGTGCAAATAGCACGCAAGGCTGACGTGACAATCATCTTCCTGGGGGAACTGGCCGAGATGACGGGCGAAGCCAGCTCCCGGGCTTTCTTGAGTTTTCCGGGCAAACAAGAAGAGCTGCTGCAGCAAGTTGTGGCCACCGGAAAGCCGGTTGTATTGGTGATCGAGAGCGGTCGTCCGTTGGACATTCGCTGGGCCAACGATCACGTGGCCGCTATTATTCAGGCTTGGTATCCCGGTGTGCAGGCAGGCAATGCCGTTGCCGACTTGCTCTTCGGTGATGCCTCGCCCAGCGCACGGCTGCCCATGAGCTGGCCGCGGTCGGTAGGGCAGATTCCTATTTACTACGACCACAGGAACACCGGCCGCCCCACCTCTCCTGATCGCTGGCACACCGGGTACATTGACGAGAGCTCAGCGCCATTGTTTCCCTTTGGCTACGGTCTTACCTACACCACCATTCGCTACAGTGGCCTTAAGGTATTGACGCCGTCGGTCGAGCCCACCGCGGTACTGCGCGTCCAGGCGGACGTCGAGAATGTAGGATCGCGGAGCGCCACGGAGGTAGTGCAACTTTATGTTCGTGATCGGGTAGCGCCTACCTCGCGTCCGGTGCGCGAGTTAAAAGGTTTTGAACGCATCACGCTTAAGCCGGGCGAGAAGAAAACTGTTGTATTTACGGTCAAGGCCAATGATTTGGGCTCTTACGACACCCACATGCGCTGGGTCATCCCGCCTGGCAAGTACGACGTATGGATTGCGCCGAACTCCGCCGAGGGACTTGCGGGTACATTCCAGGTTGTAAGTCCATAGTTCCGCGGTCCGTGACGAGAAGACACTCCACGCCAAGGCCGTTGGAGCTCGCTCCGTCAGGTCACTGAAACCGGAAGCCATCCTGTAGTTCACAGCGATAGCTCTTGCTGTGGTCCTTGTTGGTCGTGACGGTGCACTCGGCCCAGCTCAGGCACAAACTCGGGCCCAGCGGAAACACGACCGGCTTACCGTCTACGTCCGCTTCAATGCTTACCCCTTCGCCCGTGTCAGGCACACTGAAATTCAAAGTATGGCCGAAGATCACCGGATAAGAATCCTGGATCACTTCATTCACTACCGGACGGTAAACCTCGGCCTCCAACAGGAAGGTCGTAGTGTCGGACCAGTTCAACACGGTGGCCGTAACGGTACTTTCGCCTTCGGAATACTTGTCGGATTTTACCTTCGTAAACGGGCATGGCCCGGCGATGCAAGAAAGTCTGACACTGCGAAAGACATTGCCTTCGCCGGCGTCCAAGGTTGCCGAACCAATGGTAGCCTTCCATCTTCCATCTGGAGAGCACGGCGACTGGTCCTTGCATGGCACGTTGCCGGTATTCACCACCTCGAAGGCCTTGACTGCGCTTCCAACGTTCACCGCTGCTGTACTTTTCATTGAGTAGCGGATCTTGACATTGGCAATGCCTATCGCGGGCTGTTTCGCTTCCGGATGAGCTTTCTCGGGAACGGGAGCCATGCTCACAACGTAGAGCTTATCGCTCACTGTGGTGTCCAGGGACAATGGCTGATATCCAGGATGGCGAAACTCCAGATGCACAGGTTGCCCGCTTCGGACCCAGCCGCGCATCTTCAGGTTGAAATAGCCGGAAGAATCTGTTTGGCCAACACTGGATGTCGAACCGATGGATGAAGTGATCTCTACGCCGGCGACTGGCGATTGCTTTCGGGGATCCGAATTTCGCTCCAACACCGTGCCCTGCAACGCGGTTGGGCCCTTGGTGCAACTGATCATCACGCATAGCAGAGCGCCGGCAAGAAGGACCACTACGGCGGCGCGTGCCACGACGGTCTCTCTACCAGCCATCGTCATACCCTGGCGTGGACGGAGGTGTACGCTCATGTCTGGGACGTTGATTTTTTATCTTTCTTCGCATGGGGCCAAATGCCGGCGGGCGCCAAGACCGCTTGCAATTCGCTCTGCTTAGAATGTATTGAATGGACGACAAAGTTGCCAAATCGAATGTCCTTTCCCGGCGTCGGTTGCTGAAAGGAATCCTCGGCGCAGCGACTGCCGTGCCGTTCCTCGGGTCTGCTACTCCTCTGAGTTCCGCTGAGGCGCAATCGTTTTGCGGCAAGGGTTTGCCCCCGGCTACACGACTGTCCGCTGCGGACGAAGCTTTCCTGGAAGAGGTAGAAAAAGCCAATTTTCTCTACTTTGCAGAACAGGCGAGCCCACAGACCGGTCTCGTCAAGGACCGCTGTACAGTCAACGGTTCGGACAAAAGAGTGGTGGCGAGCATCGCAGCCACCGGCTTCGGACTGACCGCCCTCTGCATCGGACACAAGCGCGGATACATTAGTCTGGCCGAAGCGCGCAATCGTGTTCTTACAACCCTGCGCTTTCTCTGGAACAAGTTGCCCAATCACCGGGGATTTTTCTTCCACTTTGCCAACGCCAACACCGGCGAGCGAATGTGGGACTCAGAGATCTCTTCCGTGGACACTGCGATCCTGCTGTGTGGCGTACTGACCTGCCGCAAGTACTTCGAGGCACATTCCGAAATTACTCGCTTGGGATACGACATCTTCGACCGGGTGGATTGGTCCTGGGTTGCGGAAGACACCAGCCTGCTGTCCCTTGGTTGGGCCCCCGAGCAAGGCTTTCTTTCCTACCGCTGGCAGTCTTACAGCGAATTAATGATGATGTACCTGCTGGGCCTGGGCTCGTTGAAATACCCATTGCCTCGTGACGCCTGGACAGCGTGGAAGCGGGTCACCTTTGAGTACGATGGCCTGCACTACATCGGGTCCTTCGCCCCGCTGTTTGTCCATCAGTATTCGCAAGCCTGGTTTGACTTCCGGGGTAAACGCGACCACTACGCCAACTATTTTCAAAACTCCGTCGCTGCCACCGAAGCCCATCGCCGTTTCTGCATCGAGCTGGGAGAGAAATTTTCCGATTACAGCGACGATCTATGGGGCATAACCGCCTCCGACTCACAAAAGGGCTATGTAGTCTGGGGCGGTCCGCCCGCCATTGGCCCGATTGATGGAACAGTCGTTCCCAGCGCGGCAGGAGGATCGCTGCCGTTTCTGCCACAGCCCGCGATGCGCGTTTTGCGCACGGTCAGAGATCGCTATCCAAAAGCCTGGGGCCGCTACGGTTTCGTGAATGCTTTCAATCCGCTGAAAGACTGGTATGACGGCGACGTGATCGGCATTGACACCGGCATCACCATGGTGATGGCCGAAAACGCGCGCACCGGCTTGGTGTGGGATGTCTTCATGAAGAACCAGGAAGCACAGCGTGGGATGGAGCGTGCCGGATTCAGGCCCAGCAAATCCCGCCTCTAAGAGTTGGGCGTCCATGCCGGCCTCTCCGCATAGTCCTGTCTGGCAAAGCTACAGCAATCCGTGGCATCGCGCTGCCGTCACATCGGGCCAAGGGTAAGCGCAGACGAGGTCTTGTCCCCGAACAGCTTGCCTTGACTGACGGCTTGTGTCCCGGAACAGAGCTTCCGCTGGAAAAATACTGCTGCGCTGATAGCCAGCTATAGGCGACAATGCGTCTCAGTAATACTCCCGATTCCCGATTGCTGCGGAAGAGGGCAGATTTGAGCCGCGTGACTCGCCGTTTCCTGACGCTGGAGATCCCTTATGCCTGACGAGCAGAAGTCATTTGAAGTTCCCGATGCGCAGAGCCCTGTCGTGCAGATAGGTCATCCCGACGACAGCAAACCACCCGAGGCCGGAGTGGCCCTTTGTCTGTCTGGTGGCGGTTACCGGGCAATGATCTTCCATCTCGGGGTGCTGATACGTCTGAATGAAGCCGGGTTCCTGCAGAAGATTGATCGGATTTCGAGTGTGTCCGGAGGATCGATCACGGCCGGCGCGCTGGGATTCGCATGGAACAAACTGGAATTCAACGCGAACGGTGTAGCGACCAAGTTCGACGAGTTGGTAACTCATCCCGTGTGCACACTCGCCCGGCACACCATCGACGTGGGATCCATCTTGTCCGGTGTCTTCGGTCCCGGTACGGTAGCCGACAAGATCGCCAATGCCTACCGCAAATACCTGTTCCATAATGTCACGTTGCAAGCTTTGCCTGACAGGCCTCGCTTCGTCATCAACGCAACCAATGTCCAGTCGCGCTCCCTGTGGAGATTTTCGAAGCCATACATGCGTGACTGGCAGGTGGGCGAGGTGAAGAATCCCCAGACAGAGCTGGCCGTTGCCGTTGGAGCGTCGTCCGCCTTTCCTCCCGTGCTGTCCCCGGTGGAGCTTGACCTGAGGGAATCGGATTACACGCCCAACAGCGGAGCAGGCCTGCAAAAGCCTCCCTTTACTACCCAGGTGATCCTCACCGACGGCGGCGTGTATGACAATCTCGGGCTCGAGACGGCCTGGAAGCGGTATGACACCGTCTTGGTAAGCGATGCCGGCGGAATGTATGGGGCAGAGGCTGATCCCGACCGAGACTGGTTCAACCACACGCGCCGCGTCTATGACCTGATCGACAACCAGGTTCGTGCCCTGCGTAAGCGCCAGGTAATCAACTCTTATACGGCTAAACAAAGAAAAGGCACCTACTGGGGCATCTGGTCGGACATGGCCAAGTACAACCCTCCTCAGGCATTGCCCTGCCCGTATGAGAAAACTGCGGTCCTCGCTTCAACGCCTACCAGGCTCAAAGGCATGGACGACGATCTGCAACACAAGCTCATGAATTGGGGATACGCCATCTGCGATGCGGCCATGCGGAAACATTACACGCCGAACTGGCCCGCACCCTCCGGCTTCCCATTCGCCGGCGGTGTTGGTTAAGAGCAACCGCTCGCGCCGCGATTGCTCTCTGCTGGCGTTTTGCATTGAGAAGCGAAGGAGTCGACCCTGAGGCACATCAAACCTGACAGGCAGAAGGTGTCCCATACCTTCAAGCCGCATACTCATCGATACGCCATGAATCGGCGATTTAACCGAGTTGCGCTCGTTGTCCATGTTCTCAGCTTGGCTTCACTCACAGGTTGCCAACATGTGGTCATCGACACCGAGAGGCTGCTCAGACCCAGCACCGAACTCTCGGAGATCGTCGGATTTCTGGCTGGCTTGGGAACGACCTTCGCCGCCTTTCCCGACTTGCTTGCCATGCTCCGGCGCAGGTCCAGCCTGGGCATGAATCCCCGGATGAGCGCCATCATGGGCGTGTTTCAGGTCCTTTGGATTTACTACGGCTTGTTGATCGCATCGCGGCCGGTAATCATTTGGAATGTGATTGCGGTACTCATCAACTTCCTTACCGTCGGCGCGTATGCGCACTTTCTCAAGAAAGAGCGCGAGACAAGCGACAGCCGATCCAGCTAGTCTGACGTGGGAGGCGGGAGATTCACCAGGTGCCGCGGCCGGAAGAAGACGCCGACAATCCGGTCTGGCCCGAAGACTCTCCGCAGCTCGATAAACCCAAAAAAAGGAATCAGCATCACGAACACCAGGAAAGAGACCGTTAGGATCCCCTGCAACGTCCCGCCGCCCAATTCAATGCTTCGATGAAATGACTTGCCATGAACCCGGCCGATGGCCACCTCTTCCACCACCGAAAAGCTCGCCAGCACAACGGTAAACACCAACGACTTGATGACAGTCGGATAGATTAGCGGCGCGTCGCGAAACTGGTCGGCCAGATGAAGGTCCTGAGCAACCAGCATGACTTTGGCAAGCGCCAAGGCATTCAGCAGCGCAAACCCGTGCCGTTCGAAGTCAATGTGATGCTGGGCGAGAATCATGGATTTGTAGACAATAAACAGAGAGAAGACAACAAAGAGATAGAGCGAGATCACGACGTACTCTCTCACCTCGTGGACAGCCCTTCGTTTCAGAGTTCGCGTGAGATCACTCATTGCCTTTTCTCCACCGACGTTCTCAGGGAAGCGTTCCGGACGAAAGGCACTTCTCCGGTACGGACCCACTTGATATTCAGGATGCTCCAGCTGAAGTCTCCATCCAGATTTATAACGTGATCTGCGATAGAGCGAACCGCCATTGCCGCCAAAGGAATCCAAAAGATCGGCTTGCCACTGGAGGCATTTTATGTCCTGGGCATATCTTTCCCCGTCCGTTTTTGGACATCGCATTTCTCAACCGGACACACCACATCTCTCATCTCCAACGTATCTTATTGAAAGCCGGTAACATACGTTGGCGGGTGAATTGCCATTCCCTACTAATCATGTGTCCGGATGGAGCCGCTCAATGCTGCTGAAGTTGTGGCATGACTTTCGTTTTGCCCTTCGCCAAATAAGAAAAGCCCCCGGGTTTGCTCTCGCCACGGTACTTACGCTCGCTCTCGGCATTGGCGCAACCACCACGATGTTCAGCGTGGTTAACGCCGTACTGCTTCAGCCATTGCCCTTCCCCGAGCCCGACCGTCTGGTCGCCGCCGGATCGGTCGACAGCCGTCGTCCTGACGTGACGAATTCGCCCAACGCCATGAGCTATCCGGACTTCTTCGACTGGCGCTCGCAGAACCAGTCCTTCACCGGACTGGCAGCCTATCACGACACCAACGTCACCCTGACCGGCGCCGGCGACCCGAAGAACCTCGATGCGGACGTGGTCTCGGCCGATTTCTTCAAGATCCTCGGCGTCGAGCCGGCCATGGGCCGTGGGGTCAGACTGGAAGACGAGAAGCCTGGTGTGCACGTCGCCATCTTGAGTCACCAACTGTGGCAGTCGGCCTTCGGATCCTCGTCTGACATTGTGGGACGCTCGATCACCCTCGACAACAATAGTTACACCGTGATCGGAGTCATGCCGCGCGGCTTCGAGTTCCCCATCCAGAATCCCGCGCCCATGCTCTGGACCTCGATTGCCGACGATACCTACGATCCTTCCGGCGAGCCTATGACCTCTGAGCGCGGAGATCATTTGCTGAGCATGGTCGGCAGGCTGAGGCCCGGTGTCTCAGTTGAGCAAGCCAATGCAGACGTAAATGTGATCGCTCAACGTCTGTTCTCCGAGTATCCCAAGACCAACTCGCACTTCGCCCGTGGGATTGTCATTCCACAAATTGACGCGCTCGTGGGCGACAGTCGTCCGGCACTGCGTATCCTCTTCGCCGCCGTCGCTCTGGTATTGCTCATCGCCTGTGCGAACGTTGCGGGGCTGCTGTTGGCTCGGGGCTCGCGCCGCAGTTGGGAAGTTGCCGTGCGCTCGGCATTGGGCGCCAGCCGCATCCAGATCGTGCGTCAGATGCTGGTCGAGTCGCTCGTCTTGTCGCTGCTGGGTGGACTTGCCGGAGTGGCGTTGTCCGGGTTTCTGGTGCGGGTCGTCGTAGGCTTGTTGCCCTCCGACCTTCCTCGCTCCGGCAATATCTCCATTGATGCAACCGTACTGGCCTTCGCTGTAGCTGTTTCTTTTTTGATCGGGCCACTGTTTGGCGTCCTGCCCGCACTGCGCGTCGCACGCGTCGATCCCTCCACCGCATTGCGCGACGGAACCCGCACCGCCACTACCGGGCGCGGACAGCACCGCCTGCACAACTCCCTGGTTGTTGCTGAGATCGCCGTTGGACTTGTTCTGCTGATCGGCTCAGGTCTGCTGATCCGTAGCTTTCTGCGTGTTCTCCAGGTCGACCCCGGCTTCGATCGCCGCAATGTGCTCATCGCCAGTTTGGCCTTGCCGGATAGGCAATATCCGCACGATCAGCAGCTCCAGTTCTACGGGCAGCTCTTATCACGCCTGCGCGGCCTGCCCGGCGTGGTGTCCGTGAGCACCGGGTGGCCGATGCCGCTGTCCGCCGACGGCATGCGCATCTCTTTCGATATTGAAGGCCACCCCCTGCCGGAAGGCCAGCGTAATACAGCGCGGGCTTCCATTGCCGCGCCGGATTACTTCAAAACGCTGCGAATCCCAGTCCTGCAAGGCCGCGAGTTTCAGGAGACCGACACCGACAAATCGATGCCCGTCGTGATCGTGAACCAGGCCTTCGCCAAACAGTTTTTCCCCGGCGAGGCTCCTATCGGCAAACACATCACGCCCGGCCTGAGCGATGGCACAGTCAAAGAAGTACCGCGCCAGATCATCGCTGTGGTCGGCGACGTTCGGGCCGCGCGGTTGACGGACGAGGCCAGGCCCGAATACTACGTGCCCTTCACCCAGGCGGCCATTCTCTCCCCGCGCCTCGTGATTCGGACCTCGCTCGACCCGGTGTCGCTGATACCGTCGGTTCGCACGCAGGTGGCACAGCTCGACAAGAACCTGCCGCTATTCGAAGTCCACACCCTGCAAGACAGCGTCACTCGCTCTGCCGCTCAGCAACGCTTCCAGGCCCTGCTCTTGTCGTCCTTTGCGGCGGTTGCGCTACTTCTCTGTATTGTCGGACTGTACGGATTGTTGTCGTATCTGGTAACCCAGAGAACTCTGGAGATTGGCCTGCGCATCGCTCTTGGCGCGCAGCGCGGCAACGTGCTCCGCATGATCCTTAGCCGGGGCATGAGTCTGGCGTGCATCGGAGTGGGAATCGGCGTGCTGGCTTCGTTCGCCATGACGAATGTCATGCGCAAGATGCTCTATGGCGTGCGACCGCTCGACGCAGCCACGTTTGTTGCTGTCTCGGCAGTGTTGCTGCTGGTGGCGCTGGCGGCATGCAGCGCCCCCGCTTACCGTGCAGCACGGCTCGATCCGGTGAAGACGCTGCGCGATCAGTAGGAGCAAGCGGCAGGCAGATTCCTTCAATGGCGGGCGTCAATCGCCTTGTATCAGGGCACGACAGTCGGGTCGCAACTGTCGTCATCCCCTCGGAGCCGGCGTCAGCGGGCAACTCAAAGCCGGCTTCCCTTACTTCCCCTTGTAATCCACAAACAGCTGCGGAAACTCCTTCTTCAGCAGCTCGATCTTGGGCAGATCGCAGATCTTGATGTACGGATTGTCGGGATGGTTGAGCGCGTAATCCTGGTGGTAGTCTTCCGCGCGGTAGAAACCTTTGAGCGGCGTTACCTCGGTGACAATCGGGGCTGGAAATGCCTTCTCCGCGTCCAGCTGCTTGATGTATGCCGTCGCAATGCGCTTCTGCTCGTCATTCGTATAAAAGATGGCCGAGCGATACGAAGGGCCTACATCCGGCCCTTGCCGGTTGAGCTCCGTCGGATCGTGCGCTACAGAAAAGAAGATGCGCAGCAGCTCTCCGTACGTAATCTTCGACGGGTCATAGACCACCTCGACCGACTCGGCGTGCCCGGTCGTCTCCGTGGTCACCTGAGCGTAAGTAGCAGTCGCGGCAGAACCTCCGGCATATCCCGCCGTCGTCTTCAGCACACCTTTCACCCGCTCAAATACCGATTGGGTTCCCCAGAAGCAGCCGCCGGCAAACACCGCTGTCTGTTTGCTTGCACTCGTGGCCAGCGGCGCGTCCACCTTTGCCGCCGGGATCGGCCCTTTCGGTTGTCCCTTCGCCGAGCAGGCAAGCATGGAAATCGTGAGGCCAACAGCGAACATCGCACGATGCATGCGTGTGAGCATGTAATTCTTCTTCAGTTCCACACCGATGAGATGCGTGGCCGGCTCAATAGATACAGAGCAGCCTGTGGTAGGAGAGTCGGAGAGAAGTGACAATTCCAGCCCATGGCGGAAGCCCCTCGGCAGACGTCACCAAAGAACAGGATTGCGTGGCGAACGCTTCCTGCCGAGCCGCCACGCAATCAGTCAGAATCAGGCTGCCTTCGAAACCGACTGGTACGCCGGGACGAAGCGCTCCGCAACAAAGCGCTCGAACGACATTGGCGTCGTGTTCCGCGCCGTGCGCGACTCCAGCGCCTTCATGTGTTCCGAGTTCATGGCCGCCGACATCTCCAGCAGCAGGTCGATGAACTTCTGCGACATGCCAAGCTGGGCCAGGGTGGGGCGAAGCTGCTCGTCGGGAAGCTGCTTGTACTGCAGGCCAGGGTTGCCGATGGCTTTCCCGATGATGGCCGTGGCCTCGGCATAGCTGATGTCCCGGTGCCCCAGCAGTTCGCGCGTTTGATGGCCCTGGAAGCCGAGGCGCATCAGGCTGTTCGCCGCGGCAACGCCGATGTCATGGGTGGCAATCATGGGCAGTTTCAGGTCCGCGCGGATCGGCCCGGCCGCGACTCCCATGCCCTTGATGATGCCGACTTGAACCAGCGTGTTCTCCATGAAGTAGCCGGCCCGCAAGTGCAGCGTGTTGAGCCCGGGAACGCTGTCCAGCGCCTGCTCCAGCCGATGAAGCGCCAGAACAAGTCCAGTCCCCGAGGACTTATCAGCGCCCACGCTGCTCAACGCGACGACGTGCTTTACATGCGCCTCTTTCAGTGCCGATGCCAGCGCTGACGTGATGCGATCCTCGTAGGCAAAGGTGTCCGGTGCTGCAGGATTCGGGGGAATCATCGCGTAGACCGCCTCTGCCCCGCTGAAGGCCTTCACCAGCTTGCCGGTGTCCGTGAGGTCGGCGACTACAGCTTCTGCGCCCCGTTTAGTGAACGGCTGCAAATGCTCCGCCTTGCGTCCGATGACCCTCACCTGTTTATGGTTATCAAGCAGAGTATTGGCGACTGCGCTCCCGGTGTTCCCGCTCGCGCCAGTGACAACATACATGACATTTACCTCCAGCAATCACAGATGCGCACGGAGGGCGGCGGCACCAGGACGAGGAGTGGAAAGTTGGTATGCGCCTTGCATGTGCCATTTCCCTGCTGTACATTTCGCATTTCGAAACTTATACGCGAGGTGCACTTATGCGCCGCGAACGACAAGTAAGCTGTGAGCAGCCGCAGATTCCGGGCTCGCGCGAGGTGTAGAACCGAATCAACCACGAACTCCATCGACAACACGGATTAGAGTCGTCACCAACTCCGCAAAGTGGGAGGCCGTGTAAGTACACAGAACTAAATTCCGGGGCATGGCCTCTGCAATCGATCTCTCCTCAGACTTTCACGCCGCAGGGGCGGAGTACAGCAGCTCAACAAATCCGTTCTTGTAGGCGGCCACGTTCTTCAAGTTCCACCTCTGCTCGATTCGGGAACCGTCGAACAGCCGGAGCCCGTCACCTAACAGGACAGGCGCTACAGTCAACCTGATTTCGTCCACCAAGCCGAGTTCGAGAAAACGCCGGCATAACATCGCCCCGCCCACCAGCCAGATGCTGCGATATCGAGGCGCGAGTTTCTCGTGTACGAGTGTCTTGAGATCCCCGGAATAGAACTCGACGCTTTTCCTCGCCGGCGGCCATTCTCTGCTGGTGACCACTACCACCGGAGTATCGCCATAGGGCCAGCCCAGTTCCAGCGCGTGCTCATAGGTGCGCGAACCCATCACATAACAGTCGATGGCCTTGAGGAAGGCCGCAACCTCTTCCTCGGAAATCGAGACCCCGGCTTCGTAGACGCTTCCACTCTCCATCCAGGAGACGCTGTTGTCCTTCTTGGCGATGAAACCATCCAGGCTGGAGACCATGTGCAAGGTGACGGCCCGGGCCTTTCCTTGTCCTTCGCTGGGTGACATGCTCCTCCTCGCTTTGGCCGAGATCGATTATGGCCGGCGGATTCTTCGCGCCTCGCGGGCTAAAAGCCTGCCCTAAGCTAATTTGAAAGGCCAGGCTGAGGCGAGCATTACTCTACGGGGCGGAACAGATTTCTGCACCTGGAAGCTGAGGCCCCAATATTCCTGCCGACGCCCTGTGTGTGCAACGCACATGGAACTGATGAAAATAACGTGATGCCGAATCCTTGTTTTCATGACTTTACGCACATTTTCCCCGCAAAATCGTGAACCTATGAGACTTCCATGCAAAATCCTCATTTCAAAGAGCTTAGCCTAATGCGCACTGGAGAGGCACGTTCGGCCTTTCCTCAAGCACGGTATATGAGTTTCTAAGCCGAAGGGCAACAGCAAACGCGGAGTGCTTGAGTACGAAGGTAACCAGGCGTGCC